>CAVZVK010000008.1:0-108839 GCA_963778715.1 uncultured Solirubrobacterales bacterium
CCGCCGCGCTATGCGCGCGAAAGGTCTCGTCCGACCAGTGGCAACGCTCGTCAACGTCCAAGCCGGCCAAGATCAAGGTTGATGCCAACCAGGAGCCCGATAGCCCAATCGGCGCCGCCGGGAACTTGGCCAGGACGAGCATGCTGATCAGCAGTCCCGCTACGCCCGCCGCTGAGGCCGACCAGGCCGTGGTCCCTGGCCCCGCCCGGCGAAAGTGACAGCGATCCGGGTCAGGCCCATGAAAAGGAAGAAGCACGCGAGAATCAGGGTCAGGGTGAGCGGCGCGCCGTTGTGCGGTTTGACGATCAGCCAGAGGCCGACATTCACGGTCAGCAGCGCCTAACAGACGCAGACTCACGCTGCCGATTCAGTGCGCCATGAAGGCGCCAGCGATCAGGAACGCGCTGGTGATGACCAGGACCCAGCCGATGAAGATCGCCGTCCCGACCGAGGGTGCCGCGGGCACCTAGATCGCGATGCAACCGATGACGATGGCGGCAACGACCCCGATCGCCATCAGCGCCTTCCAACTGCGCTGCAGCCCCTCCCCTTTCTCTGGGTCCACTGCGGGAGTCCCCGACATCCCCATATCCAAGGACCCTAGGCTGCCTTTCGGACGCAATCACGCGCCGCCGCGTCAGCCGCACGGTTTTCGGCCTTTTCCTACAAATTTTGCTTTATCTGCCGCTCGTAGCCCTGCACCCACTTCCTCATAGCGTTGTCGGAGACGCCGTACTCGCGACCAACCGCAAGGTAGCTCGTCGCCTCGATCTCTCTCAACAGCTGCTCATATGGTGGGCGCTCGGCCTTGCGTGCGTCTGGCGTTGGAACGCCACGGAGGCCTGCGCGCCGTCCACGAAGGGCAGATCGATCCCAGCGAACGCCACACGAACGGGAGCAATAGCGCTGCGTCGCGTAGCTCGGGACAAAAGCCTTATCGCACCGCAGGCACGGCGGATGGCGCGCTCGATCCGATTTAACGTCCGCAGTGGGTATCAAGAGTCGCCGCGCAATTGGGGCAAACGATCCGAAGATTCTCCAGTCGGTGGACGTCCCGGACTCCGTTGACGTGATCGAGGATCATCGACATCGGCCGACCTCGCCACATCTCGCCCAGGCCACAGAGCTCACATTGCGGCTTCTTAAGGCCGCCTGCGAAAAGGCTGACGCTTGAGGTGGCTACGGGAGTAAGTCGATCGCTCGACGAGGATCTCGGCGAGGCCCCCGCCCTGCTTCAAGTTGATCTGCCGGGCACGGGCTGGATCGAAGTGATCGGTGGATATCTCCCAGATCCCGGAACAAATCTTGAGGATCCGCCAGGCGCCGCCCGTTGGGCAAAGGCCCACGGCTCCGAGGCTCTCAGCCCATGACTTCGAGGCTGCCCCTGAAGCCCGGCCTCTTCCTGGGTGTAGCTGAGACGCCTCCCCTGTATCTGAGACAATCTCGCATTTACCTGAGACAGAGAGCTTCATTTCGAACCCCGTAGGTAAGCCCTCAGCTGTTGGGTTCGAAATGAAGCTTTCTGTCTGAGGTAAATGCGAGACTGTCTCGGTGCCGGGGAGGCGTCTCAGCTACACCGAGGAAGAGGCCAGGGCTGCAATTGCAGCCTCGAAGTCATGGGCTGAGAGCCTGCGAGCACTGGGCCTTTGCCCAACGGGCGGCGCCTGGCGGATCCTCAAGAAATATGCCGGGATCTGGGAGATATCCACCGATCACTTCGATCCGGCCGCTGCCCGGCAGAACAACTTGAAGCAGGGGCAGAAGCCCCTCGCCGAGATCCTCGTCGAGCGATCGACTTACTCCCGTAGCCACCTCAAGCGTCGTCTTTTCGCAGGCGGCCTTAAGAAGCCGCAATGTGAGCTCTGTGGCCTGGGCGAGATGTGGCGAGGTCGGCCGATGTCGATGATCCTCGATCACGTCAACGGAGTCCGGGATGACCACCGACTGGAGAATCTTCGGATCGTTTGCCCCAATTGCGCGGCGACTCTCGATACCCACTGCGGACGTAGAAATCGGATCGAGCGCGCCATCCGCCAGTGCCTGCGGTGCGATAAGGCTTTTGTCCCGAGCTACGCGACGCAGCGCTATTGCTCCCGTTCGTGTGGCGTTCGCTGGGATCGATCTGCCCTTCGTGGACGGCGCGCCGGCCTCCGTGGCGTTCCAACGCCAGACGCACGCAAGGCCGAGCGCCCACCATATGAGCAGCTGTTGAGAGAGATCGAGGCGACGAGCTACCTTGCGGTTGGTCGCAAGTACGGCGTCTCCGACAACGCTGTGCGCAAGTGGGTGCGGTTCTACGAGCGGCAGATCGAGCGTGAAAAGGCCGAAGCCCGTGCGGCTGACGCCGCGGCGTGATTGCGTCCGAAAGGCAGCCTAGGGTCCTTGGATATGGAGATGGGGACTCCCGCCATGGACCCAGAGGTTCGCAAGGGGCTGCAGCGCAGTTGGAAGGCGCTGATGGCGATCGGGATCGTCGCCATCGTCATCGGGTGCATCGCGATCCTCGTGCCCGCGGTCGCCTCGGTCGGGACGGCGATCTTCATCGGCTGGGTCCTGGTCATCGCCGGCGCGTTCCTGATCGCTGGCGCCTTCATGGCGCACTCGATCGGCAGCGTGATCCTGCGTCTGCTCTGGGCGCTGCTGACCGTGATCGTCGGCCTCTGGCTGATCGTCGAACCGCACAACGGCACGCTCACCCTGACCCTGATTCTCGGCATCTACTTCCTTTTCATGGGCCTGACCCGGATCGCTGTCGCCTTCGCCGGGCGGGGCCAGCGGGGCGCCGGCCTGGTCGGCCTCAGCGGCGTAGCGGGACTGCTGATCGGCATCCTCGTCCTGGCCAAGTTCCCCAGCAGCGCCGATTGGGCTATCGGGCTCCTGGTTGGCATCGACCTGATCTTCGCCGGCTGGACGTTGACGAGCGTTGCCCTGGTCGGGCGAGACCTTTCGCGCGCATAGCGCGGCGGCAGGACCTTCGCGCCGCTACTACGATCTGGGAGTGGAGTCTCCCCTTGTGCTCGTCATGGCGGCGGGAGAGGGCACGCGCATGCGTTCCTCGACGCCGAAGATGCTGCATCCCGTTTGCGGGAGGCCGATGGTCGCTTGGCCGATCGAGGCTGCGCGTGAGGCCGTCGGGGGGGAGTGGAACGTCGTGGCGATCGACTCGCCGAAGGAAAACAGCGTTCCCGGCTTGCCGGACAAAGTCCGCATCGTCACGCAGCCGGAGCCCAATGGCACTGGCGGGGCTGTGCGCGCGGCGCTGCCGCTGATCGAAGAAGCTGAGGCCGTGTTGGTGCTCTCCGGCGATCACCCGTTGATCACTGCCGAGAACATCAACGACCTGCTCGAGGCTCACGCCGCCTCCGGCGCCGCCGCGACCTTGCTGACGATCGAGCTTGACGATCCCGGCTCCTACGGTCGGGTCGTCCGCAACGAGAACGGCGAGGTCGAGCGCGTCGTCGAGGCCAAGGCGGCAGGCGACGCGACCGCCGAGCAGCTGGCGATCCGCGAGATCAACGCCGGCACCTACGCTTTCCAGGCAGCGCCCCTCGCCGCGGCGCTGGCCGGCCTCTCCAACGACAACGCCCAGGGCGAGTACTACCTGCCCGACGTCTTTCCGGCCCTGCGCGAGGCCGGCCACACCGTCGCCGCTCACCTCTCCGACGACCTCGGCGTCACGATGGGCGTCAACAACCGCGCCGATCTCGCCGCCGTTGAGGTGGAGGCACGCCGCCGCATCCTCGAGCTCCACATGCTCGCCGGCGTCACCGTCGTCGATCCCGCATCGACCTGGGTCGACGTCGACGTCGAGATCGCCGCCGACGCGCGGATCGAGCCGGGCACCAGCCTGCGCGGCGCCACCACGGTCGGCGCCGGCACCACGGTCGGGCCGCTGACGACGCTGATCGACAGCCACCTCGGCGAGGGCGTCAGCGTCCCGCACTCCTACCTGGTCGAATGCCAGGTCGGCGACGGCGCCAACGTCGGCCCCTTCGCCTACCTGCGCCCCGGCGCCGAGCTCGCCGCTGGGCGCCAAGGCCGGCGCCTTCGTCGAGATCAAGAACTCGAAGATCGGCGAGGGCGCGAAGGTGCCCCACCTGGCCTACGTCGGCGACGCCGACGTAGGCGCCGGCAGCAATCTCGGCGCCGGCTCGATCACCGCCAACTACGACGGTTTCCGCAAGAACCGGACTACGATCGGCGAGAACGCCCGCATCGGCGTTGACACGATGCTGATCGCGCCGGTAGAAGTCGGCGACGGCGCCTACACTGGCGCCGGTGCAGTGATCAAGAGCGACGTGCCCGAGGGCGCGCTCGCGGTGAGCGAGAACGAGCAACGGAACATCGAGGGCTACGCCGAGCGCAAGGCGGCGAAGATGCAAGAGGAGCAGAAGACCCCGTGAGCACGATCGAGCAGCGTCCCGAGGCAGTGGCAGCGACCCACATCACCCACGACTACTCGAAGCGGATGATGGTCTTCGGCGGCCGCAGCTCGATGGAGCTGGCCGCCAAGGTGGCCGGCAAGCTCGACGTCGACCTCGGCCAGGTGACGCTGAAGACCTTCGCCAACGGCGAGGTCTACTGCCGCTACGAGGAGTCGATCCGCGGCGCCGACGTCTTCATCGTGCAGTCGACCTGCGCCAACGAGCACTCGGGGATGACGCCGAACGACTCGCTGATCGAGCTGCTGACGATGATCGACGCCGCCCAGGGCGCCTCCGCCCACCGCATCATCGCCGTCATGCCCTGGTACGGCTACGCCCGCCAGGACAAGAAGTCGGCCCCGCGCGAGCCGATCTCGGCCCGCATCGTCGCCAAGTGCCTGGAGGGCGTCGGCGTCGACCGCGTCCTCACCATGGACCTCCACGCCGGCCAGGTACAGGGCTTCTTCCACGTCCCGGTCGACCACATGACGGCGATGCCGATGCTGACCCAGTGGTTTGCCGACCAGCACCCAGCCGAGGACCTGGTGATCGTCTCTCCCGATGCCGGCCGGGTGAAGACGGCGCGCAACTTCGCCCGCCGCATCGGCACCCACTGGGCGGTGATGGAGAAGGAGCGCCCGGCCCAGCAGGTGGCCGAGATCGGCTACGTGGTCGGCGACGTCAAGGGCAAGACCGCGGTCCTGGTCGACGACATGATCGACACCGCCGGCACCCTCTGCGCCGCCGCCCAGACAGTGCTCGACGAGGGCGCCGCCCGGGTGATCGCCTGCGCCACCCACGGCGTCTTCTCCGGCCCCGCCTACGAGCGCCTCGCCTTCGAGAGCTCCAACATCGAGAAGATCGTCGTCAGCGACACGATCCCGCTGCGCCCTGGCGCCCCCGACAACATCAAAGTGCTCTCCACCGCCGGCACCTTCGCCGACTCAATCCGCCGCATCTTCACCGACGACTCGGTCTCCGAGATCTTCGCCGGCGAGAACCAGCTCTTCTAGTGCCGCCCGAGGGCCTGCGGCTGGTCGGCCACAAGGGCGCTGACCTGATCGCGCCCGGAAACACGATCGAGAGCTTCCATGCCGCGGTCGAGCACGGCGTCGACACGATCGAGCTCGACGTGCTCTGGCTGCGCGACGCCCACCTGCCGCTCGAGCAGCGAGCCGAGCTGGTCGTCGCCCACGACTGGGCTGACGCCGAACGGCGCCAGCCGCTGACCCTTAGCGAAGCGCTCGACGCCTTCCTCGAGCCGCCGCTCGACCGAGTCGAGATCGACGTCGACATCAAGCTGCCGGGCCGCGAGGAGGAGATCGTCACGGCTCTGCAGGAGCGCGACCTGATCGGCCGGGCGATGATCTCGACGATGGAGCTGTACTCGCTCGGCCGCGATCAAGGAGCTGGAGCCGAGCCTGCGCCGCGGCTGGACCTATCCCAAGGTGACCAAGGATTGGGCCTCGAAGCGCTGGGCCAAGGCGCCGATGCTGGCGGTCATGGTCGCGATGCGCCACCGCCTGCCCGGCCTCGCGGCAATGGAGCTCCCCAAGCTCGGAGTCGAGTCGATGTGGGTCTACCACCCCCTCGTCAGCCCCCGCCTCGCCCGCATCACCGAGCTCGCTGGCGTAGAGCTGATCGCCTGGACAGTCGATGACCTCAAGCGCATGGACCGCCTGGTCGCCGCCGGCGTCTCAGGCCTGGTCTCCAACGACCCCCGCCTCTTCACCCACCTCGACCGTCCCACCTAGCCCAAGCCACGGCGGTTCCGGTGCGCTTTGTGTGCTCATAAATGGCATCAAGAACACCGGAACAGGGTCAGGCTGTTTTGAGCATGCGGGTGATGCGGTGGACTACGGCGTTGGGTTCGTCGCGGACCTGCGCCCAGGTGACTCGGGCGGTGCGGTAGCCCGCGGCGGTGAGGATTTGGTCGCGCTTGCGGTCGCGTTGGAAGGCGGCGCGGGTGCCGTGCGTCTCTTCGCCGTCGGTCTCGATCGCAAGGCGCTGGTCTTCCCAGAGCAGGTCGATCTCGAAGCGATGTCCTTCGACGCGGAGCTTCACGTTGGTGCGGGGGACTGGCAACCCGTCTTCGATCAGGCGGGGAAGCAAGCGCGCCTCGAGCTTGCTCCGCACGATCGGATGCTTCTCCCGCGTCTGTCGCCATGGGGCCAGGATCGTTCGCAGTCGTGGGGCGCCGCGCCTTCGACCGCGCGAGAGCGCGATGTTGATTTCTTCGACGTCGAGCTGGCGCATGATCGCCGCCTGCTCGACGAGTCTCCTCAGCTGCCCCCAGCCCGATTCCCCGGCCATATCGACGATCGTGCGGGAGACAGTGGTGCAGGGAATGCCGTCGCGGATTTCGATCTCGTCGGGAAATGGCAGGCGCACCCGATGCCAGCGGATTCCGTCGATCTTCCGTCCCGACCAGTCCGGCGGGATCACGTGGGCGACCGGAAGTTGCTTATCCCACAAGCCCGAGTAGCTCGGCGGCGCTCCCGTGTGAGAGCACCGTTCCGTCGGCGCAGGCGAGCACGGCGGCCAGCATCCAGCCTTGTCGCTCGAATCGCTCTATGGCCAACCGCGAAACGTTCCGCGGAAGAGCGGCTGGAGGTATCCGGATGCGATCCGAGCGGTGATTGTGCTGTCATCAATCCCGAGCCCCCGTAGTTGCCGCGCGAGAGGACACCGTGCTGCTGCCCAGCCAGACCCGGCGATCACAGGTTCAGCTTCCGGTGCGCTTTCGTGCCCCCATAAGGACATAAGGCGCACCGGAGCAAGATCTCTCCCCCACCAGTCTTTCCGGTGCGCTTTGTGCCATATGATGGGGACATAAGGCGCACCGGAGTGGGGTTTGGGTTAGATGGTGCCGGGGGTGGCTGTGGGTGGGGCGTTGCGGCCGCGCTTTGGTCTTTACGGCTGAGTTGAGCTCGTCGGGGGTGAAGCCGCCTACGGCCTCGCCGTCGAGGGCGAAGCGGTAGAGGGCTACGCCGAAGATGTTGCTGAGGGCGCTGGAGACGAGCATCGAGATCGCCAGGCCGATCACGCCGATCACCAGCAGCAGGGCACCGGCGAAGCTGGCCGAGGCCCAGATCAGGAAGCCGGCGAAGATCAAGAGCGCCGAGGGCAGGACGCCGAAGAGGAAGACGGCGCCGCCGATCGCGATGTTGCCGGTCACCTGGGCGCCCCAGCGCGATTTGAAGAGGCTGGAGGAGCGCTTCAGTGTGGCGAAGGGCCCGGTGCCCTCGAGCGCGATCACCGGTACGGCGAGGAAGGTGATCAGGGACCAGCCGACGGCGAGAACGCGGCCGACGATCTCGCCCACCGCGCCCTGGTTCTCCAGAGCGCTGAGGACGAGGCCGATCGCGGCCGAGACTGCGGCCCAGCCGGCGATCTGCGAGAAGCGGCTGCGCGAGACGGCAAGGCCGTCGGCGATCGTCGCCTGCTGGCCTTGGAAGATCATGTTGGCGGCCGCGGCGAGGCCGACGCTGAAGTAGGTGCCGATCAGGGCGAGCAGGTAGAAGCCGATCACCGCGAGCGCGCCGCCAACGACCGTCTGGTCGCTCTCGATCAGGTAGATGCCGGGGCCGACGACGACGAGCGCGCAGACGATCGTCGCCGCGCCGCCGTAGAGCGGGAAGCGCAGCAGCTCGGGGTTCTCGCGCAGCAGCGCCCAACTTTTCTTGGTCAGCTGCCAACCGCGTTTGATCCTGCTCATAGCTGCTCTCCTTCCAGCGACTTCTCGACGATCGGGGTCTGCGTCATCCCTCTTCCCTCGAAGTACTCCCACTCCTGCTCGCCCAGCTCGGTCGAGGGCGGGTCGGCGTAGATCCACTCGCGCATGATCCGGTGCCAGTTGCGCTTCGCGGTCAGCTGGCCGAGCACGGCGACGACGCCGATTTCCATCCGCCGCCCCATCAGCTCGTCGGCCGGCATCGACTCGCGCCGCATCAGGTCGTAGTACTCCGAGCGCGGGTCGTTGGTCGACTCGATGATCTTCATCACCCGTCTGGCGCTGATCTCGATCTCGCGGTCTTCGACGAACCAGCCGCTGACCGCCAGCATGTGCTCGATCAGCCGTTCGGCGTCGAGCTTGGAGGGGTTCTTGATGAAGCCGATCTCGTGCAGGGCGTCGCGGAAGGCCTCGGGGTCGTTGTGGAAGGCGGCGTCGATCGTGCGCTGCTCGAGCACGATCTGCTCGTGGCTGAGCTTCTTGGTCATGCCGAAGTCGAGGAAGGCGACCCGGCCGTCGGCCATCAGGATGTAGTTGCCGGGGTGGGGGTCGGCGTTGAAGTGGCGCAGGTGGTAGATCGAGCCGAAGCTGCCGCGGAAGACGATCTCGCCGAAGCGGCTGCGCTGCTCGTGCGGGAGCTCCTTGACCTGCTCGAATTTGAGCCCCTCGACCAGCTCCGTGACCAGCACCCGGCGCCGCGAGAGCCGCGTGATCACGTCGGGGACGTAGATGAAGGGGTGGTCGCGGTAGGCGCGGGCGAAGCTGCGCTGGTTTTGCGCCTCGTACTCGTAGTCGAGCTCCTCCATCACCCGCTCGCGCAGCTCGGCGGCGATCTCCTTGGCGTCGAGGCCTGGCGCCAGCGCCCGGGCGAGACGGACGATCGTGCCGGCGTTGCGCAGGTCGGCGTCGAGCGCCTCGGCGATCCCGGGGTACTGGATCTTCACCGCGACCGCCCGGCCGTCCGGCAGCTCGGCGCGGTGCACCTGGCCGATCGAGGCGGCGGCGAAGGCCTCGTGCTCGAACTCGGCGAAGAGCTCGGAGAGCGGTTCGCCCTCGTACTCCTCCTCGAGCACCTTCACGACCTTCTCCCAGGGCATCGCCGGCGCCTCGGTGCGCAGCTTCGCCAGCTGCTCCTGGTAGATCTCGCGGTACTCGTCGGGGATGAACTCGGTGTCGATGAAGGAGGCGAACTGGCCGAGCTTCATCGCCGCGCCCTTCATCTGGCCCAGCGCGCCGACCATCTTGATCGCCGTCTCCAGATGGCGCTGCTCGAGCCGCTCCTTGCTGGACTCCTCGGAGCGCCCGACGTTGGTCGCCTTGGTGCCGGCGTAGCGGGCGCCCTGCACGCCGACGATCGAGCCCAGCTTGGCCGAGCGGCGCAGTCGGCCCTTGGGGATCTTCTCGTCAGCCACGTCCGAAGGGTGTCATAGCGGCCGTTTCTCTATCCTCTCCCGTCCGAGTGGCCCAGACACGCGAAAAACTGAAGGCAGCGCCGCGGACCGAGTTCGGCTCGCGCACTTCACGGCGCCTGCGCCGCGAGGGCCTCGTGCCCGGCGTCGTCTACAGCGGCGGCTCCGAGGCGCGGCCCTTCCAGGTCGCCGAACGCGACGTGCGCAACGTCCTCGGCGAAGGCGCGGCGCTGTTCGACCTCGAGATCGAGGGCGGCAAAGCCGTCCCGGTCGTGGTCAAGGAGCAGCAGCTGCACCCCGTGCGCGGCAGCCTCCAGCACATCGACCTGCAGGAGGTGCGGCTCGACGAGGCGATCCAGGCCGAGGTCGCGGTCGAGCTCGAGGGCAGCCGAGGTCGCGCCCGGCGTCAAAGGCGGCGGCGTGCTCGAGCATGTCACCCGCGAGGTCACGGTCGAAGCGCTGCCCACCGAGATTCCCGACCGCCTCGTCGCCGACGTCTCGGCGATGGAGATCAACGACACCCTGCAGCTCTCGGCGCTCTCCGTGCCCGAGGGCGTCACCCTGGTCGCCGACGAGCCCGACGAGGTGACGATCGCCACGCTTTCGCCGCCGCGCGTCGAGGAAGAGCCCGAGCCCGCCGTCGAGGAGGAGGCCGAGCTGGTTGGCGAGGAGGGTGAGGCCCCGGCTGCCGAGGAGGGCGGCGAGGACGAGGGCGGCGACTCCGGCGAGGGCGGCGGGGAGTAACCCTGTCGATCTTTCGCCGCCGCCGGGCCGAGCGCGGCGAGGGCGAGCAGCAGGGCGATCGAATCCTGATCGTCGGCCTCGGCAACCCCGGTGCGCGCTACGCCGCCACCCGCCACAACGTCGGCTTCGAGATCGCGGCCGAGCTCTCGCGGCGCTGGGACCTGCCGAAGGCGAAGACGAAGTTCGGCGGCCTGCTGAGCGAAGGCCGGGCCGGGCCGGGGGGCCCGCGGGTCGCGATCCTGCTGCCGCAGACCCAGATGAACGTCTCCGGCGACTCCGCCGGGCCGGCGCGCGGCTCGCTCAAGGTCCCGCTCGACCGGGTCGTCGTCCTCCACGACGAGATCGACCTCCCCTTCGGCGAGGTGCGGACGCGCCTGGGCGGCGGGTTCGCCGGCCACAACGGCCTCAAGAGCCTCAAACGCGGCTTCGGCGATGCCGAGTTCTGGCGCGTGCGGGTCGGCGTCGGCCGTCCCGACTCGAGCGACCCCGAGGTCGTCGCCTCCTACGTGCTCGGCCGCTTCCGCGAGCCGCGCCAGGAGGTCGCGGCGCTGATCGAGCGCGTCCGCCAACGAGACCGAGAAGCTGGTCGCGCAGCTCGGCGAATAGATTCCAGCCCGTGAGTGCCGATGCGGCGGTGACGAGCTACGAGGTCGACGAGCAGGGCGTGGCGGTCCTGCGCCTGGAACGTCCCAAGTCCCGCAACGCGATCGACACCCAGATGCTGCTGGAGCTGCTCGAGCACATCGCCGTGGCCCGCGCCGACGAGGCGGTCCGCGTCCTCGTCATCAGCTCCGCCGACCACATGGGCCTCTCCGCCGGCGCCGACGTTAAGGAGGAGCTCGACGAGGAGGGCAAGGTCCGCCGCATGCAGCTCTTCGCCGACGTCTACGACCAGATCGTCGCCTTCCCCAAGCCGACGATCGCCGCCTGTCACGGCGACGTGGTCGGCGGCGGCGCCGAGATCGCGATCGCCTGCGACATGCGGGTCGGCGGCTCCAACCTGCGCATGCGCTTCCCCGGCGCGGCGCTCGGGGTCCCCGTCGGCCCGGCCCGCCTGGTCACCCTCTGCGGCCTCGCCACCGCCAAGTACCTGTTGCTCTCCTCGCGCACGGTCAGCGTCGACGAGGCGCTGCGCCTCGGCCTGGTCAACCGCGTCGCGCCGGGCGCGGGGACGGAGGAGTCGGCGCTCGGCCTCGCGGGCGAGGTCGCGGCGCACCCACCCGAGGCCGTCTCCCGCCTCAAGCGCATGCTGCACGAGTGGGACGACGTCGAGGGTCGCTCGGCCGCCGAGGGTGTAGGCCAGGTCGAGTGGCAGCGCAGCGGGCCTGGCTTGCCGTACACCGGCTAGCCCGTTTGGCTAGCAGCGCTTGCGCAATCGCCGCGGCACTGGGTAAGGTCGAGCGGTCCGTCCACCACCGCCCCCGGAGGGTCGATTGAAACTCCTCGCGTCCGTTCTGCTCGTTGCCGGCTGCCTGCTCGCCCTGCCGCCTTCCGCATCGGCAGCGGTCTACACCGTCGACAGCATCGGTGACCAGACCGACGAAACCGGAGACGGGGTCTGCAAAACGTCGCTCAACACCTGCACCCTGCGCGCCGCGATCGAAGAGTCGAACAAATCGACCGGAGTCATCGACGAAATCAAATTCGCCGGCGCATTCAACGGCCAGCTCGAAGACACGATCGCGATCGCGACCAGCCTGCCGGCGATCAAAGATCCAGCTCACATCGACGGCGACAGCGGTGGTCAGTGCGCCACCGAAGCCGGGGTCCCCGGCCCATGCGCGGGCGTCAATGGCCCAGCCGCCGGCTCGGCGCTGATTGTCGAAGACACCAACGGCGTCGAAATCGAGGGACTCGCCATCACCGGCGTCGCGGGCGGCGCCGGCGCGGCGGCGATCAACGTGATCAACAGCTCCGCAACCCTCAAGGTGCGCGACGACTGGATCGGCGTGAAACTCGACGGCGGCACGGGGACTAACAACAAGGGGATCTTCCTCGACCCAGAATCGAACGACGCCACGATCGGCGGCGTCAACGCCGCTGACCGCAACGTCATCGCCAACAACTCCTTCGAGGGCCTCGACATCGAGGGGGCCAGCAACGCCGACGTCCTCGGCAACTACTTCGGCGTCAAACCCGACGGCGCCACACAGGCGGCCAACGGCAAGAACATCGAGATCACCGACACGATCGCCTTCGAAGCCAACGGAGACCAGGTCGGCACCACCGTCGAAGGCGGGGCGGTGACGACCCGGCCTGCGACGGCGGCTGCAACGTGGTCTCCGGGTCGATCGGCACCGCGATCGACCTCGTCGGCGACGGCATCGGCCAGAACGAGCTGCCCGCAAGCGGGCCGACGACGGTGAACGGCAACTACGTCGGATTGAACTCCGGCGGGGTCACGACCGTCTCCGCCGGCCCGATTTTCGACATCCTCGCCGGCGCCGCCGAAGACGTCACGGTCGGCGGCACGGCCGCCGGCGACGCCAACTACATAGCCGGCGGCAGCTTCGGCATCTACCAGGAAAACAGCGACGGCTTCCAGGCTCTCGGCAACGTGATCGGGCGCCGTCCGGGCGGCGCCGGGGTCGCCGGCACCGGCTCGAGCGCGATCTTCCTCTTCTCGCTCAACAGCACCGGCCGGGAGACCGTCGAAGGCAACACAATCCGTATCGATGGCGGGATCGGGATAGAGCAGCGATTCGGCGGCGCCGACATCGCCGGCAACTCGATCGAAGAAGGCCAGTACGGCATCTTCACCTTCGGGGCGGCAGCCGCGCCGGGCGGCAACGTGATCGAAGAAAACACGATCCTCAATCCCGAACGCAACGCCGTTCTGATCGAAAACGAAAACAACCTGCTGGTCGGCAATCTGATCGAAGGAGCGGGCCAAGCGGCAATTAGGATCGAGGGCGCAACTGGCACCGGCACCCTGATCGGCGGTGACCTCGAATCCGAAGAAAACGAGATCGCCGGCAACGGCGGCGATGCGATCGAGGTCGTCGACCCCGAAGACACCGACACCCAGATCAAGAGGAACTTCGGCGCCGCCAACGGCGGCCTCTTCATCGACCTCGGTGCCAACGGCCCCGGCAACAGCGTCTCGGGACCAAACGACGGCATCCAGGCACCCAAAATCGACAGCGCCAAACTGAGCGGCGCGAGCGGCAGCGGGGCGCTGCCGGGCGCCGAAGTGAGGGTCTTCCGCAAGGCGACCGCCTCGCCGGGTGAGATCGAGTCCTTCCTCGGCATGGCGAAAGCCGACGGCAGCGGCAACTGGACCGTCACCTATGCCGCAGCGATCCCGGGCGAAACGCGGATCGCGGCGACCCAGTCCGCGCTCGAAGGCACCTCCGAGCTGGCTTTCGCGACGACCGAGCCGGCGCCGAAAACGGTCGAAGAAGGCTCGAAAGCACAGAAAGAAACAAAGCCGAAGGAGCCGAAGCCGAAAAAGCCAAAGAAGCCACAGGCCGTCGCGCCCGACACGAGGATCACCAAGGGCCCCAGAGGCCGGATCCACTCCCGGAGCGTGCGCTTCAAGTTCGTCTCCAACGTGGCGGGCTCGAAGTTCGAATGCAAGCTCGACCGCAGGAAGTTCAAGGCCTGCAAGTCGCCGAAGAAATACAAAGGCTTGAAGCCCGGCAAGCACGTCTTCAAGGTTCGCGCCCTGAAGGGCAAGAAGGTCGACCCGACGCCGGCGAAGCGGAAATTCAAGGTCGTCGGCTAACTTCGACGAGCAGGTGCAACGTTTTGTGGTCTTCCCAGGGACGTAAGACGTTGCACCTGGGCTAGTGACGCTGGGCGGCGGCTTCGCCTACGCCGATCGCCATCGCCATGATCGAGACCTGGGGGTTGACCCCGGGGCAGCTGGGGAGGATCGAGCCGTCGGCGACCCAGACGCCCTCGACGCCGCGCAGGCGGCCTTCGGGGTCGACGGGGTGACGAGCGGGGTCTGAGCCGGCTGCGGCGGTGCCGCTGGGGTGGAAGCCTGCGAGGCGCAGGCGCCGCACGTCGAGGCGCCCCATCGCCGCCTCGAGCTCGGCCTCCGAGCGCACTGGCGGCGCGCCGCCGCCGAGTTCGACGTCGCTGGCGCCAGCGGCCAGCATCACCCGCGCCATCGCCTCGACCGCGATCGCGAGGCGGCGTTCGTCGTCCTTGGCGAGGTTGTAGGAGACGATCGGGGCGCGGGCGCCGAAGACCCGGCCGGATGGCTCGTCGGCGATCATCGCGCCGAGCATCGCCCGGTTGGCGGCGCGGTCGAGGCGGCCCAGCAAGTGGGTGCCGTAGCCGGGGGCGGAGATCGCGCCCATCCCCGGCGGGCTGCCGGTGGCCTCGATCAGCACCCCCTCGCCGTGCAGCTCCTCGATCCCGACGCTCTGCATCACGCCGCTCCAGGGCACCACCTTCTCATCGAAACCAGCCGTGATTCCGGTGGCGGGGTGGATCGAGAGGTTGCGGCCGAGCCGGGGGTGGCCGCCGAGCCCGCTGCGGCGCAGCAGCGGTGGGGTCGGGATCGCGCCGGCGGCGACGACCACCAGTGGCGCCGAGATCCGCAGCTCGCGGCCGTCGGCGGAGCGGCCGACGATGCCCGTCGCCCGGCCGCTCTCGCTCAGCACTTGCCTCACCTGCAGTCCGGTGACGATCCGCGCCCCGGCCTCGCAGGCCTGCGGCAGGGCGTTGAGGTGGACGCCGCCCTTGGCGTTGTTGGGGCAGCCGATCGCGCACTGGCAGGCACCGCGGCAGCCGGGCGCGTTGCGACGCAGCGGTGCGCTCTTCCAGCCCAGCGCCGCCGCGCCCTCCAGGGCGAGTTCGCCGTTTCGCCCCAGCACCTCCATCGGCGCTGGGGCGACGCCGATCGTGGCTTCGACATCGGCGATCCGCGGTCCGAGCAGCTCAAGGTCAGCGAGGGCCATGCCGTGCTCGCGGTGCCACTCCGTTGCGACCGCGGTCGGCGGCCGGTAACAGGTGCCCGAGTTGATCACGGTGGTGCCGCCGACGGCGCGTCCCAGGGGGATGGCGATCGGCGGGTTGCCTAGCGCCATCGTGGTGCCGCCGTCGCGGTAGATCCCGGCGAAGCGGTCGAGTGGGTGGGCGCTGCGGATGCGGTCCACGGTCCAGCGCTCGCCTTCCTCGACGATCACCGTGTCGAGCCCGGCCCGCGCCAGCGCCCGCGCGGCGAAGGCGCCGCCGGCGCCCGAGCCGATCACGATCGCGTCGCAGCTGGAGGTGTGGGGCCACTCCGCCGCCGGCAGCACCGTCATCGGCTGGTCGGGACGCGACGGCTGGTGCCGCGAGCCGACAGCGGCGATCTCCGCCGCGAATGTGTCGGCGCCGTGGGCTAGCAGGACGATCGACTTGACCGAGTCGAGCAGCGGCAAACCGCCGAGTCGGGAGATCTCGCCCAGCAGCGCTTCGCGCTGCTGGGCGGTCGCGGCCCCGATCGTGCGGCGGTTGCGGAGCAGTGAGAACGCCTCCAGTCCGACCAGCGCCGCGCCCAGTCCCGCCTGCGATGCCGCCGGCATCCGCTTGATCATCCGTCTGGCGACGCTCGCCACCCGCTCAGGGTCGGGCCCGCCCACCTCGGGAGGCAGGATCGCCGCCGCCACGTCTCCCAGCGCGGACATGGCGGCAGATACTAGGTCCAGCTGGCTGTGTCGAGCACGGTGCCGTTCCCAAAGGACGCTGGATCGGTGAGTACCCGGTCGGCCAACTCGGCGCAGCGGCCGATCCAGAGCGCGTCCCTCTCGACCGCCGCTGCGATGTGATCGAGCAGCGTCGCGAGCTGCTCGCGGCCGAGCCAGCCCAGCATCACGGGGTGGAGGACGATCGCGATGTAGCCGCCGCTGCGGGCCAGCGCGTCGATCTCGGACGTGAGCGAGGCGATGAAGGCCGGAGGGTCGACCGGGTCGGCGGAGCCGGTCATCTGCTCGCGCGCGCTGTCCAGTCCCGGCAGCGTGCAGGCGGCGTCGACGTCGCGCCACTGGAAGGGCAGCAGGGCGATGCCGTCCGCGGCGCTGGCACCCTCTCCGGCCGGCGAGCAGTAGCGCAGCCCCGCCGCCCGCAGGACGTCGACGCCGCCGGGCCCGAGCAGGCTGCCGGGAGGCCGCATCCCGGCAAGCTCCAGGCCGATTCGCTCGAAGCCGACCAGCCCGCGGGCCAGGTTCTCGGCCTGCTCGTCCGCGCTCAGCTCTCCCCACTGCTCGTGGCGCCAGGCGTGGTAGGCGACCTCGTGGCCCCGCGCATCGATCTCCCGCAGCAGGTCCGGGTAGAGCTCGGTGTTGAGCCCCTCGACGAAGAAGGTCGCCGAAAGCTCGCGCTCCGCCAGCATCGCGAGGATCTCCGGCACGGTCTCCAGCGCCGTGAAGTGCCGCCCCGGCTCCGCGATGACCGCGCCCCCCTCCAGTTCCGCCGCCTCGCCGAGGTTGTCGAATGTGAGGCTGAGCGCGCTCACTATTCGCGCAGCGCCGGGCTCCAGCGGTCCGGGTCGAGCTCGGCTTGCTCGCGGGCCCAGCGGAAGTGGTGCTGGGCGGAGGCGAGCAGGATCGGGAAGTTGAGCAGGCCGGCGATCGCGAAGCGGCGCGCTCCCGGCCGGTTCGCGGTCGGCAGGCTGAGGGCGCTGCAGACGAGCCAGAACCAGAGCACCGCGTTGTAGGCGGGCAGCTGGTCCTCGCTCAGCCCCTCGGCTTCGTCGAGCATCGGCAGGCCGCCGTGCAGGGACCAGGGCCAGGCCTTGAAGTGGACGGCGACGCCGGCGACCCCGATCCCGGCGCTGAAGGCGGTGAGCCGGCGTGCGTTCTCGCCGTCGCGGACGGCGGCGCCGAGCATCAGCGGGAAGTAGGCGCTCCACAGGGCGTAGGCACCGCGGCGGGTCGAGAAACGGCTCGAAGACGAGGCCGACGCCGGCGCGGGTCTCGAAGGCGTTGTGGGCGAGCAGGCCCGAGGGCCGAGCCGACGGCGGCGAGGCGTCTGAGTCGCATCTCGGGCAGGGTAGCCTGCGCCGCCCGATGAGTCTTCGTCCGCTCATAGACATAGCCGCCGAGAACGAGCGCGTCCACGCGCTGACGAGCCGCGTGCGCGATGCCGCCGCCGGCGGCGAGAAGGTCGAGGTCGCCGCCTCGGCGATGCTGCGGCCGCTGCTGCTGGCGGCGCTGCTCGAGGACGACCGCGGGCTCGCCGAGCGCCCGGCGCTGATCGTCAGCGCCGACGACCGCTCCGCCCGCGACCTCGCCGCCGACCTGCGCGCCTACTTGGCGCCGCGCCGCGTCCGCCTCTACCCCTCGCGCGGGACCGGCTTCGCCTCCCACGTCACCCCGCCGCCGCACCTGGTCGGGCTGCGGATCGACGCTCTCGACGCGCTCGGGCGCGAGGACGACGCGGTGGTCGTCGCCAGCGCCACGGCGCTGGCCGAGGCGGTGCCCGACGCCGCCCTGCGCCCGGCCGGCTTCGCGATCGCCCAGGGCGGGGAGATCGACCTCGCGACGGTCGCCCGCGACCTCGACGGCGCCGGCTACCACCGGGTCGAGCAGGTCGAGGAGCGCGGCCAGTTCGCCGTCCGCGGCGGCATCCTCGACGTCTTCGGCGCCACCGAGGAGCGCGCGGTGCGGATCGAGCTCTTCGGCGACGAGGTCGAGACGATGCGCTGGTTCTCGACCTTCACCCAGCGCTCGCTCGGCGACGCCGAGCGGGTCGAGCTGGCGCCGGCGGCCGAGCTCGACGCCGAGCACCGCGAACTGGCCGAGCTGGCGGCGATGGAGGCGGCCGAAGAAGAGAAGGAGGCGCCGAGCCTGGCCGAGGTGCTGCCGCTCGACCGCTTCGGCCCGCCGCTCGACCTCGTCCCCGATTCGGCCGCGGTGATCCTCGCCGCCGCCGAGGAGATCGAGCCGGCCCTGCGCGACCACTGGGAGGACGCGACGACGGCGATGCACGCCGACGACGCCCAGCCATCTCTACGTCGACGTCGCCGAGCCGCTCGCCGCCCGCGCCGCGCTCTCCTTCACCGCCGCCGGCAGCGACGACGAGGACGCCTTCCGCGCCGCCCGCGCCGAGTCCCCGGCGCGCAGCGTCAAAGAGGCCGAGGCGGAGCTGGAGAAGCAGGTGCGCTCCGGCTACCGCACCGTCGTCGCCTTCGACGACCGCGGCGAGGCCGAGCGCGCCCGCTACGGCCTCGACCGCATCGACGCCAGGCTGCTCGAAGGCGGCCGCCTCTCGCCCGACCCCGCCCTCAGCTTCGCCGAGGCGCGCCTGCGCGAGGGTTTCATCAGCCCCGAGCTGCGCCTCGCCGTCTACCCCTTCCGCCGCCTCGTCCACCGTCGGCGCCGCGCCGAAGCCCGCGCCCCCGGCGCCGCCCGCGGACGCCTCGCCTTCAGCGACCTGCGGGTCGGCGACTACGTCGTCCACGAGGACCACGGCGTCGCCCGCTTCGCCGGCTTCGAGACGCGCGAGGTCGGCGGCATCACCCGCGACTACCTCTACCTCGAATACAAGGGCGAGGACCGGGTCTACGTCCCCACCGACCAGCTGGCGAAGCTGAGCCGCTACGTCGGCGCCGGCGGCGAACCGAGCGCTCTCGGCGCTGGGCGGCAAACGCTGGCAGAACATGAAGGCGCGCGCCCGCCGCGCCGCCGGCGCCCTCGCCGGCGAGCTGATCAACCTCTACGCCGAGCGCCGCACCCGCAAGGGCCACGCCTTCGGCGCCGACGGCGAGTGGCAGATGACGATGGAGGCGGCCTTCCCCTACCGCGAGACCGCGGACCAGGTGGAAGCGATCGAGTCGGTCAAGGGCGACATGGAGGCCGAGCAGCCGATGGACCGCCTGGTCTGCGGCGACGTCGGCTTCGGCAAGACCGAGGTGGCGCTGCGGGCCGCGGTCAAGGCGGCCGCCGACGGCAAGCAGGTGATGATGCTGGTGCCGACGACGATCCTCGCCCAGCAGCACTTCGGCACCTTCCGCGAGCGCCTCGCCGACCTGCCCTTCGTCGTCGAGGGCGTCTCGCGCCTGCGCAAGCCGGCCGAGGTCAAAGCGGTGCTGGCCGGCTTCGAGGCGGGCCAGGTCGACATCCTGATCGGCACCCACCGGCTGCTCTCGCGCGACGTGCGCGCCAAGGACCTCGGCCTGGTCATCGTCGACGAGGAGCAGCGCTTCGGCGTCAAGCAGAAGGAACTGCTGCGCCAGCTGAAGCTGAAGGTCGACGTGCTGGCGCTCTCGGCGACGCCGATCCCGCGCACCCTGCAGATGAGCCTCGCCGGCCTGCGCGACATCTCGACGATCGAGACGCCGCCCGAGGGCCGCCGCCCGGTCCGCACCTACGTCGGGCCCTACGACGAGGACCTGGTCGGCAAGGCGATCCAGCGCGAGCTCGAGCGCGGCGGCCAGGCCTTCTTCCTGCACAACCGGATCGACTCGCTGCCCGAGGTGACCGAACGGCTGCGCGGCCTGGTGCCGAAGGCGCGCTTCCTCGAAGCCCACGGCCAGATGGACGAGGGCCAGCTCGAGGAGACGATGCTCGGCTTCCTGCGCGGCGACGCCGACTGCCTGGTGACGACGACGATCATCGAGTCCGGGCTCGACATCCCCAGCGCCAACACGCTGATCGTCGAGCGCGCCGACCAGCTCGGGCTGGCCCAGGCCTACCAGATCCGCGGCCGGGTCGGGCGCTCTCGCGAGCGCGCCTTCGCCTACCTGCTCTACCCCTCGGCCGAGGCGCTGAGCGAGGACGCGGCGGCGCGGCTCTCGACCCTCGCCGACCACACCGAGCTCGGCTCCGGCTTCAAGATCGCGATGCGCGACCTCGACATCCGCGGCGCCGGCGACCTGCTCGGCGAGGAGCAGTCCGGCCACGTCGCCGCGGTCGGCTTCGAGCTCTACTGCCAGATGATCGACGAGGCGGTCGGCCTTGCCCGCGAGGCCGCCGGCGACGGGGAGGAGGCGCCGGAGCCGGTCCGCCTCGACGTCCCCGTCGACGCCTACCTGCCGGCCGCCTTCATCCCCTTCGAGGCGGCGAAGATCGACGTCCACCGCCGCATCGCCGCCGCCCGCGAGCCGGGCGAGCTGCGGGCGATCCGCGACGAGCTCGAGCGACCGCTTCGGCCCGCCGCCGCCGGAGGCGGAGAACCTGCTCGCCCTGCAGCGGGCGCGGATCGAGCTGGGGCTGGCCGGCGCCCGCAGCGTCGAGTTCCGCGGCGGCCGGCTCAGCGTCACCGGGGTCGAGCTCGATTCCGAGGCGGCCGGCGTGCTGGCCGAGAAGGTCGAGGGAGCGCTGTACGAGTGGCGCGAGCAGACCGCCAGCGTGCGCGTGCCCGGACGAGCCCGAGGCTCGCCTCGCCGCCGTGCTTGCGGTTGCCGGCGCGATCCGCGACGCCCGCCGAGCGCTCACATTTGATTTATGCTGCCCGATCGGTGGCTTCGAATCAGCGGCAAGGGAGGAGGTCGGCCGGGCTGCAGCGGCTCGCGCTGCTGGCATTCGCGGCGCTCTTCGTCCTGCTCTTCGTCGTCTTCGCGATCGCCCAGGGCATCGGCGATCCCGAGCATCCCGTCCGGCGCCGTCGCCTACGTCGAAGACGCCCCGGAAGACACCGGCACGATCACCGAAGACGCAGTTCCACCACCAGCTGGTCCAGGCAGCCGCGTCCGCCCAGGTCAAACCCGTGCCCAAACCCGGCGACGAAAAATACGAAGAACTGAAGGAAACGGCGCTGGGCGAACTGCTCGAGGCGGTCTGGCTGCAGGGCCAGGCGGAGGAAATGGGCATCTCGGTGACCGACAAGGAAGTCGCCGAAGAACTCAAAAAACTGAAAGCCCAGGCCTTCAAAACCGAAAAGCAATACGAAGAATTCCTCAAAGAAGCGCACTACACGCAGGCGGACGTCAACCAGCGGGTGAAGATCCAGATCCTCAGCACCCAGATCCAGGAACAGATCGGCGAAGAAGAACCGCGTTCCCAGCAAGAGCGAAATCCAGGACTACTACGACGCCGCCAAGGCCAGCCAGTACACGCAGGAAGAAAAACGCGAAGCCGCGCGTCCTCACCTTCAAAGACAAGGCCAAGGCCGAAGAAGCCAAGGCGGAGCTCGAAAAAGACGACTCGACGAAGAGCTGGGAAAAGGTCGCGGCCAAATCGACCAACCCGACGGCCAAAGAAACGGGCGGGCTGATCAACGACACCGCCGAAGGCACGGCCCCCGGAACCGCTGCACGCCGCGATCTTCGCCGCTCCGCAGGGCGAGGTCGAAGGGCCGCTCAAGCACCAACACCGGCTACAAGGTCTTCGAGGTGATGAAGATCACGCCCGAGAAAGTCCAGTCCGCTGGAAGAAGTCAAATCGCAGATCAGCACCCAGCTGGCCGAACAGCAGAAACAGCAGGACTTCGCCGCCTTCGTCCGCAACTACAACAGCACGCTGGAAATCCCGCACCTTCTGCGCCTCGGACTACAAGATCGAACGCTGCGCCAACTTCAAGGGCGACCGGCCGCCCGGCCGAAGCCAACCCGGCCTGCTACGAAGCGGATCCGAAAACGCCGGCCGAAGCCTGCCCGGCACTGGTCACGCAGGTCAAACCGGCGCAGCCCGGCTCGGTCAGCCCGCTCGAACCGCGAAGGCAAGAAACTGGCTCAGCGGCCGCGACCGGCGGGCCCGAAACCGCGCGCCTCGCGTCGCCCGAAGCGCTCGGCGCCGCCGCCGACCGGCGCCGCCCAGCGGCGCCACCGGCGAATAGTCCGCGCGCGCCGGACTCGTCAATAGACTGCGCGCTCTCAGATGAGCGCCATCGTCTCGATTCACGCCCGCCAGATCCTCGACTCGCGCGGCAACCCGACCGTCGAGGTCGAAGTCGGCCTCGGCTCCGGCGCGCGCGGCCTGGCCGCGGTGCCCTCCGGCGCCTCGACCGGCGAGTTCGAGGCGGTCGAGCTGCGCGACGGCGGCGAGGCCTGGGCCGGCAAGGGCGTCTCGCAGGCGGTCGCCAACGTCAACGGCGAGATCGCCGCGGCGCTTGCAGGGCTCGACGCGGCCGACCAGGGCGGGCTCGACGCGAAGATGATCGAGCTCGACGGCACCCCCAACAAGGGCCGCCTCGGCGCCAACGCGATCCTCGGCGTCTCGCTGGCCGCGGCGAAGGCGGCCGCGATGCTCGCCGGCCAGCCGCTCTTCCGCTACCTGGCGCAGCTCTACGGCGGCGAGGAGCCGACGCTGCTGCCGGTGCCGATGATGAACGTGCTCAACGGCGGCGCCCACGCCGACAACTCGGTCGACTTCCAGGAGTTCATGGTCGTGCCGGCCGGGGCGAGCAGCTTCTCCGAGTGCCTGCGCGTCGGCACCGAGGTCTTCCACGCGCTGAAGAAGAGCCTCGCCGCGAGCGGCCACTCGACCGCGGTCGGCGACGAGGGCGGCTTCGCGCCCAACCTCGAGTCCAACGAGGCGGCTCTGCAGGCCGTGCTGGCCGGGGTCGAGGCGGCGGGCTACGAGGCCGGCAAGGACGTCTTCATCGCCCTCGACCCGGCGACCAGCGAGGTCTTCGAGGGCGGCGCCTACGTGCTCGAGCACGAGGGCCGCTCGCTCTCGCCGGCGGAGATGGCCTCCTACTGGGAGGACGCCTGCGACGCGCTACCCGATCCTCTCGATCGAGGACGGCATGGACGAGGAGGACTGGGACGGCTGGAAGCTGCTCACCGAGAAGCTCGGCGAGCGGGTGCAGCTGGTCGGCGACGACCTCTTCGTCACCAACCCCGAGCGCCTGCGGCGCGGGATCGAGGCCGGCGTCGGCAACTCGATCCTGGTCAAGGTCAACCAGATCGGCACCCTGACCGAGACGCTGGAGGCGATCCGCATCGCCCGCGAGGCCGGCTACACGGCCGTGATCTCGCACCGCTCGGGCGAGACCGAGGACACGACGATCGCCGACCTGGCCGTCGCGACCGGCGCCGGCCAGATCAAGACCGGTGCCCCCTCGCGCTCCGATCGCGTCGCCAAGTACAA
The DNA here is from genome assembly GCA_963778715.1 of uncultured Solirubrobacterales bacterium. Lineage (GTDB taxonomy): Bacteria > Actinomycetota > Thermoleophilia > Solirubrobacterales > 70-9 > VRUE01. The sequence goes on from CAVZVK010000008.1 coordinate 23,279, forward strand.
CCGCTTGCTGCGGATCGAGGAGGAACTGGGGGATGCCGCTGAATTCCCCGGCTTGCAGGCGTTCCACCAGCGGTCCGCTTAGTGAAGGAATGCGGGGCTCGACCTCGTAGGAGCGGGCATGGCAGCACGCGCCCAAGCGCGGAAACGCACCGCGAGCGGGCCCAAACGCCGTTCCACACCCCGCAAAGCCTCTCGCACGTCGCAAACCGGCCGCGCGCCGCAAGCCCGCTGCCCGTCGAGGCGCCAGCCGGATCAACTGGGACCGCGTCGGCCGCGTCGCCCTGACGCTCGTCCTCTTCGCGTCGCTCTACTCCTACCTCAACCCGGTGATCGACTTCGTCAAGACCTACACGGCGACGACCGCGGCCAAAGCGAAGCTGCACGAGGTCCAGCGCGAAAACACCAGCCTGCACTGGCGGGTCCAGCACGCCGACGACCCGGTCGTGCTCGATGCCAAGGCGCGCGCCCAAGGCATGGTCGCGCCCGGCGAGACGCCGATCGTCGTGCGCGGCCTCTAGCAGGCGCATGCCATGCTTCCGGTGCGCCTTTATGCCATCTATGACGACATAAAGCGCACCGGAACCGAGGGGAGCGCGTGGTTAGCGCCGGCTCGTACGTCGCTTAGCGTCCTGATGCTGGTGGCTGTCGGGGGCTCGGTCGGCTTCACGCGCGTACCGGTTGCGGCGGAGGCTTCTTCCCGAGCTGGCAAGGCGCCCCAGCGCGCCTCGTGGAGTCGGTCGTCGCCATCGCCCTGCTCATCTGGCTGGGGGAGCTCCTGGGGACCGTTCGGCTTCTTTTACGACTGGGCCCTCGTCGGCTGCGTCGCTGCTTCTGGCGGCAGCTGCGAAGGCGCTGCTGCCGGCGGGTCCTGTCACCGCAGGGGACCCCCCACCCCCTGCGGTCGCTAAAGCGTCCTCGGGGGCGGGCCCCCCTACGGCGCCACCCGCCGGAGCAGCGTCTTGGCTGCCGTGGCCTGTGACCGTCGGGGTGATCGCCTTGGTGTTTGCGCACTGGGGGCTCACGACCAAGGACGCACTGGACCGGGGGATCTTCAACTTCGATTCGCTCTGGTACCACATGCCGTTTGCGGTGGACATGGTGCAGAGCCACTCCGTCACGGGGCTGCACTACACGGAGACCGTCTTCACGAACTGGTTCTACCCGCAGAATTCCGAGCTGCTCCACGCCACTGGGATCCTGCTGCTCCATCGCGACACGCTCTCGCTGTTCCTCAACTTCGGCTTCCTGGCACTGAGCTTCCTGGCTGCGTGGTGTATCGGCCGGCCGTACGGGCGGGGGCATTTGACGGTCGTCGCTGCTGCGATCGTCTTGGAGTGCCACACGCTGGTCGTGCGGGAGCCTGGGGCCGCGAAGAACGATCTGGTTGCTGCTGCTCTCCTACTTGCTGCTGTTGCGATCCTCGTCAACGCTTGGGCCGCCCACAAGGCGGGGGAGAGCGGCGAGGGCGCGGGCACGGGTCTCGCTGCCCGTTGGCTGGCCCCTCGCCGCGGCTGGGCTCGCCGTTGGCCTTGCTGTTGGCACGAAGTCGACCGCCGTGGCAATCGCCGCGGGCCTGACCCTGGCGGTGCTGGTCCTTGCTCCGGCCGGCAAGCGCTGGGCTGCGGCAGGATGGTGGTTCGTCCCCGCCCTTCTCGGCGGCGGCTACTGGTACCTGCGCAACCTGATCGTCGCCGGCAACCCGTTGCCCCAGGCGACGAGCATCGGGCCGATCTCGCTGCCGCATCCGGAGCGCCTGCAGGAAGGCCGTCCGAACTTCAACATCGTCCACTACGCCACCGACACCGGCGTCTGGCACCACTACTTCGCCCCCGGCCTGCACGAGGCCTTCGGCGCCCTCTGGCCGCTTGTCATCGCCGGGGCGCGTTGCAGGCGGCCTGCTGGCCCTGATCCGGGCCAGAGACGAGCGTCCTGCGCTGGATGGGGGCCGTCGCACTGTTCGGGTCTGCTCGCCTACCTCTTCACCCCCCTCAGCGCCGCCGGAGTAGACGGCGCCCCGGTCGGCTTCAGCATCAACATCCGCTACGTCATCCCAGCCCTCCTCCTCGGCCTGGTCTGCTGCCGCTGGCGCCGCGACGTCTACACGGCTGGCGCGAGTGGACGCTCCTCGGCTTCCTGCTCGCGTCCTTGTGCTCACGACCGCTCCGACGCAGTCCTGCGCGACCCGGCGCGCATCTTCGGCCTTGCCCTTGCCTCTCCTCGCTCGTCGGCTCGGTCCCGCGCGGGTCTGCTGTGGCGCCGCGATCCCGAGGACGCTCGCGACGCGGCGTGGTCTCGGAGGATTCGCCGCCCTCGCCCTGCTCCTCTTGCGATCGGCTACCCGCTCCAGCGCCACTACCTGCGCGATCGTTTCGCGGCGGGTTCGAAATCCCCGGCCTGCAAATGGAAGCCGCCTATCGCTGGGCGCGCGACCGCCAAGACACCCGCATCGGCATCGCAGGCACCACCGCCGGCTTCCTCCAGTACGGCCTCTACGGCACCGACCTCTCCAACCGAGTCGTCTATCTCGGCGAAAAGGGCCCCCACGGCGCCTACAACGCGATCCCCACCTGCGCCGCCTTCCGCAGCCGCCGTCAACGCCGCCAACCTCGAATACCTGGTCACCTCCCCCTTCCTCAACTTCATCCACACCAGCGCCCCAATCAGCTCCCCCGAGGCAGCCTGGCTCCGCGGGGACCCGGCAGCAAAGCCCCAATCATCCGCAGCGGCCCAGTCACCGTCTGGAAGCTCACCGGCAAGCTCGACCCGTCCGCCTGCGGCCAGCCAACGCGCCAACGCCCCGCTGCGCCCGAGAGCCGTCCAGCAGGCCGGAACATCTTAGATTCGCCGCAGGCGGTCAGCTCGCCCGACCATCGTCAATTGAGTCGGAGGCCTGGCTGGCGCTCTCCGAGCGTCGATCGGCGGGCCGCCGGATGACGATCTGATCCGCATCGATGCGAACCGTTACCTCACGCTTACCAGCCCAGTGCTCGCTGTACACCGGGTTGTCCTTGACCGCCGGATCGAGCCAGAGGCCGTAGCCGTCGTTCTCACCGTGGTCGAAGGTCGCCTCAAGCTCTTTGCGGCGGCCACGCCCTCCCCGGCGTCCACGCCGGCGCCGCCGTTTCGGCCGCTCGCCGCCTCGCCACCGTCGCCCGACTCGTCCTTCTCGGGCGTGTCCTCGGTCTCGAGCTCGGCTCGTCTTCCTCCTCGTCGGGCTCCTCGGCCGTGGCGGCCTCGATCTCAGCCTCGATCTCGTCGCGCAGATCGACTTCGCCCGAGGCGGAGTCCTCCTCGTCGGGGGTGAAGCCGTGCTGTTTGCGGAACTCGCGCAGCTCCGAGGTGCTGACTTCAAGCTGGTGGGCGATCCAGGCGTCGGTGCGGCCCTGGCGGACCCAGGCGCGGATCTGGTTCAGTTGTGGCTTCAGTGAACGTCGTGGCATCGGCGCGCGAGTCTATTCAAGAGGGCAGGTCGTAGGCACGGGCGCTAGGCCATCAGGAAGGCGAGCGCCTCGAACATGGAGACGACCACGACGACAACGGTGACGGTAAGGCAGACCGCGAGGACGCTGAAGCGAACCTTGCTCTCCTGCTCGACGCGGGTGATCCGCCGGGCCCGCGAGCGGTTGGCGGCGCGGCGGCGAAGCTGCTCGCGGCGGCGGCGCTCCAGACTGGTCTCCTGCTCGAAGGCCGTCTCGAACTGGGAGATGCTTTGACGCATTCGCATAGAAAATGGCCCCAGGGGCCGCGGGGGACCGTAGCAAAGGCGCACGCGGGCTTGCAGAGGGAGGAAATGTGCGATCCGTCACGAGAGCTCAGGGCGGGCAGGCGCCCCAGAGGCCCCGGCCGGCCCGCCCGGCACGCAGCTCCAGGCGCCTGAACAGCGGCGCGAAGCGGTCGTTGGGCGGGATCGTCAGCGAGCGGGCGAGCCCGCGGCGGACCAGCATCGCGTTGACGAAGCGGCGGCCCAGGTAGACGTAGGCGAGCAGCCGTCCGTAGACGTCGCGGCGCTCGACCCCGAAGACGAGCCGCACCCTGTGGCCTTCGACCAGGTGGTGGTTGAAGGCCGAGGCACGCGGGCCGAAGCACTGCACCGGCGTGTCCGGCTTGACCGTCTCCGGCGTGTCGACGCCGATGTAGCGGACGTCCTCGCGCCGCCCGCCGATCCGCGCTTCGATCGTGTCGCCGTCGACAGCCCGGATCACGAACGCCTCGGCGCTCGCCGGCCCCTTCGTCCCGCTCCACCCTCCCAAGGCCGCAGGATCAGCAGCGCGGCAGCGAGCAGCAGCACCAGGCTGCCGAGCTGACCGCGCTGCCAAATCCCCCGCACTCCCTCCTAAGTCGAGGAGGGGCCTTTTTCGCCCCCCCTGGGTGTAACGCTTTCTCCGCGGTATGGACGGACAAACGCGTTACACCGCCGTACTACGGGATGCGGCGCACGGAGGAGAGCAGCGTCTCCTTGATCTGGGCGATGATCTCCAGCGCGTCGTTCCACTCGCGCTGCCAGACGTTGCGGCCGAAGATCACGCCCGAGCCGCCCGCCTGCATGATCTCGCGGCAGTGGGTGAGCACGGTCTCGTCGTCGACCTTGGAGCCGCCGGAGAGCACGACCAGCGAGCGGCCGGCCGACTCGACGCACTGGCGGATCGCCTCGGCCTCGTCGACCTGCATCTCGTTGTAGGGGGCCGGCGCGTCCTTGTCCTTGTCGGCGTTGATCTTCGGCATGTTGAGCTTGACCACGTCGGCGCCCATCTCCATCGCCATCCGCGCCGCGTAGTCGATCGCGTAGAAGGAGCCGGGGCCGCCCTTGGCTTCGATCGCTTCGCCGCGCGGGTAGGACCAGACGATCAGCGGCATGCCGAAGCGGTCGCAGTCCTCGCGCACCGCGCGCAGCTGGGCGAGGTCCTCGTCCTGGCGCGGCGAGCCGACGTAGAGCGTGTAGCCGACCGCGTCGGCGCCGAGCCGCACCGCGTCCTCGACGCTGGCGTTGCAGGAGGAGAAGGCGTGGGCGGAGGAGGGGATGTCGGTCTTGCCGTTGACCTTGAGGATCAGCGGCACCTGGCCGGCGTAGTCGGGGTAGTACTTGGTCGCCATGCCGATCTGGCAGGCGAGGGCCGAGTAGCCGGCCTCGGCGGCGAGCCGGAACTGGTAATCGGGGTCCTTCGAGGCCGGGTTGGGGAAGAAGTCGCGCGGGCCGTGCTCGATGCCCTGGTCGATCGGCAGCAGCATCAGGGTGCCGTTGCCGGGGCCGAACTCGAAGAGCAGGCGCCGCAGGCGGGCTCGTTTGCCGGGGGCGAGGGTTGGCCAGCAGCGATTTCTGCTCGGTCAGGCTCTTCAACTCCACGCGTTTTCCTCCTAGGGTCCTCGAAGATTGGTGTCTGGGCAGTATGCCATCGGCGCTCCCTCGCGAGCGCCGAGCGATGGGCGGTTATCCTCGAATGACCATGAGCGAGACTGAGCTCAGCGTCATCTGCAAGAACTGCGGGTCGGAGGTCAGTCCCTACGTCACCGAGTGCCCCTACTGCGGCGCCCGCCTGCGCAAGCGCGCGCCGAAGCTGGAGCGCCGCGGCGACGGGCTCGAGGCGAAGCCGCGACGGCGCCGTCGGCCGGCCTTCTTGCGCCGCCCGAGCCTCGCCAGCGACGCCCCCTTCCGGCCCTACGCGACGATGGCGGCGATCCTCGGCCCCGCCGTCCTGCTGCTGATGCAGAAGGCCGGCGGGCAACGAGATCAGCACCTTCGGCGGCATCGTCGTCCCGCTCGCCGATCAGTGGTGGCGCTTCCTCACCGCCCCGTTCGCCTACACCGACGTCGGCTACCTCTTCGTCGTCGCGGTCGGCCTGGCGATCTTCGCCATCGGACTGGAGCGGCGGCTGGGCAGCGGCGCCGACGGCGCTGCTGCTGGTCGCCTGCGGCTCGCTGGGGATGCTGGCCGCGAGCGGGATCGCCAACGGCCAGGGCGACATCGAGGTGATCGCCGGCGGCAACGGGATGGCGCTCGGCGCGGTCGCCGCCTGGTTCGCGATCCGCCGCGCCGAGGCGCATGGCGCCGATCGACCAGGAGTACGACCTGATCGGGGTCGCGGTCGCCGCCGCCGTGCTGCTGGCGCTGCCGATCTTCGACTCGAGCGCCGACGTCTTCGCCGGCCTCGTCGGCGGTGCCGTCGGCGGCCTGGCCGGCCTTGCCGCGTCCGCCCTGCGCGATCACGACCTGACCTGCCTCGACCCTGCCCGGGTGCAACGTTTCTCGACCTACCAGAGTGACAACGCGTTGCACCCGCCCGGCGGCGGCTAGGCTCCCCTTCGGATGCCCTCCGACGAGCAGCTCGAGGCCGCGATCGAGCGGCTGGCCGACGCCGAGCGCTTCGCCGAGGCCGAGCGGATCGTCTCCCGGGCGGCGCCGCAGCTGCAGCGGTGCTCGCCGCCGCCCTCGCCGAGGGCGGCTGGTTCGGCGAGTCCCACGAGGCGGAGGCGCTGAAGGCGGCGACCGTGCCCGACCCGGACGAGCGGATCGCGGCGGTCCGCTCGCTGCTCGCCGAGGAGGCGAGGATGGGGATGATGGTTGGCGTCGCCGTCGGCTGGGCACTGCACGAGGAGTTGAGCGAACACCGACGAACCGAAGGAGAGGGCTGAGCGATGGAGATCAAGTTCCACGGCCATTCGTGCTTCGAGCTGAGCGAGGGCGAGACCACGGTCCTGGTCGACCCCTTCCTCAAGCCCAACAACCCGGCGGCGGTGGCGACCGCCGAGGAGGTCGAGCCCGACCCACATCGCGATCACCCACGGCCACGCCGACCACATCGCCGACGCGGTCGCCGGTCGCGAAGCGCACCGGCGCCCACTGCGTCGCGATCGTCGAGATCGCCAACTGGCTCGAAGCGCAGGGCGTCGAGAACGCTCAGCGACCCCAACCTCGGCGGCACGGTCGAGCTTCGACTGGGGCTGGATCAAGCTCGTGCCCGCCTGGCACACCAGCACGCTCCCCGGCTCCGACGAGGCGCCCTTCAGCGCCGAGCACGGCACCGTCGATCGGCACCGCCGGCGGGCCTGCTGATCAACATCGGCGGCGTCACCGTCTACCACGCCGGCGACACCTGCCTCTTCAGCGACATGAAGCTGATCGCCGAGCGCAACCCGATCGACGTCGCGCTGCTGCCGATCGGCGGCCACTACACGATGGACCGCCACGACGCGCGTGGTCGCCGCCGAGTTCATCGGCGCCGGGACGGTGATCCCGATGCACTACGACACCTTCCCGCCGATCGAGACCGACGCCGGCGGCCTTCAAGGCACGAGGTCGAGGCGAAGACCTCCTCGACACGTGGTCGTGCTCTCGACGCCGGGGGAGTCGCACTCGGTTGGCTGACGAGTCAGGCCGTCATGGAGTCTCGACCAATGAGGACCACCGAGGCATCCAGTCGAGGACCGAGCGGGAGCGACTTCCAGGCCACCGCCGATCCGGCGCTGATCGAGGCCGCCGACCGCACCGCCGAGGTCAAGCTGCTCACCTACGAGGAGCTCTACCTGCTCTGGGAGCGCCAGCAGTGGCAGACCCAGGAGCTCGACTTCAGCCGCGACCGCGAGGACTGGCACGAGCGGTTCGCCGACGAGGAGCGCTTCCAGCGCATGTACGGGCTCTCCTCGTTCTTCATCGGCGAGCAGAAAGTGGCCGAGGAGCTCGGGCCGATCATGCGCGCCGCGCCCACCGAGGACCAGAGGATCTTCCTCTGCACGCAGATCGCCGACGAGGCCCGCCACGTGCGCTTCTTCGAGCGCTTCTACCGCGAGGTCGGCGTGCTCGAGTCCGACGAGCTCCCGCAGATGCTCGACGCAGACCTCCGAGCACCTGAACGAGAACTTCGGCCGCCTCTTCGACGAGATGCTGAAGCAGCGCACCGACCGGCTCTCCGCCGAGCCCGAGGACACCGAGGCCCTGGTCGAGGCGGTGACGATCTACCACATGGTGATCGAGGGGATGCTGGCCCTCACCGGCCAGCACTTCATCATGGACTACAACGAAAGCGAAGGGACGCTGCCGGCCTTCGTCGAGGGCTTCCAGAACGTCGCCCGCGACGAGCATCGCCACGTCGCCTTCGGCTCCGTCTTCCTGCGTGAAAAGGCGAGCGAGGACGAGCGCTACAAGCAGGCGATCCAGCGCACGCTGGAGGAGGTCGCTGCCGGTCGCCGACGGCGTGCTCTCGCCGCCCTGGGCGCCGGAGGGCGACGACTGGGAACTGTTCGGCTACTCGCTGGCCGACACGCGGCAGTTCGCCGGCACCTGCCTGATGCGGCGCCTCAAGGTGATCGGCCTCTCCTAGGAGCCGAGGTCGAGTCCGCTGGAGGCGGCGCCGCTAGGAGCCGGCGGTGGTCTGGGTCGGCGAGCCTTCGGCCGGGCGAGCGGGCGGAGGCGATTCGGCGGGCGGCGGTGTCCGCTTCGGCCGGCGGGGAGGAGGCGTGCTTCGGCCGGGGGCGCGGCTGCGGCCGGTTCGCTGGTCGGCCTGCCGCCGACGGTGACGACGACGGTGCCGCCGCTCGGCGGCGGGCGCCGGCGCCGCCGTCCGGGCGGTCGCGTCGGTGATGCGCGGTGCGCGGACTGCGGTCGTCGCTTCCGGCCGTTCGCTGTCGCCGACGGTCGACTGGATTCGGCTGCGTCGCTGTCAAGCGGTTCGGCGGTCGGCGCCGGGTCGGTTTCGCTCGGCGCGACCGGGTCGGCTGCCGCGGCCGCCGCCGGTTCGGCGGGGCGCGGGTGCGACGACGGTGCGGCTGGCGGCGCCGCGTGCGGGCGTGGGCGATCGCCGCGGTCGAGCCGGTTGTACTGGCGAGAGGTTGTTGCAGTCGGCGGGCCAACCGGCGTCGGTTCGACCTGCTGCTTGACCTCGACCGCACCGGCGGTGAGCACCGCGGCGGTGACGACGCCGGCGACGGCCTTGGTGCCGATCGCGCCGCCGACGGCGCCGATTCCGCCCGCCGCGCCGCTGCTGCTGATCGCGGCGCCGACGCTGCCGACGGCGCCGGCGGCCGGCGGCGCCGGCGCCCGCTCCGGCGGCTCGCGGCCCCCGGCTCCGCCGGAAGCTCCGCCGAGGCCGAGCTTGGAGGCGATGAAGCTCTTGAGGCGCCAGCAGCGGCCCCGCCGGGAACAGCGCCGCCAGCACCTTGTCGTTGGAGCGGACCTGGGAGCGGAAGTCGGCGCACTCGTCGCAGTCGCGGACGTGGCGGCGGACCGGGCCGGAGACCTTGCGCAGCCCCTCGGCGGCCTCGGCCAGCGTCGAGCCGGACCTCGCCGCAGGTCAGCTGGCGCGCCTGGCTCGCCTCGGCGAGCGAGATCCTCGCCCGCACCAGCAGCGACTTGACGGAGGGGACGCTGGTCTCCATCGCCTGGGCGATTTCCTCGTAGGACATCGCGTCCATCTCGCGCAGCAGGAGGGCCGAGCGCTGGGTCTCGGGAAGCTTGCCGACGTCGGTCGAGGAGCTGGCGGAACTCCTCGCGGTTGTGGACCTTCTCCGCGGTCGAGGCGGCCTCGACCATCGGCACCATGTCCATCGATTCCTGCGCGTCGGCGGTCGGTTTGCGCAGGTGGTTGAGGCAGCGGTTGCGGGCGATCCGGTAGAGCCACGGCCGCAGGTTGATCTCGCGCTCGTCGGCGAGCATCGCCCGGTAGGCGTTGACGAAGACCTCCTGCAGGACGTCCTCGGCGTCCTCGGTGGAGCCGAGCATCTGGCGGCAGAAGCCGAGCAGCCGGCCCTGGTAGCGGTCGACGATCGTCTCGAAGGCGCCGGCGTTGCCGCTGCGGGCCATCGCGATCAGCCGTTCGTCGCCCTGCAGCTTGAGCAGCGGGGAACGGCGGGCGAGAAGTCCGCGTTGACTGGCATGTGTTAGAGCGGAAGCCTCCAAGCTAATCTCTCCAGGGAAGGCGTTGACGTGTCTCTTGCGCCTAAAGACACCGTAGCAGCGGCATAGTTGCGGTCAACGCCGTTTTTTAGTGCGGATTTAGAATGTCTCGGGTGCGGGCTACCATCGGCCTGCCCGGGTGGCGAAACTGGCAAAAGCGGCGCCCTTAAAAGGCGCTGCCCCATTAGGGGCTTGCGGGTTCGAATCCCGCCCCGGGCATCGAGACGCCGCGGGCTGCGCGACGCTGGCGGCCAATCGGACTCGCTTATTAAGGGCCGCCTCGCTTGCTCCGGGTCCGATGTCTCGCCACCCGGGCCTACGCCGATAGGCTACCCGCCGGAGACGGCTCCCGGATAGGCTCACGCCGATGGAGCACGGGGGGCGGATAGTCGCGAAGGTTCTGAAGTCGCGGGGCGTGAGCCATCTGTTCACGCTCTCCGGCGGGCACCTGTTCTCCATATACGACGGCTGCAAGGAGGAGGGCATCGAGATCGTCGACGTCCGCCACGAGCAGACGGCGGTCTTCGCCGCCGAGGGCTTCGCCAAGGCGACGCGCGGGGTGGGGGTCGCGGCGCTGACCGCGGGGCCCGGGGTGACCAACGGGATCAGCGCGATCGCCGGCGCCCAGGCCAACTGCTCGCCGGTCTGCGTGCTCGGCGGCCGGGCGCCGGAGATGCGCTGGGGCTCGGGCTCGCTGCAGGAGATCGACCACCTCCCTGTCGTCTCGCCGCTGGTCAAGTCGGCGGAGACGGTCAAGGAGCCGGGCCGGATCGCGGCGCGCACCGCGGCGGCGCTCGACCTGGCGCTCGCCGCCGCCCTCGGGCCCGACCTTCGTCGACTATCCGCTCGACGTCGTCTTCAGCGAGGCGGAGGCGGAGGTGCCCGCGCGGCGCCGGCGGCAGGCGGCGCAGCCGGCGGAGGGGGTCGAGGAGGCCGCGGCGCTGCTCGCGGCGGCCGAGCGCCCGTCGATGATGGCCGGCACCGGCCTCTACTGGGGCAGGGGCGAGGAGCGAGCTGCGCGCGCTGGCCGAGGCGCTCGGGATCCCGGTCTTCCTCAACGGCCTCGGCCGCGGCTGCCTGCCCGCCGACCACGAGCTCGCCTTCAGCCGCGCCCGCGGCGCCGGGCTCAAGGGCGCCGACGTGGCGCTCGTCGATCGGCGTGCCGCTCGACTTCCGCCTCGGCTTCGGCGCGAGCTTCGGCGAGGAGACGAAGATCGTCCGGCTCGACGTCGGCGCCCAACGCGCTGACCGCGAACCGGCTGCCGGACGTCGACCTGGTCGGCGACGTCGCGGCCAGCCTGGCCGCGATCCGCGAGGCGGCTGGCGGCGAGCCCGGCGCGCACGCGGGCCTGGGTGCGAGCAGCTGCGCGCAGGTCGAGGAGGAGAAGCGCGCGGCCGAGCGGGAGGAGCTCGAGCGACCCGCGCTCGCCGCTGCACCCGGTCCGCGTCTACAAGGAGCTGGGCGAGGTGCTCGACCGCGACGCGATCGTCGTCGGCGACGGCGGCGACTTCGTCTCCTACGCCGGGCGCTTCATCGACACCTACGAGCCGGGCTGCTGGATGGACCCGGGGCCGTTCGGCTGCCTCGGCGCCGGGCCCGGGCAGGCGATCGGCGCCAAGCTCGCCCATCCCGAGCGCCAGGTCTGCCTGCTGCTCGGCGACGGCGCCTTCGGCTTCGCCGGGATGGAGTTCGACACGATGGCGCGCCACGGCCTGCGGCGTCGTCGGCGTGATGGGCAACAACGGGATCTGGGCGCTCGAGCACCACCCGATGAAGTTCCTCTACGGCTACTCGGTGGCGGCCGAGCTGCGGCCCGAGACCCGCTACGAGCAGATGGTCGAGGCGCTCGGCTGCGACGGCGTGCTGGTGCGCGAGCCGGAGCAGCTGCGGCCGGCGCTGGAGCGGGCCTTCGCGTCGGGCAGGCCGACCCTGGTCAACGTCCTCACCGACCCCGAGGTCGTCTACCCGCGCAAGTCGAATTTGGCCTGAGCCGCGGCTTCGCGCGTCGGCCCAGAAAAGAATCGACCGCCACGCTGGGCGGCCGATTCAAGTTGGCCCCTCAGGACGGGCAGGGGTACGTCTTCAGGGACCAGTTATTAGTGGGCTCAGACGGCGGGAGGCGCCATGATGCGGCAATCGCCCGAACCCTGTTACCGGGGTTGGCAGGGGGGTTGTGTCCCACCGCTTTCCCGATGAGCGCGATTATCTGCCCGACTATCCGATGCGTCTAGGTGCGCAAATCCGTGTCGCTACTTATAAATCGGTAGCAAGACTCTACCAATTTTTATGGGTTCGACGCGCATCTTTGACCGATCTGTAGCTGCCGGCGAAGCCCGGCTGTCCATCTGGGTCCAGGTGGTTACCCCTGATTGAGAATACGGGGTTATCCGCAGTCCAGAGCCGCTGCAGCCTCGATCGCGACGCCGTAGAGGATGTCGTGCTCGGAGACCTCGACCTGCTCGAGGCCGAAGGCGCGCATCGTCTCGACCAGGATCACCACTCCGGCGACGATCGTCGGCGCGCGGTCGGGGTGCAGGCCGGGGATTTCGCCGCGCTCGTCCAGAGCGGCACCGAGGCGAGGCGCGAGAGCAGGCGCTGGATCGCAGGCAGGGTGAGCGTATGCCCGTGGACTCGCTCGGGGTCGTAGGGCTCGAGGCCCATCTCGATCGCGGCCAGCGAGGTCGGGGTGCCGGCGACGCGCGATGCCCGCCTCGGCGTCGCGCCGGGCTGTTCCGCGGTGGCCTCCTCGATCAGGGCCGCGCGATGTCGGCGGCGAGCGCCTCGAGCTCGCTCGGTGCCCGGCGGGTCGGAGGCGATGTGGCGCTCGGTGTGGCGGACGACGCCGGCCTGCAGCGAGGCGTGGAAGGCGATCTCGGCGCCGGTGCCGACGATCAGCTCGGTCGAGCCGCCGCCGATGTCGATGACCAGCGTCGGGCGCGGTCGGCGGGTGCTCGGCGGTGGCGCCGAGGTAGGTGAGGCGGGCCTCCTCGCTCGCCGTCGAGCACCCGGGCCGAGAGCGCGAAGCGCTCGCGCAGCTCGGCGACGAAGGCGTCTGCCGTTGGACGCGTCGCGCACGGCGCTGGTCGCGATCGAGCGACGACGCTCGCACATCGGCCTCCTCGTGCAGATCGCCACGTAGTCGGCGATCGCCTCGCAGGCCGCCTCGATCGCCTCGGCCGAGAGCTGCCCGGAGAGGTCGACGCCGCGGCCGAGCCGGGTCACCCGGCTGCGCCGCTCGACCTCGCGTGACCCGCCCGCCGGCGACGTCGGCGACCAGCAGCCGCGTCGAGTTGGTGCCGATGTCGACGACCGCGACCCGATGAGAGCGTCCAGCTTGCATGGACGCGGCACTCTAGTTGCCAGCAGCCCATGCGTTGCTAGCATGGCCGCACGCCGCGGGGTGGAGCAGCCAGGTAGCTCGTCGGGCTCATAACCCGAAGGTCGCAGGTTCGAATCCTGCCCCCGCTATTCCACGAAGGCCCTGCATCTGCGGGGCCTTTTTGGGTGTCTGGTGGCGACCGTGTCCGGCGCTACGCTCGCCACCTGGGACGAGACTGGTTTCAGGAGGGCTTCCAATCAAGAATCAGGCCAGACACAAGGCTCAACTAGGGGCAGATGACCCTAGGGTCGCCCGCGCGATCTTCACGCTGCGCGAGACGGCAGGCTACCTCGACGTGCCGAAGTCGAACATCCAGCGCTGGGCCCGGCCGCCGGAAGCCAAGCATCCGCTGATCACCTGCTTCCCCGCCACACGGCCGCGAGGCGACCGTTCCCTTCATCGGCTTCGCTGAGGCCTTTGTCTTGTCGAGTTTCAGGCAAGCGGGGGTGCCGCTGCAGCGGATTCGCCCGGCCGTTGAGGTGCTTGAAAAGGAGATCGGCGTGGAGCATGCGCTCGCCTCGGAACGTCTTTACACCGATGGGGCCGAGGTGCTCTTCGATTACGCGAACAAGCACGACGCGCCCGAGGTGAGGGATCTCGTGGTCGTTCGTACTCAGCAGTGGCAGTTCTCGAAGGTGGTGAAGGCCTATCTGAAACGCATTCGCTATGGGGGCGACGGCTGGGCAGACTCGGTGCGACTGCCGACTTACGGCAACGCTAAGGTGGTCGTTGATCCCAAGGTCGCGTTCGGCCTTCCGCTAGTCGTCCATGGCGGAGCTCGCGTAGAGGATCTCGTCGACCGGTTCCAGGCTGGCGATTCAGTGGCGGAAATCGCAACGGACTTCAGCGTCCCTCCCGATGAGGTCGAGGACGTGATCCGGCTCGCAACCCGAACGGCCGCCTGAGTCGTGAGGCAGAGACGCCGCGTCATATAGCTCGCGGCGATGTCTCGTCCCAAGGAAAAGCCCGCCGAGTTCTTCGTCGATCGCAGTCTTGGCAAAAGCATCGTCGAGGGCCTGCGCGCGTCCGGTCTCTCCGCCCGCTCGATGGCAGAGGTCTATGGCGGAAGCCTGGCCAGCTTCTTGCCGACGAGGTTTGGCTACGAGACGCTGGCGAGAACGACTGGATCGTCCTCACAAAGGACGACGCGATCCGCCGCCGGCCCGCGGAGCGCGACGCGCTGACCGAAGCGGCAGCCCGTGTCTTCTGCCTGACCAACCGCAACCTCCGTGGTGCGGAGCAGACCGAGCGATTCGTCTCGAATCGCCATCGAATCCTCCGCCAAGCCCGCAGGCCAGGCCCGTACATCTACGGCGTCTATGTGGAGGACATCAGGCGTCTCTGGCCTTGACGTTGTTGCACGCGCCCTCCACGTGAGCGGAGGACTCGATGATCAGGCTCGAGACCGAGTTCGGTGGGCCGAGACTACGGTTGTCGAAACACCTCCTCGTAGTGCCATTCCAGGAGCGCGGGGTCCGCTCGGTCCCCTGGGTGAGCAGGGTCGCGCAGCCTTCTGCCATCCATCTCGTAGTAGACGCGGCCGTTCTCGTATTCGTTACGGAGCGCTTGGCTGATCGCGAACGAACAGTCGGGTCGCACGCTGACGTAGCCGAGGTCGAAGAGCCGATGGATGTCGCGGCGCAGGGGCAGCCCGTTGGGCACGGCATGCGGCCCTCCATGGGAGAAGGGCCGGATATGGGATGCCTCGATGACGGGCAGGGAACGCTCTCCGGTGATCGCGCAGCGCCGAGAGTAGGCGTCGAGGACTGCAATTCGGAAGGTCGCCTGTCCCAACCGTGGCCGCACCTCCAAGGGCTTGCCATGACGTGCCGCGGACAGGGCCTCCATGCTCCACTCTGCGGCCTGTTCGCTGGCTGCCGCGGCCTCGAGGCACGCCTCATACAGTCGGCGCCCCTCGCCAGCCGTCAGGTCGTACCCCTTTCCGGAAACGATCGACCTGCTCCAATCGGATGGGGTCGGCACCCAGCTGTCTGGAGGGAAGAAGACCGGCTCGGCGATCGCAAGGCAGCCGATCCAGTCGTCGATGGTGATGCCCCTTCCCGCGCCGTGGCTTAGCCGCCCCAGCCTCATCAAAAGGGAATCGCGATCTGCAACGCCGTTCGCCAGCCCGAAGACGTCCCAGGCCTCCCAGATTGGGAGAACCGCCGCCCGCGTGAAGAGTCCAAAACCACCGATCGCGTTGTGTGGTGACTTCAGCTTGAAGAAGAAGAGCTCCCCGGATTGCAGTGCGCCGAATCGACCCTGGCTGGGCCGCCAGAAATTGACCTCGCGCAGCTCCGGCCGTGCACGCAGGAACTGGTACCAGTCGAAGTCGGTGTTGGCGACGAAACCGCGCACGGCGAGGAGCGTAATCGCAAGCGCCAACTCTGGCATCGACGGCCTCGTGTAACTCGCGCCACGAAGGAGGCGTGAGCCGGACCGGGCTCAAAGGTCGAGAAGCAGCAAGGCGAGACAAGCGAGGACCAGCATGCCTGCGTCGCGATGGCTTTTCGCCTGTTTCTCAACGAGGTTCTGCAACGCCTCTTGAGTCTGGCGTGGCCCTCATGGGGTTTCTGCAGATCGAAGGGGATGTACTCCAGGCCCTGGAGCATCGCAAGCTGATCGCCACGGACGCTTGGCGCGACCAAGGGGATCACGACCTTTTTGGCGTTGATCACCACTCCAATCTCTTGATGTACGTAGGGCGCCGTGACGCCGTTGTCGGAGAGCAGCACAACGACCGCGTTGCTCCGGACGATCTCACGCTTGATCTTCTCGGCGAGATTCGTCCCAGAGCGCACGCATGTTGAGGACGGCACACTGGCGCGCTCACTTCCTTCCACCGCGCTTGACGAAGCCGATCCGGATGCCTCGCGGATTACTGAGATCCTCGACGGGATTCCCGGAGCTTGGGAGCGGGCGCAGGAGTCGATTGAGCAGGCTCGGCGCGGCGAAACGGTTTCGCTCTCCGAGCTGTTGCCAATGCCGGCTATCGAGGTCACGCGGCTCGCTGCTCACGCCGGAGGAGTTCCCGCGGGTCGGTAAGCAGCTCTCCTGGTGCATGCCGGGATTGCCGAGCACTGATCGGTTCGTGGGGTTGGCTGATCGTCGTCTACATGTACGTCGAGGCCGAGGACCGGGTCATCGTCATCGCCTTCCACGACGCCCGGACGTCCGATGCGGCGATCTCATAACCCGAAGGTCTCGGGGCTGCGGTGTCTTGAACTTCTGAGCGACGTTTGGATCGCCGTTGGGGTCTTGAACCAGTCCGGCGCCGATCGTCACTCCGGTGAGCTTCGCGTCGCGAGGGGAGCGTGGGAGGCAGAGGTCGTGCATGTTGTCGGCGTTGGCCGAGCTCGGGTGATCATGGAGATCGGCGAGGTCGAGGGGGGCGACTGCGGCAAGCTTGCCGTTCGACAGTTTGTAGATGGCGCGGTAGGAGGCGACAACGGGGGCGCCAACCTCTGCACCGGTGGGGTAGGCGGCGAGGCCGTTGGACCACATCACGCGTACGAAGGTCTTGCCGACCATGCAGCGGTTAGCGTCACCGTGGTAGATCGCAGGGGTGAGCGTCCAGGCGTCCACGATGTACGGGCCTCCAGACAGCGGCTCTACGTTGGCCTTCAAGGGTGGGATCGGCCTCCATCTATTCGCCCCGGGAGCCTTGCCCTGCAGCGCTCCGACAACGCGAATCGCAACCGGGGTCGGGCCGCTTACCGAGTCCCCGAAGTCGCCAATCAGGTTTACCGTCTGAGCCTCGTCCCACTCGTCTGGCGGGAATTGAAGGGCGCAGGTCGGGGTCGCGATGCTTCCATCGCTTCGCACAATCCGGAAGTCCGTGGTCTGAATCGATGAGCGACGGATGAACCAGTTGAAGGTGACGGGGATGTTGTCGAGGCCCTGTTCGCCAGACGGACAGCCGACCGCGTTGTCGGTGCCCCACGACGCGCTCAGGATTCTCGGCTGAGAACGCCCGATCGAGCCGGCCCCGGTGGCCGCCGTGGGCACCGCCCACACGACGAGAACTGCTCCAAGTGCCGCTAAGGCACCCGCCACCAAGCGACGCATTTGAGGCCTCTCAGGGGCGGGCATCCGGATGAGCGTAGTGGTGTTAGCCACATACTTCTCCGGTCCAGGACGATCCTCCGTCAGCGGACCCGGTCGGGCTTCGCGCCGGGATTCACGCCTAGCGCTGCTCTTGCCGTAAGGCCATCCCGCGCGAGACTGCTGCCGGTCCGTGCGAGGGCGAGCACCGAGCTCGAGCCGCCCTGATCGCGAAAGACGCCATCCGCGTTGCGCGGGGTGATCGCGGTCGTGTTCCGGTTGTAGGGGGCTTGCGCGAAGACCTCTGCGTCGCGGCGGTCGGTGGTGAACAGCTGGCCGGTGTGCGAGACGTGACCGCCGGAGTAGACGCCGCCGTTCCGCCGCCCGCCGACGTGGACCTTGATGTGGATGTGCGTCGTCCGCCCCGGGTACTGGCCCGGGTAGATGGTCGCGAACTCTGCCAGGCCGCTCCCGTCGGTCAGTTGTATGCCACGCAGGAAGGTCTCGCCTTCGCTGTCCTCCGACGGCTCGCCTGAGTAGACGCCAAGCGCGTCGCAGTGCCAGATGTCGACGGCGGCATTGCGGATCGGCTCGCAGGTATCCGCGTCGACGATGGTCAGAGCGAGCGTGAGCGGCACGCCGAGACGGTTCTCGACGATGTCCCGTCGAACCTGTGCCAAGTCGATGTAGAACGGGCCCTCTTCCTGTTCTGGCGTCAACACGCAGTCGGGCCTGGTCGTCGTCCCTCCTCCCGCGGATCTGGCCACCTTGTCCTTGTCAGCGCCGCAGGCGTAAAGGACAAGGCTCGTCAGCGACCCCGCCGACAGCACCACCATCTCGCGGCGCCGCATTGGTATCTGGGCTCCCTTGGAAGGCCGGCGGTCGTCCGCCGGGCCCTCTCGGCTCCCGCTCAGACGATCGTTCATCAGCCCCCTTCCAAGCGTGTGGGTCTCGACCTGAAAAGACTAGATCAGATGCCGATAAAGATCTTGAGTATTTGAATACCGCTTACGCAGAGGGGCGCGCGGCGGTCTGAGCGCAGCCGCGTTTAGGATGCCGGCAGGTAGGTGAGGAGGACCACTCCGGAGTCGAACCGCCTCACGTCCTCGAGCTCCATCCGCACGGTTCCCCTGTCGCCGAGCACGTGGACGTTTCCCTTGCCCCAGACGAGCGGGTTCAGGTAGACCTCGAACTCGTCGACCAGCCCCCTCTCGGCGAGGGCGTAGGCGAACTCGCCGCTGCCGTGCATGAACAGGTCACCGTCTACCTCTTCCTTCAGCTTCGGGATCGAGTCCTCGAGGTCCCCTTCGAGCAGGGTCGCGTTCCACTCGAGGTCGCCGGACAGGGTGTTCGACCCGACGTACTTCCGTATCGAGTTGACCATGTCCGCCCATGTGCCTGACTGGCTCGGCCAGTATCCCGCCAGCCCCTCGTAGGTCTTGCGCCCCAGTACCAGCCCGCTGGACCTCGCCTGACGCTCGAACGAGTAGTCGCCGTGGTCTCCGTCCGCCTGCACCCACTCGCCGACCGGGTCAATGACGCCATCGACGGTGGCCTGCGTTGTCGCGATCAGCTTTCCCATCTCGATTCTCCTTCGGTCACGGGAGCTTCCTCTGAACCCCCTCTACCCATGAGACGAACGGTGACACGCGGATTCGACACTCTAGACTCGCGAAGGTGGCATTGATGACAGCGCTTCGGCTTCGGTTCGGCAGTTTATCCTGCTGGGCGCTGGTCGGCGTGATGCTGGCGCTGGCGATCGCGGTGCTCGTGCCGGCGAGGGCCGATGCCTTTGGCACCTTCGCCAACGGCGTGCTCACGGTTGAAGGCGGCGAGGGGAAAATCGTCCCTCGCTGCGCGAGCGACGGCGAGATCACTGTCAGCGGCGTTTCCGTCGACGACGGCCCTGCCTACTGCCGCGACTTGAGGCAGATCGAGGCCTCTTCGGCGGTGTCCACCCTCTACGACTTCTCGCAGCTGCCCGACGACCTCGGCGGCGGCCAGGGGCCGATCGAGATCCGCGCCAGCTCCACGATTAGCGACCCGACCGAATACTCCAGCGACAAGTTCATCGGGGCGCCGGGTCACATCAACGTCTTCGACGGTGGGCTCGGCTTCGACTCCATCGCCGGCGGCAACCTCAACGACGTGCTGAGCGGCGGCGCGGAAAGCGACAAGATCGAAGGTGGGCGCGGAGACGACTTTCTCCGCGGCGGTTCTGGGGCGGACAAGCTGCTCGGCGGACCCGGCCGCGACATCCTTAAGGGCGGCAGCGGCAGCGACAAGCTGGTCGGCGGCCCCGGTAGGGACACCGAAAAGCAGTAGTCAGTGCGGCGCTGGTGGGGGACAGCCCCCGGGTAAGCTCCGATCCGCCGTGGCAGACCAGAGCGCCAAGACCGCCTACGAAGCCTTTGCGCCGATCTACGACGACTTCAACCACCTCAACGACTACGAGGCGTGGTTCGGCCTGCTGCTGCCGGAGCTCGAGAAGCGTGGGCTGCGGAAGGGGCGGGTGCTCGACGTCGGCTGCGGGACCGGGCGGGCCTTCGAGCCGATGCTGCGGCGGGGCTGGGACATACAGGCCTGTGACGTCTCGCGGGAGATGCTGGCGCAGGCGCGGAGGAAATTCGGCGACTCGGTCGCGCTCGAGGAGGCCGACGCGCGCGAGCTGCCCGTATATGGGGAGTTCGAGCTGGTCTGGGCGCTCAACGACGTCGTCAACTACCTGACCGAGGACGGGGACCTGGAGCGGATCCTGGCGGGGATGCGAGCCAATCTGGCCCCGCACGGGCTGATCCTCTTCGACTCCAACACGGTCGCGGTGTTCCAGGCCTACTTCGCCAACGGTGAGGCAGATGGGATGAGCGTCGGTCAGTGGACCTGGAAGGGGCTCGGCGGCGACTTCGAGCCCGGCGACACGCTCGAGGCCGAGGTCTCGGGGGAGGGCGTCGAGACCCACGTCCACCGCGAGCGCCACTACACGGGCGACCAGGTGCGGGAAGTAATGACGGCCGCGGGCCTGGAGTGCCTCGCCGCGCTTGGCCAGCACGAAGTCGACGGGACGATGACGCTGAGCGAGCCGCCCGACGAGATGCGCGACCACAAGGTGATCTACATCGCCCGTGTCGATTCCGGCGGTCCCCGTTCGTCGTAGTGGGTAGAGGCGGGAATATCGGGCAGACCGAGCTTCCGCAAAGACGAACTGAAAGGACAGCGAGATGAAGGTGATGGCGATTGTCAAGGCGACCAGCGACTCCGAGGCCGGCGTGATGCCGAGCCAGGAGCTGCTTACCGAGATGGGCGAGTTCAATCAGGAAATGGCCAAGGCCGGGGTGTTGCTCGATGGGCAGGGGCTGCGGCCGTCCTCGAAGGGCGCCCGGGTCAGCTTCGGCGGCGAGGGCGAGCGGATCGTGACTGACGGCCCTTTCGCCGAGACCAAGGAGCTGGTCGCCGGCTTCTGGCTGATGCAGGTGGACTCCTTCGAGCAGGCAGTGGACTGGATCAAGCGCTGCCCCAACCCGCACGACGAGCCGGGCGAGATCGAAATTCGCCAGGTCTCCGAGCCGGAGGACTTCGAGGGGTAGCTATCCCCCGCAGCCCCCGGGCCAGCGGTTCGCCGGCAGCGGGGCGTTGCGAGCGGCGGTGATCGCCGGTGTGGCGGTCGTCGCCGCTTTGTCGGCGTGGCGGATCGCGGCGCGCAGCGCTTTGGCCCGCGGCGAGGGGGCGGCCGACTTGGTCGCCCTGGAGGCGAACGGATGCTGGGCGGCTTTGACCAGGCGGATCACCGCGCCCGGCCCGCCGTAAGCGCGCAGGGTCCGCTCCAGCGAGTAGATCGGCAGGTTGCGGGCGCCGAGGGTGGCGGCCAGGCGGACGTCATCGAGCAGGCGGGAGAAGCGCTTGTAGGGGCCGCGGCCGGCCGAGCCGAGGCTGATCTGGCCGGCGTCGCCGAATTCGCGCTGGGCGGAGCGGAAGTAGGAGGAGACGATGCTGGGGCCGGGATCGTGCCCCGAGTAGTAGCTGAAGACGCTGCGGTAGGCCTGGAAGAACAGTTCGCTCCAGGGGGCGTTGGGGACGATGAAGCCGCTCGCATCCTGGAGCGCGAGGCCGCCGTCGCCGATGTCGT
Organism: uncultured Solirubrobacterales bacterium; assembly: GCA_963778715.1. Classification (GTDB taxonomy): domain Bacteria; phylum Actinomycetota; class Thermoleophilia; order Solirubrobacterales; family 70-9; genus VRUE01. Next base: position 44,710 of record CAVZVK010000008.1, read on the forward strand.
CCAGCGCCGCCGGCGCGGGCGCGGTGACGACGCGGATGTTGTGGCGCGCGGCCCAGCGCGGGATGCGCGCGTACTCGCGCCAGGCCGCGCACTGGCCTGCCGGGTCGATCGTCTGGGGGAAGATCGTCGAGAAGACGCCGTCGTTGCCGCCGCCGACGATCGCGGCGGTGGTTTCGAAGGGGGTGAGGACGCGGGGCTCGGGGTCGAGGGCGTAGCCGCGCAGCCGCACGTGCTTGGTCTGCGTCCAGTGGGTGAGTGACCTGACCGCGGCGAACTGCTCCGCCGCGTTGCCCTCCCAGGCCCAGTAGCCGTCGCTGTAGGGGACGAGGATCCATCCCCAGACCGGCACGCCGAGCCGATTGGCGGTGCGGATGATCCGCAGGGCGTCGTGGCGTTGCGGCTCTCCCGGCGGGACCGGGCCGAAGTCCCGGCCGTAGCGCAGGTTGAAGTAGAGGGGGACCTGATACTGGCGCAGGACCCGCCACAGGTACGGGGTGTAGTTGTGCGTGTCGCGCCGGTCCCAGTAGGTGCTGGGGTTGTGCCAGTCGGTTCCCGGCACCGCCTCGCCCGCCCAAAAGCCGACCGTGGTCGGCCCCTGCGGCGAGAGTGGCGTCGGCGAGCCGACCGCGGCCGTGTCGCGAGCTCCGGCGACCGCCGGGACGATCAGCGCCAGGGCGGCCACCGCTGCCAGCGCTGTCAGGCCCCGCAGCCCCCGATCAAACCCTGTGCCGTTGGCGAGCCCGGTCGCATGATCCCGTGAGGCGCCCATCGTAGGAGGCAGGCTACTGGGCGCCACGACCGCCGACTGCTCGATTTGCTTCAATCGGACGACCAGAGAAAGGAGGTGGTCCTAACTTGATTCACATGCTTAATGGGACTCTGGAGGTGCAGGGCCGCTAGGCGCCGCACTGGTTCGGGCGCCCGGCGGAATCCACCCCGGGCACCGGCGAGCAGGGAATGCCGGGCGTTGTCCCACCCGGTCGCAGCTTTCATGCTCGTTTCAAGCACCTGACCGAGGCCGCCCGTGGGCGGCCTCGGTGCTTCTCGGGCTCCTCGCGGCGAGCGGGGCGCCCGAACTACCGCTCGACCAGCGGGCGCACCTCGATCGCGCCGCCGAGGCGGGCCGCCGGGATCCGCGCCGCCAGCTCGATCGCGGCGTCGAGGTCCTCGGCCTCGTAGATCAGCCAGCCGCCGATCGCCTCCTTGGTCTCGGCGAAGGGGCCATCGGTGGTCAGCGCCTTGCCGTCGGCGACGCGCACCGTGCTCGCCGTCTCCGGCGGCTGCATCTGCAGACCCGGGGTAACGCCGGGCGTTTCGTTGATCGCCTTGTAGTCGGCATAGACGGCGCCCTGCTCCTCGGCCGAAAGCTGCTCCCACTCGGGAGAGCCCGGCAGCGGCGTCGTCCCCTGGTGGATCAACAGGATGTACTTCATTGCTTCCTCCTTTTGAGATGGTCGCCAATACGACGAACGGGGAGCGACGAGATCGACATCGAGGCAGGTTCGCGGCCGCCGGGATCGAAAGGGATCGTCATGAACTCAAAGCTCGATGTTGGCGGGACCCTCAGCCAGATCTTCTCGACCTATGGCGCCCAGGCGGGTGTGCTGCTGCCGGTCGCCTTCGGCCTCTACCTGGTCGTCGCGGTCGTCAACGGCATCATCGTCGGCAGCCTGCTGCTGTTTCCGCTCGGCCTCGCTGTCACCGTTGTCGCCGCGACCCTGTACCAGGGGCTGGTCGTTGGCCTGGTCAAGGACGTGCAGGACGGCCGTCGCGATTCCTCGGTTGGCGACCTGATCGACGCCACCTGGCCCGTCGTCCTGCCGCTGATCGGCGTCGGCATCCTCGCCGGCATCGCGATCGGCGTCGGCTTCCTGCTCTTCGTCGTCCCGGGCCTGATCCTGTTGACGATCTGGGCCGTGATCGCGCCGGTGATCGTGGTCGAGCGCAGCGGCGTGATGGATTCCTTCGGCCGCTCCCGCGAGCTGGTTCGTGGCAACGGCTGGCAGGTCTTCGGTGTGATCTTCGTCGTCTTCCTGATCACCGGCGTCGTCGCCGCAATCCTCGGTGCGATCGGGACCGGGATCTCCGACAGCGTTGGCATGCGGATCCTCTTCAACCTGATCGCCTCGACGATAACCGCGCCGATCGCGGCCCTCGCCGCGGCGACGATCTACTTCCGCCTGCTGGCGATCAAGGGCGGGGCGCCAGCCCCGAAGCGCCTCCGACTCCGCCCGCGCCGCCTGCTCCCCCGTCGGGACCCGCGCCCGCCTGAGGCGTGTGAGATCCGCACATAGGAACTGGCTGACCAGCCAGCCTGCCAGAATGCCCGCAAGCTTGAGCGCGAACGGGCAACCCATCGAGCATCTCGACGTGCTGATCGTCGGCGCCGGAATCTCCGGGGTCGGCGCCGCCTACCACCTCAACCAGCGCTGCCCCGGCAAGCGCTACGCGATCCTCGAGGCGCGCGAGGACCTGGGCGGGACCTGGGACCTCTTCCGCTACCCCGGGATCCGCTCGGACTCCGACATGCACACGCTGGGCTATCGCTTCAAGCCGTGGACCGACGTGCAGGCGATCGCCGACGGCGACAAGATCCTCGACTACGTGCGCGAGACCGCGCGCGAGGACGGGATCGAGGGGAAGATCCGCTACGGCCTCGAGGTCGTGCGGGCCGAGTGGTCGACGGCGGACTCGCGCTGGACCGTCGAGGCCGAACGCACCGGCAGCGGTGAGACGGTGCAGCTGACCTGCGGCTACCTCTGGACCTGCACCGGCTACTACCGCTACGACGAGGGCTACACGCCGGAGTTCGAGGGGACCGAGCGCTTCCCCGGCCCGATCGTCCACCCCCAGCACTGGCCCGAGGACCTCGACTACGCCGGCAAGCGGGTCGTCGTGATCGGCAGCGGCGCGACCGCGGTGACGCTGGTGCCGGCGATGGCGAAGCGGGCCGCGCAGGTGACGATGCTGCAGCGCTCGCCCACCTACATCGTCGCGATGCCGGAGGAGGACCCGATCGCCAAGGCCCTGCGGCGGGTGCTGCCGCTGAAGGCCGCCTACGCGGTCGATCCGCTGGAAGAACGTGCTGCTGCAGATGGGCGACCTACCGGCTCAGCAAGCCGTCGCCCGACCTTCGTCAAGAAGTTGATCCGCCGCGGCAACGAGCGCATGCTGCCGCCCGGCTACGACATCGACACCCACTTCAAGCCCCGCTACAACCCCTGGGACCAGCGCATGTGCCTGGTCCCCAACGGCGACCTCTTCGAGTCGATCCGCTCGGGCGAGCGCCGAGATCGTCACCGACCGGATCGAGACCTTCACCGAGAAGGGCCTGAAGCTCGAGTCCGGCGCCGAGCTGGAGGCCGACGTGATCATCACCGCGACCGGGCTCAACGTGCTCTTCCTCGGCGGCATGGAGATGGCGGTCGACGGCGAGCCGGTCGACTTCGCCAAGCGGATGGCCTACAAGGGGATGATGCTGAGCGGCATTCCCAACTTCGTCTTCACGCTCGGCTACACAAACGCCTCCTGGACGCTGAAGGCCGACCTCATCTCCGAGTACGTCTGCCGCCTGCTCAACCACATGGACGCGCACGGCTACCACCGCGCCGTGCCGGAGGTCAACGACCCCTCGGTGACCGAGGAGCCGATCCTCGACTTCAACTCCGGCTACGTCCTGCGCGCCCTCGACCGCCTGCCCAAACAGGGCTCGAAGGAGCCCTGGAAGCTGCGCCAGAACTACCTGGTCGACACGCGGGCGATCAGGCGCTCGCCGATCGACGACGGCGCGATGCAGTTCTCCAGCGAGGCTAAGCAGCCGCAGGCCCCGCTCGAGCCGGTTGCAGGCTGATGACCGACTACTCGGACCTGAAGGCGCTCTTCATCAACTGCACGCTGAAGCGCAGCCCCGAGGTCTCCAACACGCAGGGGTTGATGGACATCTCGATGGAGATCATGCGCCGCAACGGGGTGGCGGTCGAGTGCATCCGCGCGGTCGACCACGAGATCGCCACCGGCGTCTGGCCCGACATGACCGAGCACGGCTGGGAGGTGGACGAGTGGCCGGCGATCTTCGAGCAGGTGATGGCGGCCGACATCCTCGTCCTCGGCATGTCGATCTGGCTGGGCGAGAAGTCCTCGGTCGCGACCCAGATCGTCGAGCGGCTCTACGGCAACTCGCACCTGCTCAACGACGCCGGCCAGTACGCCTACTACGGCCGCGTCGGCGGCTGCCTGGTGACCGGCAACGAGGACGGGGTCAAGCACTGCGCGATGAACACGCTCTACTCGCTGCAGCACCTCGGCTACGCGATCCCGCCCCAGGCCGACGCCGGCTGGATCGGCGAGGCCGGTCCCGGCCCGTCATACCTCGACGAGGGCTCCGGCGGCCCCGAGAACGACTTCACCAACCGCAACACCACCTTCGCCGCCTGGAACATGCTCCACCTGGCGCGCATCCTCAAGGACGCCGGCGGCATCCCCGCCCACGGCAACCAGCGCACGGAGTGGGACGCCGGCTGCCGCTTCGACTTCCCGAATCCAGAGCACCGCTGAATTGAGGTGCAACGTGTTGTGGTCCCCGTAGGACCACAACACGTTGCACCCGAGTCAGGGCCGCCCCGGTGGCGTTTCTAGGGGAGGCGCGTTCGGGCCAGGTGGGTGCGCAGGTTGCCCCTGGGAGCGATCGCGTTGCGTGAGGCCGCAGAGGCGATTTCGGTTGTGTTGCAGCCGTCGAACAGGGCCCAGCCGCTGATGAAGTCGCCTTCGTAGGTGACGTCGAGGGCGGTGGTTGGGAAGGTGTTCAGCGTTTCGGTTTCTTCGTCTTCGTACTGGAAGATGTAGCCGAAGGGGCCTTCCGGTTCGCCGTACTCGGTCAGCGGCGCCTCGAACAGGCAGCCGAGCGTCGAGTTCACCTGTTTGATCGACTGCGCCTGGGCGTTGATCGCGCTTTCCTGGCTCGAGATCGATTGGCCCTGGGCTGTGGTCTTCTGTTCCTGGGTGCTGACCTTCTGGGTGAGCGAGCTGATCGCCTGGCCTTGCGTCGCGATCGTTTTCTGCGCTTTCGTCAGCGCGGTCGCCAGGGCTTTGACCCGGTGGCCGAGGCAGGTGACGTCGCATTTGGCTTCGGCGCCGGCCGAGAACGCCAAGACGAGGACAAGCGCCGCGAGGGACGCCACGAGCAGCTTCTTCATCGACTCCTCCTTCGGCGCCTCTGCGGCGCCGGGTTGGGTGTTGGCTGCAAATGTGAGTTTCGCCTCATTTGCTGCTCAATTATCGGGCAGGATCGCGATCGCGCGGCCGGGGGCACCGCTGGCGACGGCGATCTTGACTGGCAGGAAGACGAAGGTGGCGCCGCGGGGAGGGAGGCGGTCAAGGCAGGTCAGCCCCTCGACGAAGGCCATTTCACGGCTGAGGCCCGCCCGGTGGACTTCATTGCCCTCCTCCGCGGAGCCAATGCTCGGTGCGTCGATGCCGATCGTGGTGACGCCGCGCTCGTGCAGGAAGATGGCGACCGCGGCCTCAGGAGCGGGCCAGGCCGGTCGTGATTGCAGCACCACCGGCTCGTGCAGGAAGGCCTTGCCGGCCTCGCCGGCGACGTAGTGCTTCGACCATCCGGTCAGCAGGAGCGCGACCTCGCCGGTCTCGAAGCGTCCGTGCTCCTTCTCCCAGGCTTCGAGGTGAGCGACGGTGATCGCCGGGCTGGCGCCGGGTTCGGCTTCGCCATCGAGATGGCGAAGGTCGATCACCGCCGCGGGTCCGATTAGCTTCGAGAGGTCGAGCGTCTCGGCGCTGGCCTTGCCCAGCGGTCCCGCTTCCGGCAGCCCGGAGCCGGGCGGCGGGAAGTAGTGCGAGGGCGCGTCGACGTGGGTGCCGGCGTGCTCGTCGAGGATGAAGAAGTGGGTGACGTAGGGCCCGAGTGAGCAGCTGCTGGCGCCGGTTGGCAGTTCGTCCTCCTCGAACCAGCTCCAGTTCTTGTGGGCGAAGGGCATGTGCTCCGGCCAGGTGCTGGGCAGATGCTCGGAGAGCACCATCGAGAGGTCGACGATCCGGTCTGGGCTCGCTTCGATCAAGACGATCGAAGTAGTACCACGAAGTTGCCATCAAGTCTCGGCGAGGAGGCGTTCGGCGAGGCGGTTCATGCCCAGCTCGTGCGCTGCCTTGGCGGCGCCGACCCAATCTGTTTCGCGATCCGGCGGCGGCTCGACGCCGGCATCGCGCAGGGTGGCGATGTCCTTGAAGGCGCGCAGGTTATCGGCGGCGTCGAGCAGGGCGCTGCGCAGAGCGGGGCGTCGCTCGCGGATCGCGTTGTCAAGCACGCCCTCGAGCGAGCCGTGCCGGCGCAGCAGCTCCGCCGCCGTCTTCGGGCCGACTCCCTTGGCGCCCGGCAGGCCGTCGGAGGGGTCGCCCCGCAGGGCGATGAAGTCGGGCACCAGCTCCGGCTTAATCCCGTAGCGTCGCTCCACCTCCTCCGGTGTCACTTCTTCGGCGCCTTTCCCTTTGCCGCCGGTCTTTACGTAGAGCACCGTCACTCGCTCGCCGGCGCATTGGTACATGTCGCGGTCGCCAGTCATCAGCAGCACCCGGCCACCGGCCTCGGCCTCGCGGCGGGCGTAGGTGCCGAGCAGGTCGTCGGCCTCGAGCTCATCGCTGGTCGCTACGGCCCAGCCGAAGGCGGCGAAGAAGTCGCGGCTGGCGGCGAACTGAGGCGAGAGGTCATCCGGCATCGCCGCCTCGCGCTCGGCGTGGTAGGCGGGATAGAGCTCGGTCCGGTAGGAGGCCGCGTCGGGGCCGAAGCAGAGGACGACGGCGCGCGGCCGGTGGATCTCGATCTCGCGCAGGATCAGGTTGGCGGTGCCGAGCAGCGCGTTGACCGGCCTGCCGTCAGGCCCCACGATCGAGTCCGGCAGGGCGTAGAAGGCGCGGAAGAGCATCGAAGGCGTATCGACGGCGAGCAGCGGCCCGGTCACCCTGCGCAGATTAAGGCGCATCGAACCGGGGCGAGCTCGGCCGTCCTCTAGGTTTCAGCGTTCATGCGCGAGGAGGCTCTGCACATCGAGGATCTGGTCAAGCGCTACCCGACGGGGGTCGAGGCGCTGCGTGGCGTCTCCCTGTCGATCAAGGAGGGGGAGCTCTTCGGGCTGCTCGGTCCCAACGGCGCCGGCAAGTCGACGCTGATCCACTGCACCACCGGACTGGCGCAGCCGACCTCGGGCGCGATCAGCGTCTTCGGCCACGACGCGATCGACGACTACGGCGCGGCGCGCCAGGCGGTCGGGCTGGCGCCGCAGGAGCTCAACCTCGACTGGTTCCTCACCGTCGAGGAGACGCTCGACTACCACGCCGGCTACTTCGGGATGCCCAAGCGCGAGCGGCGCGAGCGGACCAAGGAGCTGCTCGAGACCTTCTCGCTGACCGAGAAGCGCGACGAACGCACCCGCACCCTCTCCGGCGGGATGAAGCGGCGGCTGATCCTGGCGCGGGCGCTGATGCACCGGCCGCGCCTGCTGATCCTCGACGAGCCGACCGCCGGCGTCGACGTCGAGCTGCGGCTGGAGCTCTGGCACTACGTGCAGCGGATCAACCAGGAGGGCACCACGATCCTGCTCACCACCCACTACCTCGAGGAGGCCGAGCAGCTCTGCGACCGGATCGCCTTCATCAACGAGGGCCAGATCGTCGGCGAGGGGACCAGCGCCGAGCTGGCCGCCCGCTACGGGGTCGCCAACCTCGAGGACGCCTACCTGGCCCTGGTCGGGCGCAAGGAGCTCTCGCGCTCGCAGATCGAGGCCGATCGCGTGAGCGCCGCGCAGATCCGCTTCGCCACGCTCTGGCGCCGCGAGGTCAACCGCTTCATGAAGATCAAGAAGCAGACGCTCGGCGCGCCGCTGCTGGAAACCTTCCTCTACATCCCGTCTTCGGCGCCGCGCTCGGCTCGCGGATCAAGGAGCTGCACGGGATCGAATACATCGTCTTCGTCATCCCCGGCCTGATCATGATGGCGTTCGCGATCAACTCCTTCACCAACAACTCGTCCTCGATCCTGCAGCAGAAGTTCCAGGGGGCGATCCAGGACCAGCTCTCCTCGCCCGCCTCGCCGCTGGAGCTGCTGCTCGCCTTCTCGCTCGGCGGCTTCATGCGCGGCCTGATCGTCGCCGGGCTCACCTTCGTCGCCGCCCTGATCCTCGCCGGCCTTCCGGTCGACCACATCCTCGTGCTGATCCCGTCGCTGTTCCTGGTCGGCTTCTTCTTCTCCCAGCTCGGGGTGCTGATCGGGGTGCGGGCCGAGCAGTTCGACGACGTCGCCTTCGCCCAGACCTTCGTGCTGACGCCGCTGATCTTCCTCGGCGGCGTCTTCTACTCGGCGAGCCTGCTGCCGCAGCCGTTCCAGACCCTGACCCACTTCAACCCGATCTACTACATGATCAACCTGGTCCGCTACGGCTTCGTCGGCTTCACCGAAGTCAGCATCGCGCTCTCGCTGCTGGCCCTCTTCGCCGCGACCGCGGCGCTCTTCGCAGTCAACCTGCGCCTCTTCTCGCAGGGCTACAAGCTGCGCGCGTAAGCCTGCGGGTTTAGGCCTCGGCGAGCGGCAGGCGCTCGGCGAGGCCGGTGAGGTCGAGCACGCGAGTGACGGCAGGGGAGTCGCTGGGTATGAAGCGGATGCGGGCCTCGTCGCCGTTATGGCCGAGGGCCGCGACCAGCAGCGCGATCCCGGTTGAGTCGATGAACTTGAGCTCGCTCATATCGACGACGACCTCGGTGTCGTCGGCCTCCAGCAAAGCCTTCAGCTCGGCCTCCGCGGTGGCAGCATTGGCAAGGTCAAGCTCGCCGCAGAGGGCGATCGTGTGGGTGTCTTGCTGCTTCTCGGTGCGGACGACCAGAGTGCCGTCGGCGATGTCTCGTTGCTCACTGGACAAGTGACCTCCTCCCCGGGCAAGTCTGACTTTCTAAAGCCTACCGCCAGCGGCGATTGGCAGGTGCATCTTCAGGGTAACGGCAGGGGACCGTCAAGCGAGCAGAGGAGCGGAAGCCGCGATGGAGACCAGCGTCAGTCCCAGCAAGGGCATCTTCGACGGTGCCAACTCGGAGTCCCGCCAGCATGTAGTCGAGCTGCTGAGCAAGGCCTACTGGATGGAGATCGAGACGGTGATGAGCTACCTCGCCGCCTCGGTCAATCTCGATGGCGTGCGGGCGCAGGAGATCAAGGAGTCGCTGGGGCAGGACATCGAAGAGGAGCTGGGACACGCGCGGCTATTCGCCAGCCGAATCAAGGAGCTCTACGGAGTGGTGCCGGGGTCGGAAGGCTTCGCGGCCGAGCAGAGCTTCCTGCAGCCTTCGCGAGGAGCAGACCGACGTCGTGCACGTGATCCGCGGCGTGATCAAGGCCGAGACCGGCGCGATCGAGCACTACACGCGGATCGTCGAGGAGACCGATCAGATCGACCCGGTGACCCAGGACATGGTGATCGACATCCTCCATGACGAGCAGGGGCATCGCCGGCTCTTCGAGGGGTTCCTGCGGGAGTACGAGGTCGAGGGGATCGCGTAGTAGGTCGAAAGGGGTAGGAGGCGTCGGGCACCCCTCCCAAAACGAGCGGCCGGGAGGCCGCTCTGGAGTGTTTTGGGAGGGGTGCCCGACGCCTCCCGCCGCTCCCGGACCTCCTGGACTACCAGGCGTCGATGAAGCGGTGCGCGCCGCGGCGGCGCGGCTCGGGCGGGCCGGCGGCGTCGGAGGGTCGAGGCGATCAGGGCGCGCGTCTCGGCCGGGTCGATCACGTCGTCGAGCTCGAACAGCGCCGCGGCGTTGAGCGCCTTGGCGTTCTCCTCGGCGGCGGCGGTCAGGTCGCGGACGCGCTGCTCGCGCTCGGCCTCGTCCTCGATCGCCTCGAGCTCCTTGCGCAGCGCCAGCCGCACCGCGCCCTCGAGGCCCATCGGGCCGAGGTGGGCGGAGGGCCAGGCGACGGTGAGCAGCGGCTCGTGCAGGCTGCCGCCGACCATCGCCTGGGCGCCGAGGCCGTAGCCGCGGCGCAGGATCACGGCGATCAGCGGCACGCGCAGGGCGGCGCCGGCGACCAGCAGGCGCGAGGCGTGGCGCACCAGCCCGGTCGCCTCGGCCTCCGGGCCGACCATCATCCCCGGCGTGTCGACGAGGCTGAGCGACCGGCAGGCCGAAGGCGTCGCAGAGCTGCAGGAAGCGGGCCGCCTTGTCGCCGCGTCGCTGGTGATCGCGCCGGCCATGTGGCGGGTGTCGTTGGCGATCACGCCGAGCGGGCGACCCTCGATCCGCGGCCAGGGCGGTGACCATCTCCGGCGCGAAGCGCTCGCGCAGGAAGGTGACCGAGCCCTCGTCGGCGAGCGTCTCGACGATCGGCTGCACCGCGTAGGCGCGGCGCTGGCGCTCGGGGACGGCGTCGCGGAGCGCCGCCTGGTCGGGCTCGGCCCCGGGCGGCGTCGGCGCCCTGGAAGTAGGCGAGCAGCTGCTTCGTCGCGCGGTCGCCTCGGCCTCGTCGGCGACGACGAGGTCGACCACGCCGTTGCCGGCCTGCATCTCGATCGGGCCGACCTCGTCGGGGTCGACCTTGCCGAGGCCGCCGCCCTCGATCATCGCCGGCCCGCCCATGCCGAGCGAGACGTTCTCGGTGGCGACGATCAGGTCCGAGCAGCCGGCGATCACGGCGTTGCCGGCGAAGCAGCGGCCGGCGACGACGGCGATCCGCGGCACCAGGCCCGAGAGCCGCGCCCAGAGCGCGAAGGCGCGGGTGTCGAGCGCGGAGACGACCGGGTAGTCGGTGTCGCCCGGCCGCCCGCCGCCGCCCTCGGCGAAGAAGACGGTCGGCAGGCGCATGCGCTCGATCAGCTCGAAGAGCCGGTCCTTCTTGCGGTGGCCGAGGGCGCCCTGGGTGCCGGCGAGCACGGTGTAGTCGTAGGAGAGCACGGCGCAGGCGGCGCCCTCGCCGAAGAGGTCGCCGTTGACGCTCGCCGTGCCGCCGATCAGGCCGTCGGCGGGGGTGCGCGCGATCAGGTCCTCGAGCTCGCGCCGGCCGCGCTGGGCGGCGATCGCGAAGCGGCCGTACTCGACGAAGGAGCCGGGGTCGACCAGGTCGGCGAGGTTCTCGCGGGCGGTGCGCCCGCCGGCCGCGTGGCGGCGCTCGACCGCCTCCTCGCGCGCCGCGTCCTCGGTCAGCGCCCGGCGCTCCAGCAGCTCGGCCAGATCCTCGCGCTCTCCTTCGCCGCTTCGCTCCCCGTCTGGCACGGGCGGCATGTTCCCAGACGACTGCTGAAGTACCGACATCAGAGCCTACTGCTTGAATGCTGCCCGTTCGCCAGATAAGTTGATTCGTCCATTCGTCCAGGCGCGCTGTGGAGGGCGGCGCCGAAAGGAGACAAGTTGAAGCAGCCACTTTCCCGTGCGACGTCCGCGAGGGCGGCAATCGCAATCGCCGTGGGGTTGACGGCGTCCCTGGTCTTGGTGCCGACACTGGCCAGCGGCGCGGGCGCCGACGACCCCGCCCACACGGTCGTGATCAGCGCCAAAGGCGGCCTGCATTTCGAAGCGCCGAAGACGATCGTCGCCGGCGAGGAACTCGAGGTGCTCAACACGACCAACCCGAAACAGGTCGGTCCGCACACCTTCTCGCTGGTGACCAAAGGCTCGGTCCCGAAGACACCGAATGCGCGCAAAAACTGCTTCACGCCGAAACACATCTGCATGTCGATCGCCAAGTGGCACGGCGTCAAAGGCAACGGCCCGGTGAAGTTCAACCCGGCCGAAGCCGGCCTCCCAGGGTGGGACACGCTGGGCAGCATGACCAAGAAGGGCGACTCCTGGTTCACCGGCTCGAAGCCAGGCGCCTCGTTCACGCCAGCCGGTGAGCGCCGCCGCGGGGACGACGATCTACTTCATGTGCGCGATCCATCCCTGGATGCACGGGTCGATCGAAGTGGTGGCTCCGACCCCGGGGCCTAGCAGCACGGCTGGAAGCTCCTCAGACGCACCGCGCCTGGGGCGCCGAGCCTTCCTCGGCGCCCTGGGCAGCGGCGCCCTTGCCGCGGCTGCTGCCGCTGGGCTTGCGGCCTGGCTCGCTGCTGCCCGTCGGCAACGCCGCCGCGCGCAGCCCTAGGCACGAGCCCTTCCGCGCGCCGCTGCCGATCCCGCCGGTCCTCAGCGATGACCATCTGACGATCCCGATCCGGGAGGCCGAGGTCCAGGCCCTGCCGGGGCCGAAGACGAGGATGTGGACCTACGGCGGCAGCTTTCCCGGGCCGACGATTCGTCGCCCGGCGGGCCACCGCACCACGGTCACCTTCCGCCACGAACTGCCGGCCAAGGTCGGAGAGCTGACCGTCCACCTCCATGGCGGCCACAACCGCACCCAGTTCGACGGCCAGCCGGGAGGGCTGACGCCTTCGCATGCCCAGTCCTTCTACTGCCAGATCCCGCGCGGGCTCTCGCCGCGGGAGTCGGGCAACGACGTCCTGATCGAGCCCGGCGGCCAGCGCACCTACGTCTATGACCTGATGGAGGACGGCAGGCCCGAACGCGCTGCCTTCCAGTGGTACCACGACCACCGCCTCGACCGCACGGCGCGCAATGTCTGGCACGGCCTCGCCGGGATGTGGATCGTCGACGACGAGCTCGACGCCGGCCTGCCGCTGCCCCGCGGCGAGCGCGACCTGGCGCTGATGGTCGGCGACCGCTCCTTCGACCGCCACAACCAGCTCACCGACCCCTTCGCCGACCTGCGGCCCCCCGCCGACGGCATCGAAGGACGTCAGATCCTCGTCAACGGCGCCTACATGCCCCACCACCAGGTCAGTGCCCAGCGCTACCGGCTGCGCATCCTCAACGTCTCCCAGTTCCGCTCCTACAACCTCTACCTCTCCAACGGCGCGCCGCTGGTCCAGATCGGCACCGACAGCGGCCTGATGCCGCAGCCGGTGCGGCGGCGCGAGGCGATGATCGGGCCGGGGGAGCGGGTCGAGATGGTCGTCGACTTCGGCCCGGCGGCGGGGGAGAGCGTGGAGCTGCGCAGCAGGCCCCGGCACGGCGCTCGCGAGCCGAACGGCGCCCGAGCCTACACCGGCGCGCTGATGCAGTTCCGGGTCGACTCGCGGCGGCTGCCCGACAGGACCCGCGTGCCGCGCAGGCTGCGGCCGCTGCCGGCCTGGACCAGGCACGTCTCGAAGACTCCCGGACCGCAAATGGACACTCTCGATCGGCGGCCTCTTCAAGACGACCTGGGAGATCAACGGCCGCACCTTCAACCCCGCCCGCGCCGACGCCCATCCCAAGCTCGACACGACCGAGACCTGGGAAATCTTCAACCACACCAACGTCGCCCACATGATGCACATGCACATGACCGACTGGTACCTGCTCTCCCGCAACGGCAAGCCGCCACCGCCCTGGGAAGACTGCCTGAAGGAGACCTTCTTCGTCTACCCCAACGAACGCATCCTCGTAGCCGGCCACTTCGCCGACTACACCGGCAAGTTCGTCATCCACTGCCACATGCTCGACCACGAGGACCACGGCCTGATGACCCAGTTCGAGGTGGTCGAGCCTTAGCGACTGTGCTTGGCGACCAGCCTCAATCGATCCTCTGCAACCTCGATCAGATCCAGCATCACGCCGCGACTATCGGAGATCTCGATCAGCTTGGAATCGCCGTGATCGCTCACCACGGCGCCGACCGTACCCACGGGCCATTCGCCGACCGGATCGAGCAACTCGATCACGTCATGTTCTCCGATCATGTGTTTAACGGTGGCCATCGCTCCTCCAGTCTAAGGCCGTGGAAAGGCGCTCACAAGTCGTGGCCGGGCTCCACGAACCCTAAGCTCCCAAATCGTCCTCACGTCGATGACGCGGGCGCGTTTCGGACCGATTCCGCGCACCGGAACTTCGACGACACAATTGATTCCGTGGGGGGAATTGTCCCGCACTTGGCTGATCGGCCGTTCGAGAACTCCTGTCCGAATCGCATCCTCTAGGTAGTCGATGTGGTCAATCGTGATGCCGAGGATAAGCGCGAAGCCTCGGGCCTTCGGACCGCCGACCAGATTCGCGACGTTAAGGGAGTAGTTGGCAAGCTTCTCCCGCACGCCAGTTGCCTCTTTCGCCCGAGGCAGCGGTTCTCCAGTTTTCGGTGGCCAAGCCATGTGCCGACCGTAAGTGGGCCGAACGCGCACGTGGCGCGCAGAAAGTCACGGGATTGCGCCGAAACGCAGTCTCACGAGGACCACGGGCTGATGACTCAGTTCGAGGTGGTGAAGCCCTAGCGGCTCAAGCTGACCACAGCGTGGAGAGGGGCCAGGCTTCGAGTCGGTCGCCGAAGGGGAGGCGCTCCTCGCCAGGGTAGAGGACGACGCCCTTGGTGAAACGAGCCTCGCCAAGCCGGTCGCGCAGGGTTGCCAAATGCTTGAAATCGTCGCCGCGAATTGTCGACGACGACTTGACCTCTACCCCGGATACGCGGCCGTCGGCTCCTTCGATGACGAAGTCGACCTCGACACCCTTCGCGGTACGCATGTGGAGCAGCGAGGCGCGGGTGGGCGATGCGGAGATCTGCTTGGCGAGCTCCATCCCCACGAAGCACTCGGCCACACCGCCGAGCAGCGTCTCGTCGTCGCGGAGTCGCCCGGCCTCAGCCCGCAGCAGGTTCACGAGGATCGCCGAGTCCGAGAGCAGGAACTTTGGCGACTTCGAGATCTGCTTGATGCGGTTGGTGTGCCAGGCCGGTAGGCGGCGGACGAGAAAGACGTGCTCGAGCAGCGTCAGGTAGCGCTCGAGGGAGGTGCGAGGGATGCCGACCGAGCTGCTCACCTCGGTTCTGTTCAGCGGCGCCCGCACCCGTGAGGCGAGCGAGGCGAGGATCGCGGGCACCTGGGCGAGCCGCTCGATGTTGGCGAGGTCGTGAAGGTCGCGCTGCACGATCGCGGTGAGGTAGGCGTCGATCCACTCTTCCCGGCGCTCGGCCGAGCGCGCTACGGCCTCCGGAAAGCCCCCGCGGGCAATACGCTCGATCAGCTCCGGGCGGGGCACTGCCGGCGCCGCGGGCGGCTGGGCTGCAGGGTCCAGTAGCCAATCGACCATCTGGCCGGGAACGCTTTCGATCTCGGCTTGCGAGAAGGGCCAGAGCGTGTGCACCTCCACCCGCCCCGCAAGTGACTCGGAGACTTTGGGCAGCAGCATGACCTGTGCCGAGCCGGTGAGGATGAAACGCCCCGGGCTGCGGTCGCGGTCGATCGCTGCCTTGATCGGGAGCAGCAACTCCGGCGCTCGCTGGATCTCGTCGATCACGAGCGCTCCATCGACGCTCTCGACGAATCCGACCGGATCCTCGCGGGCGGCAGCGAGAGTGCGCAGGTCGTCAAGGCTGATGTAGCGAGCCGGATGCTGCCCCGACGCTACTCCTTGACCAGCGTGCTCTTCCCGGCCTGCCGGGGTCCGACCAGCATCACGGCAGGCGTATCGGCGAGGGCCGTTATGAGCCGAGGCTTTATGGCGCGTTCGATTGGAGGCATAATTTGACCAGTACGTGGGCATTATATACCCAGATAGTGGTCGATTTATGCCACTTATGGCCTCGGGCAGGCTGAGGGATGTGGTGAGCGCTACTTGCTGTATTTGATGATCAGTCGCAGCCGATCCTCTGCGACCTCGATCAGATCCAGCATCACACCGCGATCATCGGAGATCTCGATCAGCTTGGAATCGCCGTGATCGCTGACGACGGTACCGGTTGTACCGGCAGCCCACTTCCCGACGCCATCGAGAAGTTCGATGAAGTCGTGTTCGCCGATTGCATGCTTGACGCTGGCCATCGTTCCTCCAGTTGTTCAGGGAGTGGCGTAAAGCTGGACCTTCTCAAATCCGCAGGGTACAAGTTGACCCTACGACTACACGGTTGTGGGCGACGCTGCCCCGACGTCGGGCCGGTCCCGGCCCTCCTGCACAACGACCAGGACCGGCCCGGATCGCCTACTTCTGCTTGTAAATCTGCAAAAGCGGGACAACCGGACTGACCGGTTTGACCGTCATGCGTGCTCACCTCCCTCCCCGTGTCGTCACCCCGGCTCTGCCACCGGGACGGGAAGGAAGAGGTTAGGAAGAAACTCATGACAACTCAGGTTTTCGTATCAATGCCTGGATATGCTCAGCGGCTATCGAGTGACCAAAGCAACCTTGATCGGAGGGGCACAGGTGAGTCAGCGCAGAGCGGAAGTCGGTCGGAAGCCAATCCAGGAGCGCACGAAACTCCCCGACGACGCGCTACCCCGCTCGGTCATGCACTGGATCAAGGTCGAAGCACTGGCGATCCTTAACGAGGGAGAATTCAGCGCCGGAGAGATCGCGATCATGCTCGGCGAGGACGTCAAGAACGTCCGCAACGACCTAAATGAACTCTACGAGGCCGGTTCCCTTGAACTGGCAGGCTCCCGAAACGTGGGTGGCTACGTGAGGGCGATCTACCGAGCGATTGAACTTCCCGTGATTGATGACGAGGAGGCTCACAAGATGACGGTCGAGGAGCGCCATGACGTGAGCGGTGCGATCACCAAGGGAATGCTGGCTGAGACCGTCTCTGCCTACCGGAACGGAAAGCTGGATGAAGACCCGGTGTGCTTGATGTGGGACGCGCCCATTCTCGATGGTTTGGGAGAACAGAGGATGCACGATCTTTTCCTAGACACCTGGGCGAAGGCGCAGGAGATCGAGGCCGACTCCATCAACCGCCTGGTGGAGTCGGACGAGACCGGACGGGTCAACGTCGTTGGGTTGCTTGCTTTTGAGCGAGGCCGGACAGGCCGACCCGTCAAAGGTGGTTACTTCAAGACAGGAAAAAATGACTGGTAGTGAAATTCGGGTTGCCACGCTCGTACCGATCTGCGACCGTCTACCGCTCCGACGAATTTGACGAGTCTCCCTTGTCGGTAGCTGTTCCAGCCCCCGCGCGGCGAGCCGCAGTCGTCAGTGTTCGTCGCCGGGGGGCTGGAACAGGAGCGATCAATGAAAGACGAAAGCAGCCAGACCCCCTTAATGGACGCCCATATTCAAAGGGCACTCTCCCATCCCAAGCGCTCGGAGATCCTTGGCTGACCTCATGCGGAAAAAGGACGGCACGAGCGAGGGGGAACTTGCCGGCGAGTTCGGCATCGGCATCCGTCTGGTCGAATACCACCTGAAGGTGCTGCACGACGCCGATTTGATCACGCGCCTTGAGGACGGGTCGACGCCGGCTGACGCCAACGGCTCCTACGTAGCGGTGTCTGCCTGCTGAGCGTCCCGCTACGCCCTATGTCGAGAGCTATTCCCCGATCAGCTCGATGCCGATAGCCGTCGGGGTCGCGTAAAAACAGTGGTTGAAGGAAGGTGCCCGGGATGTCATTTGTGAGATATCCCGTCATTCCGATAGGTTGACCTTCGTGGCCAAGGCGTTCTTCAGCTGACGCGCACGAGGATCAGGAAACCGTGGAGATCATCCACGCGGCGCTGGCGGCGGAGTATCCCGACCACGCTGTCTGGGTCAACAAGTACGAGATCGTGGCTGGCGAGAGCCTGCTCGAGAAGATCGCCGAAGGGATCGACGAAGCGGAGAAGTTCTTCGTGTTCCTGTCGAAAGTCTCTATCACCAAGCCGTGGGTGAAACGGGAGTATGCGCTCGCCATCATGGACGAGATCGAAGGCATTCGTCCCGACTTCATCGCGCCGGTTTTGTTGGAGAACATCGGTCGGGTTCCGAGGTTCCTGGAGGACAAGCTCTACATTGATCTGCCAGGCATGACGCAGAAGGAGTGGATGGCCGCGTTTGACGCCGCGATCACCGGAACTCCGGCGCAGCCGGATGGCTTGGATGACGACAACCTCTCGGTTGGGGTGGAGCGCGGGCGAGAAGGTGAGCACGTTGCGCTTGTCCATTTCCAGCCGAGGGCATGGGCTGAGGAGTTTTCGTTTGCGGTCGAAACGAGTGAGGACATGGTTGAGCCGGCGGATACCGGGCCCGGCGGGATCATTGAAATGCTCGACTTCGGTGACGCCACCTCGGTGGGACTCTCTCTACAGAGCCCACGCCCGTTCCGGACGAAGCGCCTGTCCGCGCTGGCCGCGAATGAGGACGTGAAGGCCGGGGAACGAGTGACTTTCAGGGTCGAGTTCCCTACTGGCGTTGAACGCAATACAGGCGATTAAGGCCGCCGGCCGTTGGCAGCCATCCTAACTGCCTCCAATTAGCTCGATGCGGTAGCCGTCGGGGTCGCGGTAGAAGCAGATGCGGTGGCCCTCGGTGCGGCCGCCGGGGCGGTAGGGGGGCTTTTCGGGCTCGATGCCGTCGGCGGCGAGTTGCTCGATCGTCGCGTCGAGGTCGTCGACGGCGAGGGCGATGTGGTTGTAGCCGGTGCCGTGCTCGTACTCGGTGACGCCGTGGTTGTAGGTCAGCTCGAGGACCGGGTCCTCGCCGGGGAGGTTCATGAAGACATTGATCGCCTCGTCGCCGATCGGCATCCGGCCCGCCACTTCGAAGCCGAGCTTTTCGTAGAAGGCGACCGAGCGGTCGATCTCGCCGATCCGGTAGCAGGTATGCAAGAAGCTCGTCATCGGCTGGCAGCCTAGCGCCCTCCCTACAATTTGGAGCCGAATGGCTCGCCGCACGCGCCTGCGCCGCCGCAGGCTGCATACCTCGAGGTGGAAAAAGGTGACGGTCCCGCTGGGGGTCCTGCTCGCCATGGTCGCGATCGCCGGCGGGGTGGCCGGCAGCTGGGCGGTCGACGTCTACGAGTCGGCGCCGCCGCTCTCCAGCCTGAAGCCGGTGCAGAAGGGGCGCTCCTCGGCGATCTACGCCGCCGACGGCAGCCTGATCGGCTTCATCCAGTCCGAAAACATCCGCCAGCCGGTGCCCGAACGGGCGATGCCGCAGACGCTGCGAGACGCAACGGTCGCGATCGAGGACAAGAACTACTTCAACCACGGCGCCGCTCGACCCGGCCGGGATCGCCCGCGCCGCCTGGAAGGACCTGCTCGCCGGCGGCAAGCCGGTGCAGGGCGCCTCGACGATCACCCAGCAGCTGGTCCGCAACCTCTACATCCAGAACCCCGAAGAGACGATCAAGCGAAAGCTGATCGAAGCGCACCTCGCCTACGAGATGGAGGAAGCGCACTCGAAGGACTGGATCCTCACCGCCTACCTCAACACGGCGCCCTACGGGACCGTCGAAGGCGAGACCGCGGTCGGGGTCGAGGCGGCGGCGCAGACCTACTTCGGCAAGCCGGCCAAGGACCTGGAGCTGAACGAATCGGCGCTGATCGCCGGCCTGCCGCAGGCGCCCTCCGAATACAACCCCTTCCTCGACCCGCATGCGGCGCTGAAGCGCCGCAACGAGGTGCTGGCCGCGATGCACGAGCAGGACTACATCGACGGGGCCGAATACCGCGAAGCGCTGCACAGCGGCCTCGACCTCAGCCCCGGCCACAAGTACAGGGTGATCCGCGACCCCTTCCTCTTCGACCTCGTCCAGCAGGAGCTGATCGACAAATACGGGATCAACACGGTGCGCAAGGGCGGCCTCAAGGCCTACACGACGATCGACCCCGAACTGCAGGAACGGGCGCAGGAAGCGGTCGACTCCTGCAGCGTCTGCTACTCCGAAGGCGGGCCGGCGGCCGGGCTCGCCTCGGTCGACCCCTCGACCGGCGAGATCGTCGCCCTCGCCTCGACCGAAGGCTTCGAAAGCGAAAACGAATTCAACTACGCCTGGCAGGCGCACCGCCAGCCCGGGTCGTCGTTCAAGATGTACGTGCTGACGACGGCGATCAAGCAGGGGGTCGACCCGGCCAGCACCTACTACAGCGGCACCTCGCCGATGACCCTCGATCTGCCCGGCGGCGGCACCTGGACCGTCAACAACGCCGAGCCCGGCGGCGGCACGATGTCGCTCGAAGCGGCTACCTGGGACTCGGTCAACGTCATCTTCGCCCAGCTCGACCTCGACGTCGGCCCCGAAAACGTCACCCAGACCGCCCACGAAATGGGCATCGAAGCGCCGCTCGAATCGGTGCCGGCGGAGGCGATCGGCGGTCTCGCCGTCGGCGTCACCCCGCTCGAACAGGCCGACGGCTACGCGACCCTCGCCAGCGGCGGCATCCACCACGACCCGACCGCGATCAGCCGGGTCGAGTTCCCCAACGGCAAGGTCGAGGAAACCGACCCCGACTCCGGCGAACGGGTGCTGACCGAGGGCCAGGCCTACGAAGTGACGCAGGATCCTCGAGGGCGTGATCACCCAGGGCACCGGCGCCGGCTACACCTACATGGGCTGCGGCGCCGAGGCCGGCAAGACCGGCACCTCGGAGGACCTCTCCGACGCCTGGTTCGTCGGCTTCACGCCGCTGTACTCGACCGCGGTCTGGGTCGGCCACCCGCAGTCGCGCGAAGCGACCGGGTTCGGCGGGCCGACGGCGGGGCCGATCTGGCGCTCCTTCATGGAATCGGCGGTCGCCGGCGACTGCCCGGAATTCCCCGAACCGTCGAGCCTGCCCGAACTCTCCGGTCTCGACAGCTCGCACACCTCGGGCTCCGCGGGCTCGTCGAGCGAATACGAATACAACGAATACGAAGAAAGAAGAAGAAACGAAGGAAAAGCCCTCGAAGGGCAAGGGCGAGGGCAAGGAAGAAGCGCCCGAAGCCGAATCCGCTCCCGAAGCGGAACCGGCCCCCGAACCAGCTCCGGCGCCGGAAGCGCCGCCCGCGGCGCCCCCGGCCGTCGGCGGCGGTATCGCAAGCCCGCACTGAGCGTCCCACCAGGCGCGACCGTGGCAGGATGAGCCGGTGGCGGTGATCGAGACCGAGGGGCTGAGCAAGTTCTACGGCTGCCGAGCGCGGGATCGAGGACGTCACGATCGCGGTCGAGGCGGGGGAGGTCTTCGCCTTCCTCGGCCCCAACGGCGCCGGCAAGACGACGACGATCCGCACCCTGCTGGACCTGCTGCACCCGAGTGGCGGCAGCGCCCGCATCTTCGGCCTCGACAGCCACCGCGACAGCGTCGCGATCCGCGCCCGGCTCGGCAACCTGCCGGGCGACTTCGGCTACGGCAAGCGCTCCAGCGGGCGCGAGGCGCTGGGGCTGCTGGCGAAGCTGCGCGGGGTCGACGACCTCAGCCGCGCCGAGGAGCTGGCGCGGCGCTTCCGCGCCGACCTCGACCGGCCGCTGGGCCAGCTCTCGCGCGGCAACCGGCAGAAGGTCGGGCTGATCCTCGCCCTCTTCCACCGGCCCGAGCTGCTGATCCTCGACGAGCCGACCAGCGGCCTCGACCCGCTGATGCAGGAGGAGTTCCTCGCCCTGGTGGGAGAGGAACGCGAGCGCGGCTGCGCCGTCTTCCTCTCCTCGCACGAGCTCGACGAGGTCGAGCGGGTCTGCGATCGGGTCGGGATCATCCGCGACGGCAGGCTGATCGCGGTCGAGCGGGTCGAGGACCTGCTGGGCAAGACGGTCGAGCGCCGCCGGGTCGAGGTCGAGTTCGCCGAGCCGGCGAACCTCGACGAGGTGCGGGCGATTCCGGGCGTCGTCAGTGCCGAGTTCGCCCACCCGACCCTGGAGGAGGTCTTCCTCACCTACTACCACCACGAGGAGGAGGAGTTGACCGCGCTCGTCCTCGCCCAGCTGCACGAGCGGCGCCGCTCGCTGCTCTCCTGGGGCCTGCCGATCGGCGCCTGGTCGGCCTTCGTCGTCGTCATCTACCCCTCGGTCGAAGACGCGCTCAGCAAGGCGATCGCCTCCTATCCGGAATCGCTCAAGCAGGCCTTCGGCATCGCCGAACTGACCAGCGTCGAGCAGTACCTGAACGCCGAGATGCTGAGCCTGATCGTGCCGCTCGCGGTCGGCTACCTGGCCGCGCGCTCGGTCGCCAGCGGCCTTTCCGGGGCCGCCGAAAGCGGCCGGCTGGACGTGCTGCTCTCGGCGCCGGTCTCGCGCCGCAGCCTCGTCGCCGCCGGCTTTGCCGCCGCCGCGGTGGAGCTGGCGGCGGTCCTGCTGGTCACGGTTCTGATCACCGCCCTCGGCAGCCTGATCGCCGGCGCCGGCCTCTCCTTCGGCCTGGCCCTGGCCGGCTACGCCAACGTCTGGCCGCTGGCACTGCTCGTCGCCGGCCTCGGCATCGTCGCCACCGGCTTCTCGCTGCGCACCAGCGTCGTCACCGGCTCGGTCGCGGGGGTGCTGGTGGCGATGTACGTGCTGGACCTCGTCGGCCGGCTCGACACCGGCCTCGACTGGGTCCGCTACGGCTCGGTCTTCCGCTACTACGGCAAGGCGATCGAAGACGGGATCGAACCGGTCGCCTTTGTCGGCGTCACCGCCGTCGCCGTGGGGCTTGCGGGACTGGGTGCCTGGCTCTTCGAACGGCGCGACCTCTCGGGTTAGGCGGCGCCGAGCGAGCGTCACAAGAATCGGCGGGATTACCCGGATGATCGGCGCCTGTTCAGGGATCAAAATCGTCTCGTGAGCCTGGCGAGCATCCGCGTCGGCCGCCTGGCCGGCATCCCGATCGGCGTGCAGCCGCTCTGGCTGGCAATCGTCGCCTTGATCACCTGGTCGCTGGGCGCCGCCTATTACCCCGACGCCGTCGCCGGCATCGCGCCGGCCGCGGCCTACGGCCTCGGCCTGCTCAGCGCCCTGCTGCTCTTCGCCAGCATCCTCCTGCACGAGCTGGGCCATGCTGTGGTCGCTCGCCGGCACGGGGTCGAGATCGAGGAGATCGACCTCTGGCTGCTCGGCGGCGTCGCTCGGATGAAGGGCTACCCGAAGACGGCCGGCGACGAGCTGCGCTTTGCCCTGGCCGGCCCGGCCGTGACGATGGCGATCGTCGCGGGCTTTGGCCTCGTCGGGCTCGCCCTGCCTTCCTCGGCGCCAGACGCGCTGCGTGCGGTCGTCGATTACCAGGTCTACATCAACGCGGCGATCCTCGTCTTCAACCTGCTGCCCGCTTTTCCCCTCGACGGCGGTCGCGTCGCCCGCTCGCTGCTCTGGGGCCGCAGCGGCGACCTGAATAAGGCGACGGCTACGGCGGCGAGGATCGGACGCGGCTTCGGCTACGCGATGATCGGCCTCGGCGTCTTTGCCGCGGCGGCCGGTGGCTTCGGTGGGCTCTGGTTCGCTCTGATCGGCTTCTTCGTCATCGTCGCCGCCAAGGCCGAGGAGAATGGCCTGCGCGTGCGCACCGCCTTCAGCGGACGCGAGGCCGGTCGCCTGATGTCCTACCCGGCGGTCGCGATCCCGGCCCGGATCAGCGTTGAGGACGCCGTCGCCCAGTTCTTCGTCCCCTACCGCTACACCGCCTTCCCGGTGCTCGATGGCGAGCGCGTGGTCGGCCTCATCGACGCGGAGGCGGTCGAGGGCTTGGCGCCCGAGCGCCGGGCCAGCACGACGGTGGGCGAGATCGCCCACGTCGATCCCGACCTGATCGTCGGCGAGCACGAGGACGTCGCTTCTCTGCTCGAGCGTCCCGCCTTCCAGCGAGTCGGCCGCGCCGTCGTCCGCAGCGACCGCGGCGGCACCGGCATCGTCTCGATCACCGACGTCAACCGGGTCATGCGCGCGCTCGAGCTCGCCGGGTCATAGGCCTCCGGTCTACGCTGGCGAGGATGCACCCGCGCCGATTCTCGCTTGGGCTTGGGGCCGAGCCGCCGCCCACCTGGCAGGGCCTGCTGGCGATCCTCGCCGCGGTCGTGGCCGGCACGCTGCTGGTCTACCCGCTGAAGTCGGTCGCGCCGGTGGTCTCGCTGGGGGTCGTCTACCTGCCGGCGATTCTCTTGATCTCGGTCGTCTGGGGGCTACGGCTCGGCCTGCTCGCCGCGCTACTCAGCGCGGTCGCCTTCAACTACTTCCAGCTGCCGCCGCTGCACCGCTTCACCATTGCCGACGAAGAGAACTGGGTGGCGCTGGCGACCTTCGCGATCGTCGCCGCGATCAGCAGCACGGTCGCCGGCCTGGCGCGGGCGCAGGCGGTCGAGGCCGAGCGGCGCCGGGAGGAGGCCGACCGGGCGCTGGCGGAGCTGGCGGCGCTGGGGCGCGAGCGCGACCGCATGCAGGAGGAGGTGGTCGAGGCCGAGGCGCTGCGCCGCAGCGACGAGCTGAAGACGGCGCTGCTGCGCTCGATCTCGCACGACCTGCGTACGCCGCTGACCTCGATCATCGCCAGCGGCGCCGCGCTGGGGTCGGAGAGCGCAACGGCTGATGAGCGCGCCGAGCTGAGTGAGGCGATCGTCGCCGAAGGGGGGAGGCTTTCGCGCCTGGTCGAGAACCTGCTCGACATGTCGCGGATCGAAGCCGGCAAGGCCGAGCCGCACCGCGAGGCGATCGACCTGGCCGAGGTGCTCGACGCCGCCCGCGAGGCGACAGGCGCGGCCCGAGGTGGTGCGGCTGGAGCTCGAGAGCGAGCTGCCGCTGGTCGAGGCCGACGCCGCCCAGCTCGAGCGCGCCTTCGCCAACCTGCTCGAGAACGCCGTCCGCCACGGCGGCGGCAGGCCGGTGCTGGTCAAGTCGAGGCTCGTCGGTGACAAGATCACCGTGCGCGTGGTCGACCAGGGACCGGGGATACCCCAGAGCGAGTGGCAGCGGATCTTCGAGCCGTTCCAGCACGGCGAGGCCAACGGCGCCACCGGCGGCGCCGGGCTCGGCCTTGCGATCGCCAAGGGCTTCGTCGAGGCCAACGGCGGCGAGATCGCGGTCGACTCGGTGCCCGGGACAGGGCAGCAGCTTCGTCGTCTCGATGCCGGGCTTGGGGCGTGCGTGAACGACGGCGCCCGGGTGCTCGTCTGCGACGACGAGCCGCAGATCGTGCGGGCGCTGAAGGTAATCCTTCGCGACGCCGGCTATGAGCCGATTGCCGCCGCCAGCGGCGAGGAGGCGCTCGACCAGGCGGCCGTGAAGCCACCGGCGGCGGCGATCGTCGACCTGATGCTGCCCGACATCGACGGGGTCGAGGTGACCAAGCGACTGCGCGAGTGGAGCGAGATGCCGATCATCGTGCTCTCCGCGGTGGGGGAGGAGGAGGCGAAGGTGCGGGCGCTGGCGGCCGGCGCCGACGACTACGTGACCAAGCCCTTCGGCCCGCCGGAGCTGGTGGCGAGGCTGGAGGCGGTGCTGCGGCGCGCGCCGGGAGGCGATGAGGAGCCGACGATCGAGATCGGCGGGCTGACCGTCGACCTGGCGGCGCACGCGGTCACCCGTGATGGCGAGGACGTCCACCTGACCCCGACCGAGTTCCAGCTCCTGCGCGCCCTGGCCCGCAACCGCGGCCGGCTGATGACCCACCGCGCCCTGCTGGCCGAGGTCTGGGGCCCCGCCTGGAGCGAGGACACCGCAACCCTGCGCACCCACGTAGCCAACCTTCGCCGCAAGATCGAACCACCCGAAGGCGAGCGCCTAATCCGCACCGACCCCGGCGTCGGCTACCGAATCGCCGTCTAGATCCCGCCGATCGGGGTGAAACGTTTTGTGGTCCCCACAGGGCCGCTACGCGTTGCACCTCGGTTGTTGTCGCCGTCTTTATGAAATCTGCACGAGGGCGCGCCGATTGCACACACACCCTTGACGCGTCCGAGCGCATGATCGTCATGTGCTCTCGTTTGCGGACATCTTTCCCGGCGGGGGCGGGTTCCGTCGCCGACGTCTTCGCGATCGCGCTCTCGGTCGGCCTCTTCGCCCTCCTCTACTGGGCGATCGACCTGATCGACCGGATATGAGCGCGCTGCCGCTGGCCACGTTCACCGGCGCCGACGTCTTCGGGCTGATCGTCTCGGCGCTGGTCTTCGTCTACCTGGTCTACGCGCTGCTGCGGGGGGAGAAGCTCTGATGGCGCAGGGCTGGCTGCAGGTCGCCATCTTCGTCGGCGTCGTGATCGCCCTGACGCCGCTGCTGGGCAAATACATGGCGCGGGTCTTCACCGGCCAGCGCGTCTTCCTCAGCCCCGTCCTCGGCCCGGTGGAGCGGCTCACCTACCGGGTGCTGCGGGTCGAGCCTTCCGCAGGAACACGACTGGAAGGAATACGCGAAGAGCCTCGTCCTCTTCTCCGTCTTCTCCTGGGTCGCGCTCTACCTGATCCTGCGCACCCAGGGCATCCATCCGTTCAACCCCGAAGGCTTCCACTCGGGGCCCTGGGACGTCAGCTTCAACACCGCCTCCTCGTTCGTCTCCAACACCAACTGGCAGTACTACGGCGGCGAAACGACGCTCACCTACTTCTCGCAGATGGCG
Organism: uncultured Solirubrobacterales bacterium; assembly: GCA_963778715.1. Lineage (GTDB taxonomy): Bacteria > Actinomycetota > Thermoleophilia > Solirubrobacterales > 70-9 > VRUE01. The sequence goes on from CAVZVK010000008.1 coordinate 70,958, forward strand.
GGGCTGACGGTGGAGAACTTCGTCACCCCGGCGGTCGGCATCTGCGTCCTGCTCGCCTTCATCCGCGGCATCGTCGGGCGCAGCGGCCCCGGCCTCGGCAACTTCTGGGCGGACCTGACCCGCAGCCTCTACTACGTGCTGCTGCCGCTCTCGGTGATCGTCGGGCTGGTCCTCGTCTCCCAGGGCGTCGTGCAGACCCTCAGCGGCGCCAGCGTCGCGAAGACGCGTCGAGGGCGCCGAACAGGCCCTGGCGATGGGCCCGGCCGCCTCGCAGATCGCGATCAAGCAGCTCGGCACCAACGGCGGCGGCTTCTTCAACGTCAACTCGGCGATGCCCGTTCGAGAACCCGAACGCAGCTGACCAACTTCATCGAGCTGCTCTCGATCATCCTGATCCCGGCGGCGCTCACCTACACCTACGGGAAGATGGTCGGCCGCCAGCGCGAGGGCTGGTCGATCTTCGCCGCGATGCTGGCGATCTACCTCGCCTTCATCATCGTGATCATCCCCGCCGAGCAGCACGGCACCCCCGCCGAGCACGCCGCCGGCACCCCGACCGCTGCGATCGCCGGCTCGACCGGCGGCAACATGGAAGGCAAGGAGCAGCGCAACGGGATCACCGAGTCGGCGCTGTGGGCGAACGACGACTACCGTCACCTCCAACGGCTCGGTCAACTCCGCCCTCGACTCCTACACCGGCCTCGGCGGCGCTCGTCCCGATGTCCGGCCTCGGCACCAGCGAGGTCGTCTTCGGCGGCGTCGGCACCGGCCTCTACTCGATGCTGCTCTACGTCCTGCTGGCGGTCTTCATCGGCGGGCTGATGGTCGGCCGCACGCCCGAGTACCTGGGCAAGAAGATCCAGGCGCGGGAGATCAAGCTGGTCTCGCTCGGCATCCTCGTCACGCCGCTGGCGGTGCTGGCGACGACCGGGCTGGCGATGGCGACCCGGGCCGGCACGCAGGTCGATCTACCAGGCGGGCCCCAGGGCTTCTCGGAGACCCTCTACGCCTACCTCTCTCAGGCCAACAACAACGGCTCCGCCTTCGCCGGCTACACCGGCTTCATCCAGCCCAACGCGCCCGGCAACGTCGGCGCCTTCGGGATCTCCTTCGCCGACCTGCTCGGCGGCGCGACGATGACGCTGGCGCGCTTCCTGCCGATCATCCTCGTCCTCGCCGTCGCCGGCTCGCTGGCCGGCAAGAAGGTCTCTCCCGGCCGGACCCGGGACGATGCGAACCGACACCCCGACCTTCGTGATCCTGCTGGTCGGGGTGATCGTCCTGGTCGGCGCCCTCACCTTCTTCCCCGCGCTGCTGCTCGGCCCCGTCGTGCAGAGCCTGACCACGAGGCTGTTCTGAGATGCGCCGCACCGCCCTGACCTCGATCCTCGCCGTGATCGCCTTCACGCTGATCTTCGGCCTCGCCTACCCGCTGGCGATGACCGGCATCTCCCAGGTCGTCTTCCCCGGCAAGGCGAACGGCTCGAAGGTGACGGTGGACGGCAAGCTGGTCGGCTCCAGCCTGATCGGCCAGGACTTCAAGGGCGATCGCCGCTACTTCCAGCCGCGGCCCTCGCAGTCGGGATACTCAGCCGACGCCACCTTCTTCAGCAACTCCGGGCCGAACAGCGTCGAAGAGCGCGAAGCGGTGCGCGAAAACCTCGCCGCCTACGTCAAGCTGGAGAAGCCCTACGACCAAGTCGCTGACCAAGGACGACGTCCCGGTCGACGCGATCACGATGTCGGGCTCGGGCGTCGACCCGGAAATCTCCGAAGCCAACGCACGGATCCAGGCGCACCGGATCGCCGCCGTCCGCCAGCTGCCGCTGGGCAAGGTCGAAGACCTGATCTGCGGCCCACACCAACGGCCGCTTCCTCGGCCTCTTCGGCGAGCCCGGCGTCAACGTCCTGCAGCTCAACATCGCACTCGACAAGGAGGCGCCGATCAGATGACACCGAGAACCAGCCCCGCTCCCTGTTCGACCCCGAGATCCTGCGCCCGGCGCTGATCGAGTCGCTGCGCAAGCTCGACCCGCGCGTGCAGGCGCGCAACCCGGTGATGTTCGTGGTCGAGATCGGCGCCGTCGATCACCACCGTCGCCTGGCTGATCCAGGTCTTCGGCGGCGGCCCGCTCGGCGGCGGTCACGAGCCGTCCTGGTTCAGCTTCAGCGATCGCCGTCTGGCTCTGGCTCACGGTCGTCTTCGCCAACCTCGCCGAGGCGCTGGCCGAGGGGCGCGGGCGCGCCCAGGCGGCGAGCCTGCGGGCGATGCGGACCGAGACCGTCGCGCGCCTGCGCGACGGCGGCGAGAAGCCGGCCGCCGAGCTGGTCCGCGGCGACGTCGTCGTGGTCGAGGCCGGCGAGGCGATCCCCGGCGACGGCACCGTGATCGAGGGCATCGCCTCGGTCGACGAGTCGGCGATCACCGGCGAGTCGGCGCCGGTGATCCGCGAGGCCGGCGGCGACCGCAGCGCCGTCACCGGCGGGACCAAGGTGCTCTCGGACCGGATCGTGGTCGAGATCACCCAGGAGCCGGGCAAATCGTTCCTCGACCGGATGATCGCCCTGGTCGAGGGAGCCGAGCGGCGCAAGACGCCGAACGAGATCGCGCTCGGCATCCTGCTCGCCGCGCTGACGCTCGTCTTCATCTTCGTCGTCGTCTCGCTGCGCCCGTTCGCCCTCTTCGCCGGCACCGAACTCTCGGAGACGACCCTGATCGCGCTGCTCGTCGCGCTGATCCCGACCACGATCGGGGCGCTGCTCTCGGCGATCGGGATCGCCGGCATGGACCGCCTCGTGCGCCGCAACGTCCTCGCCCTCTCCGGCCGCGCGGTCGAGGCCTCCGGCGACTGCGACGTGCTGCTGCTCGACAAGACCGGCACGATCACGCTCGGCAACCGCGAGGCGGTCGAGTTCATGCCGATGCCGGGGGTGACGGTGGAGGAGCTGGCCGAGGCGGCGCAGATGTCCTCGCTCGCCGACGAGACGCCGGAGGGGCGCTCGATCGTCGTCCTCGCCAAGGACTACGGCATCCGCGAGCACGAGTTCGACGGCCACGAGCCGAGCTTCGTCCCTTTCAGCGCCGAGACGCGGATGAGCGGCGTCGACTTCAACGGCACCCGCCTGCGCAAGGGCGCCGGCGACGCGATCGAGTCCTGGGTCGCGACCGAGGGCGGCCGCGCCCCGGCCGAGCTGCGCGGCGAGCTCGACCGGATCGGCCGCGAGGGCGGCACGCCGCTGGCCGTCGCCCGCAACGAGCGCGTGCTCGGCGTGATCTACCTCAAGGACGTGATCAAGGAGGGGATGAGCGCCCGCTTCGACCAGCTGCGGGCGATGGGCATCCGCACGATCATGGTCACCGGCGACAACAAGCTGACCGCGGCGAAGATCGCCGAGGAGGCCGGCGTCGACGACTTCCTCGCCGAAGCGACGCCGGAGCGCAAGCTCGAGTTGATCAAGGAGCAGCAGGCCGACGGGCGCCTGATCGCGATGACCGGCGACGGCACCAACGACGCCCCGGCCCTGGCCCAGGCCGACGTCGGCGTGGCGATGAACACCGGCACCCAGGCGGCGCGCGAGGCGGGCAACATGGTCGACCTCGACTCCAACCCCACGAAGCTGATCGAGATCGTCGAGGTCGGCAAGCAGCTCCTGATCACCCGCGGCGCTCTGACCACCTTCTCGATCGCCAACGACGTCGCCAAGTACTTCGCGATCCTGCCGGCGATGTTCGCCGCCACCTACGCGCTTTCGGCCGGCGAGCAAGGGACCGCTCGACGCGCTCAACGTGATGTCGCTGGGCACGCCGGAATCGGCGATCCTCTCGGCGGTGATCTTCAACGCGCTGATCATCCCGTTGCTGATCCCGCTCTCCCTGCGCGGCGTCCGCTACCGGCCGATCGGCGCCACCGCCCTGCTGCGCCGCAACATGCTGCTCTACGGCCTCGGCGGCCTGATCGCCCCCTTCGTCGGCATCAAGCTGATCGACCTGATCGTCCACAACCTCCTGGGGGCGTAGCAATGCCCATGTCGGCTTCCGGTGCGCTTTATGTGGTCATAGATGGCATAAAGCGCACCGGAGCGTGAGGGGGTCATGGACCGCGGCCATTACAAGATCTTTCTTGGGATGGCGGCGGGGGTGGGGAAGACCTACCGGATGCTGCAGGAGGGCCAGGCCGAAGCCGTCGCTGGGCGCGACGTCGCGATCGGCTACCTGGAGCCGCACAAGCGCGAGGAGACCAGCGCGCAGGCGCTCGGCCTCGAGGTGGTGCCGCGGCGCCGGGTGACCTATCGCGACGTCGAGGTCGAGGAGATGGACCTGCCGGCGCTGCTCGCTCGCCGCCCGCAGCTGGCGCTGATCGACGAGCTCGCCCACTCCAACCCGCCGGGGCTCGAGCACGAGAAGCGCTACGAGGACATCGCCGAGGTGCTGGCGGCGGGGATCGACGTCTTCTCCACCGTCAACGTCCAGCACCTGGAGTCGCTCAACGACCAGGTCGCCGAGCTGACCGGGGTGAGCGTGCGCGAGACGGTGCCCGACTCGGTGCTGGGGACGGCCGACGAGGTGGTGCTGATCGACCTCACTCCCGAGGCGCTGATCGCCCGCCTGCGCGCCGGCAAGATCTACCCCGGCGAGAACATCGAGGCCGCGCTCAACAACTTCTTCCGGATCGAGAACCTGGCGGCGCTGCGCGAGGTCAGCCTGCGCCAGGTGGCCGAGGACGTCGAGTCCAAGCGGCTGACCCTGCACCAGGTGGAGCCGGTCGGGACCCGCGAGGAGCGGGTCGTTGAGGAGGTGCCGAAGGCGGTCGGCGAGCGGCTGCTCGCCCTGGTCCGCCCGCAGCCCAGCTCGCAGCGGCTGGTGCGGCGCGCCTGGCGCTCGGCGCAGCGGCTCGGCACCGACCTCGACCTGCTCTGGGTGAAGCCGCCCGGCAAGCCGATCGAGGGCGAGGTGGAGCGCCAGGTGACGGCGCTGCGCCAGCTCGCCTCGGTGCTGGGGGCGACCCTGCTGATCGAGGAGCACGACGACCTCGTCGCCGCCGTGGCGCGGGTCGTGCGCGAGCGCGGCTCCACCTACATCATGGTCGGCGAGTCGCTGCCGGCGAAGGGCTTCGCGCGGCTGCGCGAACCGCTGCCGCAGCGGCTGATGCGGGCGACGCCGCCGGGGGTCGACGTGCGGATCGTCGCCCACCGTGGCGGCAAGGAGGAGCGAGTCGTGATCGAGCACTTCCTCGTCGGCCTGGCCCTCCTGCTCGGCCTCTTCGGCGGCTACCTGATCGCCAGCTCGCGCTGGCGCGGCAAGCGCTCCGAGCGCCCGGAAGAGGTGCACCAGATCCTCCTGCCCTTCACCGGCACCGAGATCTCCCGCCGCGCCCTCGACGCGGCGCTGCGCCTGGCCCGTGCCGAGGACGCGACGCTGATGCCCGCCTACCTCGCCGACGGTGCCGAAGCAGCTGCCGCTGGAGTGCGCGATCCCGGCCGAGGCGGCGAAGGCGATGCCGATGCTGGAGGCGATCGAACAGCGGGCGACGGCGCAGGGGGTGCCGGTCGACGCCCGGATCGAGCGCGGGCCGCAGCTACCGCCACGCCCTGCGGCGCCTGCTCGAGCACGAGAGCTTCGACCGCGTCGTCGTCTCTGCCACCGCGACCGGCGCCGCCGGCCTCTCGGGCGAAGACCTCGTCTGGCTGCTGGAGAAGGCGCCGGCCGAGGTCCTGATCCTGCGGCCCGGTCCCGAGGATCGCCGCGTCGTCGCCGCCTGACCCCCGGGTGCAACGCTTTGTCCCCCTATTAGGTGGACAAAGCGTTGCACCTGTGAGGGCCTCCCCGATCGCCGTTACCTTGCTGCCGTGCCGCCGCCAAGCGCCAAGCCGAGCCCGGGTGAGATCGTCCGCGAGTGGGGGCGGATCGGCTGCGTTGGCTTCGGCGGCCCGGCCGCTCACATCGCGCTGCTGCGCGAGCTCTGCGCCGAGCGGCGCGGCTGGCTATTGGCGCACGAGTTCGAGGACGCCATCGCTGCCTGCAACCTGCTGCCGGGCCCGGCCTCGACCCAACTGGCGATCTTCTGCGCCTGGCGGGTGGGAGGGAGGAGGGGGGCGCTGCTCGGCGGGCTCGGCTTCATCCTGCCCGGCCTTGCGGTCATCCTCGGCCTTGCCGTCCTCTTCCTCGCCGGAGCGCCGCCGGCCTGGGTGCGGGGAGCGGGAGCGGGAGCCGGTGCCGCCGTGGCGGCGGTCGCAATCCGTGCAGGCGCGGGGTTGGTCCCCTCGAGCTGGGCGAGGGCGGCGGTTCGGGGTCGCTGGCTCGCCTACGCGCTGGTCGGTGGCCTCGCGGGGGCCCTGGCCGGCGCCTGGTCTCGTCCTCGTGCTGCTCGCCTGCGGTGCGCTCGAGGTCTTCCTGCGAAAGGGACGTGGGCGTCCGGCCGCGCTTGGCGTCACAGGCGTGGCCGCTGCTGCCACTGGCCGTGGCCGGCAGCGACGGCCTGCTGGCCCTCGCCTGGACCGCGATCAAGGTCGGCGCCCTCTCCTACGGAGGCGGCTTCGTGATCGTGCCGCTGATGCAAGGCGACGCGGTCGACCGCTTCCACTGGATGACCGACGCCCAGTTCCTCAACGCCGTCGCCCTGGGTCAGGTCACGCCCGGGCCGGTGACCCACACCGTCGCCGTGGTCGGCTACGGCGCCGCCGGCCTCGGCGGCGCGCTGCTGGCGAGCCTGATCGCCTGGCAGGCCGCAGTCCTGGCGGCCGCGGCGATCGCCGTACTGGTCCTGCGCCAAAGCGTGGTCCTGGTTCTCATCGCGGCCGGCGCCATCGGCACCCTGGCCGCCCTGCTCGGCGCCAGCCTCCCCGGCGGCTGAGGCGCCCTCGCCCGACTGCAACGTTTTGTGGTCCTCACAGGGCTACAAAACGTTGCACCCGACTGAGAGATGTCCCTTTCACGACTTTGCTGATCGACAATGTGCTACCTTGCCGGGCTCACTTTCAGAACTAAGTCAGTCAGAAAAGTAAGTCAGTCGACATAGGAAGGAACCATTCTATGCGGAACGCTCGCAAGGTAACCCGGCGGCGAAGCGTGAAGTCGGCCCCACTGGCCGCTCTCTTCGCGCTGCTGCTCGCAGTTGTCGTCGCTGGATGTGGGGCAGCAGCTCGGACTCGAGCGCGGACTCCTCTCCGGGGGAGGAAAGCTCGACGTGGTCGGCTACTCCACCCCCGAATCCGTCTACCAGGAATCCCTGGAGCCGGCGTTCGAAGAAGACCTCCGCGGGCAGCGGCGTCAGCTTCAGCAACTCCTTCGGCGCCTCCGGCGACCAGAGCCGCGCGGTCGTCGCGGGCCAGCCGGCCTCGGTCGTCCACTTCTCCCAGGCCGGCGACATGGAACGGCTGGTCGAAGAAGGCGAACTCGTCTCCAAAGACTGGGAAAAGCAGCCCTACGGCGGCATCGCCACCGACTCCGTCGTCGTGCTCGTCGTCCGCAAGGGCAACCCGAAGGGGATCAACTCCTTCGACGACCTGCAGACCAAGGACGTCGGCGTCGTCACCCCCAACCCGTTCAGCTCCGGCTCGGCCCGCTGGAACCTGATGGCCGTCTACGGCACGGCGATCAACGAGGGCAAGTCGCCCGAACAGGCGCTGGAAGCGGTCAAGACCGTGCTCGAAAAGACCAAGGCGCAGCCGGGCAGCGGCAGCGACGCGCTGGCCGCCTTCACCCAGGGCGAGGGCGACGTGCTGCTCAGCTACGAGAACGAGGCGATCAAGGCCGAAAACGAAGGCGAAGACGTCGAATACGTCGTCCCGCCCTCGACGATCCAGATCGAAACCCCGATCGCGGTGACCAGAAAGCGCTCCGGAGCCCGCGGCGGAAGATTTCCTCAAGTTCCTCTGGTCCGACGAAGGCCAGGAAATCTGGGCTGAAAACGGCTACCGCCCGGTCAACCCGAAGCTGGTCGACCCGAAGCAGTTCCCGACCCCGAAGGACCTGTTCAAGATCAGCCAGTTCGGCGGCTGGGGCAAGGTCAACGACGAATTCTTCGACGACGAAACCGGTTCGGTCGCGAAGATCGAGAGCGAACTCGGAGTCTCGACCTCCGGCTGATCGATGGAGGCCCGCAGCGCGACACGGCATCCTCAGCACCCCGGGCGGGCCTGCGCCTGCCCGGGGTCGGCGCCGGCCTCGGCCGGGGCACGGTCGTGCTCTACCTGAGCGTGATCGTCCTGCTGCCGCTGGCGGCGCTGACGCAGCCAGTCGTTCGAAGGCGGCCTCGGCACCTTCTGGGACCAGGTCACCTCGCCCAGGCGGTCTGCGGTCGCTGAAGCTGACCGTGATCGCCTCGCTGATCGTCGTCGCGATCAACGCCGATCTTCGGCACGATCATCGCCTGGCTCCTGGTCCGCGACGAGTTCCCCGGCAAGTCGGCCGTCAACGCGGTCATCGACCTGCCCTTCGCGCTGCCGACGATCGTCGCCAGCCTCACCCTGCTCGCGCTCTACGGGCAACGACAGCCCGGTCGGCATCGACATCGCCGCGACCCGGGCCGCGGTGGTCGTCGCCCTGCTCTTCGTCACCCTGCCCTTCGTCGTCCGCGCGGTGCAGCCGCTGCTGATCGAGATGGACCGCGAGATGGAGGAGGCGGCGGCCTCGCTCGGCGCCGGCGGCTTCACGGTCTTCCGCCGCATCATCTTCCCCAACCTGCTGCCCGGGCTCGCCGCCGGGCGTCGCGCTCGCCTTCGCCCGCGCGCTCGGCGAGTTCGGCTCGGTCCTGCTCTTCGCCGGCGGCCTCGCCGCAACACGATGGTCTCCTCGGTCTTCATCCGCCAGCAGATCGAGTCCGGCAACGACGTCGGCGCCGCCGCCGTCTCGGTCGTCCTGCTCGCTCGCGTCGCTGCTGCTGCTCGCGCGTGATCAGCCTGATCCAGCGCTGGGGCAGCCGCCACGAACGCAGCAGCGGGCCGGGCTGACCGTGATGCCGATGAGCGGCGAGCGACTTCACCGCGGAGGGGGACGACGATGAGGGCCGCTAGCGCCGGCGCAGCCGCTGGGGCCTGCGCGTCGCTCGGCCTCGGCTACCTCGCGCTGCTCCTGCTGCGCGCCGCTGGTGATGATCTTCTACAAGACCTTCGAGCACGGGCTCGGCGCCGCCGATCGAAGCGATCACCTCGCCCGACGGCCTGCACGCGCTGAAGCTGACCCTGCTGATGGTCGCGATCGCGGTGCCGCTCAACACGATCTTCGGCGTCGGCTGCGCGCTGCTGCTGGTCCGCCACCAGTGGAAGGGGCAACGCCCTGATCGACGCGGTGATCAACCTGCCCTTCGCGATCTCGCCGGTCGTGATCGGCCTCTCGCTCTTCCTCCTCTACGGGACCAACGGCTGGTTCGGACCGGCGCTCGCCGAAGCCGGGATCAAGGTCCTCTTCTCGGTGCCGGGGATGGTCCTCGCCAGCGTCTTCGTCTCGCTGCCGTTCGTGGTCCGCGAGACGGTGCCGGTGCTGCAGGAGATCGGCACCGAGCAGGAGCAGGCCGCCTCGACCCTCGGCGCCAACGCCTGGCAGACCTTCTGGCGGATCACCCTGCCGGCGATCCGCTGGGGCGTCGCCTACGGCGTGGTGCTGACCACCGCCCGCGTGCTCGGCGAGTTCGGCGCCGTCTCGATCGTCTCCGGCTCGATCTCGGGCCAGACCGAGACCCTGCCGCTCTTCGTCGAGAAGCAGTTCGAGAACTTCAACCATGCCGGGGCCTACGGCGCCTCGGTGGTGCTGGCGCTGCTCGCCCTGACCACCCTCCTCGCAATGAACGTCCTAAAGCGAAAGGAGGACGCCTGATGGGAATCACAGTCGAGGGAGCCAGCAAGCGCTTCGGTGACTTTCAGGCGCTCGACGACGTCTCGATCGAGGTGCCCGAACGGGTCGCTGACCGCCCTGCTCGGGCCCAGCGGCAGCGGCAAGTCGACCCTGCTGCGGGCGATCGCCGGGCTGGAGACGCTCGACGCCGGCCGGGTCGCTGATCGACGGCGAGGACGTCTCCGACGAAGCCGACCCAGAAGCGCGAAGTCGGCTTCGTCTTCCAGCACTACGCCGCCTTCAAGCACATGACCGTCTTCGAGAACGTCGGCTTCGGGCTGAAGATCCGCAAGTGGGACAAGGCGAAGATCTCCGACCGGGTGCACGAGCTGCTGCAGCTGGTCCAGCTCGACGGGCTCGCCGACCGCTACCCGTCCCAGCTCTCCGGCGGGCAGCGCCAGCGCATGGCGCTGGCCCGGGCGCTCGCGGTCGAGCCGCAGGTGCTGCTGCTCGACGAGCCCTTCGGCGCGCTCGACGCCAAGGTCCGCAAGGACCTGCGCACCTGGCTGCGCAACCTCCACGACGAGATGCACGTGACGACGATCTTCGTCACCCACGACCAGGAGGAGGCGATGGACGTCGCCGGCCAGCTGGTGGTGATGAACGAGGGCAGGGTCGAGCAGTCGGGCAGCGCCGACGACCTCTACGACCATCCGGCCAACGAGTTCGTGATGAGCTTCGTCGGCGAGGTCAACCGGCTCGGCGAGCACTTCGTGCGGCCGCACGACATGGACGTCGTGCTCGACCCCGACGAGCGCACCGAGGAGGCGATGGTGCAGCGGATCGTCGCCCTCGGCTTCGAGATCCGGGTCGAGTTCGTGCTCGGCGACGGCACCGAGGTCTGGGCCCAGCTGACCCGCGCCGAGCTGCAGAAGCTCGAGCTGCGCGAGGGGCAGATCGTCTACCTGCGGCCGGGCCAGACCAAGAGCTTCAACGGTGATGTCCCGCCGTCCGACGGCCGCGGGGCCTCGACTCCCCACGGCTCCCAGGACGGCGGCGACGCAGAGGTATCTGCAGCCGTCTGAAGGGGCGAGGGGCGGGGTGCGCTTTTGCCGGGTGGCGCCCGCCCCAGCCAACCTCAGGCCAGACGACGCTCGAACGTCTTCTCGAGCCTGCGCTCATCTTCCTCGCCGGCGACCGTCTTGTCGAGGCGCAGCGTCGCCTCGCGGCCGTCGAGGCGGAGGGTCGCCGACCTGGTTGTCGAAGTACGGGCCCTCGAGCAGGCGCCAGCGGATGCCGGGGTCGGGGGCGCCGGCGAGGTGGGCCAGGCCGCGGGCCAGCGCGGCGAAGGGGCGCGAGAAGCCGGCCCGGACCACGCGTCGCTCGTTGGCGTCGAGCGGGTTGCGGTAGGGCGAGCAGACCGCCTGGTAGACGGCGCTCTGGACGCCGGCGCCGGGCTTGAAGGCGACGTCGCAGAGGTAGGCGTGGTGGACGTCGCCGGAGAGGAGCGACGATCGAGGCGGGCGGCTTGCCGCGGCGGCCCGAGCCGACCTCTTCGAGCAGCTCGCGCAGGCGCCGGAAGGAGTACTGGAACGAGGCCCAGTGGTCGAAGTCGACGGCGCGCCGCAGCTGCTCGCTGCGCGCGCGCGACCGGCCCGCCCCAGGCGCCGTCGCAGAGCGCGCTCGTTCCAGGCCTCGAGGTGGTGGAAGCCGGGGGAGAGCAGGAACGGGCACCGTGGTCGCGAGCAGCAGGTGGTCGAAGTCGCCGCTGGCGTGGTCGACGATCCAGTCCCAGACTCTTCGTCGTCGAACATCGAGCGCCGGTCCTCGCGTCAGCACCCGGGCGGCGCGCGAGTCGATGAAGATCGCCCGCACGCCGTCGAAGTCGCGGCAGAAGCTCCAGCGCGTGCCCGCGGCGGTCGTGTCGATCTCCTTCGCCCAGCTCGCGCAGCACCCGGTCGCGTCTGGGTTGCCGCGCACCTTCGCGTAGAGCTCGTTCTCGTCGAGCTCGCGCGGCGAGAGGTTGCCGAGGTGCTGGTAGATCCAGTAGCTGGCGATGCCGTCGACGGCGCGCTCGTGCCACCACTCCTTGCGTCCATCTCCTCGTGCCAGGAGCGCGAGATGTTCCAGTCGTCGCTCATGTCGTGGTCGTCCCAGACCATCGAGGTCGAGACGGTCGAGAACAGCCAGCGGATCAGCGGGTCGCTCCAGCTCTCCTCGTAGAGCCAGGTGTACTCCTCGAAGTCGATCACCTCCTCGCCGGGCGGCTTCTCGGTGTCGCGGCGGCGCGCGGATCCGCTCGCGGGTGCGCGGCGAGCCCTCGTCGACGTAGACCTGATCGCCGAGCAGGAAGAGCAGCTCGGGCCACTCGCTCGCGCTCCCGGCGCGCCATCTGGCGTGGCGAGGACGTGGAGGGCGTCGAGCTCGAAGCCCTCTCGGGTCTTCGTCCTTGGTCTGGGTGTAGGGCGGCTCGTGCGGGAGCGGCAACCCGGCAGGAGCCGAAGCAGATGTCGAGCGCCTTGCCGGGGCCGAGGGTGCGGATCGCGCTCGGCGGCAGGTCGTGAGTCGGCGCGGCGGCCAGGCGGCGCTCCCCGTCGAGCGCGACCTCGTACTCGTAGAAGCCGCCCGGCTCAAGGCCCTCGATCCGGACCAGCGCGTAGTGGTGGCCCGTCGACCGAGAAGGTCGGCTCGCTGCGGCCGAGCACCTCGACCTCGCAGGGCTCGCTCGGTCTCGACCCAGACCGTCGCCTCGGTTTCGGAGACGTAGCGCAGCAGGGGACCGAGGACTAGGCGCGACATCTTCCACCGCTACCCGAAAGCGCGCGCAGTTGCACGGCCATGCTAATCTTGAGTTAGATGGTCAATAAACCCAAGAAAGGAGAGCGCCAGTGAGCGATGCACCGCAGCACACCCAGTTCGTATCGCGCGGCAGGCTCAACGGCGTCGTTCGCGAGCGACCCTCCGGAGGTGGACCGGCGGAAGGCGCCAACACCCAACCCGGGCGTGAGCGCAGTGGCCTCGAGGAGCTCGACACCGAGGTCTTCGAGGCGCTCTACTACCGCGCCCGCCTGATCCTCGGCGAGCCCCTGCCGCGTCCCGGCCGCTTCGGTACCCGCAGCCGCTGGGTACTTCGACCCGGCCGCGCCGAGGGCGCGGCCGGGAAACGTCGGTCCCTGCTCGGGGGCTATTTGCTCGCTCGGTCGTGGAGGGGTTCCGGGCGCTGGGGGTAGGCCTGAACCGCCAGGTTCCAGCCTTTCAGCGTGAACACGCGCTTTAGGCGCCAGCGTACTGGATGGAGATCGTGTGGCCGCCTTTCTCCAGCACGGTCGTCTGGGTCACGGTGTAGACGAGCGGGACCGGGGTGGGGGTGTCGGCGGTCGCCGGCGCGAAGTTGATTTTGCCGGTGTTCTGGCCGTCGACCAGGATCTGGATCGGGCAGGCGACGTCGGCGGTCGGTTTCGCCGCGGTGCAGGTCGCGTTGCCCGAGAACGTGATCACGGCCGGGGCGTTGCCGTTGGTGGCGAAGGACGTGAACGCGGTCGGGATGTAGCCCGCCGCCGGTGCAGCCGTCGGTCGGCCCGTAGGGCGCCGTCCCCGGCGCGATCCCGGCAACCGGCATCAACGGCGCCCGGCCTTCTTCACGAACGAGGTTGCCGGCCGCCTTTTTCTTCAGGAAGAGGCCGGAGGCCTACTTGTTGGTGAGGAAGATCTTCGACGCCGCTTTCTTCGACTGATGAGGAGCCGGTGATCGACGAGCCGGCGAGCGACGGCGTCACCGCAACCGCCGCAGCGAGCACCGCCGCCAGCGGACCAACTGTCGCCGCCCTCGGGGTGGACAGTCTTCTTTTGAGCAATTGAACCTCCGTATTCAGGGCCGCCGGGCAGCCTTCTTTAGTAAGAAGGTCAATAAAGTACAGAATCTGCTAGCTTCTTGCCGAGTTACTTGGTCAACAAACTGTTCATACCCGGCAAGGAAGGCACGAAACAGGAGATGAAAATCAAGACTCTCGCCATAACGGCGATCGCCCTTATGGCGCTCGCCATACCGGCAGCGGCCAGCGCCGCAGACCCTGATCGGGTCGGGCTCGGTCGCCGCGCAGCCGGTGCTCCAGGCGCTGTTCAGCAGTACACGAAGAAGCGTCAACCGCAAGGTCAACTTCGTCTACACCGCCAACGGCGGCAACGCCGGCGTCAAGGACGTGCAGAACGGGACCAGCCAGTTCGCCGGGCAGGCCCGCACGCCGCTCCCCAGCGACGCCGGGACGACCTACATCAAGATGTTCCTGGACGGGCTCTGCATCGACGTCAACCCGAAGAACAAGCTGACCAACATCACGATCCAGCAGACCCACGACATCTACCGCGGGCCTGCTCACCAACTGGAGCCAGGTGCCGGGCTCGGGCCTCGACACGACGATCGACCCGGTCGGCCGCGACACCAACGGAGGGACCTACAACTTCTTCCTCCAGGCGGTGCTCAACAACGAGCTGCCGGCGTCCAACGTCAACGCGCTGACCTCCGACGGCCTCGTCGTCAACGCGGTCAAGCAGGACCCGAACGCGATCGGCTACGACGGCCTCGCCTGGCAGGGCAACGGGCAGAAGGCGCTCAAGGTCAACGGCGTCCCCTGCAAGCCGAGCAAGATCAGCGTCGAGCCGCTCAAGTACCCGCTGTCGCGCTACCTCTTCCTCGTCCTCCCGACCGAGGCAGCCCGAACCCGCGCGCTGCAGCAAGTTCATCGACTGGGCGCGCCGCAGCCAGGCGGCCGGCGAAGTGATCGCCAAGGCCGGCGGCGTCCCCGCGTTCAACAAGAAGGCCAAGAAGGAGAAGTAGAGCTGGATGGACAGGAGTACCTGCCTCGACGAGTACGGCCCCGAAGCTGGTCCGGACCAGCGCGCCGAGCGGATGCTCGGCGCGCTGGTCTGCGCCGTCGTCGGGCTGCTGCTGGCGCTGATCGTCATCGTCTTCGTGCGCGGCCTGGCCGTCGTTCGCCCACAACGGCCTCGCCTGGTTCGGCGCGGGCGGCAACGTCGACGAGCAGCTCAGACGATCTACCTCTCGGGCCAGAGCGGCGCCGAACTACGTCTACACGTTCCACGCCTGGCCGCTGATCTGGAGCACGATGCTGATCACCGGCGGCGCGGTCGCTGATCGCGCTCGTCTGCGTCGCTCTTCGTCGCCGTCTTCATCGTCGAGTTCGCGCCCGAGTGGATGCGCAACATCCTCGCAGCCGGTCGTCCGCTTGCTGGCCAGCGTGCCCTCGGTGATCTACGGCCTGCTCGGCGTGCTGGTGCATCGTGCCGTTCATCGGCAACCACCTGGTCACCGAGCCGCAGAAGGCCTCGGTCGCCGGCGTGATCTCGCTCAGCGGCTACAGCCTGCTCGCCGGCGGTGCTGATCCTCACCGTGATGATCGCGCCGCTGATGATCTCGATCTTCTCCGACGGCCTGCGCTCGGTCCGCCGGGCTGGCTCGAGGGCTCGCTGGCGCTCGGCGTCAACCGCTGGCGCACGATCTGGAAGATCGCCGTGCGCACCGCGCGCCCGGCGATCGTCGCCGGCACCGTGCTCGCGACCGCCCGCGGCGCTCGGCGAGGCGGTGATGCTGGCGATGGTCTCCGGCTCGGTCGGCTTCGCGCCCAACCCGGCCGACGGCCTGATCTTCTTCTCGAGCCCTCGCGGCCGCTGGCGCCGACGATCATCAAGAACATCGACGAGCTCGGCGTCGCCGCCGGCGCAACGCGACGCTGTTCGCGATCGCCGCGGTGCTGCTGTTCTCGGCGGCGATGCTTCTCGCTGGCCGGCTGGGTCGCGCAAGCAGCCGATGCGCAAGTACGGGGCGACGGCCTGATGGAGTCATCGGTCGACGCCCGCCGGCCGCCGGCGCCGCCGCCGGGCCCCGCCGCCGCCCGCCAAGGACGCGGTCGAGCGCAGCGCCGCCTGGCGCCTCTCCGACCGGATCGGCCTGGCGATCTGCTGGGCGCTGGGCCTGCTCTTCTGCGCGATCGCCGTCGGCGATCGTCGTCTACCTGCTGGTCCAGGGGCTGCAAGTACCTGCAGCCCTCGAGCTGCTGGTCACGCCGGCCGAAGGCGGCTTCAGCCGAGAGCCAGACCGGCGGCTTCTCCGACGCCGCTGATCGGGACCGCTGATCGTCGCCGTGATGGCGATGGCGATCGCGCTGCCGGTCGGGCGTCGGCGATCGCGGTCTGGCTGAGCGAGTACGGCCGCCCGTCCGCGCTCGCGCGGGTCGCCGAGTCGACGATCGAGATGATCGCCGGCATCCCCTCGATCGTGCTCGCCCTGTTCGGCACGGTGATCTTCTCGAGCACCGGCGCTCGGCTTCCTCAGCCGCGACCTCGCGAGGGCGTCGTCTTCGGCCGCTCGTTCTTCGCCGCCGCGGCGATGCTCTCGCTGGTCGCCCTGCCGCTGATCGTCGCCAGCACCCGCGAGGGGCTGCAGGCGATCCCCGCAGCACGTGCGCGAGGCCTCCTACGCGGTCGGCAAGACGAAGATCGCGACGACGCGGCGGATCCTGCTGCCCGGCCGCGCGCCCGCAGGTCGCGACCGGCGCGATGCTCGGCCTCGGCCGGATCATCGGCGACACGGCGATCATCGTCGTCCTGCTCGGCGCGACCCAGAACTTCGCCCCGGTCGACGGCGCCGTTCCCGCTCGACTACCTGCGCGGGCACCGGCAGCACGCTGACCAACTTCGTCTACGAGAACTCGCCGACCGGCGACGCTCAACCAGCCGCAGAAGGCCTACGCGGCGGCCTTCGTGCTGCTGCTGATGGTGCTGGTCGCTGAACGCCGCCGTCGACGTCGTCCACCGCCGCGCGCGAAAGGCAGGCACATGGAGTTCCTGACCCCGCCGCCCGGTGCGCCGGCTGCGACGCTCGACGCGACCCGGCGGCCGCGCGAGGCTGCCGACGCCGCGCAACGGCAACGGGCAACGGCAACGGCGCCGGCGCCGCGCCCGGCGGCTTCGCCGCGGCGCCGCGCGGATCGGCGCGCCGCAGTTCTCGATCCGCGCGCATGGAGATCGAGCGACGCTCTCGGTCTCCTACGGCCAGCAAGCTCGCGGTCAAGTCGGTCTCGCTGCCGGTCCGCCAGGGCGAGGTGCTGGCGCTGATCGGCCCCTCCGGCTGCGGCAAGACGACGCTGCTGCGCTCGCTCAACCGGCTCACCGAGCTGACCCGCACGCGCGTCGCTGAGCGGCCGGATCACGCTCGACGGCGTCGACATCGCCGCGATCGAGCCGACCGCGCTGCGGCGCCGGGTGACGATGGTCTTCCAGCAGCCGAACCCGTTCCCGATGAGCGTCTTCGACAACATCGCCTACGTCCTGCGCGAGCAGGGCTCGCGGCGCGCGCGCAAGAAGGCGCTCGAGCCGACGGTCCACAGCGCGCTCGACCGGGCCGGGCTCTTCGAGGAGGTCAAGGACAACCTCGACCACCCGGCGCTGAGGCTCTCCGGCGGCCAGCAGCAGCGGCTCTGCATCGCCCGGGCGCTGGCGGCCGAGCCCGAGGTGCTGCTGCTCGACGAGCCCTGCTCGGCGCTCGACCCGCAGTCGACCCAGGTGATCGAGGACCTGATCGTGAAGCTGCGCGACGACGTCGCCGTCGTGATCGTCACCCACAACCTCCAGCAGGCCTACCGGGTCGCCGACTACGTCGCCTTCATGTACCTCGGCGACCTGGTCGAGTACGGCAGCGCGACGCACCTCTTCGGCTCGCCGCGCGAGCAGCGGACCAAGGAGTACGTGAGCGGTGCGTTCGGCTAGCCCGACACACGCGCCGCGCTTGGCCTGCTCGCCGTCTGCTGCCTGCTGCTGGCCGGGGCGCTCGCGGGCTGCACGACGACCCAGGACACCGCGGCGCAGAAGCAGGCGGAATCGAAGCGCTTCCTGGAGAAGCGCGAAGCAAGGCGCGACCGCCGCACAGAAAGCCGACCGAGGAGAGGAGCGAGAGACTGAACCGAGCCCATGGCCAACGGCCGACTACGAGCCCTGCGAGGAGTGCGGGGCGCCGATGGACCCGCAGCAGCGCTACTGCGTCAACTGCGCGGCGCGGCGCGGCAACGGCGCCAACCCCGCCTCGCGCTACTTCGCGGCGATGAGCCAACGCGCCCGCCGGCCGATGGTGCGCCCGCCGGCGAAGACGAGCTCGAGCAGCCGGGCGGCCGCGGTCGGCTTCTTCGCCCTGCTGCCGATCGCGGTCGCGATCGGGGTCGTCGTCGGTCGCGGCGACAGCGGCGGCGGCAAGACGAAGGCGCTGCTGCTCGAGGCGCTGCGCCAACAGAACGCGGCGGCGGCCACCTCCGGGCCGACCACGGCGTCCACGGCGCGATCGACCGCCAAAGCCAAAAAGGCGAAAGACAGCGGGAAACAGCCCAAGCAGGGGCAGGGCAAGGTGGTCGCCGAGACCGACAACGGCACCGTCCACCGGTGACCGGCTTCAAGCCGAGCGAGGAGAAGGAAGCCGAAGACACCAAGATCGTCGAAGAAAACCCCGAGCAGGTCGGCTCCGACTACATCAAAGCCCAGCAGAACCTCCCCGACGTGATCGTCGTCGGCGGCGACCCGAGCGAAGCCCCGGCGGCGCCGGGCGGGCAGCGGGCAGCCATGAGCGAGACAGACGGCAACGAGCTGCGCGCCCAGCGCGACCGGCTGCTGGAGAAGTTCACGGTCATGCAGGCCGACCTCGGCGGCGCCTTCTACGAGATGGCGATCCGCGACCACGTGCGGATGGACGTGCTCACCCGCAAGGCGGCCGAGCTGCAGCGGGTCGACGCCGAGCTGCTGGCGCTCGAGCGGATGCTGGAACTCGAGCGCAGCGACGCGGCCGGCAACTGCCCGAGCTGCGGGACGCCCTACGGCCACGCCGTCCGGTTCTGCGCCCAGTGCGGCCACTCCCTCGTCCCCCGGAGGTCGCCCCATGAAGAAGTACCCGGGCACCCGCTCCAGAAGGCGACCGCTGCCGCCGCGAGCCTGACCGGCAAGCGCTTCGGCCTGCTCGTCGCCTCCTCGCTGGTCGCGACCTCGGCGATCGTCGCCACCGCGCTGACTCGAACCCGAGCGGCGGTCAGCCCGCTGGCCGCGCTGGTCGGCCAGAGCCTCGCGGCCGACAACACTCCGGCCGAAACCGCCCCGCCCGCGTCTCCCGGCCCCGCAGCCGGCTCGGCCGGCTCCTCCGCGGGGCCCGCGAGCGGAGCCGCTCCCCGGTCGGCGGGCCGCTCGCCTCTCCGGCACCGGCCTCCTCGCCGCAAGCGAGCGGCCCGGCTGAAGTCCGCCCGAGAAGGCGCCGACGCCGACGACGCCGCCGACCGAACCGACCCCGAAGCGGGCCCGATCAAGCACGTCTTCGTGATCTCGCTCACCAGTCCCGGCTACGACGCAGCGTTCGGCGCGGCACTCGCAGATGCCCTACCTGGCACCGAGCTGCGTCCGCAGGGCGAGCTGCTCACCGACTACTCGCTGCTCGACGAGCCCCGCTGCCCAACGAGATCGCGGCGATCAGCGGCCAGCCGCCGAACGCGCGACCACGCGGCTGCACCAGCTACGAGAGTTCCCGACGGCGCGGAGGCCGAACCGAACGTGCTCAGGGCACCGGCTGCGTCTACCCGGTCGAAACGCCGACGATCGCCGACCAGCTCGACAGCGGGCCGCTTCAGCTGGCGCGCCTACATGGAGGGCATGGCCGACCCGACGACGGGCAAACCCGGCAACTGCGTCCATCCCGCCCGGCGAGGAACCGAACCCGCCGGCCCAAGGCGGCTACACGGCGCGCCACAACCCGTTCGTCTACTTCCACTCGCTGCTCGACCTCGGCGACTGCGCGGCCAACGACGTGCCGCTCGACCAGCTCGACGCCGACCTGCGCAAGGCCGACGAAGACCGCCGAACTCTCGCTTCATCGCGCCCACCCTCTGCAACGCCGGCTCGAGCCGGCCAGTGCCCCGACGGCGCGAGGCCGGCGGCCCGGCCGCCGCCGACGCCTTCCTCGCCGACCTGGGTGCCGAAGATCCTCGCCTCGCCCGCCTACAAGACGGACGGCCTGCTGATCGTCACCTTCGCCGCGATCGACCCGCCGCCGGCGCAACCCGGCGCACCGCCGGCCCGCGGCCGCACCTGCGCAACGTGGCGCCCTGCTGCTCTCGCAGTTCCTCACCCCCGGCGCCACCGACGCCAGCGCCTACAACCCCTACTCGCTGCTGCGCTCGATCGAGGACCTCTTCGCCCTCGAACCCCTCGGCCTCGCCGGTGACGCCAAAACCAAGTCCTTCGCCCCGGGTCTGCTGAAAGAAGACGGCGGCGATTGACGCGTCTCCTTATGGACACTTCGGCCCAACTCTCGTCTTGTTTCGTAGGGTCCGCCGGTCGACGCTCCGGCGATGGCGAAACACAAATGCCCCGGCGCCACCCTGGTGCTAGTATTGTCGGACAAAATAAGTGGCCCGCTGGGCCTGTCAGATGGGCTCGCTCCGCGACCAAGCACCGAATATCGCGGGCACGGACTCGCTTCGTCGTCAACCGCTGTGTTCTCGTCTTCGACGAGAAGCCGCCTATCAAGGGCGGGGGCGACCGGGATCCGCGCGTCGTGGTTCTCGGGAACGATCAGGATGGAGTCGCGCTTGAGGTCATCGGCATAGAACTCGAAGATGGGGGTTTCCTGGTGATCCACGCCATGCCACTACGTGAGCGTTATCGCGCGCAGTACGAGGAGGCGATGAAATGCCGAAAGTGAAAAAGACCGGGAAGTACCCCAGAACGAAATCAGGCCTCGAAGTCACTCCGGAGGTCGCGGATGCATTGGCCGATGAGGCGGAGCGCGGCTATGACCTCTCAAAGGCCAAACGGCGTTTTGTCGGTCGCCCTTCACTCTCGGGCAATGGAGCATCTCCACGGATGAGCTTTCGCATCACGCCTGAGCTCTACTTGGCGCTGGAGAAGCGAGCCGAAAAGGAAGGCCGCTCGGTCAGCGACCTCGCCCGTGAGGCGGTTGCGCGCTACGTAGGCCGTTAGCGCAGCCTGTCGATGTCTGCTCGGAGGGCACCAGGATCGAGAGGCGGTAGCCGGTGCCAGCGCGTCAACAACGTCTCTGCGGACATTGGTGGTCGGACTGCCCGCAGTTCCGCAACGGGTCTGCCGGAGCGCGTAATCGTGATCTGCTCTCCGGCCGCCGCGCGATCAACGAGGTCGCCACCCTGGGTGCGTAATTCCCAAATGCTCACCGTTGCCATTGCGGCAGCGTATTACGCGTGATCACGGAGGGAGAAGTCGCCCAATTACCTTGTCAATGTCGGCACTTTCAGGTCTTGTTCTGCGCGCCTGGCTCGCCGACAGTTGGCCGATGACCAAGAAGAAGAAGTTCCGCGGCCGGATGACCCGAAGCGATTCGCCCAACTGGGAGCCACTGCTCCATCTCGCGCGTGTGTATGTCGGCGAGTTCATGTGGATGTTCGAAGTCGAACTCGAAGGAGGCAAGCGACTCCATGCCTACAAGCACGTGGACACTCGGCGCTATCTCCATCTCACCGAAGACGGACGCGCCCTTGCCTACTGCGGGCCTGTGGAGGACGAGGACGGAAGCGACGACAGGATGGGCCTCTACGAGGAGGTCGATCCGCGCAGGTTCATCGACCTCGTTATGCCGTGCCGACTCGATCCCATCGGGGTCTGTGACGTTCGACGTCGCTTCCTCGACGAGTAAGCGCCTACGGCGTCAGCGCAACCTTGACCACGCCTTCGCGCTGGTTGCCGAAGAGGTCGTAGGCCTCCTCGATCTGGTCGAGGGAGAAGCGGTGGGTGATCAGCGGGTCGAGGTGAGGCGGCCGTGGCGGACCATCTCCATCAGGGTGCGCATACGCTCCTTGCCGCCGGGGCAGAGGGTGGTGAGGATCTGCTTGTCGCCGATGCCGTAGACGAACGACTCCAGCGGAACCTCGAGCTTGCCGCCGTAGACGCCGAGGCTGGAGACGATGCCGCCGGGGCGGGTCGCGTCGAGGCAGGCCTCGAAGGTCTCCTGGGTGCCGAGCGCCTCGATCGCGACGTCGACGCCGCGGCCGCCGGTCAGCCGCTTGATCGCGGCGATCGGGTCTTCTTCTGAGAAGTCGATCGTCTCGTCGGCGCCCATCTTCTTCGAGAGCTCGAGCCGGCCGGCGATGCGGTCGACGCCGATCACCAGCGAGGCGCCCATCAGGCGCGCGCCGGCGGTCGCGCACAGGCCGATCGGGCCCTGGGCGAAGACGGCGACGGTCTGGCCGATCCGCACGTTGGCGGTCTCCGCCGCCGAGATCCCGGTCGAGGCGATGTCGGCGAGCAGCACGCACTGCTCGTCGGTCAGGTCGTCGGGGATCTTGGCCAGGTTGGCCTGGGCGTAGGGGACGCGGAAGTACTCGGCCTGGACGCCGTCGATCGAGTTGCCCAGCCGCCAGCCGCCGATCATCTTCCATTCGTCCTCGTAGCCCGAGCACTGCGCCTCGTTGTGGGACTGGCAGTAGAAGCAGCTGCCGCAGGGGGTGATCGCGCCGACCAGCACCCGGTCGCCGACCTCGTAGCCGGAGACGCCGTCGCCGAGCTGGTGGATCATGCCGACCGGCTCGTGGCCGACGATCCGGCCCTGCTCGACCGGGTACTCCTCGCGCCAGATGTGGACGTCGGTGCCGCAGATCGTCGTCAGCGAGATCTTCACGATCGCGTCGGTGGGGCCGCAGCGGCGGGATCGGCTTCTCCTCGATCACGATCCGCTCGTGGCCCTCGAACACCGCCGCCTTCATCGTCTCCGCCATCGCTTCGCTCCTTCGCCTGCTTGGGGTCGACTCACAAGCTAGGCGGCCGGCCCGGGAGTCACATCGGTAGTAGGTACGGACATCGGCTCCGGCATTCCACGCTTCACACGGCGGCGGGGGGGTGAGAAGGTTGGGGGCGTGGCGCGACCTGAACTCGTACAGATCCCGCCGCAGCCGCTGGAGCGCTACCGGGAGCTGCTCGGAGACGAGTTCCCGCTATACGAGCAGGTGGCCGAGCGGGCGCGCGAGCGGTTCGCCGGGCGGGCGATCTGGCACGTCAACTCGACCGCGCGCGGTGGGGGGGTCGCCGAGATCCTCCACTCGCTGCTGCCCTACGTGCGCGGCGTCGGGGTCGATACCCGCTGGGCCGTGCTGCACGAGGAGCCGGAGTTCTTCGCCGTCACCAAGCGCCTGCACAATCACCTGCACGAGGACGCCGGCGACGGCGGGCCGCTCGGGGAGGAGGAGCGCCGCCTGTACGAGAGCGCCCTGCGGGCCAGCGCCGCCCAGCTGGCCCAGCTGATCCAGCCCGAGGACATCGTCTACCTGCACGATCCGCAGACCGCGGGCCTGGTGCCGGCGGTGAAGGAGATCGGGGTGAAGGTCGTCTGGCGCTGCCACATCGGCGTCGACCGCCCCGGCCCGCTCGCTCGCGGCGCCTGGGACTTCCTCAGGCCTTACCTCAAGGCGGCGGACGCCTATGTGTACTCGCGCAAGGAGTACATCTGGGCCGGGCTCGACGAGGACAAGGTTTGGCTGATGCCGCCCTCGATCGATTCGTTCTCGCCGAAGAACCAGGAGCTCGAGCCGGAGATCGTCCGCGCGATCATCGGCGCGATCGGGCTCGGCTCGATGGTGCCGCGACGGCGCCGGCCTTCGTCCGCGGCGACGGCACGCCAGGGCGGGTCGAGCGCCGCGCCGAACTGCAGCAGGAGGGGACGCTGCCGTTGGACGCGGAGCTGGTGGCCCAGGTCTCGCGCTGGGATCGGCTCAAGGACCCGCACGGCCTGCTTGACTGCTTCGCCCAGCACGTCGAGAGCTCGAGCGCTCACCTGGCGCTGGTCGGGCCAGTGAGCAAGGCCGTGGCCGACGATCCCGAGGGGGCGGCCGTCTACGGCGACGTCGCCGAGGGCTGGCGCCGCCTGCCGGACCCGATGCGGCAGCGCATCCACCTGGTCAGCCTGCCGATGGACGACCTCGACGAAAACGCGGCGATGGTCAACGCGATCCAGCGCCGGGCCGACGTGATCGTGCAGAAGAGCCTTGCAGAGGGTTTCGGCCTCACCGTGGCCGAGGCGATGTGGAAGGAGAAAGCCCGTCGTCGCCAGTCGCATCGGCGGCATCCAGGACCAGATCAACGGCGACTGCGGGATTTTGGTCGACAACCCACGCGACCTGCCGGCCTTCGCCGCGGCGATCGACCGTCTGCTGGGGGACCCGGCCCTCGCGCGACGCATGGGCGAGAGTGGCCACCGCCGGGTGAAGGAGAGCTTCCTCGCGATCGGCCGCCTGCGCGAATACGTCGACCTCGTCGCCAGCCTCGTGGACGGTAAGACCTAGATTCCGGTGCGCTTTATGCCATCTATGACCACATAAGGCGCACCGGAACGGCTGTTTAGCTCGCGCTGCGGGCGGTTTCGAGCAGCAGCCGCTGCTCGGCCGCGGCGATCAGGCGGCGGGCGCGGTCGACGGCGTCGATGTTGACCGAGATCGCGTCGATCCCGGCGCGGACGAGCAGCTCCGCGTACTCGGGGTGGACCGAGGGCGCCTGGCCGCAGATCGAGGTCTGCAGGCCGAGCTCGCGGGCGCGGGTGAGCAGCTGGCGCGATGTACTCGGTGACGGCGGGGTCGCGCTCGTCGAAGACCTCGGCGACCAGCTCGGAGTCGCGGTCGGCGCCGAGCAGCAGCTGGGTCAGGTCGTTGGAGCCGATCGAGATCCCGGCGACGCCGAGCTCGGCGTAGCGCGCGAGGTGGAAGAGGACCGAGGGCACCTCGGCCATCACCCAGAGCTCGAAGCCGCGGCCGCGACGAGCAGGCCCGGCCGCCTGCGATCTGCTCGCGGCAGCGCGACCACCTCGCGCGGGGTGCGGACGAAGGGGAGCATCACGTGGAAGTTCGTGTGGCCCTGCGTCCCAGACCCGGTCGATCGCCTCCAGCTCGAGGCCGAGCAGGTCGGGCTCGCGCATGTAGCGCAGCGCGCCGCGGTAGCCGATCATCGGGTTCGCCTCCTCGGGCTCGAAGCGCTCGCCGCCCTCGAGGCCGCGGAACTCGTTGGTGCGGAAGTCGATCGTCCGGTAGGTGATCGGCCGCGGCGCGAAGGCGGCGGCGAACGGCGGTCAGCGAGTCGGCCATCCGCTCGACGAACTCGCTCGCTTCGCCCCTGCTCGATCAGCAGCGCGCGGGTGCACGCCCTCGAGCGCCTCGATCACCATCAGCTCGGCGCGCAGCAGGCCGACGCCGTCGACGTCGAGCGCGGCGGCGCGCTCGAGCTGCGAGGGCTCGGAGAGGTTGACGAGGAGCTTCGTGCCGGTCACCGGCGCCGCGGCGGCGGCCGCTGCCGCGCCGGCCGCCTCCGCCGCGCTCGGCGGCCGGCGCCGTCGCCCCCTCGGTGACGACTCCCTCGCCGGCGTCGACGGTGACGAGCTCGCCGTCGCGCAGGACCTTGGTCGCCTCGGCGGTGCCGACCACGCAGGGGATGCCGAGCTCGCGCGAGACGATCGCCGCGTGGCAGGTCATCCCGCCGGAGTCGGTGACGATCGCCGCCGCCTTGCGCATCAGCGGCACCCAGTCGGGCGCGGTCATGTGGGTGACCAGCACCTCGCCCTCGACGAGGCCGTCGGCGTCCGGCGCAGCTCGCCGATCACCCGCACCGCGCCGTCGGCGACGCCGGGAGCCGCGCCGAGGCCGCGGACGAGGATCGCGCCGCGCGCCTGCTCGGGCTCGCGCCAGCGCCTTGCCGCCGGTGGCGGTGACCGGGCGCGACTGCAGCATCCAGAGCGTGCCGTCGGCGTCGAACGCCCACTCGGTGTCCTGGGCGGAGCCGTAGTGCCGCTCGATGCGGACGCCGAGCTCGGCGACGCTCGCGCACCTCCTCGTCGCTCAGCACCGGCTGCTCGGCCTCGTCCTCGTCGAGCTCGCGAGTGGTCGGTGCCGCCGTCTGGCGTCGGCTCGATCGCCAGCTCCTTGCGCCGCACTTCGCGCGCGCTCGATCGTCAGGCTCGTCCTTGTCGACGACGTAGCGGTCGGGCGAGACCGAGCCCGAGACGACCGCCTCGCCGAGCCCGAAGGCGCCCTCGATCACCAGGCGGTCGCGTCGCCCCGGAGGCGGGGTCGATCGTGAACATCACCCCGGCGCGAGTCGAGCGCGATCTGGCGCTGGACGACGACGGCGATGTCCATGTCGGCCTGGCCGAAGCCGCGCTTGGCGCGGTAGTAGATCGTGCGGGCGCCGAACAGCGAGGACCAGCAGCGGCGCACCGCGTCCAGCACCGCGTCGCGCCGCGGACGTTGAGGAGCGTCTCGTTCATGCCGGCGAACGAGGCCGACTCGGTGTCCTCGGCGGTCGCCGAGGAGCGCACCGCCACGGGCGCGGTCGGGTCGTCGCCGGCGAGCGCCGCGTAGGCGTCGCCGATCGCCGTCGCGAGCCCGGCGGGCAGCGGCTCCGCCTCGACCATCGCCCGCACCTCGGTCGCCGCGCCGTTCGAGCGCCTCGGTGTCGCTCGACGTCGACCTCGGAGAGCCGCTGCGCGATCCGCTCGCGCAGGCCGGTGACGTCGCAGAAGGCGGCGTAGGCGGGGGCGCCGACGACGAAGCCGGGCGGGACCGGGAAGCCCGGCGGCGGTCAGCTCGCCGAGGTTGGCGCCCTTGCCGCCGGCGTAGTCGACGTCGGTGCGCGAGAGCCGCTCGAAGCCGCGGACGAGGTCGCTGCCGGCGGCGGTTGGGACGCGACCGCTCATGGTCGCGGCTCCACCAGGACGGGGCAGGGTGCCATGCGCACCAGCTGGGTCGAGACCGAGCCGAGCAGGACCCGCATCATCGGGCCGTAGCGGCGCGAGCCGGCGACGAGCAGATCGACGTCGTCCTCGCAGGCCTTGGTCAGCGTCGCCGCCGGAGGGCCGTCGAGCCGCTGGCCGTGCGCGGCGAGGCCGCTGTCGACCGAGTTGACGCCCTCGTTGAGGATCTTGTCGGGATCGGGCGGGTCGATCGGCGCGTAGCCGACCCCGCCGGGTATCGCCGCCGGAGGTGCGACCACGGTGAAGATCTGGATCACCGCGCTGGTCGGGGCGGCGAGCGCTTCGGCGCGGCGCAGCGCCGCCTTGCTTTCCGGGGTGCCGTCGTAGGCGACCGCGATCTGGCGGAAGGGGTCGTGGCGCGTCTCGGCGTAGCCGCTCGGGGCGACGACGACGGCGCAGGGCGAGCCGTGCAGGAGGTTTTCGGCGACGCTGCCGATCAGGGCCCGGCCGAGCGCTCCGCGGTGGGGCGAGCCGACCACGACCATGTCGACCTGCTCGGCTTCGGCGAGGTCGGTCATCGCCCCGGCCGGCGAGCCGCCGCCGAAGGCTCGCGTCTCGACCTCGAGCCCCGCGAGATGCTCCCGCGCCTGCTCGAAGAGGGACTCGGCCGCGGCCGCTTCCTCGCTGCCGAGTTCGCTGAAGTCGACGGGCAGCGGGCCATAGGGGATGACCGCGACGACGAGCACGCTCGCGCCGTCCTCGGCGGCCAGCGCCAGCGCCCGGGTCAGCTCCAGCGCGTCGCGCCCCCCGTCGCTGCCGTCAAAGCCAACCAGTAGCCGCATCCATCCCCCGCCTTTCGTCATTCGCGCTGCTTCCGACCGCCATCGTCGCGAATCTAGGCGTGTTTGCCCGCCCTGGCATCGGGGAAAAGCCGAACACAATGCGGGGAATACCCCGATGACTAAGGCCCAAGCGCTCGGCAGAATCGGCTTGGCGATGCGCTTCCGAGAAGAAGAGACCCCGTCCGGACGCTTTGCGGACCGCCGCGACGCCGGCCGCCGGCTGGCTGCAGAGCTGCTGCTGCTGGCCGAGCAGAAGCCGGTCGTGGTCGCGCTGCCCCGTGGCGGCGTCCCCGTCGCGGCTGAGATCTCGGCCGCGCTCGACGCCCCGCTGGAGATCTTCGCCGTGCGCAAGCTCGGCGCCCCGCACAATCCCGAGTACGGGATCGGCGCGATCGCCGAGGACGGCACCCGCGTCTTCGACCAGGAGGCCTTGGCCGTGCTCGGGATCGACGGGGGCGTGCTTGAGGAGCTCGTCGGGCGGGAGAGCGCCGAGCTGCGCCGCCGGGTTGGCGTCTACCGCGGCGAGCGCGCGCCGCTGCCACTCGCCGGCCGCACCGTGATCGTCGTCGACGACGGGGTTGCCACCGGCGTGACCGACACCGCCGCGCTGCGCGCGATCCGCCGCCAGGAGCCGCGACGGCTGGTCCTCGCCGTGCCGGTCTGCGCCGCCGACGCCGTTCCTCGCCTGCAGCAAGAGGCCGACGAGGTCGTCTGGCTGAGTGCGCCGCGGCTGCTCTACGGGATCGGCCAGTGGTACGAGGACTTCTCCCAGGTCTCCGACCGCGAGGTCCTCGCCGCGCTGGCGCCGGCCCAGGGCGCCGCCGCTTAGGTTTGCAACACCGGTGCGGACCGGCTGGGTACCGGATGCGTTTCCGAGTCGCGGGAAATCCCCACCCCGATCGGCGGATTCCAGCGGATGAACGCCGGTCCGCCGCGGCCTAGGGTCGGGATATGGCGGGTGATGACAAGACTGGCGGGAAGTTGAAGGTGCTGATCGCCGGCGGCGGCATCGCCGGCCTCGAGGTGGCGCTCGCGTTGCGCGCCCTAGCCGGTAAGCGTGTCCAGGTCGAGATTCGGGACCCGCGCCGCGAATTCGTCTTCCGCCCCTTCGCGGTCGGTGAGCCGTACGGCAGAGCACGGATCTTCCGCTGCGACCTCGGCCGCCTCGCCGCCCGCGCCGGCGCCAGCTTCCGCGCCGGCGCCGTCGTCAGCGTCGACACGCGGCGCCAGCTTGCCGTCAGCCGTGACGGCGAGCGGATCCACTACGACCACCTGATCGTCGCCAACGGCGTTCGCATGCTCTGGTCGGTGCCCGGCGCGGTCACCTTCTGGGGGGTTGCCGACGAAGGGCAGGTCGGCGACGTGATCTCGGACCTGCGCGCCGGGCGGCTGCAGAACCTCGTCTTCACTATGCCGGGTGGCCGCAGTTGGGCCCTACCGCTCTACGAGCTGGCCTTGCTCGGCGCCACCGAGCTCGCCAAGGGGGAGGGCAGGGGAACGCGGCTGACGATCGTCACCCCCGAGGACGCGCCCCTAGAGGTCTTCGGCCGCCGAGCCGCCGAGCAGATGGCCGAGCTCCTGGCCGATCGTGGCATCGAGATCGTCACCGGCGCCCACCCGGTCAAGTTCGAGAAGCGGCGACTGCAGATCGCCCCCGGCGAGGAGATCGCCGCCGATGCGGTGATCAGCCTGCCGCGCCTCGAGGGCCGGCGGATTGCTGGGATCCCGCACGATCCCGACGGCTTCGTCGGAGTCGACGAGCACGGGCGGGTGATCGGCCTTGACCGCGTCTACGCAGTTGGCGACGTCACTTCCTTCCCGATCAAGCAGGGTGGATTGGCCGCTCAGCAGGCCGATGTGGCGGTCGAAGCGCTTGCGGCCGCGGTGGGGGAGGCGATCGAGCCCCAGCCCTTCGACCCGATCATGCGCGGCGTGCTCTGGACCGGTCGCGAGCCGCGCTACCTCGTCGGCCGGCCGACCGGAGGGCACGGCGAAGCGTCGAGCCTCAGCGAGCGGCCGCCCCAGCCAGGGCAGGACGGGAAGGTGACCGGACGCTACCTCAGCCCGCTGCTCGATTCGCTTGCGGACGAAGCCGAAGCCGACTCGGGACGCGGCTCGGTGCTCCGTCTGACCTCGCCCGCCTGAGCTCGGGTCATGATTGGGCGGTGACCGACGCTCTCGTCAGGCGCTACCGCGCCGCCCGCCGCGATCGCGAGCTCGCCCTGCTGGAGGGCTTCCACGCGCTCAAGCACGCCCTGCGCTTCGGCGCCGAGCTGCAGGAGGCGGTTTCCTCCGACCCGGCGGAGCTGGACCGGCTGGCGGCCGAGCTGGCGCCGGACCTGGCCGGCTCGCTGGCAGAGCGGGTGACGGCGGTGACGCCGGATGTCCTCGCCCAGATGGTTCCTCACGCGCCGCGCACCGGGGTGGTTGCGATCGCCCGGCGGCCGGGGGTCGACCTGGCGCAGACCCTTGCCGACCCGCGCCCGGCAGCGATGGTGCTGCTCGAGGACCCGCGCACGATGGGCAACATGGGCGCCTGCGTGCGGGTCGCCGCTGCCGCCGACGCGGCCGGAGTGCTGACCACGGGCGACAACGATCCCTGGCATCCCGAGGCGCTGCGCGGTGCTGCCGGCCTGCACTTCGCCCTGCCCGTCGCGCGTCTCGACGAGCTTCCCGCGGGCGAGCGTCCGCTGGTCGCGATCGCGTTTCCATCCCCTGCGGCTTTAATAGGGACGGATTACCTTTGGGATTACAAATTATGGGAAGGCCGTTTGAAGAAAGTCGTATTCTTCGCGTTGCTGCTGCGCTGGAAGCGCTACGGACTTCACAAAAGGCTGCCTCCCCTGGCAAGTTGAACTTCGTCAACTGAAAAGGTCCGCAAAATCTCAGCAAGCTATCTCTGATTTTCCCTTTCTTGCTGACACGGTTGCGCAAAAGGTGTCCTCTTCCGCGGCTTCTGTCGAGATCGCTTGATATTATCTTAAGGACGACTCATGTCTACGACTTCAGTCCTAAAGCCTGAACCGTGATGTCTCTGCACCGGCGAGGCCACGAAATGGCCGGTTTTAAAAAAAATAGGACCCTGCCTCGGGTCCTGTTCAATCGCGCCCTTGATGCTAGACCGATGGACCATTAACAAGAGCAAGGCCACCTTCAATGATCAATTTCAGTTCAGTCTCGTGTTCAGCAGAAGGATCAATGAGAGGAGGTCGTACCCTCCCCACGGACCCCGCCATTCTATTCACTCCCGCCTTAATAAGTGAGACTGCATATCCCTTCTTGCGATCCCGCAAGTCCGTGAACGGCCTATAAAACCCGTCCATCAGACGATACAACTGTCTCTCGTTTGCCTGTACGAGTGAAGTGTAAAAGGCGCGCGAATTTCAGGTACAAAGTTAAAGACCGCGGAGGAGTAACTGGAAACTCCAACGCCCCAAAATGCCATTGCGGACATTTCTGCAGTCGGCATTCCATTCATCAGAACCAAGCGGTCGCCCACTACGACACGAATCCGGATCAGTCGCTCCATTTCTCCATGACCGTCTTTGAATCCAACGACGTTCGAGATCTCGGCCAAGCGACCCACAGTTGTTGGTGCGAAGACGGCGTTATCTCGTTGGTAGACGATGATTCCCAAATGAGTTGATGCTGCGATATTTCGATAGTGATCAAAGAGCCCTTCTTGCTCGGCCTGAACCAAGTAAGGCGGCATGACCATCAGTCCGTCTGCCCCTTCATCCTCGGCGATCTTTGCAAGATTCACTGCCAACCTAGTCCCGTAACCGACGCCGGCGACAACGGGGAGTTTACCTCTTCCTTCTTCTGCTGCCGCTCTAACGAGAGCACGATATTCGTTCAGATCAAGAGAATAAAACTCGCCGGTACCACCACAGACAAAAAGTGCGCTGGGCTTCTCGCCAATCAGGTACTGTAAATGCTCTCGATACCTTCGGAGATCGATCTCATTGTTCTCCCCAAAAGGGGTAACGGGAAACGCGAACAGTCCGCTCAATTCTGCCCTTAGCTCCTCCGGAGACTTAGCCATGGTGATCCTCATGGCCTCCGCTGGTGCATCTCGATAAATCCCAGTCTGCCTCAAAGCTGCGATCAGTAGGCTTGATGCGCATACGCTCCCGTCCTAGCCCAACCACCCAGTCACCTGAGCGACGAATTCTTCGGACATATTCAAGCCAATTCGCATGTTTTCTACTTCGGACAAGGTCGCCTCAGCTCTCTCCGGTTAGAGTGAACCTATCCACAGGCCCCGTGACAGAAAGGTACAGTAAAGTATCAGCTAAGCGCGCCTACGGTCAAGCGCCAAGCGGAAATGCGGAAATACTGCCGGTTCGCACCGTGGACACCCGTGCTGCGTATCGAGTCGCTTCTCGACAATCCGGAGGTTGACTATTGTTGAACCGACAAAAGGATTGCTGGACCTTCAAATCAATTAACGGGCGACTCTGATTTTCTCTGAATTGCTTCCGCCTCGTCTTAATTTAGAGCACCAAACAGCTGGGGAAAGAGGAAATTTGCCGTTCCTTCATCCCTGCGATGAATTCTTCGATAAGGTTCTGCGCCCTTGCCGAAGATAAGTGTCAGGTTCCCTCCCCATCGGACCCAGCGCCATTACTTTTTAGACTGACGGTAAGATTGTCTGTATTACTACTTACTTTATTTGGTGCTCAACTTACTCCAGAAATCCACAAATAAGTTTTCACAAATAAGTTTTCTACTTGACATAGTTACGACGCCTGTGATACACGCTTAACACTTCAACGATTGGCATCGAGAGCTTGGAGCTGAGAAAAACGATTGCGCGTTCCCCGTCATTTCAGGCTCGACAGCAGCTTTCTCTGAATTGCTTTCGCCCTCCCATATTCGTCCAGTCGGCTCTGGGTCAATAACTAAGGAAGCAACAGTGCGATCATGGGTTCTAACGCCGTCCGAGGGTTGCCTGATTCTGGTGGGATCAGGGCCGTGCCAAACCGTTGTGAGCGGGAGTATCAGGGATTATTAAGTCGTGGTTAATCTGTATTAAAATAATACGAATTGACAGAATCTATGGTTGAAGTGTATCAAGACCTTCGAAACAAAGAGTCGCAAACTCGTTACGAAGAAGTGGATGTAGCTCGCGCGAGAGGGGTTCTGTTGGCATGAGGTCTAACGCGAGGGGGCCGACAAGGCCTTATCCTTGCTGGTTGATATTGACCAATCTGAAGGAACACAGAAGCCTTAATCGAGTCTCAGGTTAGCAAAGTGACACAAGAATCGAGGAGAGTATGAAAACCAATTGCGAACATCGCCAGTATGGGTTTATGAACGTTCATAGTATGAAGGACGCAACAATACCGCGATTTCTTTCAACGACGGTGGGGGTGCTTGTTCTGGCTGATTCTAGGGGGATCAGGATTGTGCCAAACTGGCGTGACCGGGAGTATCAACGGCACGATCACCGACCAATCGGGGGGGGTGGTCCCCGGGGCGATTGTCAAACCGACACAGACAGGAACCAACGTGTCGCGGCAAGCAACCACGAATAGTAACGGTGTGTATGAATTTCCCCTTGTAAATCCGGCGACTTACGATATTACCGTAACCCTCGAAGGATTTGCTCCTGTCAAGAAGAGGCGTGGTATTGCTTGTCAACCAACGCGCGACCTTGGATTTTGTCCTAAAACCAGGCACGGTTGAGCAGGAGATGGAGGTCTCGGCTGAGGCACCTTTGATCAACAGTGTCGACTCCACGATCGGAACAGTTGTGGACCACCAACAAGCTGTCAACCTTCCTCTCAATGGCCGGCAGTTCACCCGACTCATTCTACTCGCTCCTGGCGTTGCTCCTCGCCCGGGCTCCCAACAATCAAGATACCAAGCTCAAAGCGATCTTGGCCAAATCAGCCCCTCCGTAAACGGAGCTCGC
This sequence comes from uncultured Solirubrobacterales bacterium, assembly GCA_963778715.1. Taxonomy (GTDB): domain Bacteria; phylum Actinomycetota; class Thermoleophilia; order Solirubrobacterales; family 70-9; genus VRUE01. The sequence goes on from CAVZVK010000008.1 coordinate 104,230, forward strand.
AATGACAGCAATAATTTCACCATGGACGGTGTTGAGAACAACGAGTTGATGTTTAATAGCGCGGCGATAAGCCCCCCTCCCGATGCCATCCAGGAGTTCAAGGTACAGAACTTCATCAGTAGCGGCGCATTCGGGCGCGCTCCAGGGGCAAACGTCAACGTTGTGACGCGCAGTGGAACCAACGAACTCCACGGTAATGCCTGGGAATTCCTCCGCAACGACGCATTCGACGCGCGAAACTTCTCGCGCCGGCTAAGCCGGAGTTTCGGCAGAATCAGTTTGGGGCTACTCTGGGGGGGCCGGTTAAAAAGGATAAAAGTTGGCTGTTTGGATACTACAAAGAGTTCCGGAAGGCTTTCGGCAGCGCTGGGCTGGCCGTCGTTCCCACACCCGCGCAACTGGCTGGAGATCTTTCATCGCTGCCGGGGCAGATTTTTAACCCGTTCACGACCAGACAGGTCGGCACAGATAGCAATGGCACTCCCATTTTCACCAGGGACCCATTTCCGAATAACCAAATTCCTAGCAACCTCCTGAATCCCACCACCGTGGGGTTAGCGAAGGCCATTTATCTCCCTCCAAACCAACCTAACGCGGCTCCCGGGGCAGTCAATTTTATCAACACCCACCCGATTACCGGCAATTTTGACCAATGGTCTGTTCGAGCGGACGCAGTGTTACTCAAGGACTGGCGATTGTTTTCTCGCGTGACCCGGTTTAAGGGAAACAAGAGTACTCCGCCCAATGTCCCGGAAAACCCCGAAGAAGCCGACGCCGCCAATCTGCAGGCAGTCTTAGGCTTCACAAAAAGTTTTAGTCCCACGACGATAGTGGATTTTCGCATCCAGTACCTGCGCACTAACCAGGCGGATTTTAGACAGCCCCTTCAGGAGAGTTACCTCGCCTCCATAGGTGTGCTAAAGGACTACCCGGCGCAAACTAACCTACTACCTAGTGAGCCGGGTGTGTTTATGACGGATGTCGATGGTTTCCCCGGTAACACCCAGTTTCCTTTTTTTATCCAGAATTGGGAGTACAACGGGAGTCTGACCAAGATTATCGGTAAACACACTATCACTGCAGGAGCCTCGCTGTTCAGAAGTTCTATGTTTTCAGACTACGGTTATGGAACTGCTGAATTCAACAAGTTAGCGACTGCCAGATCCTCAGAACATCACCACAACGGGCTCGGGGCTGGCGAGTTTCCTCTTGGGTGTTCCGGGGGGCGCGTCTCGTGAGGCTGGGGACGGAGGGCAGACGATTAAAGGCAATATTTACAGCGGCTGGATTAACGATCAAATAAAGGTGAACCAAAAACTGACCCTAACTTTGGGCCTTCGCTATGACAATGCGCCAGTGATGAAAGACTATCGCGGACGATCAGGAGCCCCCAACTGGGATATTAGCTCGGCGGGCCATGCTATTTATCAGGTCGACGAAAATTCCTTAAATTACCCTAGCGAAATTTTGACACCTGACAATACAATACACACGGGCGGCTACCCCTATGATGTACAACTTGGTAAGCCAGGTCTAACGGACTATAGCCAGAGGAACTTTGGACCACGCGTAGGTATTGCCTATCGGTTGCCGCATGACTTTGTGCTGCGCACCGGATACGCGATTTTCTATGAGTTCAATCAGTCCCTATACCAGTCCCAAAATGGTAACACCGGTCAATGGCCCTTCGGATTCCCGAATTTTACGCCGAGCGGTCTGAACAATCCCACTCCTGCAAATCCCTTACCAACCGGGATCATGGGATCGGGGACTCTATTCCCATCGCTTCGCCCTTTCTTACCAACCACCTATCGACACGGCCTTTGCGGTTGAATCGCACACGCAGTATCCCTATGTGCAGCAGTGGAATTTGGGGATTCAAAAGGAACTACCGGGCAACTGGGCCTTGTCGGTCGACTATTTAGGGTCCAAGGGAACTCACATGGGTGGTCGGTTCGCAGTTAACACTTCCGTACCAGGAGTAGGACCGCTTTCTGAGCGCCGTGCAATTCCGGAAATAGGCGTTTTGCGCATCGATCCCCACTGGTTCAATAGTAGTTACAACGGAGCAACAGTGAAGCTCGAACATCGTGGCCGCCAACTCAATGCGATAATTGGTTACGCCTTCAGTCATTCCCTTGATGACACGTCTTGCACACACGCAGATTGCGGAAAAATCCAGAATTTCTTGAATTTTAGGGACAGTTGGGGGAATTCCGATTTTGACATTCGCCAGAACCTCGTAGCCAGCTGGGTTTACCAGTTGCCCTTCGGGAAGGGCCAGCGGTACCTAGCCAGCAGCGGGGGACTGGTGAACGCTTTGCTTGGCAACTGGCAGGTTATGGGGATTACGATGTTTCAGGGCGGAATGCCGGTTAACATCTTCATCTCCCCGGATAATGCCAACGTGGGCATCACGCAGCAGAGGCCGAACGTAACTTCGCTGAGCGACTTGACTCTTTCCAACCCGACCCCAAACCTTTCGTTCAATACCAGTGATCTTTACGTCGCACCCTTTGGTCAATTTGGAAATCTCGGACGAAATGTGATACGCAGAGACGGTGTTGTAAGTATTGACCTCGGATTAAACAAGACATTCCCCATAAACGAAAGTGCGAATATCCAATTCCGCGTCGATTTCTTCAACATGCCGAACCATGCGAATTTTGGTGATCCGGTCAATACTTTCGGCGCAGGTAACTTCGGGCAGGTAACTGCGTATGCGCCCGGCTTCACTCCGCGGGATATTCAGTTCGGCCTCAAAGTAAACTTTTGAGGCAAGGCCGCCCTGGGCTGTGCGCGCCGCTCGGCACAACGCTTCCGCAGGGCGGATGATAATGCTTAGACTCGTGAGGAAATGCGTGCAGAAAGCGGGGGGCACCAGGACGCGCACCCAGCAGAGTGGGCAGTAGGAATTAGGGGCGTGGAGTATTGATCGGCTATAAGTGCCCGAAACCTGGCGTCAGGCTCGCAAAAACTATCGCCCTCATCGTTTTAGTCGCTCCGCACCCGCTAGGGTTTCCAGGAGATACCTTTGCGGAGAAACTACAAAGGGCTGAGACACTTGCTCAGCAGGGGAACTTAGCCGCCGCGGAGCAGGAGTTCAAAGAACTCCTGCAGGTAACCCGGTACTTACGTCGCCCACAATGATCTTGGCGCTCTCTACATGCGCCAAGAGCGTTACGACTTTGCTTGCCGCGAATTTCTTCAAGCCGCCGGTCTGAATCCACGTTTAGCCGAAATCCAGAAAAACCTTGGAGTTTGTTTTTTTCAACGGGGTGAATTCTCCAAAGCCCAGGAAGCGCTTCAAAAGGCAAAGCAATTAGACCCTCAAGATCCTAGAACGCGATTCCTTCTCGGATATTCCAGCTTTCTACTCGGTCAAGCGGACGAGGCTGCTTCGGAGTTGGAGTATGTTAGGAAGCACAAGCCCGGTGATGAAACGACGCTCTTTTACCTCGTGCGGGCGTACACCAAAAAGGGTCAATACGAAAAGGGGAACGAAGTCTTTCGTGAGCTCGAACAAGCCCATCCCGATTCTGTTTTCGTCCACATCCTCAGGGGAGAATCTTATGACCTTCAGGAGCGACTAGACGAGGCGCTCGAGGAATTCAAGAAAGCAATAGCCCTCGCCCCTGTGATGCCAAAGCTGCACTTTGGTTCGGGATATGTGTTGTGGGAGCAAAAGCGATTCAAGGAAGCAGCAGCAGAGTTTAATGAAGAACTCCGTCTAAACCCTCATTCAGCGCCGGCAGCTTACTATTTAGGAGACATTGCGTTGACCGAAAACGAATTCGCAAAAGCTGGAGAGTTTTTCCGTCGCGCGCTCGCGGAAACCCCTGGGTGCGTTGATGCGTACGTGGGTCTGGGCAAAACTTACGCGCGCCAGAGTCAATGGCAAGAGGCACTCAAGCAATTCCAGAGGGCCAACGAGTTGGACCCTGATCAGCAGGATGTTCTCTATTGGTTAGGGACTGCGTATCGTCGGCTTGGAAATATGGATGAGAGCAAAGAGGCGCTCCAAAGGCATCAGACAATTGTTGACAAACGTAAGAAGACTTACGACCTTACCCGAACGGTCAAGCATGACCGCTGGGCAAGTAGCACTTGCGCGGAAGAAGCGAAATAGCCGTTAGGAGCACACGGCCTGCGAAGTTCGCCTCCCCGGCTTCCAGCAAGGTCCTTTTGCTAAGCTTGTGCAATGCGGGACCGCCCTTCAGCAGCGTGGGGACCGAAGGCTGATTCCTCCGAGTTTTGAAGTGCTGCTTCTTCAAAAAGAATGTGTGTGAAGTTGCAGGCGTGCGACGCAAGCACGGAGCTCACAACATCCTGGGTCAGATCTCGTGTGGTTACTGTTCCACACGGACGCCCATGCATCGAAGGATGTTCCTATCCAGCTTGGCCACCGCGGTGGCAGGCTCGCGATTGGGAGGCCAATCGACTGATGCCCAGCTCAAAGGGCTGCGGCTGTCGATCACGTGCGACATGTTTGCCGAGGCGAAGACATTCGCTTGCCTGTCGACACACCCAACGATCCCCGCCCGTACCGCGCCGCAAATATTCTCCCGATGAGGCGCTCGCCCTGGTGCGCGAACGGGGCTACCAAGCCT
>CAVZVK010000009.1:0-81304 GCA_963778715.1 uncultured Solirubrobacterales bacterium
TTCAACCAGCGAACAGCGAAACGTTTACGCTGCGCAACCAGCTAGCCTTCTACGCCTATGAGCCCCAACGCTCCCAAGCAAAAAAGAGACACGGTCAAGGGTGAGTTGAAGTCCGGCTTGCCGGGCACGCCAGAGGCATTGCGGCGGCAGATTCGCAGAGCCATGAAGGAACACGCCGAGACGCTGCGTCGTCTCGGCGTGTAGGGCCCGGCTGTCCTTGTTTCACGTATCGAAACATGAAACGCCGTGCTGAAGGGGCAGGACGTGGTCGGGCTTCGAAGCTGCTTGAGCCGGGCGGGCCGACTTCCGTGCGAGACCTTGCAAGTGGGCTCGGCTTCGATGTCGCGGGCACGCATCGAGCGATACGTCGTCTTGGTGAAGCGGACCTCTACTCGATGGAACGTCGGCGGGTCCACGAGCCACATGCTGAAGAGTTCCTCATTCATGCGGTCAGGTTCAGCTTCCCGGCAAAATTGGGCGCCGAAGTTGCGGGGGTTCCGTCGTCGTGGGCAGTCGATCCGCAAGGGGAGCTCGCCGACTATGCGGGTTTGCCGGTCGTCTGGCCCTACGCCACGGGCAAGGTACGGGGGCTGGCGTTGGAGCCGCTCCATCCGATGGTGCCGAAGGCGGCGCTCGCCGATTCCGAGCTGTGGCAGCGCTTGGCGCTCGTGGACGCTTTGCGAGGCTGCGACGGACCGCGCGTCCGCCAGTTGGCAGAGAGGCTCCTGACGGAGAGAATCCGACCGTGAGTCACCGCGACGCTCGACGGATCGGAGAGCGGCCAGCGCTGAACAGGGAGCAGCGGGTTGGTCGGTTGCGGCGGTTGACCAGACGTTTGCGTAGTGCGGACGGGCTGGATCGCGATGCGCTCAGGAACCTCGAGCAGGCAGGCACCGAGGGCATCGAGCGTCCTGCCTCCGCCAAGGTCATGGATGAAGCGATCGACCTTGCCACCGCGCGGCAATCGCCCTACCCCGAGCGAGCCGCCTTCATCGACGCGGACGCGGCATCAGCTGGCCGTGAGATCAAGCGCGCTGCCGATGAAGGGCTGCCCGTCGTTCTCGTCGCTGGCGATGGCACCTTCCAGGTCTTGATGCCTGAACCGGTGGGCCGGTAGCGCTTCGACCTCTCTGGGATTACCGCACTACAGTCAAAGGCCGAGGGTGGATCGCGAGATGGAGACTTGGTGCAGCGAGGACGGTCGCGAGTGGCGCATCGGCGGCGATGCTGAGATCGCGTGGATCGAGGAGAACACTCCGAGCGGGCTGAGGATCACGTCCGCGATCCCTCCGGTATTCGCGGCGTACGCCACCTTGGACTTGCCCGGCACCGGCAATCAGCCGGCTGCGTCCACCGCCGAGGAGTGGGAACAACTGGAAAAGGATGGGGACCGTCATGACGCCGGAGTGCTCACAGTGCTCAGCGAGCACTCTCAGGCGCAGCCGTGGTGGCTCGGCTATCTCGAAACAGGAGCTTCCGACCTCATCTTCAACGGCGCAAAGCGGACGAGGTTCTACGCCGACTGGCCGTATGTGCTCATCGAGGCTGGCCCCGAGCAGGCCCGCAGTCGGCGCGAGGACTGCTGGAAGGGCGTCCTACCGGACTTGATGTTTCCGGCGGATCGATCGTGGCTTTTCTCAACCTTGTGGGACGACGATTGGACGTGCATCGGTGGCTCGCGGGCGCTGGTTGACGCCTTCTTGGTCCACTCCGATTTGCGAGGCCGTGTCCGCGAGGTCGATCCATCGGTAGAGGATGCGACTCCGCCTGGACACACCGCGTACTGATCGACAGGCGGGGGATGTCTCCCTGGGGCAACAAATGGGGCAACATGCCCCACAGATTCCAGCCGATCCCAGCGGGACTCGATTCGCTGAAAACCGCTTGAAATCGCGCCCCACGTAGTCCAGCCGATCCGCTGGCTCGGGCTACGAAACCGAAGGTCACAGGTTCGAATCCTGTCTGGCGCGTTCCTCGCTGTTCCTCGGAAGTCCGCGTATTTCCCGATGCAGAGCCGATTGCAGCGCTTCGCTATCGTCGCTGCGAGTCCGGCGGTGACCCGTATCGGCTAGCGTCGCCGTGCACTGCAATGGAGTGGCATGGAGGAGCGAGCATGGGATCCAAGGCGATCGATCCGGTCGAATTCCGTGAGGCGCAGCACAAGCACTGGAACTCTGCTGCGGTGGGATGGATGGACTGGAGCGCGTTCAATGACAGCGCAGACCGGCACATCAGCGAGCGGCTGGTGGAACTCGCCGGCGTGCAGTCGGGAAGCCGGGTCCTGGACATCGCCGCCGGCTATGGCGAGCCGGCGCTCACGGCCGCGCGTAAGGCCGGCCCGGAGGGCAGCGTTGTGGCCACGGACATCTCCGCCGAGATGCTCGCGTTCGGGCGTGAACGCGCGGCGGCTGCCGGCTTGGGCAACGTCGAGTTCATGGAGTCGGACGCCTCCAGCCTCGATTTTCCGCCCGAGAGCTTCGACGCCGCCGTCTCGCGCTGGGGAATCATCTTCGAGCCTGACGCCGAGGCGGCCGCGGGGCGCATCCGAGGCTTCCTCAAGCCGGGCGCGCGGATGGCGATCAGCTCGTGGGGCAAGCCCGATCAGGTCCCCTTCCTCTCGATTCCGATAAGGACGACGATGGAGCGGCTGGACGTGCCCCCGCCCCCGGCCGGAACGCCCGGGCCCCTCTCTCGGCCCACCCCCGCCGCCATCGGCGGGCTGCTCGAAGGAGGTGGGTTCTCGAAGGTCGCCGTGGAGCAGGACGAGGTCATCTTCGAGTTCGACTCCCCGGAGCACTTCACCGCCTACATCAGGGCGATCTCCGCCCCGATCCGGGCGATGATCGAGCAGTACGCAGGCGACGCCCAGGAAGAGGCTTGGGATGCGATCACGCAGGCCGCAGCGGAGGTGGCGGGTGGCTCGAAGCCGCTGAGCCTCTCGAACGTGGTGCTGCTCGCCTCGGCAACCGCCTAGCTCGCAGCTGTTTTTGCCCGCGTCAGCGAGCCAGGCATACCGGCAGCGTCTTCAGCTGGTTGAGGAAGGCCGACTCGACGAAGCGCGGGCTTGCCGTCGAGCTCGATGTCCGGGTAGCGGGCGAGGGTCTCCTCGAAGCAGGATCTTCAGCTCGAGCCGGGCGAGGGCGGTGCCGAGGCAGAAGTGGCGGCCGCCGGCGCCGAAGGCCTGGTGCTCGGGGTTGCGGCAGGACGTCGAAGCGGTCGGGGTCCTCGTAGCGCGTCTCGTCGCGGTTGGAGGACGCGTACCACATGACCACCTTGTCGCCCTCTTTGATCTTCTGGCCGTTCAGCTCGGTGTCCTTGGTCGCGGTGCGGCGGAAGTGGGCGAAGGCGGGGAACATCCGCAGCGACTCCTCGACCGCGCCGGGGATCAGCGACGGGTCGTCGAGCAGCAGCTGGCGCTGCTCGGGGTCTTCGATCAGCGCCCGCATGCCGCTGCAGTAGGTCGCCTTGGTGCTGTCGTTGCCGGCGGCGACGAGCAGGAAGAAGCCCATCACGATCTCGTGCTCCTCGAGCTTCTCGCCGTCGACCTCGGCGTGGACGAGGACGCTGGTCAGGTCGTCGGTCGGGTTCTCGCGGCGCTCGGCGATCATCTTGCTGCAGCGCTCGAAGACTTCGGCGATCGTCTTCTCGATCGACGCCTTCGATGCCGTCGGGGCTCTGGGTGTACTCGGGGTCGCTGGCCGCCGAGCGCCGCGTTCATCAGCTCGCGCCCAGGTCTCGTCGTCCTCCTCGGGGATGCCCATGAAGCTGCCGATCACCCGCGAGACCGCGGGCTGGGCGACGTCGGTGACGAGGTCGCAGGTCTCGCGGCCCTCGAGGCGGTCGAGCACGCCGACGACGATCTCGCGGATCGCGTCCTCGTGGGCGGCGATCCGCTTCGGCGTGAAGCCGGCCTGGAAGAGCGCCTTGAGCCGGTCGTGCTTGGGCGGGTCCATGCCGATGAACATCGCCCGCGCCAGCTCGATCGGGAAGACCTCGTCGATCGCGACGACGCCGCCCAGTTCGGAGGAGTAGGTCTGCCAGTCGCGGCTGACCGCGTGGACGTCGTCGGCGGTGGTCACCGACCAGAAGCCCGCGGCCTGCGGGGAACTCGGTGACTTCGGAGGTCCAGTGGACCGGGCACTCGCCGCGCATCTCGCTTGAACAGCTCGTGCGGCGGGCCGTCCACCCAGTGCTCGCGCTCGAGCACGAGCGCGTCCTCGACGTCGCCCTTTCCGGCTGCGATCTCGGTCTGATCGGCCACGCTCCTGGGAAGACTACTGGCTGGCTGGCCAGTAGGCGAGACGAGTCGCCGCCCCATCGTCCTGCCCAACGTCCGCATCGGGCACGGCGACTAGCGAAACCCGCCCACCAGAAATATGACACTCACTTTGATGTTAAAGGTATTCTAAGTGTTGAATGATCAAGTTTTCCGAATCGATCCAGGGTCAGACTAAGCAGCCTGCTGCTGGCTCCCTGGCCGGCATGGGCGAGCTTGACCGCAACAGTGACGTGCCGCTCTACTTCCAGCTTGCAGCGGCCCTTAAGGTGATGTTGGAGGTTGGAACCTGGGAGGCCGGCACCCGCCTTGCCTCCGAACGCGAGCTCGAAGAAGAGTTCAACGTCTCGCGGGCGGTGATCCGGCCAGCGCTCGACCTCCTCGTCGGCGACGGTGCAATCGTCCGGGTCAAGGGATCGGGTGCCTTCGTTGCCCCGCCGCGACGCGAAGTCCAGGTTGCCGGGTTGGTCAGGCTGTCGATTGACCACCACCGCGATCTGGCGATCAACGTGCTCAGCGCACGCAAGCGCTTGCCCGACCACACTGTGTCGCACTTTCTCGAGATCGAGGACGGAGTCCACCCAGATCGCACACGTGATCGCGGTCGTTGACCTCGGTCAGCCGTCGGTCGTTCTTGTCGACTCCTTCTTCACTGCCACCGACGTGCCCTGGTTGCTTCCCACCGCGCACGCACTCGAGGCTGGTACGAAGCCACCCGAGCCCAGTGGGCTCGAGCTCACTCGTGCCACGGTCTCGATCGAGCACACCTTCTTCGGCGAGTGGGGGTCCTCACAGGTGGGCGCCACGGCTGGTGACCCGGCCCTGATGGGACGCTTCATCCAGTTCGGTCGCACCAAACGATCCGAGCGGGAGCGCCCGCTTGAGTTTGCTCGCCTCATCTACCGTGCCGACAGCATTCAGCTCGCCTTCGAGCTCAGCTGACTGTGACAGAGCTGGGACAGAGCCTGATCGATGCCCTCGCCCTTGGCAGCCTCTACGCGCTGATCGCCCTCGGTATCACCCTTGTCTTCACGGTGATGGGAATGATGAACTTCGCCCACGGCGAGTTCATCATGATCTCCGCCTACGCCCTGTTCGTCTTCACCGGACTGCCCTTCTACGCGGCGGTCGCGGCAGCCCTCCTGGCCGGCGATCCTGATCGCGGTGCTCGTCGAGCGCGTGGCGTTTCGCCCGGTGCGCAGCGCCGATCTCTCGGCCCAACTCGTCACCTCGCTGGCGGTTGCCGCGATTCTCCAAAACGTCGTGACGGTGGCGGTCGACGCGCGAGCCCAATCGGTCCAGACGCCAGCCGCGATCAGCGAATCGACCAGCATCGGCAGCATCTCGGTGCCGAACTTGGAGTTCCTCACCCTCGGGCTCACTGTGACCATCCTGGCGGCCCTCGGGTGGCTGCTCTACCGGACCCATGTGGGGCTTGAGATGCGGGCGGCGGCGGAGGACTTCGACATGGCGCGCCTGCTCGGCGTCCGGGCCGACCGAGTGATCGCGATCGCCTTCGCGATCAGCGGAGCGCTGGCCGCTGCAGTCGGCGTGCTGATCGTGATGCAAACCGGCCAGGTGTCTCCGACGATGGGCCTCACTCCCGTCCTGATCGGCTTCGTCGCCGTGGTGATCGGTGGCTTCGGCAGGATGTTTGGCGCGGTAATCGGTGGCCTCCTGCTGGGGTCCCTCTCTTCCCTCCTCGGGGTCTATCTCCCCGAGGGACTGGCGCCATTCCGCGATGCGATCGTCTTCACGTTCCCGGTGCTGATCCTGATCTTCAGGCCGCATGGCCTGCTTGGCGGCGAGCTCGGCAAGGCCCGGGTATGAGCAGCGTGCGATTTCGCCCCCGTCTGTCCGTGGCGGCTTCGCTGCTGGTGCCGTTGGCCCTGATCGCGGCCCTCGCCACGGTCGGCGCGAACGGCACGCCCTCTTTCCAGAGCACGGTCACCACGATTCTCTGCAACCTAGTCATCGTCCTCGGGCTGCAGGTCTTCGTCGGCAACAGCGGCGTCTACTCGTTCGGGCAGCTTGGCTTCGCGACGGCCGGTGCTTACGTTGCGGCGTTCCTCACCCTGCCGGCCGCCTTCGCTCTGCTGCAGACGCCTGGCCTGCCGCATTTCATCGTCGATGCTGATCTTGGCCCGCTCCTTTCCACCCTTATCGCCGCGGCGATCTCCGGCCTGCTCGCGATCGTGGTCGGCCTTCCGTTGATGCGGACCTCCACCCTTGCCATCCCGATTTCCACCTTCGCCTTTCTGCTCGTCGTCTACAACGTCGTCGCCAATTGGGATCAGGTCACCGGGGGCAGCAGCGGCTTGGTCAGTATTCCGACGACGACCGGCGTCGATTCAGCTGGCCTCTGGGCGGCAGTCGCCGTCATCGTCGCCCTTTCATTCAAGTGGTCCGCGAGCGGCTATCGCCTGCAGGCGACACGCGAGGACGAGGTTGCCGCGCGCTCGATTGGGATCAACCTAACGAGGGAGCGGCTGATCGCGTTCGGCATCAGCGGCGTGCTGTGTGGAATCGGCGGCGCGCTGGCGGTGCACCAGTCCGGCGTTCTCAATCCCACGACCTTCTACTTCGGCGCAACCGTGACGACGATGACGATGCTGGTCGTAGGCGGCGCCCGCAGCGTCCTTGGAGCGGTGATCGGGGCAATCGCTATCGCGATGGTGAACGAGATGCTTCGGGGTGTTGAAAATGGCACCGAACTGCTCGGCGCGATCTCGATCGGTGAGGCACCCGGGCTTGCAGCGATCGGCCTGGGCCTGATCCTGCTGGCGACGATGATTGCGATGCCAAGCGGGTTGAGCGGCGGCCGAGAGGCGGGTGAGCTGCTCCGGGCCCGGCGGCTGAGGTCGGCGGGCCTTCTTTCTCCTTCGAGGTCGGGCGGAGCCATTGCCAGCGGGCCGCCGATCGAGCGCGCCGCGAAAGGCCTGCTTCGCGCCGAAGGGATCTCACTCGCCTTCGCCGGCCTCCACGTCCTCAGAGGAGTCGACCTCGATTTCGAGCCCGGCGAGGCGCTCGGCCTCGTCGGCCCGAACGGTGCCGGAAAGACGACCCTCGTCAACGTCCTCAGCGGCTTTCAGAAGCCCGACTCAGGGACCGTCACGCTCGACGGGGTCGATGTCACCGGGCGCTCGCCGACGCGTCTCGCCCACGACGGGCTGGCTCGCACCTTTCAGGCTGCTCTGCCATTTGCCCATCTGAGCTGCCTCGAGGGCGTCGCCGTCGGTGCAATGGGCGTGGGGACCGGCCGGCGAGAAGCGGTGGCGGTCGCAGCGGATGTGCTCGGCCGTTTGAATCTTCTCGAGCAGGCAGCGCGGCCGGCTGGCACCCTGCCGCCGGGGGGGCAGCGTCTCCTCGGGATCGCTCGCGCGCTCGCCATCCAGCCCCGCTACCTGCTCCTCGACGAGCCCGCTGCCGGGTTGAACGAAATGGAATGCGAAGAGCTGGTCGTGATTCTCCGCAATGTGCTGAGGGACTTCGGATGCGGAGTTCTGCTCATCGAGCACGACATGAGCATGGTCATGGAGCTCTGCGCGCGGGTGCAGGTGCTCGATGACGGTATGACGCTGCGGGTTGGGACTCCGGAGGAAGTCCAAGGCGATCCCGCCGTGGTCGAGTCCTACCTTGGAAGCTCCTTCCTGGCAGCCGCCGATGCTTGAGCTGCGCGATATCCGGGTCAGCTACGGAGGTATCGAGGTGGTTCACGGAGTCGATCTGAGCATCGGCCGGGGAGAAGTGGTCGGGATGATCGGGCCAAACGGCGCCGGCAAGAGCTCGATCCTGCGATCGATCTGTGGCTTGGTGCGCCCGACCTCGGGGGAGGCAGTGCTCGAGACCCACCTCCTGACCGGGATGGCGCCGGAGCAGATTGCCCGCCTGGGGCTGGCACTGGTTCCTGAGGGCAGGCACATCTTCAAGACGCTCACGGTGGTCGAGAACCTGCGGCTCGCCAGGCGCCCCGACAGCGAGCGCGAAGTCCGGATGGAGTGGGTGCTCGAGCGTTTCCCGATCCTCCGCGAGCGCGCCCACCAGCGCGCCGATCGGCTCTCGGGGGGAGAGCAGCAGCAGCTCGCGATCGCCCGTGCCCTGCTCGGCAGGCCCAAGCTGCTGGTCCTCGACGAGCCCTCACTCGGTCTTGCGCCGAGGATGATCGACGTCATCTACGAGTTGCTCCAGGGCCTGCGTGACGAAGGGGTGACGATGCTGCTGGTCGAGCAGAACGCCGCACGGACGATCGACTTCTGCGATCGCTGCGTCGTGCTCAGCAGCGGCAAGATCCGCGCTCAGGGATCGCGCAGCGAGCTGCGCCGCAACCCCGATGTCCTGCGCGCCTATCTGGGCAGGCAACCGTGAACGAAATGTAGTTCTAGACTAATCGAGATAGACGCGATGTTTGACGGTAGCCAACGCGGAGCTCCGAGCAGCGAGGAGGTCTCCCTTGCGCTGCGCCACTGTTGGCAGCCGGTCGCAAGGATTCAAGACCTCGAGCACGGCCCGCAGCGGGCCGTGCTCCTGGGTGAAGCGCTCTCCGTCTTCCTTACCGAGAGCGGAGAGGCCGCGGTAGTCGCCGACCGCTGCGCACACCGAGGGGCCTCGCTTTCGATGGGCAAGGTTCAGGGCGAGTCGATTCAGTGTCCCTACCACGGCTGGGAGTGGGCAGGTAGCGACGGCGCCTGCACCCGCATCCCGTCGCTGCCCGACCAGAGCCAGATCCCTTCTCGCGCCCGCATCTCAGCCTTTCCGGCGCGCGTGCACTGGGGCCTCGTCTGGACCGTGTTGGAGGAGCCACTGGGTGAGCTGCCCACCCTGCCGTGGTTCGACGCAGAGGACTGGAAATGGGGTCACGGCACGCCGTTTGAGCTGCCGGTGGGGTTGGGGATCATGATCGAGAACTTCCGTGACGTCGCCCATTTCGCCTTCGTCCACCAGGCCACACTGGGCGCGATGCCGGAGGTGATCGAGCCGCTGCGGCCCGAGCGCGAGGAGTTCAGGGTGATCTTGCGGCGGGAAATGAGGGCAGGCGACGGAGCCGACGAGATCTGGGGCTCGCTGCGCGAGCTCCACACCCACGCAATCGCACCCAATTTCACCTCAGCGCAGCTGCTCACCATCGAGGGAGAACGCTGCCTGCTCCACGCCGCTCGCGCGATCGGTCCCACCGAGTCCGCGCATTACTGGATCGCAGGGTTCACCAAGGACTACGACGAGTTCAGCCTCGAGCAGGCGATCGAGTTCGAGGAACGCCTTTATGCCGAGGATCGCGCGATCATCTCCGCGGTCGAGCCGCGTGAGCTGTCACTCGATCCGAATGCCGAGGCCAACACGCTCGCCGACAGTTTCACGCTCACCTACCGGCAGGCGTTCCGTGACTTCGTGGAGCGCGCGCTTACCCGCCGTATTCGGGGATGAAGCGCGGCTTGACTTCCGTCACCAGCCTCGGCTTGCCGCTCGAGTACACGTAGATCGGCCAGGTCCGGGTCGGGTGGTGATCGTCCTCCGTGTATTTGAAGTTGCCGATGATCGTCTTGTGAGCCTTTGCTTCGAGTGCGTCGGCCAAGACATTGCCGTCGACGCTGCCCGTTTCCTTGATCACGTCGAGCATCAGCTGCCCGGCGGCATAGGTCGCCAGCAGGCTACTCGAGACGTCGGTGTCCACGCCAGCGCGTTTGAGGCTCTCGAACAGCTTCGCCGTGGCCTTATTGGGTGGATCGTAGGCGGAGCCGTTTGAGGTGACGTAGATGTCCTTGGTGTTCGGGATGCCTTTCAGCCAGAAGGTGCCGTCGAAGGCGCTAGGGCCGAGGATCGGGACGTCGATGCCCGCCGCGCGGATCTGCTTGATCGCCGCCGCGCCCCCGGGCGGGTAGGAGCACATGGCGACGGCGTCGGCGCCGGAGCTGCGCAGCTCGCTGACCTGGCTGGCGATCGACTCGTCGCTGTTCTCGAAATCGACCGAGCCGGCGATCGCGCCGCCAAGCTCTTCCCAGCTCTTGCTGGAAGGCCGAGCAGTCGATCTTGCCGTAGATCAGCGAGGTGTCGCGGAACAGGAACGGATGCCTGATGCCTTTGTCGTAGAGGAATGAGGCTCCAGCGCTGGCCTCACCGAGGACATTCGGGTTGGAGCTGAAGGAGAGGCGGCCGGTCGTTGGAGGCCCATAGCCGGGTTCGTTGGCGATCGAGAGGTTCAGCGTGTCGTGTTCTTCGGCGAGGGGCGCGCCGGCAGCCGCCGTCAGCGCCTCACCGCTGAAGAGCAGGACGTTTGCCCCGGCTTCGATCACCTGCTGAACGGCCACCACCGCTTGCTGAGGATCCGAGCGGGTGTCGGCCTGTACCACCCGCACTTTGTGCCCGTCGATCCCTCCCCGGGCGTTGGTTTCCTTAACCAGCTGTTCGACGGCGGCGAAGGTGGCGTCGAAAGGCTCCATGTAGCCGGTCTTGGCGATTGCGGCTCCGATAATTATCTCCTTGGGAAGGCCGCCGGAGGCAGGCTCGGTCGAGCCGCCACTGCTGCCGCAACCGGCCAGGATGGCCAGTGCGAACGCCAGCAGGGCGAGAAGCGGCTTCGCAGGGAGACGCCGAATTTTCAGCTGACACGACCTCGTGCGAACAATTTAAATGAGATTACTTAAGTGATTGAAATTGCTCAAGCAATTGGCGCCTGCGGGCGGTCGAAGTCCCCAATCGCTGCCATCGCTCGGTGGGAGAGCTCGAAGTCGAAGAGCTCGATGTTCTCGCGGATCTGCTCCGGCGTCACCGACCTGGGGATGACGACGTTGCCGAGCTGAAGGTGCCAGCGCAAGATCACCTGGGCCCGCGTCTTCCCGTGGCTCCCGGCTATCCGGCCTATCGTCACGTCATCGAGCAGCTTGCCCTGGGCGAGGGGGCCACGGGCCTCCGTGGCGATGCCGTGACGGGCATGCCAGGTGCGCAGGCCGGCTTGCGGGAAGAGGGGATGCAGCTCGACCTGATTGATCGTTGGCAGGGTGTCCGCTTCTCGCTCCAGCAGCTCAAGATCCTCGATACGGAAGTCGGAGACACCGATCGTGCGCGCCGCTTCCTCGCCGTGGATCTGCTCGAAGGCCCGCCAGGCTTCGATCGGCCGACCCTCTCCCGGGCGGGCCGGTGGATCAGGCAGAGGTCCACGTGGTTGAGCCCAAGCCGGTCGAGGCTCGCCTCGAGGGCCACCGGGATCGAGTCGTGGCTCTGCTCTGCGCTCCAAAGCTTGGTGGTGATGAAGCACTCCTCACGGGAGAGGCCCGAGGCGGTCGAGCGCTGCGCCGACCTGTTCCTCGTTGCCATAGGCGGCCGCGGTGTCGAAGTGCCGATAGCCGGCAGCGAGCGCCAGCTCGACTGCGCCTTGGGTTTCCTCCGGCGGCACTTGGGAGACGCTGAAGCCGAGTTGCGGTATCTCGGTGGCGTCGCTGAGCCTGAGGCTCGGGACCGTCAGCTGGGCCGTGTGCATTTGCTGTCATGATAACTTCAATTTGTTATGAATAGTAAGAATTTAAGCCCAGCTGGCATATCCCAGCTGGCATATCCTGCTTCTACCCAAACCTCTACACAGGATCGGCAGTAGCGGCTAGGGTCGGCACATGCCAATCAAACTTCATCGTTGTTCCAGTATGTGGGTCAAGATCGATGCGCATCCGTGCTGGCGGGTGCAGAAGGCTCTTGACGAACAGGGAATCGACTACGAGGTGGTCAAGGGGCCGCTGCGGTCGGGGAAGCGGAACGAGCTAGAGCAGTTGTCCGGCCAGCGCAAGTACCCGGTGATCGAGTTCGAGGACGGCAAGGTCTTTCGCGAGGAGTCGAAGGACATGGCGCAGCACATTCGCGACGACCGGCTCTTCGAGGGCTCCGGCGAGCCCGCATCGGGCGCATAGTGTCGAAGCTGCGCTTCCAGATCTCGGTCTCCCTCGACGGCTTCGTCGCCGGCCCTAATCCCAGCCAGGAGGAGCCGCTCGGCGAACGTGGGGAGGAGCTGCACGAGTGGGTGATCGCGCTGGAGGTCTGGCGCAAGTCTCACGGCCGCGACGGTGGCGAGGTCAACGCCAGCACCCCGTTGATGGAAGAGGCGCTGGCCAATATCGGCGCGACGATCATGGGCCGCAACATGTTCGGGGGTGGCCCCGGACCGTGGGGCGAGGACCCCTGGAACGGCTGGTGGGGGGATGAACCGCCCTTCCACACCCCCGTCTTCGTCCTCACCCACCATGAGCGTGAGCCGCTGGAGCTGGAAGGCACGACCTTCACCTTCGTCACCGACGGCATCGAGTCGGCGCTCGAGCAGGCCAAGCAGGCCGCGGGCGATCAGGACGTCGGACTCGGCGGCGGTGCCGACGTCGCTCAGCAGTACCTCGCCGCCGGCCTGATCGACGAACTGCAGCTGAACGTCGTGCCGATCCTGCTCGGCGCGGGGACACGCCTCTTCGACGGCGGCCGCCGGCGTCAACCTCGAGCAGGTCGCGGTGATCGACGCCCCCGGCGTCGCCCATCTCAAGTACCGCGCCGCTTAGGTCGAACGGGCCGGACGGGGCCCCCGTCCTGGCAGCCCCATCTGACCCTGGGTCGCCTCTATTTCACGAATTCCCGGACCTGCGAGTAGACCGTTTCATCGGTCAGCAGGCTCAGGTGCGAGATGCAGGCTGTTTCGGTGTTGGTGGCACCGGTCAGCGCGACGCTCGAATCCGGGTTGATGAATTCGTCGCACGGCGACCACCAGGTCCCGTAGTTGACCGTCCCCGGTGTCTCGTCGCCGGCGTTCAGTTCCGAGAGGAATTTGGAGCCGATCCGCATCTCCGAGCAGGAGGTTGTGAAGCAGAAATTCGCCGTTTCGGTGCCGTGGTTGGGCCCGCCCAGGGATACCCAGTCGTCGACCTTCGATTCTCCGCCGTTGAACTTGATGTACCAGCGGGTGTTGAGGCTGCCCATCGAGTGGGCGACGATGTCGACCTTCGAGGCGCCGGTCGCTTTGAGCAGCGATTCGACGTGCGATTTGACTTCTTTTTCGGCGTCTACCTTGTTTGACTGCGAGGTGTTGTAGGTGTAGGCGCTCAAATACGATTTCGGCCAGCCGTCTTTTTCGAATCGTTCGATCATCGTGTTCCAGTTCGAGCTGCTGCCCGAAAAGCCGTGCACGAACAGGATCGGATCGAGGGCCAGGGCCGATGCGGGACCCAGCGCCGTGCCGGCGAGGCAGATCGCGACTGCGGAGACGAAGGCAATGAGCCTCTTTCTCACCATGCTGCTTCCTCCTTGTCTTGACGTACGTGGTTGGCCGCGCCAAAGAAGGCGCGAGCTTGCCCACGTACCCAAGATCGAGGAAAGTAATCCAGAAACGCTGATTACAGAGACGAGCCGGATTGCAGCTCCACGTCAGGCTTCGATCCAGGTGCCCTTCGGGCCGAGGTTGCGCACCGGCGTCTCGCCGATCTGGCTCTCGCAGCCCCAGGACTCGTGGATGTGGCCGCAGACCGCGAGCCGCGGCCGCTTCTCCTCGATCGCCCGCAGCAGCGCCGGGCTGCCGAAGTGATCGCCGCGAGCCGTTGGCGTCGCAGTGTCCCTGCGGAGGGGAGTGGAGGACGAGGATCGCCTCTTCGGGACAGGCCGCCAGCATCTCCCGGCAGCCGCCTCGTCGTCGAGGTCGAAGCTCCAATCCCAGGGAGTGACTGGGATGCCGGCGCCGAGGCCGAAGAACTCGACGCCCTCGATCGCCGTGCCCTCGCCGTGCAGGACGGTGGCCGCGCTCCAGCCGTTGGCCGCCTCGCGCAGCGCCTCCTCGGTCTCGTTGTTGCCCGGGACCAGCACGGTCGGCGTCTCGATCGCCGCGAGCGCCTCGATCGTCTCCGCCAGCCCCTCGTGCACCGAGGCGAAGTCGCCGGCGCCGATCACGACGTCGGCCTCGGCCGACATCTCGACCAGCTCGGCCGCCTGGCCGAGGTCGCGGTGCAGGTCGCTGAAGGCGAGCAGCTTCACGCGGCGAAACTTACTGGTCCCGGCGATGCCGGGGGCCGGTTCGGACCGCTTCCGCGCCCAGCCAGCTGGCCGCCGCAGCCAGCGCCGCGCCGCTTCGGCAGCGGTTCCTCGCTTCGCGCGCGCCGAGGTCGAAGTAGAGCAGCGTGCGGCCGAGCGCGACGTAGGGGACGAAGAGGGCGAAGACGACGGAGCCGATCACGTTGATCCAGAGCAGCGAGAAGTTGGTGAAGATCAGGGTGAAGCCGAGCACCGGGCCGGCGGCGATGCTGAGCAGCCAGAAGAAGCCGAGCGACCCGGACGGCGTGCCACCAGCGGCCGCGGACCCGGTTGGAGCTGCCGCGGAAGGCGTCGCGAATGCCCTTGTCCTCGAACAGGATCTCCTGCTGGACGAACTGCCAGGCAGACGTACTTGTAGATCGCGTAGGGGATGCCGATCACCGTGATGAAGATCGCCAGGACGCGGCCAGCGTAGGCAGCAGCGCGCCGCCGACGACGCGCCAGAAGCGGCTGCAGCATGCCGCGCCAGGAGTCGAGGAAGCCCGATCTGCATCGCTCTCGACCAGTCGGCGCACGGAGAAGATCACGACCGCGGCGACGATCGCCCCGGCGATCGGGCGGCCGAGGAATTCGAGCGTGTCGGCCGAGCGCGAGGTGGGGCCGGCGCGCCGGTGGCCTTGTCGACGTCGCGGTGGCCGGCGATCAGGGCGGCGAGGCACGTCGACCCCGCCGACGGCACCGGGATCGCGGTCAGCCCGATCGGCACCAGCGTCCGCCAGTGCCGGCCGTAGAGCTGCCGCGCCGCGCGCACGAGCTGGCCGAAGGCGCGGCGCCGGCGCAGCTCGCTCGAGGTCGACCGGCCGCCACTCTGGTCAGGCCGACGAAGAGCGATCAGCAGCAGCGCCGGGATCGCGATCGATCGCGATCGCCGCCGGCCGCGAAGCGCGACTCGAGGTTGATCACGTCGGAGACGGTGGAGACCGCGCCGCAGAAGGCGCCGACTGCGGCGGCCCCGACGAACGAGCCGCCCGGCAGCCGCGGGCTGGTCGAGCGCTGGCTTTTCCATCCAGGAGAACGGTTCGAGCCACTGCGTCTTCGTCAGCGGCCCGGTCGGCCCGTTGTTGAAGCCCTTCTCCTCCTGGCCCCAGCGGCCGAAGTAGGTGAGCCACTTGAAGCGGCCCGTCGTGGTCGGGAAGGTCGGGATCGCGACCGAATGGACCCGCACTTCGCGCAGCGGCTCGCTGGTGTTGTCGCAACCGACCCCGGAGCCCTTCGCTCCGTTCTGGACGTAGACGGTCGAGTCGTAGAAGGTCGCGTGCGAGCCGGCCGCCGGGTAGACGACCGGGTGCGTTCCTTCCTTCTCCACCTTCGAGTCGTCCCAGTCGGCGCGCTCGCCGCCGGCGTGCTGGAAGAGGATCATTTCGCTCGGTCCTTCGGCCAGCGCCTGCCGCGCGGTGTCCGCTTCGAAGACGATCTGCATGCCCTCCCAGTCGCCCTCGTGCAGGTCGTTGAACTGGTTGAAGTACCAGAAGAACCAGTACTGGACGGCGAGCCCGGGGTGGCCGACCTGACGCGCGATGTGGGCGTAGGTGGTCGGCGGCGCCTTGCCTTCCCGCTTCAGCTTGGCGAAGTCGCGCGCGTAGACGCAGGTGTCGCCGAGCGGATCGCCCGGCAGTTCGAGGTGGTACGGGTCGCCGAGCCCGGCGATGTCCGTCGCAGTCGGTCCCTGTTCGACCAGCATTTCGCTGCCGCCTTCTTCGACCCGCTTGAGGTCGACCGCCGGGTTGCCGAGCACGGTCGAGACGCTCGTCGGCTCGTACTGCTCGGCCGATGGTTTCGCACGGGGGGTCCTGCTCTTCGCGCAGCATCGTGATCGGCGTGTAGGCGTCGATCAGGCGCTGGGCGGGGCTCCTCGGTGCAGCGGGGGCGCTGGCGGGAAGGCCAAGCAGCGCAAGCGCCACGACTGTCAGGGCGAAACCATGCAGCCGGACGGTCACCAGGCCAACGTACCAGCGCCGCAGGTAGCCGTTGACGATCCACCGCACGACCGGAGCGCGAAATCCTCCCCGTTCGATAGTCTCGCCGCGCTCATGCCGGACGTATTTTGGATCGGAGTCGTTCTCGCTGGCGCGATCTTCCTGATCGGCGTCATCTCCGTCGATGCGCTCGAGCACGACCAGCCTTCGCACGGGTGCCGCGATGGGCGCCTACCTCGGCATCATGCTCGCCTTCCCGCTGCTCGCCATCGGCCTCGCCACCAGCTAGCTCCAGAGCGCCCGCGTAGTCTCGTTCTCAGCGGGTAGTCGAGCGGCTGTACGCCCGCGACAGCAAAGGAAGCCCCGAGATGGCCGAGTTGACGATTCCAAGCCTCACCCTCCACGACGGCGTCGAGATCCCCCAGCTTGGGCTTCGGCGTCTTCCAGGTGCCGCCCGAGGACACCCAGGCGGTTGTCGAGCAGGCGCTCGACGCCGGCTATCGCCACATCGACACCGCCGCCGCCTACCGCAACGAGGCGGGAGTGGGGGCGGCGGTCGCCGCCTCGGGCCTCGCGCGCGAGGACTTCTTCGTCACCACCAAGCTCTGGAACTCCCAGCAGGGCTACGACTCGACCCTGGCGGCCTTTGAGGCGAGCCTCGGTCGCCTCGGCTTCGAGTACGTCGACCTCTACCTGATCCACTGGCCGGTGCCGAGCGAGGACCGGTTCGTCGATACCTGGCGTGCCTTCGAACGCATCCACGGGGAAGGGCGGGCGCGCACGATCGGGGTTTCCAACTTCCGCGTCGAGGACCTCGAACGGTTGGAGGCGGAGACCTCCACCCGACCGACCGTGAACCAGATCGAGCTTCACCCGCGCCTGCAGCAGGCCGAGCTGCGGGCCTGGCACGCTGAGCACCGGATCGTCACCGAGGCCTGGAGCCCGCTCGCCCAGGGCGAGCTGCTCGACGACGAGACGATCGTCGCGATCGCCGAGCGCCATGGCAAGACGCCCGCCCAGGCTGTCCTGCGCTGGCACCTGCAGCTCGGCAACGTGGTCTTCCCCAAGTCGGTGACGCCGGAGCGGATCCGCGAGAACATCGAGCTCTTCGACTTCGAGCTCAGCGACGCGGAGATGGCGGAATTCGAGAGACTCGACCGCGGTGAGCGCATCGGTCCAGACCCGGGGACGTTCGTCTCGCCGTAGCGCCCTGGTCAACGCGGTCGCCGCGACCGCCTTCCTGATCGGCGGCTCGCTCTTCGCGCTCGGCGCCGGGCTGGCCCAGGCCGGCGTCAACCCGACCGCCTGCGCGACGATCTACCTGGTTGGCGGTGTCTTCTTCAGCACCGGCGGCTACGCCTCGGTCGTCCAGGTTCGTGGTGAGCCACGCCTGCAACGGGCGAGTGCCGTCACCCTCTTCGCCGGCACGCTCGTCTTCGCGATCAACCTCGTCGACTCGTTCATCGCCGAACTGACTCCGGCCGCCTTCGATCGCCTCGTCTGGTCGCCCGACATGGTCGGCTGCGCGCTCTTCCTCATCTCCGGTCACCTGGCGATGGCCGGGATCGCGGGTCACTTCTGGCGCATCTGGCGCCGCCGCGACCTCGGCTGGTGGATCATCGCCGTCAACCAGCTCGGCTCGGTCCTCTTCATGGTCTCGGCCGTCGCCTCCTTCGTCCGCCCCTCTACCGGCGACGCGCTCGCGGTCGGCATCGCCAACTGGGGCACGCTGACCGGCGCCCTCTGCTTCGCCGTCGCCGGGCTGATGCAGGAGTTCGAGCATCCGCTCGGTCCACGCCGGCGCCGCGCTTAAGCCTGGGCGGCCTGGGGGCGACGCACCTCGTGGCGCCCCTCGCCGTACATACGGGTCTCGTAGGCGATCATCGCCCAGATCAGGACGTTGGCGACGGCGACTGCGACCAGGGGCGGCACCTCGGTCGCCACCGGGACGAGGATCAGCAGGACGATCCCCAGCAGCAGGCGCTGGCGGTTGATTGTGTGGACGTGGCGGTAGCGGAAGGCGACGTGGCCGAAGAGGTAGATCGCGAGGCCGCCGAGCAGGGCGAAGGCCGGGACGGTCTGCAGGTGCTCGCCGGTGTGGCCGATCGTCGTCTTCAGGCCGAGGGCGACGAGCACGATCCCGGCGACCATCGGCAGGTGGAGGTAGGAGTAGGAGTCGCGCGCCATCTCGTTCTGCACCTTGCCGGGCTCCGCCTCGGCCAGGCGTTTGCCGGCGACGATCGCGACGACGTCGAAGTAGACCCACCACATCGCCGCGGTCAGGGCGACGCCAAGGACTGCCGCGGTGCCGATCGCCAGGTCGAGGGCGTGGGAGGCACCGACGCCGATCGCGACGATCGACTCGCCGAGGGCGATGATCACGATCAGCCCGTGGCGCTCGGCGAAGTGGCTCGGGACGAGCTTCCAGCCTTCGGAGCCGAAGAAGTAGGGACCGCCCATGTCGAGCAGGAGGGCGAGCGCCCAGAGCGCGCCCTGGGCGAGGCCGTCGAAGAGTGACGCCGTCGCCAGCAGGACGACCGCGACCAGGGTGCTGGCGGCAAGGCCGAGGACCGAGTGCCGCAGCGCGTCGTCCTCGGGGCTGGCGAGCATGAAGAGGGCGATGTGGGCGCTACGCACGACGCCGTAGATCAGCGCGAAGGCGAGCGCCAGGTTGCCGAACGCCTCCGGCACGCAGAGCGAGACGAGCAGGAGCGCGGCGATCGCGGCGAACATGACCAGCCGCACCGCCCCCTCCTCCGGATCGATCACGCTGGTCAGCCAGGAGTAGCCGGTCCAGGCCCACCAGAGCATGCCGAGCACGAGCAGCCCCTGGGCGATGCCCGACCAGGTCGGGTGGTGGGACATCAGCGCCGTGCACTGGGTAATCGCCAGGACGAAGACGAGGTCGAAGAAGAGCTCCAGCGGCGTCACCCGCTCGCCGTCGCGCAGCGTCGCCCCGAGGCGGGAGCGAGTTTGATCCACCGCGGCAGCCATCACCGCATTGTTCCCGTTCCGGTGCGCTTTATGCCATCTATGCCCACATAAAGCGCACCGGAACAGTCGTTAAGCGTCTTCGGTGGCGTATTGGGCGAGCAGGCGCTCCTCCTCGTCCTTCTTCGGGAAGGCGAAGAAGACAAGCGCCGCGCCGAGCAGGATCGCGACGATGCCGGCCGAGTAGGCCCAGGCGTCGCCCTGCAGGAAGGAGGTCTTGGCGGCGGCGATGATCTGTTCGCTGTGGCGCGGGTACTGGCCGGCGAGGTCGGCGGCGCTGGAGAACGACTTGGTCAGCTCGCCTTCGACGTTTTCAGTGACCTTGGCCGATTCCCCCGAGGAGGCGATCGCGGCGCTGGCGGCGGCGGCGTAGCCGGCGGTCAGCAGCGCGCCGAAGATCGACTGCATGATCGCCCCGCCGAGGTCGCGCTGCAGGTCGGCCGTCCCCGAGGCCATGCCGGCGCGCTTGACCGGTACCGAGCCGGTCAGCGAGTGCGAGGCCGGGGTGCCGGCGAAGCCGACGCCGATCCCGATGAAGGCGTAGCCGAGCCCGACCTTCCAGTAGGCGATGTCTGTCTTTCCAGAGCAGCAGCATGGTGAGGAAGCCGAGCACGCAGAAGACGTAGCCGACCAGCAGGGTGAAGCGCGCGCCGCGGGCCTCGACCAGCTTCGCCGAGCGCGGCGCGACGATCACCATCAGAACGCGCGGCGGGCAGGATCGCCAGGCCGGAGTCGAGGGTCGAGTAGTCGAGCACGTTCTGGAGGAACTGCTGGCCGATGAACATCGCCCCCATCAGCGAGCCGAAGACGATGATCCCGGCGCAGGCCGCGACCCAGAAGACCCGCCGCTTGGCAACCTCGAGGTCGTAGAGGGGCGACTGTGCCCGCCGTTGGCGGCGGACGAAGGCGAAGGTGGCGGCCAGGGCGACGATGCCGAGGCCGATCGCCAGCGCTCCCTTGCCCGGCACGGGAGCCAGGTTGATCCCCAGCACCAGCGCCGCCACCAGCGCGATCGAGAGGATGCCGCCGAGGTTGTCGACGGGATCGGTGGTCTCGTTGACGTGGGCGGGGACGTAGCGCCAGGCGAGGTAGAGGGCGAGGGTCGCCAGCGGCAGGGTGACGAGGAAGACCGAGCCCCAGTCGAAGTGCTCGAGCAGGGCGCCGGAGAGCAGCGGACCGAGCGAGGCGATCGCGCCGCCAATCGCCGACCAGAGCGCGATCGAGCGGGTGCGGTCGTTGCCCGACCACAGCGCCGTGATCAGCGCCAGGGTGGTCGGGAAAGGCCATGCCGGCGGCGACGCCGCCGAGCACGCGGGCGGCGAAGAGGACGCCGATCGAGGGGGCGAAGCCGGCCAGCAGCGAGGCGGGGATCGAGAGCCCCATGCCGAACAGCAGCATCATCTTGCGGCCGTAGCGGTCGCCGAGGGCGCCGAGGTAGAGGACCGAGGTAGCAAGGCCCAGCGAGTAGCCGACCGCGACCAGGTTCAGCGTCGTCTGGCCGGCGTTGAAGTCCTTGCCGATGTCGGGCAGGGCGACGTTGGCGACCGCGAGATTGAGGTTCGCCACCGCGGCGACCAGGATCAGCGCCGCGAGGACGAGGCCGGCACGCTTGGGGCTGCTCGACTCCATCTGCAGGGCCAACCTATCCCAGCGATCGCCCCCTTGGGGGCGTGTCTGAGTTTTCGGGGTCATATCGACCCACAAGCTCAGACACGTCGGCGAAGATAGTGTGCCGCCGCGATGGCGGACGAGCGCAAGCGCCCCGAGGCGCCCCGCACCGAGAAGGTCCTGCCCGGCGTCTGGCGCCTGCGCCTGCCGTTGCCCTGGCCGGGCGTGCCACACGGCAACGTCTGGGCCGTCGCCGCCGACGGCGGCATCGTCCTCTTCGACACCGGGATCGGCGGCAAGGGGCGGATGCGCCAGTTCGACCTCGCCCTGGCGCAGGCCGGCTTCGGCCTGGAGGACGTGCGCCTGCTCGTCTGCACCCACTCCCACACAGACCACTACGGCCTGGCGGCGCCGATCGTCGAGGGCGCCGAGTGTGAGCTCTGGATGCATCCGGCCTGGGAACACGTGCGCCTGCTGGCCGACGATCCGGCGGCGGCGCTCGAGCAGCGGCTCGAGGTGGCGCGCCAGAGCGGTGTTCCGCTCGCCGGCCTCGAACGCTACCGCGAGCGCAGCGACAACAGCGACAACGGCATCGACGCGATCGTCGAGCCCGACCGCGCCCTGCTGCCCGGAGTCGAGGTGGAGACCGACCTCGGCGCCTGGCAGGTCCACGAGACCCCGGGGCACGCGCCCTCGCACGTCGTCCTGCACCAGCCCGAGCGCAAGCTGATGATCTCCGGCGACCACCTGCTCGGCCGCACCGTGCTCTTCTTCGACCACGGTCACAGCCCCGACCCGGTCGGCGAGTTCCTCGGCAGCCTCGACCGGGTCGAGCCGCTCGCGGTTAACCTCTGCCTGCCCGGCCACGGGCGGCCGTTCCGCGACCCGAAAGCGAAGATCGCCGAGGCGCGGCGGCAGGTGGACGAGCTGCTGGGCAAGACGCGGGACGCCCTGGCCGAGGAGGAGCGGACCGCCTTCGAGATCGTCGCCGAGATCGTCGGCGACGAGAACGTCAACACCCCGGTCAGCGCCTGGGTCCTGCAGATCGTCCTCTCCTGCCTCGACCACCTGGCGATCCTCGGCGAGCTCGCGGTGGTTGAGGGAACTGATCCGCGGAAATGGCGATTGGGGTAGGAGGGCCGGGCACCCGGCCCTCCCTATAGCCTTCGGGCGTGGCCAGCTTCACACTGACGCGAGAGATTGCGGCTCCGGCCGAGACGGTCTTCGAAGTGCTCACCGATCACCGCAAGTACTCGGAGCTGACGCCGCTGCGGAAGTCGGTGCTGGAGAGGGAAGGGGAGGCAGACCCCAACGGGGTCGGCGCGATCCGCAAGCTGACCGCGGTGGGGCCGCCGATGCGGGAGGAAGTCATCGCCTACGAGGCGCCCAGCCGCTTCTCCTACACCGTTCTCTCCGGCCTGCCGGTCCGCGACCACGTCGGCACGGTCGAGCTGAAGGCCGACGGCGGCGGCACCAAGATGGTCTACGCGGTGCGGACGCAGCCGACGCTGCCCGTGGTCGGCCCGGTCGTCGTCGCGGTTATCAAGCAGGCGATCAAGGGCCTGATCGACGGAGTTGCCACCGAGTCCGAGCGGCGGGCCGCTAGCGGAGGCTGACGGTCCGGATGGGCCGGCCTCTCGACGAGCGGGAGCTGCGGCGCTGACGGGATTCTGGAAAACGCTCGCGATCGGCCTCTGGGGCGCCGTCAGCCACTTCTGGCACAGTCGGCGCGGGCTGGCGATCGGGTTGATCGTCGCTGCTCTCGTCGTCATCGCCGGCGCCGGCCTGCTCGCCTACCAGGTGCTTAAGCGCCCGGCCGACGTCCACAACCCCAACGCGACCTTCGTCCCGCAGAAGCCGCGCAAGGCGAAGGCGAAGACGGTCAACTGGCCGATGTTCGGGCTCGACCCCGCTCGCACCCGCTACCTGCCGGCGAAGGGCGTCAAGCCGCCCTTCCGCAAGCTATGGCGCTTCACCGAGCGGCCGCTGCTCGAGTTCCCGCCGGTCTACGTCGGCGGCAAGCTCTACTTCGTCAACAACAACGGCACCGCCTACGCCCTCGACGCCCACAACGGCAAGGTCCTCTGGGAACGCAGCATCGGCCGCCTCAACGCCTCCTCGCCCGCCTACTCCAAGCACCGGCTCTACATCGTCAACCTCGTCCCCGGCCACATCGTCAAGCTCGACGCCAAGACCGGCAAGATCGTCTGGAAGCACTCGCTGCCGGGGCGGGCCGAGTCCTCGCCGCTGGTGATCGGCCGCACCGTCTACTTCGGCTGCGAGGACGGCAACCTCTACGCGCTGAGCACGATCAGCGGCAACGTGCGCTGGGCGACCAGTCTCGGGGGCCCGATCAAGTCGGCGCCCGCCTACTACGGCGGCAACCTCTACGTCGGCGACTACGGCGGCTACATGAACGCGGTCGACGCCAAGACCGGCAGGCTCGAGTGGCAGTCCGGCTCGCTGGGCCAGGGCTTCGGCACCTCGGGCCAGTTCTACTCGACTCCCGCCGTCGCCTTCGGTCGCGTCTACGCCGGCAACAACGACGACCGCGTCTACAGCTTCGACCTCAAGGACGGCACGCTCGCCTGGAGCTACTCGACCGGCGGCTACGCCTACTCCGGCCCGACCGTCTCGACCACCCGTCACAGCCCGCCGACCGTCTACATCGGCTCCTTCGACGGCAACGTCTACGCGCTCGACGCCAAGGACGGCAGCGTGCGCTGGAGCCACTCGGCCGGCGGCCAGGTCGTCGGCTCCCTCTCCGCCGTCGGCGACATCGTCTACGTCGCCGAGTTCACCAATAACTCGACCAGCGGCTTCATGATGAAGAGCGGCCGCAAGGTCTTCCACTACGGCCGTGGCACCTACTCGCCGGTGATCTCCGATGGCCACCACATCTACCTCACCGGCTACTCGAGCATCACCGCCCTGCAGCCCTACAAGTACAAACGCGCCGTCGCCCACGCGATCGTCGCCCCGGCTCCGAAGAAGTCGAAGCCGAAGGCAAAGAAGAAGCGCTAGGGCTTCGGCGCGATCCCGCCCGGCGGCGGTGGTGGCGCCAGCGGCGGGTCCGGGGCGAAGGCGGGGAAGACTGGATGGTGGATGGCGGCGCTCAGCGCCGCGAGGCTGGCCGGGTAGTTCTGGATCCGGTAGGAGCTGGTGTCGCCGAAGTCCTGGTAGTAGACGAGCATCTTGCAGCGTTTGTGGCCCCGGGCCCAGCCCATCAGGTGGTCCATGTAGCCGGGGTCATCGGCGGCGGTGGAGATGCCGAACTCGGGGATGGCGAACGGCTTCGACGAGTAGCGGCGGTAGAGGCCGGTGAGCGCCTTCCAGTCCTGGTTGTCGGAGTAGAAGTCGGTGCCGATCCAGTCGACGTATTCGTCGCCCGGGTAGAAGTATTTGGGCCGGTTCTGCGGCGCCGTGGGCGAGCCAGCGGGAAGGGTGCTCCAGAGCACCGCTACGGGTGCCCTGGGCAGGCCGTTCGCTGTGCTCTTCAGCGGCGGCAGGCCGATTTCCCCGAGGCGGGCGTCGATCAGCCTGCGCTTGCCGCCGCCGTGGACGATCAGGTAGATGCGGCGGAAGGCCTGGCGATACCAGCGCGGCCTGTGGGCTGCGTCGCGCAGCGTCCCCCCGCAGTCGTAGGACGCGTAGACGTTGATGCAGCGGTTGGGCTCGCCCAGCGGCCGGATGTAGGCGGGCATCTTCTTCTCCCAGAACAGCCGGTTGAGCCGGACCAGGTATTCGTCGCCGTAGCCCTGGGCGATCGAGCGCGGGCTGATCAGCTCGTGGCCGTCGCCGGCGTCGGCGGTGGTGATGTGCATCACCGGCCGCGCCCGCGCCGCCTGCCAGCGTTCGATCGAGTCGGGGAAGTCCGAGCCCCAGCTGCGAAAGCTCTCGATCAGCGCCGGGTGCTTGTTCAGCGCCGTGCTGAAGTGGCCGAAGTCGGCCGAGTCGCCGGTGTCGCTCACGCCGAAGAAGATCTTCTTGCCCTTGGGCATCAGCGCGCCGGCCTGCGCGCCCGGCGCCATCGCGCAGCACGAGGCGACCGCCGTCAAGGCGACCAGCGCCACTCGCATCCACGTCGCCCCGGGCATCCGCCCCTGATTCAACCGATAGGTCCGCCTCACCTCCGGCAGAACACAGCCGCGGGCCGATGGTTGCAATCCCGCGGGCGGGCCGAAGACCGGAGCCGCGCTCCGATTTTCGGCCCGCCGGCTTTCTGTAGGGCTATTTCTCGGGGCAGAGCGTGTGGTCGAAGCCCGGCTGCTTGGCGAACTGGATGCGCTGGTAGCTGAACACTTCGCTCGTGTGCGGGTCAGCGGTCAGCTTCAGCCACTCGTGGCAGGGCGTCGTGCTGCCGTTGACCGTGATCCGGCGCAGGTTCGGCACGTCCTGCGCGATCCCGTAGATCGACTTGTTCTGCGGGCGGCTCGGGTCGGCGAGCGGATGGTCGTCGACGAAGACGTGCGAGTCGCCGTTGAGCAGCAGGACCGGTCCGTGGAAATGCCGCGCCTCGCTGGCCAGCGCCTGCACGATCGGCTGGAAGTGGTCGTACTGGGTCGGGTCGCTCTCGATCGCCGGGTCCCACATGTCGGCCTGGATGCCGATCGCGACCGCCTTCGCATTCTCGTCGTGAGCGCGGTCGAAGATGCGATCGAGCCAGACCAGGTCGGCGTGGGTGCGGCCGCTGACCTCGTCGATCTGCGATTTCGTCTGCGGCTGCCCGAACCAGGGCGCCCAGTCGTTGTTGGAGCCGGGCACGTTGAGATCGCCGAACTCGACCTCGGACTGGCTCCAGAGGACGTTCTCGACGTAGTTGCCGCCCTGGGTCTCGACCCGCTGCGGGTTCTGGCCGAGGGTCCAGCCGGGATGGTCGAAGAAGATCCGGTGGATCTCGCTGAGGCGAGCGGGGCGGGAGTCGCCGTTCAGCACCGGCCCCGCGGGCCAGTAGCCGCCGTTGTTGGCGCGGTGGCAATCGGTCCACTCGTTGTCGCCGGGGGTGTAGACGAGCGGATCGGAGAAGCCGTTGAAGTCGGCGCGGATCTGTTCGAAGTAGGGCGTCGTGCATTCGCTCGAGCCGTTCTTGATGTCGCCCAGGTGCATCACCAGGCTCACGTTTGGATCGGCGTTGATCTCCGCCACGTCGTTGGGGAAGTTTTCGAGCTGGGGGGCGCCGTAGGGCGTGTCGCCGATCACCGCGTAGATGACGGGCGGCGTGTGGTCGCCGAGGTGGTTGTCCGATTGCTCGGAGCGGCCGTCGTGGGCGCCGGCGAGCGGTGCCGCCACGAGGGCGATCGAGGCCAGCAGTGCGACAGCGAGCGATGCGCGTCTCATCCGCGATTCCTTTCGTTGAGGGAGTGCGTCGCGGCGACGCTAGATCCGGCACGCAGCGCAGATGTAGCCGAGCTGTGGCCGAGGCGTGATCGACCTGTGAAACCGACGGCCTGCGGAATCTAGCTAGTCCCGGCGCAGAACGCCGGTTGCCGCGCCGAGCAGGAGCCCGGCGAAGAGCCAGCCGAGGGAGGTCTCGAAGGCGACTGTGTAGGCGTACGCGGCTCCGTTCGGGCTCCAGGACCCGGTCTGACCCAGGTCGACGGGCGCGAAGGCATCCAGTGAGAAGAGCAGCGAGTGGTAGGTGGCCGCGTGTGCGACAGGGAAGGCGAACCCGTCGCAGCTGGCGGCTGTCGCGTGCGGACCGCAGGATGGCACGTGAGCGAAGAAGAAGGCAAAGGCGACCACCACGACTGCTGAGATGAAGAAGAAGCGAAGCGGCTTGTAGCCGTAGCCAAGCAGCGCCCCATAGATCAGATGAGCCAGCCGGCCGAGCCGGCCGAGCCGCCCCTTGCTTTGCCGGACCCGCTCGCGCTCGACCGCGATGTCACGCGCCGCCGCCTCGTAGCCCGAGCTTCGCAACGCCGCCCGCAGCTGGTCGTAGGGATAGGGGCTCCACTTGCCCTCGGGCTGCCGATCGAGCCACTGCTTGCGCTGCTCCAGCCAGTCCGAGCCCCTGATCGCGACGCCTTCGAAGGAGAAGCCATCGAGCCTCACCTCGGCGCCGTGCCAGCGATCGAGGTCGTCGTGCAGGTAGCCGATCTCCGCCTGCATCAGGTCGACCGTGAGTTTTTCGGCCTTCGGCTCGGTGCGTTTCAGGCTCCAGCGCAGGCTGCGCTCGACATGCGTGCGGTCCAGGATGACCGTGGGCCCGCGGTAGTCGGTTCCTCGCAACGAGAGTTCGCCGTCGATCTGCATTGCGCCAAGAGACAGGGCGGCATCCGGCTCCTGACCCTCTTGGGCCGGTACCGCGCCGATCTCGGCGTCGCCGAGACGAAGGTCGCCCTGGATATGGGTTCGGGTCAGGTTCAGCTCCCTGTCGAAGCGCCCTTCGTTGCACATCACTCCACCGGCGACGCGCATGTTCCGCCCGTAGACCCCGTGGTTGGCGTGGAAGGCGAAGTCTCCCTTCCGCTGCAGGTAGATGCGTCCCCCGATGCGGGCGCCGTCGAGGTTGATCGACGGCCCCTGCGCGACGACGAAGCTGCTCCCCTCGCAATTGAGGTCGCCGCCGATCGAGCCGGAGCGCAGCCACATGGCCCCGCTGCAGTTGAACTCGTCGGTGATCAGGATGTCGTGGGCGATCTCCACTCGGTCCGCCGCGATCCCGGTAGCGCTCCCGCCAAGCAGTTCGAGTGCGAGCAGCCGCGTGTCCCGAAGCACCAGGCCGGCCAGGCGGGTCCCGGAGAACTGCAGGCCGAAGTCGAGTCTCAAGCCGGTCAGGTCGAGGTCGCCCTCGATCGAGCCGCCGTCGATCGAGAGCCGCCCCGGCTGGCCGCCGTCGACCATGCCGGCATGCATGCAAAGGCGGCGAACTACCGCGCCGCGCACGCTCTCATTTCCTATCTGCGCCGCATTTCCGGCAAAGAGGTCGCGGACGAATTGCTGCTCGGACGCCGTTAGCTCGAGCTCGCCGTCGCCAACGACGCGAAGTAGATCCTCTGCTGTCGCTTGCTCGATCACCGGTCCGGCTCGCCCGACCATATTCAGTCCGAGAGGAGTTGCGCAAGCCGGACTTTGCGCTATTCAGCCAAATTTGGATCCCGTTGACCGACGATCGCCAGAACCTGGTCTGCGTACTTGGCGACGAAGCTGGGCCCGACGCCGTGGATCTGGCCGAGGCTCCCCTCGTCGCCCGGCCGCGCCGCCGCGATCGCGGCGAGGGTCTTGTTGTGGGCGACGGTGTAGGCGGGCTTGCCGGCGGCGGCCTCGAGGCGCCACACCTTCAGCTTCTCGAACAGGGGGGCGTCGGCCTCGCTCAAGCTCGGTTGGGCGGCGCGGCCTTGGCCCGCTTCGGCGCCCGCACCGCGACCGTCTCGGGGTCGGGAAGCCAGCCCTCGGGATCGCAGACGTCGCAGCAGCGCCCGAGCGGCGCTCCGGCACGGCTGTCGCCGAAGTGGTCGAGGACGCTGCGGCGACGGCAGCGCTCGGAGTAGATGAAGGCTTTGATCGTGCGGAAGTCGCGCCAGCCGCGCTCGTGGGCGATCGCCAGGTTGGGGTCGTTTTCGCGCTGCTGGTTGAAGCGGACCAGGCGGCCGAGGTCGGCCTTCATCGCCAGCAGCACCGCCTTGGCCGGCAGGCCGTCGCGGCCGCCGCGGCCGGCCTCCTGGTAGTAGGCCTCGAGGCTGGTCGGGATCGCCATGTGCCAGACCGAGCGCACGTCTGCCTTGTCGACGCCCATGCCGAAGGCGTTGGTGGCGACGATCACTTCGGCCTCGCCGGCCATGAAGCGCCGCTGGGTATGGGTGCGGTCCTCGGCCTCCATGCCGGCGTGGTAGCCCAGCGCCCGCAGGCCCGATTCGCGCAGCGCCTCGGCCACCTCGTCGGTGTCGCGGCGGGTGCCGCAGTAGACGATCGCCGGCCGGTTGGCGGGGTCGGCGAGGCCGGCGTCGAGCAGGGCCAGGCGCCGCGCCTTCGACCCGGTTCCCTCCAGCCGCACGACGTCGAAGGAGAGGTTAGGACGGTCGAAGCCCGAGCGCACCTGCAGCGGCTCGCGCAGGCCGAAGCGGGAGACGATCTCCGCCGCCACCGCCTTCGTCGCCGTCGCCGTGCAGGCCATCACCGGCGGCCGCCCGAGCCGCTGGGCGATCTCCGGCAGGCGCAGGTAGTCGGGGCGGAAGTCGTGTCCCCACTCCGAGACGCAGTGCGCCTCGTCGACCGCGAGCAGGTCGATCCGGCGCTGCGCCAGCGCGTCGAGGAAGACGCTCGAGGCGAAGCGCTCGGGCGAGCAGTAGACGATGCGGGCGCTGCCGTCGCGGACCTGGCCCAGCGCCTCGCGCGCCCGCTCGGCGCTCATCCCCGAGGAGATCATCGCCACCGGGTGCCCGGCCGCAGTCAGCCGCCGCCACTGGTCGTTCATCAGCGCGATCAGCGGGCTGACCACGATCGTCAGGTCCTCGCTCGCCAGCCCCGGCAGCTGGTAGCAGAGGCTCTTGCCGCCGCCGGTCGGCATCACGATCAGCGAGTCGCGCCCCTCCAGGCCGGCCTCGACCGCCTCCCGCTGCCCGGGCCGCCAGCTCTCGAAGCCAAGCTCCTCGAGCAGCTGGTCGGCCCTGTCTGCGCTGGCGACGGTCATGCGCTCAGGCTATGGGGTTCAGCCGACGATCTGGGCCGGCACCTGTGACAACTCCTCGGCGAGAGCGTCGATTTCCTGTGCCAATCAGCGGGCGTCGGCCTTGCCGCTCACGGTCAGCGTCCCCCGCTCGTCGGAGCCGCCCGGGCAGTAGAGCGTGTACCGACCGGGATCGAGAGTGAGGGAGAAGTTGCCGGTCAGTCCGTCGGAGAGGTTCTCCTTCTCGCCCACGATCGTCTCGCCTTCCAGGACCTCGAACTCGGTCACGCTCGTGGTGCCGGCGTTTTCGACTTCGAAGACGATCGGCCCCGCAGGAGCCGTGGCCGTGTGCGGCACGCAGCCCGCGTCGGTCAGCTCGAAGGAGAGCTTCTTGGCGCTCGGGGGAGCGTCTTCGCTCGAGCCGCAGCCGGCGGCAAGCAATGCGATCAGGCCGATCCCGGCGGCGATCAGGGGCGGGCGGACGAGGCTTCGATTCATCTCTGCAAGTGCTCCTTGGTCGACTTCCCGAATAAGAGTTAGGGCACCCTAACAAAAACCGACAAAAGAAGTCGGAATAGCGAACCGGCCCGGGCGATCGGGTTGTTCCTTTGATTCGCTGCGAGTGCGGGTCAGGCGGGGCTTTGGGCCGGCGCAGTGCCACGGGTGCGGGCCGGCGCCCGGCGCATCCTCAGCCGGTCAGGCCAGAGCACGTAGAGCGCCATCGGCACCGCGTAGAGCAGGTAGACCAGCGCCTCGCCGACGGTCGGCGTTGGCTGCAGGCCCAGCATCCCGGTCAGCAGCGAGCCCGAGATCGTGCCCGGCTGGACCAGCCAGGTGAGGTCGATCGCCTGGCCCTGCAGGTCGTTGAACCAGCCCGCCTCGTGGGCGGTGTGCAGGGAGGTGGAGAGCAGGCCGG
Organism: uncultured Solirubrobacterales bacterium; assembly: GCA_963778715.1. Lineage (GTDB taxonomy): Bacteria > Actinomycetota > Thermoleophilia > Solirubrobacterales > 70-9 > VRUE01. The sequence goes on from CAVZVK010000009.1 coordinate 30,354, forward strand.
CGGCGACGAAGACGAGGATCAGGCCGGTGACGCGGAAGAAGCGGGTGAGGTTGATCCGCACGCCGCCGCGGTAGATGCCGAGCCCGATCGCGACCGCGGCGAGCAGCCCGATCACCGCGCCGGCGCCGGCGGCAGTGGTGTCGCTGGCGTCCTGGAAGGCGGCGAGCAGGAAGACCGAGGTCTCGAAGCCCTCGCGCAGGACGGCGAGGAAGGCCATCGCGACCAGGGCCATGGTCGAGCCGCTGGCCAGGGCGCTGGCCGCGTTGCCCTCGCAGCGCCGCTCTTGATCCCGCGCGCGTTGCGGCGCATCCAGACGATCATGTAGGTGACGGCGCTGACCGCGACCAGGCCGATCACCGTCTCCAGGCCCTCCTGCTCGCGCTGCGGCAGCTGCTGGCCGACCAGGCGCAGGATCACGGCGACGCCGACGCAGAGCGCGACCGCGATCGCGACGCCCGACCCACATCTGCCTGCATCGCGTCGCGCCGGCCCTCGTTGACCAGGAAGGCGGCGATGATGCCGATGATCAGCGAGGCCTCGACGCCCTCGCGCAGAGCGATGACGAGGGTCGGGATCATCGGTTGTGCCGGTGAGTCTGACGTTAGGCGACCCTAATTAGGGTCGCCAAAACGGTAGCGACGCGGCCCAGGCCTCAGGGCAGCCAGGGCTCGTGCCACTGGCAGATGCCGCGGGTCAGCTTGTCGGCCTCCTCCGGCCCCCAGGTGCCGGGCTCGTAGGGGTGCACCGGGCCGGGCTCGTCGAGCAGGGGCTGCACGATCCGCCAGGTCTCCTCGACCGCGTCCTGGCGGGTGAAGAGCTGGTGCTTGCCGGCGATCGCGTCGCCGAGCAGGCGCTCGTAGGGCTCGGGCTCCTCGCCGGGGACCTTCTCGAAGAGCACCTCGAGGTCGGCCGGCTCGAACGCCTCCTCGCCGGCCTGCTTGGCGAAGAGGCGCATCCGCGCGCCCGGGCGTTGGCTCGATCCGCACCGTCATCTGGTTCGGGTCGGGCGGCTTGCCGGCGCCGACCCCGAGCGGCGGCGGCCGCTTGAAGACGACGGTCACCTCGCTCGCCTTGGCCGGCATGCACTTGCCGGCGCGGATGAAGAAGGGGACGCCGCTCCAGCGCCAGTTGTCGATCTCCAGCTCGACCGCGGCGAAGGTCTCGGTGGTCGAGTCGGGCGCGACGTCCTTGACGTCGAGGAAGCCCTCGTACTGGCCGCGCACGTAGCGCTTCGGGTCGGCGGTGCGCATCGCCTTGAAGAATTCGAGCTTCTTGTCGCGGATCGAGTCGTGGTGGTTGCCGGTCGGCGGCCCCATCCCGACCAGCGCCAGCACCTGCAGGGCGTGGTTCTGGATCACGTCGCGCATCGCCCCGACCGCGTCGTAGAAGCGGCCGCGGTCGTCGACGCCGAAGTCCTCGGCGATCGTCATCTGCACGTGGGAGACGTGCTCGCGGTTCCAGACCGGCTCCAGCACCGAGTTGGCGAAGCGCAGGTAGGTGATGTCCATCACCGGCTCCTTGCCGAGGTAATGGTCGATGCGCAGGATCTGGTCCTCGTCGAGGACCTGCGCAGAGCTCGGCGTTGAGCGCCCGGGCCGACTCGAGGTCGTGGCCGAAGGGCTTCTCGATCACGACGTGCGCGTTCTCGGTCAGGCCGGCCTCGCCGAGGCCGTTGACCACGGTGGCGAACAGCGAGGGCGGGACCTCGAGGTAGAAGACCGGCCGCTTCGCGTCGCCGATCGCCTTGCCGACCCGCTCGAAGGTGGCGGCGTCGGCGTAGTCGCCCTGGACGTAGGAGAGGCGGTCGGCGAGGCGGGCGAAGACGTCCTCGTCGGGGTCGGTGACGGTGGCGGCGATCGCTTCGCGGGCGTGCTGGCGCAGCTGCTCGTCGTCCCAGTCGTCGATCGCGACGCCGACGATCGGGCAGTCGAGCTTGCCGCGCGGCCTCGAGCCGGTAGAGCGCCCGGAAGGTCATTTTCTTCGCCAGGTCGCCGGTGATGCCGAAGATCGTCGAGGACGTCGGCGGCCTCGTCGGTGCGCTTGGCGTCGGCCTCGCCATCCGCCCGCCAGGCTATCGAGTCGCGTGCAGCGTAGGGTTCGCGCATGGAGCTGGGAATGGTCGGGCTCGGCCGCATGGGCGCCAACATGGCGCGGCGGCTGATGCGCGACGGCCACCGGATCGTCGTCTACGACGTCAACCCCGACGCGGTCGCCGAGCTGGCCGGGGAGGGCGCCGAGGGCGCCTCCTCGCTGCGAGGACCTGGCCTCGAAGCTGAGCGCGCCGCGCTCGGTCTGGGTGATGGTGCCGGCCGGCGAGATCACCGAGAAGACGGTCGACGACGTCGCCGCCGTGCTCGACGCCGGCGACGCGATCATCGACGGCGGCAACTCCTACTACCGCGACGACATCCGCCGCGCCGACGATGCTGCGGCGAGCAGGGGATCGACTACGTCGACTGCGGCACCAGCGGCGGCGTCTTCGGCCTCGAGCGCGGCTACTGCCTGATGATCGGCGGCCCCGACGGCGCGGTGCGAGCGGCTCGACCCGATCTTCGCCTCGCTGGCGCCCGGGGTCGAGTCGGCCGAGCGCACGCCGGGCCGCTCGGGCGATGTCTCGCCCTCCGAGAACGGCTACCTGCACTGCGGCCCCAACGGCGCCGGGCACTTCGTGAAGATGGTCCACAACGGGATCGAGTACGGCGTCATGGCCGCCTACGCCGAGGGCCTCAACATCCTCAAGAACGCCAACGCCGGCAAGGTCCAGCGCGAGGCCGACGCCGAGACGGCGCCGATGGAGCAGCCCGAGTACTACCAGTACGACCTCGACCTGCCCGAGGTGACCGAGGTCTGGCGGCGCGGCAGCGTGATCGGCTCCTGGCTGCTCGACCTGACCGCCGCCGCGATGCAGGAATCGCCGACCTCTCCGAGTTCGCCGGCCGCGTCTCGGACTCCGGCGAGGGCCGCTGGACCTCGATCGCGGCGATCGACGAGGGCGTGCCGGCGCCGGTCCTGACCACCGCGCTGTACGAGCGCTTCGCCTCGCGCGGCCTCGACGACTTCGCCGACAAGGTGCTCTCGGCGATGCGCAAGCAGTTCGGCGGCCACGACGAGAAGCCGTGCTAGGCAGCCGATGGCGATCGATGCTCGAGGTCTGCGCCGACGAAAAGGCGGCGGCGCGCCGTGCGCGCCGAGCTGATCGCCGCCGCCGGGGCCGCCGCGGTCGCCGAGCGCGGCACCTTCTCGCTTGCGATGAGCGGCGGCCGCAGCCCCTGGGCGATGCTGGCGATCCTCGGCGAACTGGAGGAGATGCCCTGGGCCGACGACCGAGCTCTTCCAGGTCGACGAGCGGATCGCCTCGCCGGGCAGCGAGGACCGCAACCTCACCCACATGGTCCTCGGCCTCTCGATGGACCACCAGGCGACGCTGCGGCCGATGCCGGTCACCCAGCGCGACCTCGAGGCCGCCGCCCACGACTACGAGAACACCCTGCCCGAGCCGCTCGACTGCGTCCACCTCGGCCTCGGGCCCGACGGCCACACCGCCTCGCTGGTCCCCGGCGATCCCGGTGCTCGAGGTCAGCGACCGCCGCGTCGCCCTCACCGAGACCGCGCTACCAGGGCCACCGCCGCATGACCCTCACCTATCCCGCGCTCGACGCCGCCCGCCGGATCGTCTGGCTCGTCACCGGCGCCGACAAGGTCGACGCCCTGGCGAAGCTGCTCGCCGGCGACACCTCGATCCCCGCCGGCCGGGTCGAGAACGCCGAGATGGTCGTCGTCGCCGACGAGGCCGCCGCACCCACGGTAGTATTGTTAGCGAATTCGCTAACATACTCCTATGACAACCGCAGCAGGCGCCTCGCTCGTCGAGCAAATACGGGCACAAAGCGGACTCAGCCAGGCTGAGCTCGCTCGGAGGGCGGGACTGCCTCGTTCGGTGGTCAACGCCTATCTGCACGGGACTCGGGAGCCAGGCGCGGACGCACTTGCTCGATTGGCCGCGGCAGGGGGCTTCGAGCTGGGACTCGCGCGGCGCCAGCCGCCTGTGGATGCCGAGCGCGCAGGGCGGATCCTCGTCCAGGTTCTCGAGCTCGCCGAGGCACTTCCCTTCCGCCCTCGCGCCGAGCTGGACTATCCCCGGCTGTCGGATCGTCTTGCCGCCAAGGGGGCACGGGTTGAGCGAGCTTGTCGAGAAGCTCTTCGCCATTCACGACTCGCTCACCGAGGTGGGCATCGCACATGCGTTTGGCGGAGCGGTCGCGCTTGCGTACTGCGTCGAGGAGCCTCGGGGCACGAGGGACCTCGACGTGAACATCTTCGTCGATGCCGCCAAGGCAAGGGCGACGCTCGCCCGAATGCCCGAGGGCGTGAGGGTGACCGAGAAGGACATTGCCATGGTCGAACGCGACGGCCAGGCGAGGCTGGTCTGGGATGGGACGCCCATAGACGTCTTTCTCAACAACCTTCCTCTGCATCGAGCGGTGTCGGAGGCCGTTGTCTGGGTCCCGCTGGCGGCCCGCGATGTGCCTGTCCTCGACTGCGCTTCGCTGGCGATCTTCAAGGCCTTCTTCGACCGAACCAAGGATTGGGCCGACCTCGAGGCGATCGCACAGGCGACGCCGGAGGACATCGATGCCGCGGCCGCGACGATCTCCAAGCTCGTCGGCGAGGACGATCCTGCCGTCGCCCGGCTTGAGAGCTTGATCCCGCTCGACGTCGGCGTGTCTCGGTAAGGACGTCCTCAGGCGGGGGCGATCGCTACGGCGTGGTTGGAGACGATTCGGTCGTCGGGGTCGTAGCGGCGCTTGACCTGGCCAAGGCGGGCGCAGACCTCGGGCGGGAGGATCGCGTCGGCGTCGCAGGGGCGCTCGGCGAAGTTGAAGTAGCCACCCTCGGCCGCCCAGGGCTGCATCGACTCGGTGACGCGGTCGAGGTGGGAGTCGATCGCTTCGCCCATCTCGGGGCTCATCAGCATGCCGACGCCGAAGAGGGCGAAGCCGGCGTCGATGTGGTCGAGGGCGCCGCCGTCTTGGTCGGGGCGGGAGAGGGCGCCGCCGAGGTGGCGCAGCTCGGTGAGCAGCAGCGGCGAGCCCGACTCCGGGCCGGCGACGCCGGCGAAGGCGTCGATCGCCTCGTCGGGCAGGTCGCGCAGGAGGGCGTGATGGCCCAGTCCCGGCACCGGGTTCTCGGGGTCCATGTGGATCCGACAGAGGCCCTCGGCCGGGATCTGGCCCCAGGTGTCCATGATCGTCTCGCCCAGCTCGCGCAGCGGCGCCACCGTCGCTTCGCCCTCGCTCTGACTGCCGATGCAGGCGCCGTCGACGGTCAGCAGGGGTCGGCCGCGGATCGGCTCGGGCACGTCGGGCAGCGGTGGCGGGGTGATGAAGCGGACGACCGAGGTGACGTCGTCGGAGACGCCCGCCGCCCAGTCGCGGTAGGCGCGCACGGCGTCGGCGCCGAGCTCGGCCGGGAAGACGAGGGCGCCGGCGTAGATCTCGGAGATCGGCACCAGGTTCAGGTGCAGGGCGACGACGAGCGCGTAGCCGCCACCCCCGCCGCGTAGGGCCCAGAAGAGGTCCGGGTCGTTCTCGGCGTCGACCGTGCGCTGCTCGCCGTCCGCGGTGACCAGCTCTATCGCGCGCACGCGGTTGCAGGCGAAGCCGTAGCGCCGGCCGAGCCAGCTGAGGCCGCCGCCGAGCGTGTAGCCGGTGACGCCGACGTCGGGCGAGGACCCGGGCAGCGAGCTGAGGCCGTGCTGCTGGGCCGCCTGGCTCAGCTCGAGCACGAGGACGCCGGCCTCGACCCGAGCGGTCTGCGCGTCGGGGTCGACCTCGATCCCGCGCATGCGCTCGGTCTTGACCAGGATCGTGCCCTCGAGCGAGCCCAGCGCGACGGCGCCGTGGCCGGTGCCCTGGCCGGCGACCCGCAGGTCGTTCTCGGCGGCGAAGCGCGCCACCTTGGCGATGTCCTCGCCGCCCTCGACCAGGGCGACCGCCTCCGGCCGCTGGTCGGCGGCGAGGTTCCAGGCGGCGCGCGCCTGATCCCAATCAGTGTCGCTCGGGGTGGCGATATGGCCGGCGATAGACAGTCCGGTGAAGTCACTCATGTGCGGTTCCTCCGTGGTCAGCTCGGGGTCAAGCGTTCTACTGTGCCTCCGGCCCCCACCAGCACGGCGCTCACCATATCCGGCGGGAAGAGGCCGTGGGCGGCTACGCCGGGGTCGGCCTCGAGGCGAGCGGCGAGGGCGGCGGGGTCGCCGATCTCGCCGCAGTAGTCGGCGATCAGGCCTTCGTCCGGACTGCGCGGAACGTCGCGCAGCGCGACCCCGGATCCAAGCCGGGACAGGGTCGAGTTCAAGCCGAAGGCGAAGAGCTCCAGCGGCACTGGCGCGCTCAGCACGTCGACCGGCTTGCTCGAGTCGGCGATGACGAAGAAGCGCTCCGCCGCCGCGGCGACGATCTTCTCGCGCAGGTGGGCGCCACCACCACCCTTGATCAGCCAGCCGTCGGGCGTCACCTGGTCGGCGCCGTCGATCGCGATGTCGAGCCGCTTCAACTCGCTGAACTCCTCGACCGGGATGCCCAGCGCGCGCGCCTGCTCCTCGGTAGCGACGGAGGTCGCCACGCAGCGAATCCCCTTGAGGCCGCGTGCCGCGACCGCCGGCAGCAGGAAGGCTATGGTCGACCCCGTCCCCAGCCCCACCGTCATTCCATCCTCGACCAGCTCCGCCGCCGCCTCCGCGGCGATCCGCTTCTCCTCATCCACCCCGCTCATCGCCGCCACTCTACCCGCGGGGGTGAAACGTTTTTTCCGTCGATCCCACGGACAAAGCGTTACGCCGTCGCGGACCCCTCCCTCCGTCCCTCAAGTGCAACGCCTTGTCCGTCTATTTCATGGACAAGGCGTTAGCAGTCGATCTATGCTCGCGACGAGATGGACGCGCGGATCTGGCTGACGGGCGAAGGCGGCGAGCCGCGGTCAGTGGCGCTCTCGGGCGAGCGCACCGTTGTCGGGCGCGATCCGGAGGCGGGAATTCATCTCGAGGACGAGGCGGTCTCCTGGCATCACCTCGAGATCGAGAGCCGGGGCGGGGTGCTGATGGCGACCGACCTCGACAGCCGCAACGGCACCGCGCTCAACGGCGAGCCGCTCGACCGGCCGCGCCGCCTGCGCGATGGCGACACGCTGCTAGTCGGCGGCCACCGCCTCGAAGTCTCCGACCCGATTCCCGGCCGCGCTGGCGGCACGGTTGCGGCGTCGGCACCCTCGGTCGCCCTCAACGAAGAGGAGCGGGCAACCGCTGCCGCCCTCGTCGCCCCCTACCGCAGCGAGGGCGCCTTCGCCGGCCGCCCCGCCACCCGCGCCGAGCTCGCCGAAGCCCTCCACATCAGCGAGCGCACTGCCCAACGCCGCCTCGATGCACTTGCCGCCAAGCTCGATGTCGCTGGCGATGCTGGCCGCGACCGGCCCCGCCAGATTGCCGCCCGCATCCTCGAACTGGGTCTCGACCGCGCCTGAGCCGCGGGTGGGCGGCGCCCCTCGAACTGGCGGATACTCAAAACGGCGCCCTCATTAGGGCGCCGTTTGTCAGGGCGAGGGGCGCCGCCCGCCCGCGGCCCGACCCGGGCCAGACGTGGCCCGGTGGGTGACGTGGGTGTCGTTTTCGCGCACGCCTCGCGAGCGGAGCATCGGTAGGGCAATGCAATCCACCCGAAAGGGGAGTCCGATGCTCAACCGTTCGATCAAGTTCCTACTCACCGTCCTCGTCCTGGCGCTGCTTCCGGTCGGAAGTGCCGCCGCCGCGGGTTCCTCGGGTGCGGTCGTCTTCTCACGGGCGATCGCCTCGAGCGAAAAAACCGCAACCGGCACCGTCGAAAAAGTCGAAGGCGGCCTCTACGCCGCCAAGGACGGCCATCTCAACCAGCTGACCGAGAACCCGCTCGACACCGAGCCCGATTTCTCCGCCGACGGCAGGACGATCGTCTTCGCCCGCGGCGGTGACATCTACTCGGTCCGTGCCGACGGTTCGGGCGAGCGGACGCTGACCAGCGGCCCCGAGGTCGACGGCCGGCCGATCTTCTCGCCCAACGGCAAGATCGTCGTCTTCGAGCGACGGGCGAGCGAAGGTGCAGCTCGCGATCTCTACACCGTGCGCGCCACCGGCGGCAGCCCTCACGCGTTGACGACGACCGCCGCCGACGAGCATGAAGCGTCGATCTCCGACGACGGCTGCATGATCGCCTTCGTCCGCAGCGTCGGGCTGCCCAGCGGCGGAACGGCCGACGACATCTTCTCGGTGCGCCCGGCCGGTGTCCATCTGCGCCGCCTCACCAACACCCCGGGTCTCGACGAGTTCGCGCCGCACTACTTCGGCGAGGAGAACGTCGTCTTCAGCCGCGGCCAGAGCGGCGACGGGCCGGACGCCTACGCCGACGTCTACACGATGCGCGAGAACGGCAGCCACGTGCGCCCGCTGGTGCACGGTGCCGGCTCTGCCTTCGTCGAAGACGTCGCCGCGGATGGGCACACGCTGCTCTTCCGCCGCGACCAGGGCCTCTGGGTGAAGAAGATCGGCCCCGGCCGTGCCCACAAGCTGAGCGAGGTCGCCGACAACTCGGCCACCAACTCGGTCTTCTCCTCCGACGGGCGCAAGGTTGCGGCCTTCGTCGCCACCGAGGAAGCCGAGTCGCTCTCCGCGATCGACGTCGCCACCCATCGCAGCTCCGAGCTGGCCCAGGGCTTCCCCCTGGAAAGCGGCTCGGTCGCGGCGACGATCGGTCCCGTGATCACCTGGCAGCCGGTGCGGCGCTAGGACTCCCCCCGGCTCCAGCGGTAGGGGCCCCCTCGTCCAGAGGGGGCCCCTTCGTCGCACCGCGGCTGTATAACCGCCGCGTGGCAGACCCCGCAATCGGCTCCGTGCTCGCCGGCTACCGCATCGACTCGCTGATCGCCCGCGGCGGCATGGGCGTCGTCTACCGGGCGACGCAGCTGGCGCTCGACCGTCCCGTGGCGCTGAAGGTGATCGCCCGCGAGCTGGTCGACCAGGAGGGCTTCCGCGAGCGCTTCCTGCGCGAGTCGCGGCTCGCCGCCAGCCTCGACCACCCCAGCGTCGTCCCCGTCTACGACGCCCGCGAGGAGGACGGCGAGCTGATCGTCGCGATGCGCCTGGTCGAGGGCGGCGACCTGCGCCGGCTGATCGCCCGCAAGGGGCCGCTGGCGCCGGAGCGCGCGATCGGGCTGCTGCGGCCAGATCGCCGAGGCGCTCGACGCCGCCCACGCCGCCGGCATCGTCCACCGCGACGTCAAGCCGCACAACATCCTCGTCGACGGCGAGCGCGCCTACCTCTCCGACTTCGGCCTCGCCAAGGCCTACGCGGAAACCGGGCCAGGCAGCGGCGCCTCGATCGTCGGCACGGTCGAGTACATGGCGCCCGAGCAGTGGCGCGGCGAGCGGGTCGGCCCCGCCGCCGACGTCTACGCGCTCGGCTGCGTGCTCTACGAGGCGCTGACCGGGATCGCCCCCTTCGCCCGCAAGGAGTCCGACAGCGAGCCGGAGATGCCGCGCGGGATCGACGCCGTGATCGAGCGAGCGGTCTCCAAAGACCCGAGCGAGCGCTTCCGCACCGCGGGCGAACTGATCGCCGCCGCGGAGGAGCGCGAGGGCGCGACGCCGGCGGCGACGCGGGTGCTGGCCGGGCCGCGGGAGCAGCCGACCGTGCGCTTGGCGGGCCAACAGGCTTCGTCGCCGGCGGCGGCTGGGGCGCACGCGACGCAGGCAATGGTTCGGGAGCGGCGGTGGCACTCGTCGGCCGGTGCGGTCGCCTCTGGCCCTGCTCGAGCTCGGTGGCGATGGCGTCTCGGTCTCGGCCCCGATCGCGGTTGGACGTCCGCCGCTGCGCCTGGCGGTCGGCCCGAGGACCGTCTGGGCGACCAGCGCCTCGGACGGGACCCTCTCGGGGATCGACTCGCGCACACGCGGGAGGTGATCTCGAAGTGGCGGGTCGGGCGAGGGGTCTCGGGGGTGACGATCGGCGCCGGCTCCGTCTGGGTGACGAATCCCGAGACCGGCAACGTCCTGCGCATCGATCCAACGGGGAAGGTGACCGCGCGGATCCCTGTCGGCGGCAGGCCCGGCGCGATCGTCTCCGGCGGCGGCCGCATCTGGGTCGCCGACGAGGACGGCGCCGGCGTGACCGCCATCGACGCCCAGCGCGCCTCGATCGTGCAGGCGCGGGCTTCAGCCCCACGCCGCGCCGCTGCGCCTCGCCGTCGGCGCCGGCGGCCTCTGGGTCAGCAGCGCCTCCACCGGCACCGTGCGCCGCATCGACCTCGGCACGCTCGCCGTCGGCCCCCCGATCCTCGCCGGCCGCGGCCCCGCCGGGGTGACCGTCGGCCACGGCCTCGTCTGGGTCGCCAACAGCCGCTCCACGACCGTTACCCGCGTCGACCCGGCAACCCACACGATCCTCGGCGACCCGATCCAGGTCGGCGAGCAGCCCCGGCGGTATCGACGCCGGCACCGAAGCCGTCTGGGTCGCCAGCGCCGCCGACGACTCGGTCACCCGCCTCTCACCTCGACAGCGGCGAGCCATTCGGAAGCCCGATCGAGGTCGGCCCCAAGCCCGGCGCAGTAGTGGTTGGTCCCGAGGCCGTCTGGGTGGCCAACAACGGCAACGGCACGGTCACCCGCATCGAACCCTGACTAGGATCGAGATACGTGGACCGCGAGATCGACCAGCTCTGCATCAACACGATCCGCACCCTCTCGATCGACGCGATCCAGAAGGCCAACTCCGGGCCACCCGGGCACGCCGATGGCGCTCGCCCCGGTCGCCTACACGCTCTGGCAGCGCTTCCTGCGCTTCGACCCTGCCGACCCGATCTGGCCCGGCCGCGACCGCTTCGTCCTCTCCGCCGGCCACGCCTCGATGCTGCTCTACTCGCTGCTGCACCTGGCCGGGGTCAGGGCGGTCGATCCCGACTACGAGATCGTCGGCGACCCAGCCGTCTCGCTCGAGGACATCGAGAGCTTCCGCCAGCTCGGCTCGCGCGCCCCCGGCCACCCCGAGTACCGCTGGACCTCGGGCGTGGAGACGACCACCGGGCCGCTCGGCCAGGGCGTCGCCACCTCGGTCGGGATGGCGATCGCCGGCAAGTGGCAGGGCGCCCGCTACGGCGCGGCGACCTCTTCGACTTCGACGTCTACGCGATCGCCGGCGACGGCTGCCTGATGGAGGGCGTCTCCGGCGAAGCCGCTTCGCTCGCCGGGCACCTGAAGCTCGACAACCTCTGCTGGATCTACGACAACAATCGAATAACTATCGACGGGGTGACCCACCTCGCCTACGACGACGACGTCGCCGCCCGCTTCATGGGCTACGGCTGGAACGTCACCCGGGTCGGCGACGCCAACGACACCGACCTGATCGCCACCGCCTTCGAGGAGTTCAAGGGCGAGGAGGGGCGGCCGACACTGATCATCGTCGACAGCCACATCGGCTACGGCTCGCCGCACAAGGTCGACACCTCGGCCGCCCACGGCGAGCCGCTCGGCGAGGAGGAGGTGCGCGAGACCAAGCGCGCCTACGGCTGGCCCGAGGACGCCCAGTTCCTCGTGCCGGACGGGGTGCGCGAGCACTTTGCGGCGGGGATCGGCAAGCGCGGCGCGGAGCTCTCGGCGGCCTGGGGGAGCAAGCTCGCCGATTACGCGAAGGACAACGCCGACCTCGCCGCCGAGATCGAGGCGCAGCAGAGAGCGCGAGCTGCCCGATGGCTGGGACGCCGAGATCCCCAGCTTCGACCCCGACGAGAAGGGGATCGCCACCCGCAAGGCCTCGCAGCAGGTCGAGAACGCGATCGGCGCCCGCCTGCCCTGGCTGCTCGCCGGCTCCGCCGACCTCACCGACTCGACCTCGGTCCGGCTCAAGTTCGACGGCGCCACCGACTTCGAGCCCGGCGCCTACGACGGTCGCCAGCTCCACTTCGGCATCCGCGAGCACGAGTCGGCGGCGATCTCCAACGGCCTCTCGCTCTCCAAGCTGCGGCCGCTCTGGTCGACCTACCTCACCTTCTCCGACTACGCCCGCCCGGCGATCCGCCTCTCGGCCCTGATGGAGCTGCCGGTGATCCACCTCTTCACCCACGACTCGATCGGCCTCGGCGAGGACGGCCCGACCCACCAGCCGGTCGAGCAGCTCGCCTCGCTGCGGGCGATCCCCGGCCTCGACGTGATCCGACCCGCCGACGCCAACGAGGTCGCCGAGGCCTGGCGGGTCGCGCTCGACCGCACCCACCAGCCGGTGGCGCTCGTGCTCACCCGCCAGGACGTGCCCGTCTTCGACCGCGAGAGGTACGGCTCGGCGGAGGGGCTGCGCCGCGGCGGCTACGTGCTCGCCGACGCCGATGGCGGCGACCCCCAGGTCATCCTGATCGCGACGGGAAGTGAGGTCGCGCTGGCGCTCGCCGCCCACGAGGAGCTGAGCGCCGAAGGCGTCCGCTCGCGGGTGGTCAGCCTGCCCTGCTGGGAGCTCTTCGATCGCCAGGACCAGGCCTACCGCGACGAGGTGCTGCCGCCGGGCGTGACCGCCCGGGTCTCGGTCGAGGAGGCCTCGACGCTGGGCTGGGATCGCTACGTTGGGTCCGACGGCGTCAAGATCGGGATGCACACCTTCGGCACCTCGGCGCCGTTGAAAGACGTCCAAACCAAGTTCGGCTTCACCCCCGACCGGGTGGCCGAAGCCGCAAAGGAGCTGCTCAGATGAAGCCGACCGCCGAACTGCACGATCTTGGCCAGAGCCTCTGGCTCGACAACATCACCCGCACGATGCTGGCCGACGGCACCCTGCGCGGCTACATCGACGAGCTCTCGGTCACCGGCCTCACCTCCAACCCGACGATCTTCGACAAGGCGATCTCCGGCGGCGAGGCATACGACGAGCAGATCGCCGAGCTCAGCGCCAGCGCGGTTCCCGAGCAGGGGATCGGCGCCACTCCGACCGAGAGGATCTTCTTCGAGCTGGCGCTCGCCGACCTGCGCGACGCCACCGATCTCTTCAGGGGCGTCCACGAGCGGACCGCCGGCGTCGACGGCTTCTGCTCGCTCGAGGTCTCCCCGCTGATCGCCGACGACGCCGAGGCGACGATCGAGGAGGCGGCCGCCCTTCACGCCAAAGCGGAGCGCGACAACCTCTTCATCAAGATCCCCGGCACCGAGGCCGGCCTGACGGCGATCGAGGAGTCGATCTTCGCCGGCATCCCGATCAACGTCACGCTGCTGTTCGACGCCGAGCAGTACCTCGCCGCGGCCGACGCCTACATGAAGGGAATCGAACGGCGGATAGAGGCCGGGCGCAGCGCCGACGTCGCCTCGGTCGCCTCGATCTTCATGAGCCGCTGGGACGTCGCCGTCACCGGCGAGGTGCCGGACGAGCTGCACAACCGGCTCGGCCTCGCGGTCGGCTTCCGCGCCTACCGCGCCTACCGCGAGCTGCTCGACTCCCAGCGCATGCAGCGGCTGATGAACGAGGGCGCGCGTCCGCAGCGCCTGCTCTGGGCCAGCACCGGCACCAAGGACCCCGAAGCCTCCGACACCCTCTACATCGAGGGCTTCGCCTCGCCCTTCACCGTCAACACGATGCCCGAGCCGACCCTGCACGCGTTCGCCGATCACGGCAAGATCGGCGCCCTCGTGCCGGCCGATGCCGGCGACTCCGATGAGGTCCTGAGGGAGTTCGAGCGTGCCGGGATCGCGGCCGACGCCCTCGCCAAGCGGCTGCAGGAGGAGGGCAAGGAGGCCTTCGCCAAGTCGTGGGACGAGATGCTGAAGACGATCGAGGCGCAGGTCGGGGCACACGCGTGAGCGACAGCCCGTTCCGGTGCGCCTTTCCCCTGAATAGGGGTGCAAAGGACCACCGGAAGTGAGCGGCTGCGGGGGATCCGCCTGGCGGGCGCTCGAGAAGCACTTCAGAGGAGATCGAGGGCCAGCACCTGCGCGATCTCTTCGCCGCCGATCCGCCAGCGCGGCGAGCGGCTCGTCGCCGACGGCGCCGGCCTGCACCTCGACTTCTCCAAGAACCGGATCAGCGACGAGACGCTGCTGCTGCTCGGCCAGCTGGCCCGCGAGTGCGGGGTGGAGGAGCGGCGCGAAGCGATGTTCGCCGGCGAGCACATCAACGTCTCCGAGGACCGCGCCGTGCTGCACGTGGCGCTGCGGATGCCGCGCGGGCGCTCGCTGATCGTCGACGGCGTCGACGTGGTCAAGGAGGTGCACGAGACGCTCGACCGGATGAGCGCCTTCGCCGAGCGCGTCCGCTCCGGCGAGTGGACCGGCCACACCGGCAAGCCGATCCGCAACGTCGTCAACGTCGGCATCGGCGGCTCCGACCTCGGCCCGGTGATGGCCTACGAGGCGCTGCGCCACTACTCGCGCCGCGAGATGACCTTCCGCTTCGTCTCCAACGTCGACGGCACCGACTTCGCCGAGTCGACCCGCGACCTCGACCCCGAGGAGACCCTCTTCGTCATCTCCTCCAAGACCTTCACCACGCTGGAGACGATGACCAACGCCCACACCGCCCGCGAGTGGTCGCTGGCCGGGCTCGGCGGCGACGAGGCCGCAGTCGCCAAGCACTTCGTCGCCGTCTCGACCAACGCCGAGGAGGTCGCCAAGTTCGGCATCGACACCGAGAACATGTTCGGCTTCTGGGAGTGGGTGGGGGGCCGCTACTCGATGGACTCGGCGATCGGGCTCTCGACCATGCTGGCGATCGGCCCCGCCCGCTTCGAGGAGATGCTGGCCGGCTTCCACGCGATGGACGAGCACTTCCGCACCGCGCCGGCGGCGCAGAACCTGCCGCTGCTGATGGGGTCTGCTCGCGGTCTGGTACGGCGACTTCTTCGGCGCCCAGACCTGCGGCGTCTTCCCCTACGACCAGTACCTGCACCGCTTCCCGGCCTACCTGCAGCAGCTGACGATGGAGTCCAACGGCAAGCACGTCACCCTCGACGGCGCTCGGGTCGACTACGACACCGGGGCGATCTTCTGGGGCGAGCCGGGGACCAACGGCCAGCACTCCTTCTACCAGCTGATCCACCAGGGCACGCGCCTGATCCCCTGCGACTTCATCGGCTTCTTCCACTCGAACAACCCGCTCGGCCGCCACCACGACCTGCTGATGTCCAACGTCTTCGCCCAGAGCGAGGCGCTCGCCTTCGGCAAGACGCCCGAGCAGGTGCGGGCCGAGGGCACGCCGGAGGAGGTCGTCCCGCACCGGGTGATGGAGGGCAACCGTCCCTCCAACACGATCCTCGCCGAGCGCCTCGATCCTCACACCCTGGGCACGCTCGTCGCCCTCTACGAGCACAGCGTCTTCACCCAGGGAGCCGTGTGGGGCATCGACTCCTTCGACCAGTGGGGGGTCGAGCTGGGCAAGGCCCTGGCGGTGGCGATCATCCCCGAGCTCGAGGCCGACGAGGAGCCGAAGCTCGCCACGACAGCTCGACCAACGCGCTGATCCGCCGTTACCGCAGCGCCCGCCGCGGGGAGTAGGCTCGCCGACATGCCCTGGCTGGATGCGCTCCCTCTGGCGGCATCGGCATCGAACCTGCTCGCCGCCCGCGAGCAGATGGCCTTCACCCTCGCCTTCCATATCGTCCTCTCCTGCCTCGGCGTCGCCCTGCCGGCGACGATCCTCGTCGCCAACTACATCGGCGCTGAAACGCGACGACGCCGACGCTATGGAGCTGGCTCGGCGCTGGTCGAAGGCGATGGCCGTCACCTTCGCCGTCGGCGCCGTCACCGGCACCGTGCTGAGCTTCGAGTTCGGCCTGCTCTGGCCCCACTTCATGGACCGCTTCGGCTCGGCCTTCGGCATCGCCTTCGCGATCGAGGGCATCTTCTTCTTCCTCGAGGCGATCTTCCTGGCGATCTACCTCTACGGCTGGAAGCGCCTCTCCGGCTGGGCCCACTTCTGGTCGGGGGTGCCGATGTTCGTCACCGGCATCGGCGGCGCCTTCGCGGTGGTCGCCGCCAACTCCTGGATGAACCAGCCCCAGGGCTTCACCCTCGACGCCGCCGGCAAGGTCGTCGACACCCAGCCGCTGAAGATCCTCTTCAACCCGGCGACCGGCTACGAGGTGCCGCACATGATCCTCGCCGCCTACATGGTCGTCGGCTTCCTCGTCGCCTCGATCTACGCTGCCGGGATGCTGAAGGGGCAGGCGCGACCGCCTGCACCGGCTCGGCCTGCTGATCCCACTGACGATCGCCTGCATCGCGACGCCGATCCAGCTCTTCGTCGGCGACACCGCGGCGCGCGAAGTGGCCGACCACCAGCCGGCCAAGTTCGCCGGCATGGAGTGCATCGAGAAGACCGGCGGCCACCAGACCGAGTACGTCGGCGGCATCTGCACCTCAAGCGGGGTCAAGGGCGCGATCCCGATCCCCGACCTCGATTCCCTCCTGGTCGGCTTCAGCGCCGACACCAAGGTCACCGGGCTGGAGGACATCCCACAGGACGAACGGCCGCCGGCGAACACCCTGCTGCACCTCTCCTTCGACGGCATGGTCGGGATCGGCACAGCACTGCTCGTCGCTCGCGGCCTGGTTCGCCTTCGTCTGGTGGCGCCGCCGCGAGATCCCGGGGACGCCCTGGTTCCTGCGCGCGGTGGCGGTCTCCGGCGCCGGCGCGATCCTGGCGCTCTGGGCCGGCTGGATCGTCACCGAGGTCGGCCGCCAGCCCTGGATCGTGCAGGGCTACATGCGCACCTCCGAAGCGGTGACCGACGCCAAGGGCATCTGGTTCAGCTTCGCCCTCGTCCTCCTCCTCTACGCCGCGATCGGCACGATCGCGATCCTCGTCCTGCGCAGCATGTCGCGCCGCTGGCGCGAGGGCGGCGTCGAGCCCGAGGGCACGCCCTACGCGCCGCCGGCCCCGTCGGAGGTGCCCGATGACCCGCGCCGACGTCTGCGCCGTGATCCTCTGGGCCGGCGCGACCTTCTACGCGCTCTTCGGCGGTGCCGACTTCGGTGGCGGCTTCTGGGACCTCATCGCCGGCGGGGCGGAGAGCGGCGAGCGGCCGCGGGCGCTGATCCAGCGCTCGCTCACCCCCGTCTGGGAGGCCAACCACGTCTGGCTGATCTTCATCCTCGTCGTCCTCTGGACCGCCTTCCCGCCGGCCTTCAGCGCGGTGATGACGACCCTCTACGTGCCGATCGCCCTTGCCGCCGTCGGCATCGTCCTGCGCGGCTCCGGTTTCGCCTTCCGCAAGTCGATCGTCGGGCTCTCCGGGCGCCGCGCCGCCGGCGCCACCTTCGCTATCTCCTCGCTGCTGACGCCCTTCTTCATGGGCACGGTCGTCGGCGCGATCGCTGCCGGCAACGTCCCCGCAGACGGCAACGGCGCACCGTTCTCGAGCTGGCTGCAGCCGCTGCCGCTGCTGACCGGGGCGATGTTCGTCGCCAGCGGCGCCTACCTCGCCGCCGTCCTCCTGATCGGCGACGCGCGCCGGGCGGGGGACGAGGAACTGCAGCGCTACTTCGCCCACCGCGCCCTCGCCGCTGCCGCCGTGGCCGGCGTCGCCGCCGCCTTCGGTCTGGTCGAGCTGCATGCCGAAGCGCGCTATATCTTCGACCGCCTCACCGACCAGGGCCTGCCGCTGGTGATCCTCTCCGGGCTCTGCGGGATCGGCGTGCTGGCCATCCTGCTCTCCAGCGCCCGCCGTCCCGAGAGACCGCCGTCGCGCCTGCTGCGCCCACTCGCCGGTGGCGCGGTGATCGCCGTGATCTGGGGCTGGGGCGTCGCCCAGTTCCCCTATCTGATCCCGACCTCGCTGAAGATCACCCAGTCGGCCGCTCCGCCGGACACGCTCGGCACCGTGATCGTCGTCTTCATCGCCGCCGCGATCCTCGTCCTGCCCGCGCTCGGCCTGCTCTACTGGCTCTCGCAGCAGGAACTGCTGGGCGAGTGAGGCAGGGATGATCCGCGCCGTGCTCTTCGACATCGACGGCACCCTGCTGGTGACGGGTGGCGCCGGGGCGGTTGCCTGGCAGCGCGCCTTCGAGGAGCTGCACGGGATCGAGGCCGACATCGCCGAGCACACCGAGGCCGGGATGACCGACCCGGAGATCGCGGCGCTGATCTTCCGCGAGGTGATCGGGCGCGAGGGCACACAGGAAGAGCGCGCCAAGGCGATCGGCTGCTACCTCAAGCACCTGCCCGACGCCGTCGCCGAGTCGCCCGGCTACCGGGTCATGCCGGGCATCGGGGAGCTGCTCCCGCGCCTGATCGAGGACGGTGTCCTGCTCGGCCTCGTCACCGGCAACGTCGAGGCCGCCGCCCACATCAAGCTCGCCCGCGGCCACCTCAACCGCTTCTTCAGCTTCGGCGGCTACGGCTCCGACTCAGCCGACCGCACCGAGGTGACGAAAGCCGCCCTGGCACGCGGCACCCTCGTCTCCGGCGGCACCCTCGCCAACGGCGCCTGCATCGCCGTCGGCGATACCCCCCGCGACGTCAAAGCCGGCCACGGCGCCGGCATCAAGGTGGTTGGCGTCGCCACAGGCAGCTACACCGTCGACCAGCTCAGCCAAGCTGGAGCCGACTGGGCGCTGGAAACGGTCGAGCGAGACTTTCCCGTCTGATCAGCCCAGGCTGCAGCGGGCTTGGTAGATCGAGGTGAATCCGGACAGGAATCCGTTGCGCGCAGCGCGCAGGTAGAGGCGCCAGACGCGCACCCGTTCGGGACCGGCGAGGCGGATTGCCTCCTCGAGGTTGTCGTCGAGGTTCCTGGCCCAGTGGCGCAGCGTCTCGGCATAGTCGAGGGCGAAGTCCTCGACGTGATGGGTGACGAAGCCGGCCCGTTCGAGTGCCATCAGGTTGCGCGAGAGGTGCAGGGGGGCGGCGTCCGGGAAGACGTAGCGCTCCGAGAACGCGCCCGCCTCGGCGTCGGTGTGGCGCAGTCGTGTGATCCCGTGGTTGAGCAGGCGCCCGCCCGGCTCGAGCAGGTTGGCCAACGTCTGCGCGTAGAGGTCGATCTGGGAGGCGCCTACATGCTCGACCATGCCGATGCTGGCAATCGCATCGAAGCGCTCGCCGGCCAGGTCGCGGTAGTCCATGACGTGGATCTCGACCCGGTCGGCGACACCGGCCTGCTCGGCTCGTTGCCGTGCCTTTTCGGCCTGCGGCGCGGAGAGCGTGATGCCGACGACGGTGGCGCCGTGCTTGGTCGCCGCCCAGAGCGGGAAGCCGCCCCAGCCACAGCCGACGTCGAGCACACGGTCACCCTCCTTCAGCGCCAGCTTGCGGGCGACCGTCTCCAGCTTCTCTTCCTGGGCCTCCTTCAGGGTCTTGGCGCCGCGCGAGAAGATCGCGCAGCTGTAGACCATCGTCTCGCCGAGGAAGAGCTCGAAGAACTCGTTGGAGACGTCGTAGTGGTGGCGCACGGCGCGGGCGTCGCGCTCCTTGCTGTGGCGCTTGCCGCTGGGGCGAAGCTCGGACTGCGGCCGCGGCGGCGGCTTGGTGATGCCGGCGGCCCGGACCGCGCCCAGCAGGAGGGCGCGCTTGTCGGCGGCCTTCGAGGCTGGGGGGATCCCAACTGTCGAGCAGGGCGATCACGGCGTCCATGTCGTCGACCTCGATCTCGCCGCTGACGTAGGCACGGCCAAGGCCGAGCTGGCCGGGCGCGCGCAGGACGTGGGCGGCGGCCCGAGGCGAGCGGACGTAGAAGGTTGGCCCGTCGCCGTTGCTCGATGGCAGCCGCGTGCCGTCCCAGAACTCGACCGTGAAGCGGGCGCTCGGGAATGCGCGCTTCGATCTCACGGCGCAGCGGGGCGGTGCGGGCAAACGGCATCGGCGGGGACCATATCGACGCCGCGGCTTCGGTGAGAAACCTCTCCTTCGCGGTTTCATGTCCGCCGAGTCGTATGATCGGCGCAGCAGATGGCAGTGGCGGGACCCCTCCCTTCAGACATTCAGCCGGTCGCCAACGAGACGCGCGACCGCATCATCACCGGCCTGGTGACGCTGATCCCGTTCGTCGCGATCGGCTTCGCCGGCTGGCAGGTCTGGGGCCAGGCGCTGCACTGGAGCGACGTCTTCCTCTTCCTCGGGCATGTACTTCCTCACCGGGATCGGGATCACGGTCGGCTTCCACCGCCATCTCACCCACCGCGCCTTCAAGGCCAAGGGCTGGCTGCACGGGCTGCTGGCGATCCTCGGCTCGGCGGCGATCGAGGGCCCGGTGATCTCATGGGTCGCCGACCATCGCAAGCATCACGCCTTCTCCGACGAAGAAGGGGACCCGCACAGCCCCCACGTCGACCACGGCCAAGGCTGGAGCGGCGCCCTGCGCGGCCTCTACCACGCTCACATGGGCTGGCTCTTCATCCACACCCAGCGCGGCAACAAGGAACGCTTCGCCCCCGACCTGATCAAGGACCCGACGATCAACTGGGTCGACCGTACTTTCCTGATCTGGGCGATCGGGGGCCTGATGCTTCCCTTCGCCCTCGGCTGGGTCATCGGCGGCACCCTTTTCGCCGCCGTCACCGGCCTGCTCTGGGGCGGCCTCGTTCGCGTCTTCGTCCTGCACCACTTCACCTACAGCATCAACTCGCTCTGCCACGTCTTCGGCAACCGCGACTATGAGACCAGCGACGAGTCGCGCAACCTGGCCCTGATCGCGATCCCCACCTTCGGCGAGGCCTGGCACAACAACCACCATGCCTTCCCGACCTCGGCCACCCACGGCCTCGGTCGCTGGCAGGTCGACATCTCCGCCCTAGTGATCGACTCGCTCGAGCGCCTCGGCCTTGTATGGGACGTAGTCCGCGTGTCCCCGGATCGAATGGCGGCCAAGGCCGCCTCCTAGGGCACTTCGTCCGCTTCGTACCAGTCAATCCAGCCGTTGCAAGCCTGGCTGCAGCGGCACTATCCGGTGCGGTTCGTCTGGCACGGCGACCAGCTCGCCGAGGTTGGCTTCGCCCGAGTAGCCGCTGAGGCGCTGCAGGGTGCTCGGGTCTTCGGCCACGATCGTGAAGGGGAGCGGCGTGCCGTCGCTGCGGATCTCGCCGGCGGGCCAGAACTGGCCGTTGTTGGCGAGGCTGATCGTGTTCGGGCGCTGGCCGTCGAGCGCCGCCGGCAGCTCCCGGCGCAGGCCCGGCGCTGAGAGGGTGAGCCCGAAGGGGGAGAAGTACTGCAGCGAGAGCAGCCAGCGCCCGGCGGGGAGCCGCAGGGTCTGGCTGGCCCGATCGCCGGTCTCCAGCGTGGAGCTCGGCCTCCAGCGCGCCTTGCTACCGATCGCTGCGCCGGGGAAGAGCGAGGCGCGGCCGGGGTTGGCGGTGAGGATGCGTATCTCCGGCGAGGCGCAATCCGCGTGGGCGGCAGCCTCGGTCCCCTCGAGCAGGACGTGCCGGTTCTCCGCTGGCGGTCCGGTGCGCTTCCAGAGGACGTAGGACGGGGTGGCGGCGACGCGCTTGAAGCCCGCGGGCGCTTCGCTATTCCAGGCGGCGTGACCGGTGATCACGTAGGGAAAGCGGTCGAGTGTGGCGCGCGAGAAGGAGTCGAAGTCGATCGGGCTGTAGGCGTCGCCGGTGTCGAAGGGCTTTTCCGGGCTGGGGGAGACTTCGCTGTCCGGGAACTCGACCAGCGGCACGTGCGTGTCGGCGCCGAGACAGCTCGTAGGCGGCATAGCGATCCTGGCCGGCATAGAGCACGGGTTCGCCTTCGATCTTCGGCAGAAACGCCCGCAGCTCCGCCCCGTGCCCAGCGGGCCCCACCGGCGCATCCCGCAACACCAGCAGGCTCGAGTAAACCGCCCCCGCCACGAAGACGATCCCCAGCGTCCGCCCACGCCCATCCGCCGCTGACTTCGTCATTTGTTCGCCGCTATGCGGCGAAGAAGTGCGACGTGACGCCGCTGAGCTCGAAGAGAAGGGGGCGGATCGCGATCAGCATCGCCAGCGGGGCGGCGATGATCAGGGCCTTGGCCTGGGAGTACTCGCCGCTGCCGGCGAGCGCGGCGAGGTAGAGGATCGCGCAAGCTCCGAGGGCGATCGGCACCGCGAACTGGCGCCGGCGCAGCCACCAGACGGCGCCAGCGAGCACCGCCAACGCCGCGATCGCGGTGGCGAGGCCGGTCAGGTGGGCGCCGCCGGCCGAGTTGAGCCGGTAGTTCGAGGCGGGCCAGATGCCGAGCGCCTCGATCGGCGAGACCGGCCCGTAGGTGTTGGTTCCCGCCACCCGGTTGAAGCCGTGGACGAAGGCGAAGGGGCCGACCACGGTCAGCACCGCGAGCGCCGCGAGCGCTGCGATCGTCAGCGCCACCGCGGGCTGTCGCACGGTGTGCGGCAGCGCCCGCGGTCGCAGCGAGCGCCGCACCTCCGGCACCGTGGCGCCCCAGAGGACGACGATCGCCACCGGCCAGGCGAGCCCGGCGAAGCTGTAGGAGAAGAAGATGCCGCCCACCAGCGCCAGCGGGACGAGCGCCGCCGACGCCCCAGCCGCATCCAGCGCCACCCCAGCCCGCGGAGCCGTCGGCGCGGCGGCGGTCGAGGTCGTGCAGGTAGAGGGCGAAGGCGAGGACGAAGAGCGCCTCGGCGGTCTCCTTGAAGGCGGCCTGGGCGAAGTAGGAGGCGCCGAGGTAGGGGATAGCGACCAGGGCCGCCGCGAGCACCCGGCGCGCCGCGCCGAGCTCGCGCAGCGCCGAGAGCGCGGTCAGCGCGGTGAGGACGGCGATCGCGAAGACCTCGCCGACGAAGGCCTGGCCGAGCCCGATCCCGGGTACCGCGGCGATCGCGTCGGCAAGTGCGTGCGGGCCCAGCGGGTAGCCGGCTTCCGGCGCCGGCCCGAGCCCGCTGCGCAGCCACTCGGCCCAGGCCAGGTGCAGGCCGAGGTCGTTGTTAAAGCCGACGCCGAGCAGCCCCCAGCGCCCGCTCACCGCGAAGGGGATCGAGAGTACGAGGGCGACGATCAGCGCCACCGGCAGGCCCTCGCGCAGCATCGAGTCCTCTCGCGGCGGCCGATCGTCGTCGGATCGCAGCCGCCAGAGGATCAGGCCCGCGGCAACCACTAGGGCTAGGAGCCCGACCGTCGCTGTGGTCGCGTGGCCCGGCGCCCGCGCGAGCAGTCCGGTGACGCTCAGCACGGCGCCGAACCCGGCCGCCGGCCCCAGCCAGCTCCGCGCGCCGTCCCCGCCGGCAAGGCCGAGGATGGCGCGTCCCACCAGCAGCGAGGCGGCGCAGATCAGCGCCGCCGAGGCGTAGGTCCCGATCATCAGGGGCGGAAACTATGGCAGCCGCGGCGGCGAGCGCCGCCTCGGCTCAGTACTTCTCCGCCGCCCGCTCCAGCGTCTCGCGCAGGTTCTCGCCGCGCAGCGGGCTGCTCGTGCCCGGCGCAGACCACGCTTCGGTTCCAGCGCCGCAAGCTTGCGCACCGACTCCTTCGCCTTGGCGTGGTCCCAGGCCCAGGCGGGGTGGGGGACGCTCGCCTCGCCCTCCGGCAGCGGTTTCAGCCGCGCCGAGTCGACCAAGTAGACGACGTCGCTGACGATCGCCACCCGGTCGCTCTCGCGCCAGAGCCCGATCAGGCCCGGCGCGTGGCCGGGAAAGTGGATGACGCGGAAGCCGGCCACCTCGTCGCCCTCGGAGACCGTGCCGTCGATCTTCACCGCGCCGCCGTCCCAGCGCCGCAGCAGCAGCGGGTAGATCCAGCGCACCGGCGCCACCGGCAGCTGCGAGAGGTCCATGTAGGGGGCGATCGCGGCGTCGCTTTCGGCGTCGGCGACTTCGTCGGGATGGCAGTGGACCGGGACGCCCATCGAAGGCGCGGTGCCCCGGTGGTCGGCATGGGCATGCCCGAGCACGATCCGCTTCAGCCCGCCCAGCTCGGCAGCCGCCGCCCGCGCCTTCTTGACCATCGACTTGGTCCCGGCGTCGAACTGGACCACGCCTCCCTCGTCCTCGAGGAAGTAGATGTTCATCGCCTTCCTGAAATCGCCCCGCAGCAGCCAGACCCCGTCAGCAACCTTCTCCATGATGAGATCAGCCTAATGCCAAGCCTTTGGAAAGTCGGGATGGTGCTGCTGCTCGTCTGCCTGCTGGCCTCGATGGCGATCGCGATCTACCGCCTCGCCACCACCCCCACCGAAATCCTCGGCGACGGCTTCCGCGGCCTGCCGGTTCGCGGCCACGAGTCCCGTTAGTATCGGCCCCGTTCGGCGACCGAGGCAAAGGAGGGCGGCGTGTTCACTCGCATCGTGGTTGGAACCGATGGGTCCGAGACCGCCGCCGAGGCGGTGCGCCAGGCAGTCGACCTGGCCAAGCTGGCCGGCGCCCAGCTCAGCATCGTCAGCGCCTACGGCCCGATCCCCAAGCGCCGGGTGGACGGCGAGAAGCTGGACGCCCCCGCCGACGTCCAGTACGAGATCGGCCCGCGCGAGGACGTCAACCTGGTGCTCGACGCGGCCGCAGCGGCGGCGAAAAAAGAGGGGATCGAGGTGCAGACCCACCCGGTCGAGGGCGAACCGGCGGAGGCGATCCTCAACGTCGCCGAAGAGACCAAAGCCGACCTGATCGTCGTCGGCAACAAGGGCATGACCGGAGCGCGCCGCTTCCTCCTCGGCAGCGTCCCCAACAACGTCTCCCATCACGCTCCCTGCAGCGTGATCATCGTCCGCACGACCTAGGGACCAGCTGCCGTCCGTCGCCCGCGCGGCGTCGATGAGCCCGGCGCCCTGGCGGCTGTTCGGCAGGCCGAGGTCGCGCGCGGTCTGGCGCAGGCGCTGGGTCACCGCGGCGACCTTGCCCTTCTTCTTTGCCTTCGGGTCGAGGGTGCCGCTGGCGAGGATCATCGCGGCGACGCCGGAGACGTGGGCGGCCGCCATCGAGGTGCCGACGTAGTTGCCGGGCTCGCCGAAGCGCCGCGTGCTGCCGCCCTCCAGGGTCACCTGGTAGATCGGAGCGGCAGAGACCGAGGGGCAGCTCCGGCACTGGCGTCGCCGCCGCCTGGGGCGATGACGTCGACGCCCTTGCCGGCGAGCGAGTAGTTGCCGAGGCAGCCGCCCTCGGTGCTGCCGCCGACCCCGATCACGTGCGGGCCGGTGGCCGGCGCGGCGACGCAGGCCTCCGAGCCCAGGTTGCCGACCGAGGCGACCGCGACCACGCCGCGGTCGTAGGCCTGGCGCAGCGCTTCGTCAACGCTGGGCACTTCCTGCCCGCAGCCGAAGTTGAAGCTCATGTTGATCACGTTTGCTCCGTGGGAGACGGCGAAGCGGATCCCCTTTGCGATCGCGTCGGCGCGTCCGCGCCCTAGCTTGTCGAGCACCCGCACCGGCATCAGCTTGGCCCGGTAGGCGAGCCCCGTCAGGCCGATGCCGTTGTTGGTCTTCTCGGCGATCGTCCCGGCGACGTGGGTGCCGTGCCCGTTTTCGTCGAGCGGCAGCTTGTCGTCGTCAACGAAGTCATAGCCCTTGACGAACTGCCCCGAGCTGAAGTCCGGGCTGCGGCGGAAGCGCGAGCCGAGTGCGCGGTAGGCGATGCCGGTGTCGAGCACGGCGACCGTGATCCCTTCCGCCCCCGGGCGGCCGGCTGCGGTCAGGTTGTCCCAGGCGCCGGGGGCGTCGATGCCGCCGAGCGAGGTCGGCAGCAGCGGCGTCGCTTCGCCTTCGGAGGGCAGGAAGTTCCACTGCTTCGTCACCCAGCCGCCCGGTGGACCGGGGGAGGTCCCGGGCCGCGGATCGGTCCCAGGGTCGTTGCGAGGATTTCACGTGTAGCGACCCGAGGGCGACGGATTCGCGCGACCCCGTGGCGAACGTCATTCGGCGCGGCGCCGGCGGTACGTGCGCGTGCTCGACATCGCGGAGGCGCGCGGCAAGCAGGGTCACGGCGGCGGCGATCGGAAGGCATCGGTTCATCTGGCTCTGCGCTCGCGTAACCCCTGCAGTCGCGCGAGCTATCCCCTAACACCAGCCCGCCGACGAAGTTGTAGTGCCACATACTCCCTCATATATGGACGGTCACACGTCGACGGCCGAGCACGAGCGCCTGATGGGGCTGGCGCTGGAGCGCGCGCACGAGGCGGAGGCCCACGGCGACGTGCCGATCGGCGCCGTCATCGCCCGCGACGGCGAGGTCCTCGCAGCCGCCGGCAACGAGCGCGAGCTGCGCGCCGATCCCACCGCCCACGCCGAGCTCCTCGCGATCCGCGCCGCCGCCGAGGCGCTCGGCGGCTGGCGCCTGCCGGGCACGACCCTCTACGTCACCCTCGAGCCCTGCGCGATGTGCGCCGGCGCGATCGTCCTCGCCCGCATCCCCACGGTCGTCTTCGGCGCCGCCGACCCCAAGGCCGGCGCCGCCGGCAGCGTCCTCGACGTCCTCGCCGAGCCGGCGCTCAACCACCGCCCCGAGGTCATCGGCGGCGTGCTCGAGGACGAGTGCGCGCGGCTTCTGCGCGAATTCTTCGGCGCGAGGCGGAGCGGAGAGGGTGGGATTCGAACCCACGACACCACGATTTTCAGAGGGAGACGAAGAGGGTGATGATTCGGCCTGGTGCAGGAGCTTTCTTGATCAGCGGCTTCGTCTGCTGCTGATGGTTTCCAGCGGTTTCGGGCGCCTTTGGGCGATGAGATAGCGCGCTGTCGCCCAAAACAGAAACTTGCCCTACCGGGCGAATATCAGTCTGATCCACCGTCGCTGCCAAGGGCCATCCGCTGCTCGGAGCCGCGGGGAGATTCCCCGGGAAGGGACCCACCTTGACATTTCGCTCCGTATCAGAAGCACGGCTCCTTGCCGCTATCGGTTACTACCCGATCGCTTGCATCGAAGGTATGCTCAGGCGCAATGAACGAGACGGGAACCTTTAATCGGCGCTACCCCGTCAGCCTGTGGGTCTATTTTGCACTGCTCGGGCTCTTCATCATTGACGCAAGCCTGTTTTCATCGGCTTCGCTCTCAGTAAAGCCGTTCAACGTCGCGATCTTTGGCCTCTTGCTATCGGACTTCTGACCGGCAGCCAGATTTGCCGCTGGATTTTGATTGCGCTCTCGCTAATAACTGCCTTCGGGATTTTGGCGGTCATGGCTGGTGCTGGCGATTTCGCCGATGCCATGCTGGTAGTCATTCCTCTAGGTCAAGCTGCAACGCTCTTTAGTCCGAGCGTACGTGACTTCACCGAGGGTCGCACAAAGCGACCGATCTAAAAGCAAGTCACGTGCTTGTCATCAGCGACGACATTTCCCGAGCCGTCGAATCCAGCAATCCGATGAATGCAAAAGTGGTCAGCCAGATCTAGCGCTGCATATCGGTATTGGGCCAGATGGATCTTCCTCGCCAGCTTTTTTGACAGAAGGGCGAGGCGTAGATGGCGCACGCCCCGCGAGCCCAAGTCAATGAGAACCTTTTGTGCCTGCCTCCCGTACGCCACAGCAATCACGGTGCGTAGACTTTTCCCAGCTCCAACAGAGTCAACAACAACATTCGGCACTGGTTCTACAACACCGCAAGCGTAGAAGACTTTGAAGTGCCCGCTTGGATCGTCCTTGCCCGAGAATCCAACGCCTAGGCACGGGCGATATTTCGTAGCCAACGACGATGCTTCACGACGAGTGAACACCCGCCATCTATAGGGACCGGCTACGCCTTGCTTGATAGCTACGAAGGGCGGCGGCGTCCTTTCCGGCGAAGCCGCAAGCCCGTAGCCGGCTAGCGCTGCGAAGAGCGCCACAAGCGCAACTCCGCAAAGCCCTAGCCGACTACTGACTTGCCTAGTCATTACCTAATTAGCATTCAGGCCGCGACGGATTGCAAATTGCTGACGTTTGATGAGCGTAAGCATTGCCACTGCCAAACATTCGCACCGTTATGTACTTCCAGTTTCCTACCACCCCAGAGGGTTGTTGCTTTAGGCGGAACTTTACTTGAGAGGTGATGTGATAACCGGCACCATATTTCTGATGATCCGGTCCGACCCATTTGCAGTATTCATTTTCGACGACGATCGTCGCGATGGATGAGCTTTCACAGTTGGGCTGACGTTTGCTCATCCAGGCTTCATTGAAGTTGAAATAGAAGAAGCCTCTGATCTTTTGTTCATAAACGGGAGTACAGCCTCCTACGACTGGATACTGGATACATTCAGTAAAGCCGTAGGTCTTGATGTAACCACTGCTCGATGCACACGCCTCCCCTTCGCCTGGGCAGCCAACCATTTGCGGTGCCGAGATTTTCGCGATGATTGGCCACTGACCATTGAGGACGTTGTTCCATTCTTCTTCGGTGTTAGGCCCTTCTTCGAGCGGAGGCGGAGGCGGAGGCGTGTAGATTACTGGTTCCACATAGCTTGCATGGAACGACGGCCCGCCCACGATTGGGTAGACGAAGCCTCCGCCAACGTGTTTCACGGTCAACGTGAGGGCTTTGCCGCTCACACTGAGTTCTGTCGGAACTTCTTTGCCGGTTGCATCATGGGAAGGTTCCGCTGCAATTGCCAACGCTTGCGTCCCGTCTTCGTTGAAGATCGCGACATGTTGGGCATCAACCGTTTTGAGGGTCTGCCCGGCGAGTAGAGATACTTCCCACGAATAAGTCTGCGGCGCGGTAGCGTCGCGGATCTCCTGATAGGTCATAAGCCCATCGTAGATCGGCCTGGCGACCGTATCGACGCTGGCGCCGCCAGCCACGGCCACCGATGCTTCGCCTGTCACTTCGCTCGTCGTTGATTTGATCGTGCTGAGCGGATCAACTTCGATGTTGCCTTCACCGGATTCGATCATCACTACGCCCGAAGGATTCGTGGTCATGACGGTATCGGCCCCGGTGCTAGTGCTGACGAGTTCGGTCCCGGTCTGTTTCAGTCCGGGCGCGTTGCCTTCTTCGAGTTCGCCAGGTTCGACCAGTTCCGCTGTCGGTGTCACTACGTCGGAGCCACTGGTCGCGTCAACTGCTTTCAGTGTGTTGATCGCTTCAGCGGCAGAAACTTCGCCTTTCGGATTGACGTTGACCGTCCATGTTTCTGTCGTCACATTGCCAGCTCCATCTTTGGCAACGATGGCAGCAATATGGGCGCCACCTTTGTAGTTCGCCATGTTGATTGCGACATTCAGCCATTCGGTGCAACCACCGTTCGGGCATGGCGTGGTCGCGGATTTGACGACGCTGCCGTCCATCTTGAATTCAAGAGAGGTGACGCCGTAGCCATTGTCCCAGGCGTTGATCCCGAATTCGTAGGTTTTCTGTTCGACCCATCCATCCGGGGCGTTGTAGAGGGAGCCGAAGTTTTCGATCGTTGGTTTCGTCGTGTCCGGTTGGAGTTCAACGGCCAGAGTTTTTTCTGTCGTCAAGCCGACGGCATCGGTGGCCGTGACGATGACTGTGTGTTTGCCGATGGAGTATTTGCTGGCTTCGAGCGTCCAGCCACGAGTGACCGAACAGTTTTTCGTGGAGCAGCCGGCAGACGTGGAATCGACGGTTTTGCCATCGACTTTGATTTCTGTTTTGGCGACGCCTGACTGCGGCGCCCCTTCGGTTCCATCACTGCTCACGGCTTTGAGAAAGTAGCGCGGACGGGTGGTGCCGATAGCCCCCTGTTCGGTCAGTGCCCCCGACAGTGCAATTGTCGGCGCCGTGTGATCGACCTTGACTTTGACTTTCGTCGCGGCCGATTCATTGCCGGCCGCATCGCTGGCGTTCATTTCCAGCGTGTCTTCGCCTTGCGGCATGACGCTCGGGTCGTATTCAAGCGCGGGCTGGCCGACGCCACCCGATTTCCAAGTACGCGGGCAAGGGCCGCTCGGCGTGCTTGAGCAGGAGATCGAGGTCGTCCAGCCTTTGTGTTTGTCCGTTATGCCTTCCTGGCGCACCCACATCGACTTCATGCCAAGGCCGGCATCGCTGACGGTGAAGGTAATCGGGGTCGCTTTGTTGTTGACCCATCCTTCCACAGAAGGAGTCGGGGTTCCAAACGAGGGTTTGCCGCTGTCGCCGATTTCGAGAGTTACGTTGCCGACATACAGCTCTCGTTCCTCTTCTTTCATCGTCACGGGTTCGCCGGCATAGAACTGCGCAGCCACCGCACGCTTGGCGTTTTCGTCTCCGCCATAACCGAAGGTGTAGGTCGTGGAGAGATTCGTTGCGCTCCCGGCGTTTCCGCCGTGTATTAGGACGCTTGTGTATTTGTTGCCGATTTGGTCCCAGATGCCGCTCACCCAAGCGGGGAGATAGGTCTGTTCGTGCCCCTTGTTGTAGAAGATCAAGTCCTGTAGGACCATGCTGGTCACGAAGCTCTGTGGGGGAGTACCGAGCTGTTCCAGATCGGTGAAGTAGCGGGGCACGTAGGAACTCCAAGTGCCATTGCTGCCGGCAACGAGGCTGGAGCCTTTTTTGGCAAAGACGTCGAGCCCTTCGTGTTCTTTGACTCCTTCGGGGCAGCTTGAGGCACAGATGGCTTTGGTGCCGATGACTAGTCCGGCGTTGTTCGATTCGCTCGTCCAGTCGCCGAATTTCCCGATTTCATGACCGCCATACCAGTCGTATTTAAAGGTCGGGTCCACCAGGATCGGTAGCTGGTTCGACGAATCCGGAAACGCCTCGACTTTCAGAGACTCGCCAGAGACTTCTAGCTGCACCGGCACCTCAGCGCCGGCAGCGTCGATTGCTGCGGGGCGGTCGACTTCGAGCAGGGTTTCCCCTTCTCGGGTGACGATCGCTCCGCCGTCGAACGTTTCTTCAAGCTCTGCGCCCTGGGGTAGATCGAGATGGTAGGTCTGAGACGTTGGAGCGTCTGCCGATTGCAGGACGCTCATCGTCTCAAAGCCGGTCGGTGTCGGTGCCACGACAAAGCTTGTGTCCTGGGCGACGTTGGGATACGCGGCAACGCTTTGCTCGATGATCGACGGGGTGCGATCTTCGGGCGCGCCCACTAGGCCAACTTCGATCCCGGCCTGCGGAATGTCGATTCCTTCGCCCAGTTCCTGCGGGATGCTGACTTCGGCAAGCGGGTTGACCGGCTGGAGTTCGTCTTCTGTCCGTTCGAGGCCGAGGTCAACTGCATCGGCGAGGGAGGTGCCGTTGGTGCGCAGCGGAAGCGTGGACTCGATCAGGGTCGGGCCTTCGTAGCCAGCCTGCGCAGCCGTTTCTCCAACCGTGGCCCCAGCGCTTGCCGGCTGGTCCCCCGCTGCGATTACGGCGACGTTGTCAGAGAGAAATCGTTCGACGTGAAGGTCATCAAATGGACCCGCTGGGCTTTGGAGCAGCGGGCCGAAGACTGCATCCATGAGATGCAGTGCGGCGTCGCGGTCAAGGTCTTGATGAGGCAGTTGAGTAGCAGCCTGCGGATCAGTCAGCGATGGCATGACCTCCTGGCCCTGGGCGACCTGTTCCAGCGCGCTCGGAGGGATCGGCTGTTCCTGGCTTTCGGCACCCCCCTCTGCGGATGCCGATGCCGTTAGGCAGATCAACAGAAGAGCTAGGACTACCAGCGCAACAGGACTGAACCGACGCAAGACCCCCGACACCGGCCCTTGACCGTGCTTTGCCTTATCTACCTTCACTGTATCTCTGCCTCCGTTGGTTAGTTAGTGTCAAAAAGCGGGCATAATTTGCCCAGCCCAAGTTCCCTGCCATGCGTCCTAGCAATCTCCCTGGTAGGACCTAAGTCGACTCACAGCCTCGGTAAAGAAGTAGCGATTTTCGTGAGCGCCGCGAACTGGTGTTCTGCTGACCCGGCTAATTCCTCCAGCCTTCACGAGGCTTAGAAAATGGTGTTCAAAGTCCGCGATGCTTTTGCGACCGCCGCTGATCTTCTCCATCTCGCGCGCAGAGAGCGGCCGGTCGATCCACCGCATCGCTTCGATGACGCAAACCTTCGTCTCGTGAACGAGGCGGGGAACGAGCGCACACCAGTCAAGCGCGCCCGCTCCCTCGCTCATCGCTTCCTCCCGTAGTCCCTCGGGTGGGAGTGGACTAGCAGGCATACGCCGTCGCCGGGGAGAGCCGACGGCGGGACGTCGCTGCGTGGTGGAAGTTTCATTGTTCATTGAAGTCATGTGCCCCGAACGACTCTGTGTCAGCCTTCGGCCATTCGGGGCGAAAATCGAAGTCGATCGGCCGTTTGCTGACGACACCGAGCGATCATTCGATCCTGAGTAGCAGAGAGTTTCAGATCGTAATGCCGAAGTCTATCCTCATTTTTTGAGTGGGTCATTTGTTACTTCTCAGATTTTTCTGGGAGAGCCGTAGCCCGTATCCGGTCGCCCAGGTCGACTGCGCTCAAAACCGAGCAGGGAGGCCACCATTGGTGTGCCGCCCTCACCAGATTTGGCAAGGCGTTTGGCGTTCACAGCTTTGATCGCCAGCAGTCGTTTGTCTGCCCTGGTCAAGCAGGCAGCCACTTCCCGCTTGCCTTTGTTGTCGAGGTTGAGGCAGTCCCAGATCAACTGCACCTTCTCGTCGTTCTCAAGCTTCCTAGCGCGGAACGAAGCAAGGATCTCGATGACAATTGCCTGAATGATGAGACCCATGACATCGCGGCGCTCATCGAATGACAGGGCGCGATATTCCTCCACGCTGATGCAGGGCAAGGTCACAGCCCGATAGAAGTGCTTGTTGGTATTTCGCACCTCCTCAATCCCGGCGTCTTCGATGCAGCCGTAGTCGCGCAAGTAGCGCACATGGTCACTTAGATTCCTTACGTCGACATTGAGAATCTTGGCGACTTCGCTAACGCCGATCCTCCCCTCGGCGAAGATCTCGAGAGCCTCCACTCTCATTCCATTTCCGGCGGCGTAGGCCACGGCCTCTGCAACATCCTTCGTTCGCTCGGCGACAGGGTTGCGGGTTCGTCCTCTTACTATCTCGCGAGCGGAGGAATTCTCCGAGTGCGGCATGCCTGACCGACTTCGTTCGAAGCCGGTCACAGAAATGATCGTCGTCGTTCCGGTTTTACGTGACTTGACCAGCCGGTGCGCGCTTTTGACCTTGATGTCCAGGAGCTGCCCATACACATCCAACACGTGCTCTTGCACTTCGTCCTTCCCCTGGGCGTCAACCCATAGGCAACGGCCAATGATCCGTGCGCTCGTGTCGTCGTCAAGCTTCCCGGCGCGGAGCGAGGCCAGGATCTCCGCGAGGACTGCCTGAGCAACTATTCCGAGGGACTCGCGACGTTCGACTGGAGGCATTGCCCGGAATTTCTCGTCGTCGATATGCGGAAGGACTACGGCCCGGTAGAAGTGCTCGTTCGCGTTCCGGGCCGGTCCGGTTCCCAGATATTCGATGCAGCCGTGGTTGTACAAGCCGGTGATATGGCCGCTCAAGCGGTTCACGCTGACGCCGATCATCCGAGCGACTTCGGCAACGCTGAATTTGCCCTCGGCCAAGATTGCGAGCGCCTCGAGCCTGATCCAGTGTCCGAACGCGTAGGCGATTGCGTCGGCGATCTCCTTCTCTCGTTCTGCGGCCGGCTTGCGAGTTCCCGGTCGCGACATTGACTCCCCCCTCCCTAATCAGGTCTCTGGCTGTAGCGAGCGCCGGAGCTTAGGAACTTTTGGCGGCAGAGGCATAGTGCGCTCGTTTTTATCCGACTAGTCAGAAATTTCTTACTCTCTCCTCTTCCCCCGGCAAAGCACCGGGGCTGAAGACGGAGGGAGGTGAGCAGGGATGACGATCACGCCAGTGACGTCTGTCGTGCCGAGCATGACCGTGAAGCACCGCTAAGGCACAAATGGCCGCTCGCCTCCGTTTTGATCGGATGGCGGGCGGCCAAGTCAGCTCTGCCTGTCTCAGCCGTCCGTCGACCGTCGAGCAACGCCTGATCGCGATTGAGTTCCCTAACGAATGCTGGCTCGTCACCCCAACCCCCCTTCTCCCGCTCAAGCCCAAGCCGCGTCTTCTCGCGATCACCTTACTTCGTTCTTTCCATAAGTGCGAAGGGCGACGGGCAGGCAGCGTGCTCCCCGTGCCCCGCGCCCGCTACGACACCCCGCCGACCGAGCTGGCACGTCTGGGAGCTGCCTTGAAGGCACTTCGAGAAGAACGCGGTCTCAAGCAGATCGAGGCGGCTAGTCGCGCTGACATGACCGAGAGCCAAGTCAGCGACATCGAGCGCGGCAAGAACAATCCAGGTTGGCTACTGCTGATCCGGCTCCTAATCGACGGCCTCGATGCGGACCTCAGTGATCTTGCGACCGCCTACGAGCGCGCAATCGAAAACGAGACGGCCTAGAGACCCGGCTCATGGCCTTGCAGTGTACGGCCCCGCCCCGACCTCCACGGCAATCGGTCGTGTTGCCCAATCAGTTGCCAATACGACTGCGGCTCCCCTTTCGGAGAGCCGCAAACCGCTCTGCAATGCGATGGCGAGGGTGGTGTCTGGTGTCAGTAGATAGGCGACACCTGTGTCGAGACATAGGAGACACCCAACGAAGGGGGATCTCCTGTGGCAAAGGCGCGGTACCTGGTCGAGCCGCATCTGGTGGAGGGCCGCTCGGTCAGGGAGCTGGCAGCGGCCCACGGCGTGCATCGCAGCTGGATCTACAAGCTCTTGGCCCGCTACCGCGAGGGCGGCTATGAGGCCCTGGAGACTCGCTCCAGGGCACCGCGCTCCAACCCCAACAGGACGTCTGAGGAGATGGTGCGGGCAGTCGTGTCCCTGCGAGAGCAGCTGCTCTCCCAGGGACACGACTGCGGCGCTGGGACGATCGCCCACCACCTCGCCCGCCAGGGGACAGACGGCGTCCCATCGGTCTCGACGATCTGGCGGATCCTGCGCCGCGAGGGGCTGGTCGTCCCCCAGCCGCAAAAGCGCCCGCGCAGCTCGTTGATCCGCTTCGAAGCGCAGCTGCCCAACGAGACGTGGCAGGCAGACATCACCCACTGGCGCCTGGCGGGTGGCCAGGGCGTCGAGATCCTCAACATGATCGACGACCACTCGCGGCTATTTTTGGTTTCGCGCGCCTTCCCAACCGCCAAGGCCGCCGACGTGGTCGACGTCTTTCGCTCTGCGATTGACCTGCACGGGGCGCCGGCGTCCCTGCTTTGCGACAACGGGGCCGTGTTCACCGCCACTCCTCGGGGCGGCAAGGTTCTCCTGCAGCGGGAGATGGAGCGCCTTGGCGTCGTTGCCAAGAACTCGCGTCCCTACCACCCCCAGACCTGCGGCAAGGTCGAGCGGCTGCACCAGACGCTGAAGCGCTACCTGGCCAAGCAGACCCCGGCGAAAACGCTCTCAGAGCTGCAGGGGCAGCTCGATGCCTTCTGCCACTACTACAACGCGATTCGTCCTCACCGGGCGCTGGGTGGGCGCACGCCCCTGCAGGCCTACAGCGCCAGGCTCAAGGCCCGGCCGGTCAGCGAGGAGAGTTTGGAGGGTCACTTCCGCGTCCGCCACGACAAGGTCGACGCGGCGGGCACCGTCACCCTGCGCCACGACTCAAAGCTGCACCACATCGGCCTCGGTCGGGCCCACAAGGGCAAGCCGATCAAGCTGCTCGTCGCCGATCGCGACATCCGCGTCCTTGATGCCCAAACGGGTGAGCTGATTCGGCGGCTCACCCTCGATCCCAGCCGCGACTACCAGCCGCTCGGAGGGGGTTGACGTGTCTACGATGTCCCGCGACATCTGTCTCCGATGTCGCGACACATCACAGAGCGGAGAGGGTGGGATTCGAACCCACGAGGCGGGTTAACCCCGCCCACGCGATTTCCAGTCGCGCTCCTTAAGCCACTCGGACACCTCTCCGTGGGTGCCACCAAGGGTATTGCCTGGCGGGGTTAGGCGACGGCGGTTTGCGGCGCCACTTGCGGGGCCGGCAGCGGCAGCACGATCTCCTCGGCCTGGCCCTCAGGTCGGACCGCCGGCCGGTGGCCACGCAGGCGCTCGTGATTGCAGACGACGTAGCACCACTCCATCAGCCGCATCCGCGAGGCGGAGTCGATCTCGGTGATCGTCGCGCCCACCAGGTGGCGCCCATCGGCTTCGCGACAGGAGCGCACCTCGACCTGGGCGGCCACCTCGTGCGCGTCTCCCGCTGCGTCCTCGAGCTGGAGCAGGACGGCCGGTTTCGCGCCCACCTCCAGCGGTGCATCCAGGACCAGCCCGACGCCGGCCGCGCTGGCGTCGATCAGGCGGCCGGAGACATGGCCCTCGTCCGAGAAGCACTCGGCCGAGGCGTCGCCCTCGAAGCGATAGACCAGGCGACGTTGCTGGCGGCGGCCGACCGCGGCCAGAGTGCGGCCGATGCGCCGCAGCTCGATCAGGCCCAACAGCGGCACGACGACGGCGGCGACGCCGGGCAGATCGGGCAGTGGGCCGGCGCCGGCAAGGTCGAGCAGCCGCAGCACGGTGCCGGCCCCGACGACAACCGCGCAGACGAGTACCAGGTGCAGCTTGCGCACTGACTCGACCCCGCCGCCGCCGGTGCCCTGCTTCGGCGTCACCTTGAAGGCAGTGTGGCCGGGGCGGATCGCGCAGCGCAGCGCCCGTGTGTAGATCTCCATCGTCAGCAGCTCATAGTGGGCGGTCTCACCGATCTTCATGTAGCCGCGGGCGAGCGCCGCGCCGGCACTGAGGTTGAGGGACACCGAGGGCAGCCAGAGGGCGGCAAGCGCGACGACGCTGATCTTCATCGGCAGCTCGCCCGTCCACAGCACCAGTCCGAGCGTCGCCAGCAGCAGCAGCCGCATCGGCGGCGCCAGGTAGGCGGCGAGGCTGGCGAAGTAGGAGAGCCGCTGCAGCGGGCGCAGCTCCCTGGCGCGGAGGGGGGACTCGGGCAGGGTGAAGACGGCGAGGTTGCCGCGCGCCCAGCGGTCGCGCTGCAGCAGATAGCCGTCGAGGTCGTGCGGGGCCAGCCCCTGCACCAAGACCTCGTCGTGATAGCGGCTCTTCCAGCCGTAGCGCAGCATGCGGATCGTCGTGTGGAAGTCCTCAGCGATCGTCTCGGTGGCGACGCCGCCGATCTCGAGCAGCGCCTGGCGCCGAATCAGCGCCGCCGAGCCGCACCAGTAGGCAGCCCCGTGGCGGTCCTTGCCGGGGCAGACGACGCGGTAGAAGAGCGACTGCTCGTGGCGGCCGACGGCGTAGTGCTGGGCCGAGTCGTGGTTGAAGAAGTCGTGCGGGCTCTGCACCAGGGCCATCCGCTCGTCGTCGAAGTAGCCGACCATCGCGTCGAGCGCGTCGGGCATCGGCACGTGGTCGGCGTCGAGCATCAGCACCAGCTCGCCGCCGGTGCGCGAGAGCGCGGCGTTGATATTGCCGGCCTTGGCGTGCGAATTGTCGGGACGGGTCAGGTAACTCGCACCGGCCAGCTCCGCCAGATCCTTCATCTCAGGGCGTTTCCCGTCATCGAGCAGGTACGTCGTGTGGGGGTAGGTGAGCGCCCGACACCCCGCCAGCGTCGCCGACACCACCTCGATCGGCTCGTCGTAGGTGCAGACGTAGACGTCGACCGAGCGCCCCGGCGTCGCCGCCGGCCGCACTGCCGGCGGGCGCGACCAAGAGAACCAGGCCAGCGTCCCCAGCGCCCAGAGCCCGTAGATCTCGGTGACGAGCAGCATGCCGAAGGCGACCGGGCTCGCGCCTTCGCCGCTCCAGCCGATCCGCCAGGTCAGGTAGCCGACCCCCCAGATCAGGGCGACGATCGCCAGCGAACGCAGCAACAGCGGATAGCGGTCGAAGAACCGCCCAAGACGGGTCTGCTCGTTTGCCTGCACGCGACTTCATCGGCGCACATATCGCGGTTCTTGAGCCTCGGCAGCGCTGCCGCACCGCGCCATGGCCCCACCGCCGTAAAATCACCCCGACTCAGTCCCCGGAGGGGTGCCGGAGTGGTTGAACGGGGCAGTCTCGAAAACTGTTGGCGTCGCAAGGCGCTCGTGGGTTCGAATCCCACCCCCTCCGCTGTCGAGCCCGGGATGCTTAACGATCGCCTAAGCCGCCGAGTCCCCGGGCGCCCGGGAGTGTTTGCGAAGATGAGATGCTCGTGAACTTGGGAACTAACGGGAGGTCTGCGGTGGGGAAGAAGAGCTTTGGCGTACTGAGCGTGCTCGTCCTGGTCTTTTCGATGCTGGCGCCGTTCGCGGCGGCGGCTGAAGAAGTCACGCGCGAGAGCTACACGGAAGCGGTCGAGCCGATCTGCAAGACCAATACCCAAGCCAACGAAAAAATCCTCAAGGGCGTCCGCGGCAAATTCAAGTCGGGCAAGCTGGACGCGGCGGCGGCCCAGTTCCACAAGGCCTCCGAAGCCCTGAAGAAGACCGTCAAGCAGCTCAAGGTGATCCCACAGCCGACCGCCGACGAAGCCAAGCTGGCGAAGTGGCTCAAATACGTCGAAGAAGAGGCCAACCTCTTCCAGCAGACCGCCAACAAACTCAAGCAGGGCAACAAGGCAGGCGCGCAGGCGATGGTGATCCGCCTCACGCACAATGCCAACCAGGCAAACAACCAGGTGCTGGGGTTCGAATTCCACTACTGCCGCTTCGAACCCTCGAAGTTCACCTGAGACCGGAGTTCGGGTGAGCAGAGTAGCGACGAGAAGGGCCGCGATCGCGGTCGCGTTGCTCTGCCTTGCCCTGGCGGCCGTCACCCAGGCAGAGGTGATCCGTAAGGGCAACCTGCAGGTTTCCTACGGTGGCAAGATCGCTCCATACAACCTGCCACGCAAAGGGAAGGCGCCGGTTGCCGTCTCGATCTCCGCCAAGATCAAGACGACCAACCAGCTGCCGCCGCCGCAGCTGCAGCGGATCGAGCTGGCGATAAACCGCTATGGGCAGCTGGACCAGCGGGGCCTTCCCGCCTGCCACTTCAGGCAGCTGCAGCCGGCGACGACCTCGGAAGCGCGAGCGTCCTGCCCAGGTGGGGTCATCGGCCACGGCCAATTCAATGCATCTGTCGCCCTGCCTGAACAGTCGCCCTATCCGTCCGACGGTACGATCCTCGCCTTCAACGGGCGCCTTCACGACAAGCCTGTCATCTTCGCCCACATCTACGGCACCCAGCCGCTGCCGACCTCGTTCACGCTGCCGTTCGAAGTCCGGCGCCATCGCAGCGGCACCTACGGACTCACCCTCGTCGCCGACCTGCCACCCGTCGCCGCCGACTGGGGCTATGTCAGCGGCTTCTCGCTCACCCTGCAGCGCCGCTTCCATTACCGGGGTGAGGCCCGCAGCTACCTCGCCGCTGGCTGTCCGGCGCCGAAAGGCTTCCCGGGGGCGACCTTCGCCTTCGCCAAGGCGTCCTTCGGCTTCGAAGACGGCAAGAAGATGCGCACGACGCTCACCCGTAGCTGCGGCGTGCGCTGAGGCTCAGGCGCCTGGCGGAACCGTCCCCGCCGCGGTCGCCGCGATCCATTCGCCGACCCAGGGCGAGACGAGGTCCGCCCGGGTGAAGACGTCGGGCAGAGTCGTGTCGCAGTCGGCGGGGCCGAGGCTGGTGATGCCGATCTGAACCGGCGTGCCATCGACCCGATAGGCCAGCGCTGGCCCGCCGCTGTCGCCGTGGCAGGTGCCGATTGCGAACCCGGGTGGGGTGGTCGTGCAGAGCTGCAGCGAGGCGTTGAAGAAAGGGTAGTAGGCGCGGCCGTGGTTGCGGCAATAGGTGCGTCGCTGTACGTAGGTCGCGGCGCGGCGCAGGATCGGCGACTGCTTCGGCTTGTTGCCGTGGTCATTGAGGCCCCAGCCGGCGATGAAGGTGGGCATTTCGGGCCCCAGCAGTGGAGTGTCTTCGGGGCCGGCGAGGGACAGGGGCGGAGCGCTGGTCGGTGTCGCCAGTTGCAGCAGGCCGGCGTCGCCGTGGAGCTTGAAGCGGTTGAAGCCCGGGAAGGGGACGGCGCGCACCACCTTGGAGACCTGGCGCACGGTCGTGTCGCGGACGTCACGGCTTCCCGTCACCACCGCGTACTGGGCCGCGGGGGTGTGGCGGCCGGTGAGTATGTCCTCGACGCAGTGCCCGGCGGTCAGCACCAGTGTCGGCGCGACCACTGTGCCGGTGCAACTGAAGCCTTCGCCTTTCTTGTCGGTGGCGAGGATGAAGGCCGCCCAGGGCCATTCTTCGCTGGCCGCGGCCGAGCCACCGAAGATCGAGGCGCGAGCGCCGGCTTCCGCCTCGGCCGGCCCGGCAACCAACGCCGACGCTACAAGCATCGCCATTACTGCACCAAGCAGGACCCGCAACCCGTGCCTCTTCCCTCGCATCTCTCTCCTCTATCGACCGACCAGCCCAACCCTGTAGCCATGATCCGACCCTCCCGGAACCCGGCCAGAACCGACTAAGATCGGTTCCGCCCGCCCAGGTAGCTCAGTTGGTAGAGCACTTCCATGGTAAGGAAGGGGTCACGAGTTCGAGTCTCGTCCTGGGCTTCGACTTTCAGCCCGCCGCGACCACCAGTTCCTCGCTCGCCACCTCATGCCCCTCGTAGGGCAGCACGGCGAAGTACATCAGCGAGGGGAGGAGGGAATCGAGGCCCTCGGTCTCGCCCTCGTAGAGACGGGAGTAGAGCAGGGCCTCGATGCCGCCGACGATGCCGGCGGCGGCGATCGGCGAGGGAGCGGGGTCGGTGGTGCTTTCGGCTCGTACCTGGCTATCGATGCAGCCGGCGAAGCGGTCGAGCAGCTCGTCGCGGCGAATCAGGGCAGAGGGGCACGCCGCGCGGGCGTCGACGATCAGGCTCATCGCCGCGTCGGGCTCCTCACTGACGAAGCGCAGCAGCTCTTCGAGACTGAGGCGCAGACGCTCGCGCCAGCTCTCGGCCTCCTTGGAATCGCCCGCAGCTTCGAGACGCTCGCGCAGCCGCGCCGCCGCCGCGTCGAAGGCGGCGAGGAAGCAGCTTTCCTTGTTCTCGAAGTGCGCGTAGAAGGTGGGGTGGGAGACCCCGGCGCGCTCGAGCACGTCCCGCACGCTGACCTCGCGGTGGCCGAGTTGCGCCGTTGCCTTCAGCATCGCCGCCAGTAGGCGCTTGTGCTGTACGGCGCTGACCAGGTCGGTGGGCGGCATGTCCTGACTCAGCTCGACTCGCCTTGGGGATATGAAAACCTCAATGTTTCTATTAGAAACACTCCAATTGAAAAATGGTACCAACAGAGTGTTTGGCATTCAAGCGAATGGTCTTCCCCGGGTATCCTGTGACGATGTCTCGCTCCGCGCATGCCGTCCCTCCGATCGACCGGCGCTCACCTTCAAGTCGTCCTGGACTGCCCACTGAGTTCGTCCTTGCCCATCGCCGTCGCCGGATCATGGCGGCGATGGCGGAAATGGTTGCTGAGCAGGGATATACCGCGACTACGATCTCCGATGTCGTGCGCCGTGCCGGCGTCGCCCGAAAGAGCCTCTATGACGGTTTCGACGGCAAGGAGGGGCTGTTCCTCGCCACCTTCGACGCCGCCGTCGAGGAGGCATTGCGCCGCATCGAGCAGCGCTGCGCCGAGGCGGAGAAGGACTGGAACAGTCAGGTCCAGGCCGCTCTGGCGGCCTTCCTTGGCTACGTCGCCGAGGAGCCCGCTCTCGCCCGCGCCTGCATAGTCGAGGCGCCGACCGCCTCCCCCATGCTCTCGGCTCACTACGAGCAGGCGATGAGCCGCTTCGTCGAACTCCTCGCCGGCATCGCTCCTCACGACGAGCGGCTATCCGAGACGATCGACGAGGCTTTGGTCGGCGGCGTTGCCTGGGTCGTCCATCGCCAGCTGCGCAGCGGCGAAGCCGAGCAGGTGCTCGACCTCCTGCCCGAGCTCTCCGAGTTCGTCCTTTCGCCCTTTAGCGACGCCCCCGACTCAGCCGACTGAGCGGCCAGGCAGTTTGACGTGGTTGACCGGTAGGCTGGCGGCCTCGTGGATTTTGCGCTGACGGACGAGCAGGAGGACTTCGTCGACGCGATCCGGCGCTACTGCGATCACGAGTGCGGTACGGCGGATCAGCGCGAGCGCCTCACCGAGGGCTACACCGAGCACCACAACGAGACGATCTACAAGGAGATGGCCGAGCTCGGCTGGCTCGGGGTGACGATCCCCGAGGAGTACGGCGGCTCCGGCGGGACGATGCTCGACGCCTGCATCTTCATGGAGGAGACCTCGCGCGCCCTCGCCCCGATCGGCGGCTACGCGACGACCCTGATCGTCGCCGGCGCCACCAAGCGCTTCGGCACCGAGGAGCAGAAGCAGGAGATCCTCGGCGGCATCGCCAGCGGCTCGGTCGAGGCGATCGCGATGACCGAGCCAGAGGCCGGCTCCGACGTCGGCGCCCTGACCACCTTCGCCGAGCAGGTCGACGGCGGCTACGTGCTCAACGGCCAGAAGGTCTTCTGCTCCAACGCCCACATCGCCGACCACGTCCTCGTCGTCTGCCGCACCACCCGCTCCGCCTCCAAGCACGAGGGCATGACGATGATCTGGGTGCCGCGCGACGCCGAGGGCCTCGAGGTCATCCCGATCGACACGATGGGCGGCCGCGACACCAACCACCTCTACTTCACTGACGTCGAGGCGCCGGCCGACGCCGTCCTCGGCCAGGTCGACCAGGGCTGGACCCAGCTGATGGCCGGCCTCAACGTCGAGCGCCTGATCCTCGCCGCGACCATGCTCGGCATCGCCGAGCGCGTCTTCGACGACCTGATCGTCTACGTCAAGGAGCGCGAACAGTTCGGCCGCCCGATTGGCTCCTTCCAGTCGCTCCAGCACCGCATTGCCGACATGGCGACCGACATCGAGGCCGCCCGCCTGATGACCCGCTGGGTCGCCACCCTCACCGACGAGGATCCCGACAAAATGCTGCCCCGCGAGGCCTCGATGGTGAAGCTCTTCGTCACCGAAGTCGCCAAGCGCGCCGCCCTCGACGGCATGCAGATGATGGGCGGCTACGGCTATGCCTCCGAGTACGACATGGAGCGCCTCGTCCGCACCTCCCTGGTCTCGACGATCTACGGCGGCACCTCGGAGATCCAACGCAACATCATCGCCAAGACGTTCGGGCTCTGAGACCGGCATAATCAGGCCACGCAGGGATGCGTGAGCGCCCGTAGCTCAGTGGTCAACGGGCTTTTAACGAGGCCCAAAGAGCGCCGGTCTTTCAAGCCGGAGGTCGAGAGTTCGATTCTCTCCGGGCGCATACCGTCGCCTTCCGGGCAGCGCCGTGCAGTGCCCATGCTGGGGGAAGGCACTCGACGTGGATCGCTCGCCGATTGCAGTGGACTTGGAGCGGGTCCTTGACACGGCCGAAACGAGCGCTGTGTGACCAGATCCCGGCCAGCCGAGTGTGGGCATTCAATCCGGCAGTCGCCATACGGTGTTCGACGTGGAGTTCAGGCTCTCCCGAGGGGCAGGTTGGCGTGATCACGGCTACGCCGGGGAGCTCGAGGCTGGTCTTCAAGGCGCGGATGAGATCACCCTTAATGCCAGCGGCCTGGTCGGCTTGCATCCTCTCTTCGCGGTGAGGCTGGCGCTCTGGATCAAAGGGCTGCAGCAAGCCGGGTGCAGCATCGAGATCAAGGAGCCTCTTGATGACGCTACGCGCCGTAGTTTTCGCGCCTTTCGCTTGGAGGACATCGGGGGCATCGACGGAGCGCTTGTCGAGGACAACGCCGAGGTGATTGTTCGGCCGACCCGCTTGGTCGAGTTGACCGAGGTCGATGGCCTCGCCGACAGATTGCTGCAACCCCTGATCGACCAATTCGATGACGTAGCCGTCGTCCGTGATGCGGTCCTGATGGCGATAAGCGAGCTTTGCCAGAACGCGGTCGAGCACGGCGCCAGCGATGCCGGCTGCGTTGTGGCGGGAAGTCGCGGTGAGATCAACGGAATGAGTCAGATCATGCTCGGAATCGGCGACCACGGAATCGGGATTCCCGAGCACATTCGCGGAAGCCATCCTGAGTTCGTGGTTGACGAGCACGCGATCGGACAGGCGCTGCGGGAAGGCGTAAGCGGTACCGAGCGCCGGGATCGTGGCTACGGCTTCTCCTGGGTGCTGAAGGAAACGCTCTCTTCCGCCGCGTCATCGGCCGAGATGTTCATCCGGGCAGGGAGGGGTGCTTTTCGACGCGAGATCGTCGATGCCAGAGTCAAGGATCATGGCTGGAAAACTGCTCCCACGCAGGGAACCTGGATCGCTTGCGACTGGACAACGATCGGCAGACCGGATAGGTGGATGCATGCGTCCGAGCCTTGACGTAGCCTCGCCTCATGACGACGCTTGAGAACGACATTCCACGATCCTCGGCGTCACCGCGATACGTGCTGGGGCGCCATGGCCAAGCTTTCTCCACCCGCGCAAGGGCAGAGCAGATTCGGGCCGAGATCGAGCAGCTTGCGGCTGGCGGTCGCGATGTCCTGATCGACTTCGAGGGGGTGCGCTCGGTGAGCTACTCGTTCGCCGACGAGCTGATCGGCGTGTTTGCGTCTCGCTACGAGGCAGATCACGGATCTCTGCGCCCTGTCGTGATCGGTCTTACGGCGCAGGCCCAGCGGGTGCTGCTCGGCAGTTTGGAGCAGCGTGGCCTTTCCGGCGAAGTTTCTCGCGAGCTGGTTCCGCACTAGGCATATCCGCTCCGAGCTGGGCGATCTTCGCCTTCCGGGAGCCCGCGCTCAGGCTGACTTCGAGCGCTCTCAGGAAGCCCAACTACTTACCCGTCCAGGACGGAAACTTCCTGAGCCGATCGGCGGCCAGTTCCTTCGTCCTCTCCGTGAA
This sequence comes from uncultured Solirubrobacterales bacterium, assembly GCA_963778715.1. Taxonomy (GTDB): domain Bacteria; phylum Actinomycetota; class Thermoleophilia; order Solirubrobacterales; family 70-9; genus VRUE01. The sequence continues at coordinate 75,008 of CAVZVK010000009.1, forward strand.
GAGCTGGTGGTAGGACTTCTGCTCGTCCATGACGAGCGCCTCGACCGTGAGGAGTGGCTCGTCGTGTTTGAGGATGATGTCGAAGCCGCCCGTCTGTCGGCGGCAGAGCTTGCGCACTAGTTCAAATGGGTCGCCGCCGTCTCGGGCACGGTTGATGCCGACCAGAAATCTTGTTGGCCGGTAGAGCTTCCCCGCTGGAGTGATCATGTCCTTGGCGACGGTCGCTTGGTAGATCTCGCAGAGGTCATCGAGAAGCTGTTGGCGCTCTTTCGCCGGCTTCGATTTGACCGGAACTTCGTCGAGTCGCGTTTCCAGTCTCCGAATCTCACGGCGGTGAAGCTCGGACTGGGTGATCATCATCAGCCACGAGCTCCAGACCGCGGTGTCTTCGACATCCTCGAGGAGGTGGGTGCCAGCCGTAAGCTCGATGAATCGCTCCTCCTGCTCGGCTGCCTTCTCGCTGGCCAGGGGCATCCTTGTCAGCTCGAATTGCTCGTCGTTGTCTTCCAACCCTCCTTGCGTGAGGTTTCCCGACCCCGAGAGAACGGTGAGCTCGCTCTCGCTGCGAGCTAGCCAGAGCTTCGGGGTGGAATCGCGTGGACTCGCGCCCAATGGCGACCGAAACCTGGGCGCCGAGCTGGTCACGAAGGATCTGAAGGGCTGCAGGCGTCGTAACGCCTCCAGCCCGGGCGACGATCTCAATCTCGATCTTTCGCCAAACGGCCCAATGAGTTCCGTCAGCTTTGCCGCACCGGCCTTGGTGACGAATGCAACAGCCACACTGACGGAGCGTGCCTCTTTGAAGACCGCCTTCAAGGCTGCGAGTCCATTTGGCCAGCGATCCGAAGGAACGAGGTCGTTCACAGCTCCCACCCTCGGTCGAATCGACCGCAACTGTCAAGTCTCATCCCGGGCGCATTCCGGAGCTTTCCCAGGCCGAATCGTCCTTTTTCGGGCCTTGCCTGCAGCTCGTCCCTCCGAATACCGTCGAATGACCTGAATGATCAAGCGACGTATTGGGAAGGGGCGCGTATGAACCCGGGCAACTATTCGCTCAAAGAAATGCAGAAGGCGATAATCTCGCTCGTCGTCCTCGGGGCGGCGGCGATTGGGCTGTTCGCGACCGAACCGGATCCGAACCTCACGCAGATCTGCGTGACGCTACATCGGCTCTGTCTTCGCGGTCATCGGGGTCTTCGCGGCCAAGAACCACACCGCCGACGACCTCCAGAAGGCACTTGAACAGTTCAAGGGGGCCGCGCTGAGCGTGGTGGGCTACTTCACGGTGGTGCCCACGGGCACCGGGGAGAAGGTGGGGCTCTGATCGGGATCGTCGGCGCGGTCTTCGCGATCTACTGGACCCCGAACAAAAACCTGCAGAAGCTGCGCCAGCCGGGGCCCCGCCAGGGAACTGACGGCAACGTGCGCCTGCTGCGAGCAGCGCCGGATGGGGCGACCGTCGCGGCTCCCAGAGCGCTATTCTTCGCGTTCAGCCTCGCGCCTCGGCCCGGGGTTTTTCTTTGTAACGGCTCGTAAGTAGATCGAGGGAGCAATGGCTCGCGGAGATGTCCGCATCGCGGTGACGCTGGCTTGCGAAGACTGCAAGCGGCGCAACTACCAGACAAACAAGTCGCGGCGGAACTCGCCGGACCGGATCGAGCTGCGCAAGTTCTGCCGCTGGTGCGGAAAGCCACACGGCGCACAAGGAGACGCGCTAGGCGCCGATGGCCAAGACGCCGCGCACAGCGCAAGGCCGAGCGCCGCGCCCGCGAAGAGCAGGAGCGCAAGCGCGTCGGCGCCGAGCGGACCGCGGAGTCGCGCGCCCAGCACGACACCCAGGTGCCCGTCTCCGGCGACATCGCCGAGATCGAGGCGGTCGAGGCCGGCATGGCCGCCGGCGCTCCCGAGGCAGCGCTGGAAACCCCGGATGCGCCCAAGACCTCTCGCGCGGAACGGCGCGCCGAAGCCAAGGCGCTGAAGGAAAGCGAAAAGCGCAAGCGCGCGCGAGCAGAAGCGCCGCGAGCGCGAGCAGCTCGATCGCAAGCAGAAGCAGGCCGCGGCCGAACGCCAGCGCGGCGGCGTGATCGGCTTCTTCGCCTCCTGCTGGGCGGAGCTGAAGAAGGTCCAGTGGCCCGACCGCGACACGCTGGTCCAGGCGACCGCCGTCACGATCATCTTCGTCGCCGTCGCCGCCACCTACCTCGGCGCTCTCGACGCCGTCTTCAACTTCCTGGTCAAGCAGATCCTCTAGCGGGATCTCCGAACAAAGGCTTCCACAGATGTATCGCTGGTACGTGATCAACACCTACTCGGGGCACGAGAACAAGGTCAAGCACAACCTCGAGCACCGGGTTCAGACGATGAGCCAGAACCGCAACGTGCGGCAGGTCGTCGTCCCCACCGAGCAGGTGATGGAGCTCGGCAAAGACGGGCAGAAAGAACCGAAGGAGAAACGGACGATGCCCGGCTACGTCCTGGTCAACATGGAGATGACCGACGACGCCTGGGGCCTGGTCAAGAACACGCCCGGCGTGACCGGCTTCGTCGGCTCGCGCAACAAACCGGTGCCGCTCTCCAAACCGGAGGTCGACCGCCTGCTGCACCGCGAGACCGCCGAGCGGCCCCGCACCCAGGCCCAGTTCTCGATCGGCGAGTCGGTCAAGGTCGTCTCCGGCCCGCTCTCGGACTTCTCCGGCGAGATCGCCGAGATCAACGAGGACGCGGCCAAACTCAAGGTGCTGGTCTCGATCTTCGGCCGCGAGACCCCGGTCGAGGTCGGCTACGACCAGGTCAAGAAGATCTAGCCAGGCCCGCTACCCTCTCCGATCCGATGGCGAAAAAAGTCCTCACACTGATCAAGCTGCAGATCTCGGCCGGCTCGGCCAACCCGGCGCCGCCGGTCGGCCCCGCGCTGGGCCAGCACGGCGTCAACATCATGGAGTTCTGCAAGGCGTTCAACGCCCAGACCCAGTCCGAAGGCGGCACGATCATCCCGGTCGAGATCACGGTCTACGAGGACCGCTCCTTCACCTTCATCACCAAGACGCCGCCGGCCGCGGTGCTGATCAAGGAGGCGATCGGGATCAAGAAGGGCTCCGGCGAGCCCCACGTCAACAAGGTCGGGGACGATCTCGATGGACCAGGTCCGCCAGATCGCCGAGCGCAAGATGCCCGACCTCAACGCCAACGACCTCGACGCCGCCTCGAAGATCATCGCCGGCACCGCCCGCTCGATGGGCGTCGACGTCAACTAGGAGAGCGAGATGGCCCACGGCAAGCGCTACCGCAAACAGCTCGGCAAGGTCCAGCGCGACCAGGCCTACCCGCCGGCCGAGGCGATCTCGCTGATCAAGGAGACCGCCAGCGCCAACTTCGACGAGACGGTCGAGCTGCACGTGCTGCTCGGGGTCAACGTCCGCCACGCCGAGGAGCAGCTGCGCGGCACCCTCGCCCTGCCCCACGGCCTCGGCAAGGACGTGACCGTCGCCGTCTTCGCCCAGGGCCAGCAGGCCCGCGACGCCGAGGCGGCCGGCGCCGACTTCGTCGGCGGCGACGACCTCGCCAAGAAAGTCGAGGAGGAGGGCTGGACCGACTTCGACGTCGCGATCGCGACGCCGCAGATGATGGGGACGGTCGGCAAGCTCGGCCGCGTCCTCGGCCCGCAGGGCAAGATGCCCAACCCGAAGGTCGGCACCGTCACCGACGACATCGAGAAAGCGGTCAGCGAGTCCAAGGCCGGCAAGGTCGAGTACCGCACCGACCGCCAGGCGATCGTCCACATGGCGATCGGCAAGGCCAGCCTCGACGGCCGACAAGCTGCTCGACAACTTCACCGCGGTGATGGAGGAGATCGTCCGCGCCAAGCCCTCCGCGGCGAAGGGCCGCTACATCGTCTCCTGCACGCTGACGACGACGATGGGGCCCGGCGATCCGCGTCGACGCCTCCAAGATCGGCGACCGCGACGCCCGTCGCCGCCGCAGGAGCCCGCCGGCAAGCCGAGGAGCCAGCCGAGGAGCCGGTCACGGCCGTAGTCCTCTAGACTGCGCCGTCGCCGACCCGAGACCATCGGCAGGGCCATCAGCCCGCAAGCCCGATGCAGGTGAACGAATGAACCGAGACGAAAAGTCAGCCACAATCGAGGAGATCGCCGCCCAGATCGAGGCGTCCGAGGCGATCTTCGCGGTCGACTACCGGGGCATCAGCGTTCCCCAGGCGGCCGAGCTGCGCGGCAAGCTGCGCGAGTCCGACGCCAGCTTCCGCATCGTCAAGAACCGCCTGACCAAACTCGCCGCCGACAAAGCCGGCGAGGAGCGCCTCGCCGAGCTGCTGCAGGGCCCGACCGCGCTGGCCTTCGTCCGCGGCGACACCGCCCAGGCCGCGAAGGCGATCTCGACCTTCAACAAAGAGCACGACGTCCTCGCCTTCAAGGGCGGCTTCATGGACGACCTCAGCCTCGACGAGGACCGGTTCAAGTCGATCGCCCGGCTGCCTTCCCGCGACGTGCTCAACGGCCAGTTCGCCGGCGTCGTCGCCAGCCCGCTGACCGGCCTGGTCCGCGGGCTCGGCTCGATGATCCAGGGCTCGCCCTGCAGCTCGGCCAGATCGCCGAGAAGGGCCTCGTCTCCGGCGAGGCCCCGGCCGAGCGGAGGAGGAGCCCGTCCGACGAGGAGGAGCCTCCGGCCGAGGAGGCCCGCGGCCGGAGGAGGAGCCCGCCGAGGCCGAGGCCGAGGCAGGCCGAGAGCCCGAGGGCGGCGCGACAGAGCTTCGAGGAGCCCGAGACGCCGAGACGAGACTTCCAAGAGGAAGAGAAGCAGTGGCAACCAAAGCAATTTCAACCGAGGACTGGATCGAGGAGCTGAAGAGCATCTCGGTGCTCGAGCTCTCCGAGCGGATCAAAGCGCTCGAGGAGGAGTTCGGCGTCTCGGCGACGGCCGTCGCCGCTGCCGCTCCGGCTGCCGCCGGCGCCCCCGCCGGCGATGGCGCCGGCGGCGAGGAGGAGGCCGCCACGGTCGACGTGGTCCTGACCGAGGTCGGCGGCCAGAAGGTGCCGGTGATCAAGGTCGTCCGCGCCGCCACCGGGCTCGGCCTGAAAGAGGCCAAGGCGATCGTCGACGAGGCGCCGAAAGCGATCAAGGAGGGCGTCGATCGCGAGGAGGCCGACAAGCTGAAGGCCGAACTCGAGGAGGCCGGCGCCACCGTCGAGCTCAAGTAAAGCTCGCATAACCGCGGCTGGAACCCTAGGCAGGGAGCCAAGTCTCGCGGCCGAGCGCGGCCGTGTGTTATTTTTCGCGGTCGCGCCCAGTTGTGTCCCCTGCCCCATATCTGCGCTGTACCTAACGTCCCTCTGACCGTCTGAGGAGTCGCCGACTTTGGCACGTTCGAACGCTGCCCCCGTAACCCGCAGGAGTTTTTCCCGACTACAGAACCCCCTCGAAGTCCCCCATCTGATCGATATTCAGCGTCGCTCTTTCGAAGAGCTGACGGATCCGAAGAAGGGTGGCCTGCGGGAGACGATTGACGACATATCCCCGATTGAGGACTACACGGGGAACCTCGCCATCGTCTTCGGCGAGTTCAAATTCGAGGAGCCGCCGCACACGATCGAGGAGTGCCGCGAGAAGGACATGACCTACTCGCGCCCGCTTTCGGCGACCGTCGCCTTCCAGAACAAAGAGACCGGCGAGATCCGCGAGCAGGCCGTCTTCATGGGCGACTTCCCGTGGATGACCGAGCGCGGCACCTTCATCATCAACGGCACCGAGCGCGTCGTCGTCACCCAGCTCGTCCGTTCGCCCGGCGCCTACGTGATGGCGCCCAAGGACGCCGAAAAGCAGGTCTTCATCGCCAACCTGATGCCGGCCCGCGGCTCCTGGCTCGAGCTCGAAGATCGACAAAAAAGGCAAGGTCTTCGTCCGCATCGACCGCAAGCGCAAACTGCCGGTGACGGTGCTGCTGCGCGCGATGGGCTACGTCGAGGACGACCAGCTCCTCGACATGTTCGACAACTCGGTCTACATGCGCCACACGATCGAGGCCGACACCGAGGCGACCCGGACCGAGGAGGGCGCCCTGATCGAGCTGTTCAAGAAGCAGCGCCCGGGCGAGCCGCCCTCGGTCGATGCCGCCCGCAACCTGCTCGAGCAGCTCTTCTTCGATCCCAAGCGCTACGACCTCACCCGGGTCGGCCGCTACAAGCTGAACGCGCGGCTCGACCTCGACATCGACCTCGACACGCGGGTCCTCACCCACGACGACATCATCGCCCTGGTCAAGGAGCTGATCAGCCTCCCAAGCTG
>CAVZVK010000010.1:0-194671 GCA_963778715.1 uncultured Solirubrobacterales bacterium
GTCGAGGGCGCCCTGCTGCGCATGCGCGCCGCCGGCAGCCAGGAGCCGCTCGACTCAGCGATCGGCGGCCTTGGACAGGCGTTGGACCGGCTGCTCGAAGACTGACTAGGCATGGGTCCGATCCTGCCCCGCTGGTACCCTCCGCGGGTAGGCAGTCCGCCTGCGCGTCACGTCCTTTTAAACGCGAGGAAAGCGCGCTGTTCCCTTGACCGAGCGGGTGTTACCGACCGCGACGGCCCGCGCGATGAATGCGGGGTGTTTGGCGTATACGCACCCGGGCACGACGTCGCCCGTCTCTCCTACTTCAGCCTCTACGCGCTGCAGCACCGCGGCCAGGAGTCGGCCGGGATCGCCACCTGCGAGGGCGGCCACATCACGACGATGCGCGACTCGGGCCTCGTCTCCCAGGTCTTCGACGAGGAGAAGCTGCGGGCGCTGGAGGGCGACATGGCGATCGGCCACGTGCGCTACTCGACCACCGGCGGCGGCTCCTGGGAGAACGCGCAGCCGGTCTGGCGCGACGACGGCCGCGAGCTGGCGCTCGCCCACAACGGCAACCTGACCAACGCGGTCGAGCTCTGGGCCGAGCTGAAGGAGCGCGGGATCGCCTTCCGCGGCACCTCGGACTCGGAGATAATCGCCGCGCTGCTCTCCTCGCACGAGGGAAGCTGATCGAGGACGCGGTGACCGAGGTGATGCCGCGGATGCAGGGCGCCTACTCGACCGTGGTGATGACCAAGCGGGCGATCGTCGCCTTCCGCGACCCACACGGGGTGCGGCCGCTCTCGCTGGGCCGCCTCGACGACCGCTTCGTCGTCGCCTCGGAGAGCTGCGCCTTCGACATCATCGGCGCCGAGCTGATGCGCGAAGTGCACCCGGGCGAGATGGTCTCGCTGACCGAGCGCGGGCTGGAGACGCGCCAGGTGGTCAAGGCCGAGCGGCCGGCGATGTGCGTCTTCGAGCACATCTACTTCTCCCGCCCCGACAGCCGTCTCGAGGGCAAAGTGCTGCAGCAGGTGCGCGGGCGGATGGGCGAGATCCTCTGGCGCGAGTCGCCGGTCGAGGCCGACCTGGTGATCTCCGTGCCGGACTCGGGCAACCCCGCCGCGGCCGGGTTCGCCCGCGCCTCGGGGCTGCCCCGCGACGACGGCCTGATCAAGAACCGCTACGTGGCGCGGACCTTCATCCAGCCCGGCCAGGAGCTGCGCAAGCACGGGCTGCGGCTGAAGTTCAACCCGCTGCCGGAGATCGTCTCCGGGCAGCGCGATCGTGGTCGTCGACGACTCGATCGTGCGCGGCAACACGACCCGGCAGATCGTCGGCATGCTGCGCGACGCCGGCGCGCGGGAGGTTCACCTGCGTATCTCCGCGCCGCCGATCCGCAACCCCTGCCACTACGGCGTCGACATGTCGACTCGCGAGGAGATGATCGCCCATAAGCGCACCGTGCAGGAGATCGCCGACGAGCTCGACTGCGACTCGCTCGCCTACCTCTCGCTCGAGGGCGTCTACGAGGCGATCGGCACCGCGCCCGAGGACCACTGCGACGCCTGCTTCAGCGGGCGCTACCCGCTGGGCGATCCCGAGGAGGCGAACGGGAAGTTCGCCTTGGAGGATGTCGCCGTGGTCCCGGCCTCGTCCTAGTGGCGTGAGCGAGGCGACGATCTCGGCGGCCGGGCGGATGTCGGCGATGCGGGCAACGGTCTCGCCGGCGTAGAGGGCTCCGGCGTCGAGCAGGTTGGTGGGGCCGTCGTCGGTGGGGCCCTGCGGCGAGAGCAGGCGGCTGGTCGGTCGCTGGGCGCGGGCGAGGCGCGCCTGGATCGACGCCGGCATGTAGCGGGCGCCCGGGGCGCTGAGGCGGTTCAGGGCGCGATTGAGCGCCGGGCCGCGTCGATCGCCGCCGAGCCAGCGCTCGGTCGCCGCATTGGCGATCACGCGATGTGGCGCCGGCCAACCCGTCCCGAACAGCTCGGTAAGGATCGTCGCCTCGGCGCTGAGCAGGCGGCGCCGGTACTCCGGGTGCGCCCGGCTCTCCTCGCTGAGCAGGAAGCGGGTGCCGGCCACGACGGCGCTCGCCCCGGCTTCGAGCGCACGGCTCACGTCGTCCCGGTCGGCGATGCCGCCGGCGAGCAGCAGCGGGTAGTCGCGCGGCAGCCCCGCCCGCACCCGCTCGAGCAGGTCGAGGGCCGGGAGCTCGCCCCGCACATGCCCCCCGGCCTCGACGCCTTGGACGATCACGGCATCGGCTCCAGCCGCGTTGGCAGCGCGCGCCTCCTCGACCGAGCCGCACTGGTGCACCCAGACGCCGGGTGTCCGCCGCTTCGGCCGCCCCCAGAAGGTGACGACTACATCGGCAGGCGCTGCCGCCTCGAACCAGTTGCGCCGCGCGAACGGCAGCAGGACGTTGACCGCGATTGGACGCTCAGTGAGCGCCCGCGCGGCGGCAAGCTCCCGCTCGATCGCGCCGACCCCGTTGACCGCGATCGTCCCCAGTCCGCCTGCCTCGGACACGGCGACCGCGAGCTCATGCCGGCTGAGGCCACCCCCCATGCCGGCCTGGACGACTGGAGTTGGAATACCCAGACGCTCGAGCAGGCTCACCCACCGATCCTAGGGGCGCGGTCGTCATTTCAACCACCAGGCGACTGAAATGACGACCGCGCTGGGGGTTGGGCTGCGCGATGATGCGAGCGTGAGCGACTTTCGAATCGTTGTTTTGGCCTCGGGCAGTGGGACCAACCTGCAGGCGATCCTCGACCGGCTGCACGGGCGCGAGGGGATCGAGGTTGTGGGGGTCGGGTCCGACAAGCCCGACGCGCGGGCACTGGAGCGGGCTCGCAGCGTGGAAGTCGCGACCGGAGTCTTTCCCCGTGGTGACTATCCCGACCGCGAGGCGCGCGACGCCGCCATGGGGGACTGGATCGAGGCGCGCGGCGCGGACCTCGTCGTCCTCGCCGGCTACATGCAGCTGCTCAGTCGCGGCCTTCATCGCCCGCTTTCGCAACCGGGTGGTCAACATCCACCCGGCCCTGTTGCCCGCCTTCCCGGGGCTTGACGCGATCGGCCAGGCGCTCGAGGCCGAGGTCGAGGTGACTGGCGTCAGCGTCCACTTCGTCGACGAGGGGGTCGACACCGGGCCGGTGATCGTCCAGCGCGAGGTGCCGGTGCCGGCGGATCGCGACCGCAAGACGCTGGAGGCAGCGATCCACGCGACCGAGCACGAGCTCTACCCGGAGGCGATCCGCATGGTCGCGGCGGGCAGGGTTAGGATCGACGCCGACGACCCGCGCTTGGTCGTCGTCGATGAGTGAGGCCCCCGCAGACACCCCGACCGAGGCCGTGAGCAACGGCGCCGTCGCCGTGCGCCGGGCCCTGATCTCGGTCTCCGACAAGACCGGGGTCGCCGACTTCGCCCGCGGCCTCGCCGGCCTCGGGGTCGAGATCCTCTCCACCGGCGGCACCGCCTCGGCCCTGCGCGAGGCCGGGCTCGCGGTGACCGACGTCGCCGAGTTCACCGGCCAGGAAGAGATCCTCGGCGGCCGGGTGAAGACGCTGCATCCCCGGCTACACGCGGCGCTGCTGGCGCGGCGCGAGGACCCCGAGCACATGGCGACGCTGGAGCGCGAGGGGATCGAGCCGATCGACCTGGTCTGCGTCAACCTCTATCCCTTCGAGGAGACCGTCGCCGGACACGAGGTCGAGCCCGAGGTCGCGGTCGAGAACATCGATATCGGCGGCCCGACGATGATCCGCGCCGCGGCCAAGAACCACGACGGCGTCGCGGTCGTGGTCAAGCCCGAGTCATACGACGCGGTGCTGGCCGAGCTGGAGGAGATCGGGCGGCGAGATCTCCGCCTCGACCCGGCACTGGCTCGCCAACGAGGCCTTCGCCCAGACCGCGCGCTACGACGCCGCGATCAGCCGCTGGTTCTCGGCCGAGTACGAGGACTATCCCGAACACCTGGCGGTCGCCTACGAGAAGGTGCTCGACCTCGCCTACGGCGAGAACCCGCACCAGCGGGCGGCGCTCTACTCCGAAGCCGGCGTCCGCAGCCACGTGCTCTCGCGGGTCGCCAAGCTGCACGGCCGCGCCCTCTCCTTCAACAACGTGCTCGACCTTGACTCGGCGCGCCGCCTGGTCGAGGACTTCGAGCAGCCGGCCTGCACGATCGTCAAGCACAACAACCCCTGCGGGGTGGCGATCGGCGCCGACGCGCTCGAGGCCTATACCAAGGCGCTCGCCTGCGACCCGATGTCGGCCTTCGGCGGCGTGATCGCCTTCAACCGGCCCGTCTCCGAGGCCCTGGCAGAGGAGCTGCACAAGAACTTCGTCGAGGTACTGATCGCGCCCGGACTACGAGCACGGCGCGCTCGCGGTGCTGCAGCAGAAGGAGGCGATCCGCATCCTCTGCGAGGAGGAGCGCCGCCAGCGCGATCCGCACGAACGCGACGTCAAACGGGTGTTAGGCGGCCTGCTGATCCAGGACCGCGACGGCGATCCCGAGCCGCGCGAGTTGATGGAGGTGGTCACCGGCGGCGAGCCGAGCGATCAGCAGTGGGACGACATGTGCTTCGCCTGGACCGTCGTCCGCCACGTCCGCTCCAACGCGATCGTGATCGCCAAGGACGGCGCGACCCTCGGCATCGGCGCCGGCCAGATGAGCCGCGTCGACTCGGTCCGCCTCGCGGTCGAGAAGTGCCGCGACGCCCGCGGCGAGGACGCCGGCGCCCTCCTCGCCGATTCCGCCGTCGCCTCCGACGCCTTCTTCCCCTTCGCCGACGGCCCCGAGCTTGCAATCCAGGCCGGCTCCACCGCGGTGATTCAGCCCGGCGGCTCCAAGCGGGACGCCGAGGTGATCGAGGCCTGCGAGCAAGCCGGCGTCACCATGGTCTTCACCAAGCACCGCCATTTCCGGCACTGAGACTGGACGAATTTCGGCCCTTCGGGCGTTGACCAACGCTGTTGCCTGCACATAGGCTGAATACTCGTGTTCCGTCCCGCGCTCTATTTCTGTGTCCTAGCGGCGATCGCCGTCGCCGTCAGCTCCTGTGGCAGCTCCGGTGCAAGCCAGGATGAGCTGAACGAAGCGCGAACTGAAGGGGCAAAGGAAGCGCAGCAGCAGGCCAAGATCGAAAAGATCGAAGGCCAGCTCAAGTCCCTCAAGCACGGTCATGGCGCCCCGAATCAACCGAACACCTCCGGCTCCTCCGCACCCACCAGCAGCGGGAACTGCAGTGGCAGCCTCTCGGTCGGCCCGAACACAACCTGCGCCTTCGCCGAAAACGTGGAATACGAGTACTTCGCGGAAATCGGCTCGGGATCCGGGACCGTCACCGCCTACAGCCCGGTCACCGAAAAGCTCTACAGCATGTACTGCACTGCGGGCGAGCCACACGAATGCAGCGGCGGCAACAACGCCGCGGTGTATTTCCCCTAGCGCGCTGGCGCTGGGCGCCGTCGCGATCCTCCTGGTTACGGGCTGCGGCTCCTCGGGAACGAGCGATAGCTCGACGACCGGCGGCTTCTCCGCTCGCCAGGCGGCAGCGCACCGAAAGCTGCTCGAGCTTCGTACGCAGCTGCGTCGACGCAAGCGTGCGCTGCGGGCGCAGCGAACTCGCCAAGCGGCGGAGAGGGAACAGTCCCCTTCCCACCAAACCGATGCTTCAGGCGGAGGCAGCGAATTCGCCGCGCTCGAAAACGAACTCGACGGTGAAATCGGGGCGGTGATCGGGCCGCCGGGATCGACGCAGGCAGAAAGCTTCGGCGGCCTCAGCTCCGGCTCGGCTTGGTCGACCAGCAAGGTGCCGATCGCGCTGAGGCTCCTGCAGGACGTCGGCGGTCCGTCGGGACTCAGCGCCAGCCAGGCCGAAGAGATGCGGAGCGCCCTGACGCTCTCCGACAACGAAGCGGCTGCGGCGCTGTTCGCCGCTCTCGAACGCAAGCACGGTGGGCTCACCGGAGCCTCCGCCGCCGTCGGCGAAGTCCTGCGCGAAGCCGGCGACAGCAGTACGCAGATCTCGACCCAGGGTCGAGACGGCTTCTCGACCTACGGTCAGACCGAGTGGTCGCTGGCCAACCAGCAGCAATTTGTCAGCGCCCTCGCCGCCGGCTGCATCGGTACCCAGGAGTCGCGTGAATACGTCCTCGACCTGATGGGCGAAGTCTCCTCCGACACATGGGGCCTAGGGTCGGCGGGCCTGCCCGCCCGCTGGAAGGGCGGCTGGGGTCCGGGCATCGACGGCCGCTACCTGGTTCGCCAGATGGGAATCCTCTACGACGGCGACCGCGAGGCCGCCGTGACCCTCGCGGCAATCCCCTCCGACGGGCAGTTCGAAACCGCCCAGGCAATGGCGACGAGCATCGCCCAGTGGCTCGCCCAGCGCGCCCGAGCCGCGGCAGCTCCGCCCAGCAGCTGCTGATCTGCATCCGCCTCAAAGGTGCGCGAGAAACGCATCATTTGCAGCGCAATACGCGCGTCCGGCCTGGATAGCGTCGGTCGAGCCGCGAGAGCGGCGACGCCCCGGCCGCCGGATGCGGGCCCTGTCTTCACTAAACGGGGTTAGCGGGTTCGAATCCCGCCCGGGGCGCTAGTATGGAAGGACGTGAAGACAGGGCTGTCGTGTTCCGACGGTTACCCGTTTCACAAACGGCCCGCCTATGGCGGGCCGTTTGTGTTCTTGCATCCGGCTTGGCCGGATGTGGACCCCGCCCTCACGAGTGGCCCCAGTAGAGCACAAGACGAAACTGGGCGCCCGGATCGAGGCTGGCCAGTTTCGCTGGCACGGTAGCGATCAAGCTGCTTGTCGCCGATCGTGACGTCCGCGTCCTCGACGCCCAAACGGGCGAGTTGATCCGCCGGCTGACGCTCGATCCGGGTCGCGACTACCAGCCAATCGGAGGGACCTGAGGTGTCTACTATGTCGCCCGACATCTGTCTCCGATGTCGCGACACATCACAGCATGCCCCCGGCGGGATTCGAACCCGCGCCGCGCGGCTTAAAAGGCCGCCGCTCTAACCAACTGAGCTACAGGGGCGCGGCGCTTCATGGTACGGGGTCAGGAAAGCTCGGGGAGGCCCTGCTCGGGGGTCGAGGCCTCGGCGTGGGTGCGGCGGGGGATGCGGCCTGCCGTGTGGGCGGTGTGGCCGGCTTCGACGCCGAGGCGCAGGGCGGTGGCCATCGCCGCTGGGTCCTCGGCGCCGAAGATCGAGCTGGCGGCCATCACTGCGTCGCAGCCCAGCTCGATCGCCAGGGCGGCGTCTGAGGCGGTGCCGATGCCGGCGTCGAGAACGACCGGGACCTCGGCGCCTTCGGCGATGATCGCGATGTTGTACGGGTTGCGGATGCCGGCGCCGGAGCCGATCGGCGAACCCAGCGGCATCACCGCGGCGCAGCCGGCCTGCTCGAGGCGGCGGGCGAGGATCGGGTCGTCGTTGGTGTAGGGCAGGACGGTGAAGCCGTCGCCGACCAGGGTCTCTGCGGCGTCGATCAGCTCGACCGCGTCGGGGAAGAGCGTGCGGTCGTCGCCGATCACCTCGAGCTTGATCCAGTCGGTCTCGAAGGCCTCTCGGGCGAGCTGGGCGGTGCGGACGGCGTCGCGGGCGGTGTAGCAGCCGGCCGTGTTGGGCAGGGCGAAGAGGCCGAGGCGGTCGAGCACGTCGAGCACCGAGCCCTTGGCGTCGGGATCGATGCGGCGCAGGGCGACGGTGACGATCTCGGCGCCCGAGGCGACGAGCGCCTGCTCCATCTGCTCCAGCGAGCGGAAGCCGCCGGTGCCGGCGATCAGGCGGGATGACCAGGCCTGGCCGCCCAGCTCCCAGCCCTCGGCACCGCCCTGGATCGCACCGAGCACCTCAACCTTGCTGCCTGCGGCGAGCTGCGTCGTGCCCCACTCGCCGCGCGGCACGACCTCCCCGTCGAGGGCGACCGCGACGCCGCGCGACTCCTCGGCGCCGGCCGCCGCGACCGCATCAGCGAGGGTCGCGCCGTCGGCCAACTCATGGGGCCTGCCGTTGAGCTCGATCCTCATCGCACCACCTCGGCGTTGAGCAGCGCCGCGACCGCTTCGCCGGTCGACGGGGCCAGCAGGATGCCGTTGCGGTAGTGGCCGCAGGCGAGGACGAGGCCGTCGAGCTCGCCGGGACCGATCAGGGGCAGGTTGTCAGGCGTTCCCGGCCGTAGACCCGCCATCGCCTCGACCAGCTCCATCTCGGCGACCTCGGGCAGCAGGCGGTAGGCCTCGCGCAGCAGCTCGTGAACACCGCCGGCGGTGACTGTGGAGTCGAAGCCGCGCTCCTCGGTGGTGGCGCCGACGATCAGGCGCCCGTCGGGGCGCGGCGCAAGGTAGACGCGCTCGGAGGCGACGATGCGCTCGACACGGCTGCTCGCCGTCGAGGGTGCGGAGCTCGAGGATCTGGCCCTTGACCGGGCGCACCGGCGGACGTGCACGCTCGGGCAGCCAGGCAGCCTCGCCGGACCAGGCGCCGCAGGCGAGCACGACCGCGTCAGCGCGGAGCTCATCGCCCGCCGCGGTTCGCACGCCTTCGATCCGCTCGCCGTCGAGCAGCGACCCGGTCACCTCCGCGCCGGTGCAGACCTCGATGCCCTCGCCGGCGAGGGCGCTCAGCAGCGCGGCGCTCAGCTGGCGGGGATCGACCACTGCCTCTTCCGGCGCGTGCACGCCGCCGTTGAACGACGGCGTCAGGCCGGGCTCGAGCTCGCGGCAGCGACGGGGCGGCAGCCACTCGGCTTCGAGGCCGAGCGAGCGCTGCAGGTCGTGGACGCGGCGCAGCTCGGCCGCCTCGTCGCGGTCGAGGGCGATGTGGAGGGCGCCCTGGCGGACGTAGCCCGTGCTCATCCCGCTCGCCGACTCGAGCTCGGCGACGAAGTCCGGGTAGAGCTTCGCCGCCGCCAGCGTCATCCGCAGCAGCTCGGGCTCGCCGAAGGCCAGCTCGCCGATCGGCGCCAGCATCCCGGCTGCCACCCGTGTGGCTCCGGCCGGCGGTTGGGCGCGGTCGAGGACGACCACCTGGGCGCCGCGCTGCGCCGCACGCCAAGCGCAGCAGAGGCCGATCGCTCCGCCTCCCACTACAACCACGTCATAGGTGCTTCTATCGCTCAATTCGTGCCTCCGCCGGCATTACCCGGATCAGGTCCAGACGGTCGGTGGCCTCGTTGCCACCCTCTCAGCCTCTTGCGGCTCCCGTACATCACCGATGCTACCCCTCCACCGGGGGTGTCTGAGCTTTAGGGGTCACATACCCCCAAAAACTCAGACACCCCCTGGCGAACGCGATAATCGGGGGGTGAGCCTGGCACTGCCCGAGGGCGAGGGACCGCTGCGGCGGGAGCGGCTGCGCACGGCGCGGCTCTACTTCTGCTGCGACGCGCGGCCGCACGGCGAGGACCCCGAACCGCTGCTGCGGGCCGCCCTGCGCGGCGGCGTCGACATCGTGCAGCTGCGCGAGAAGTCGCTGGCGCGGCGCGAGATCGAGCTCTCCGCCCAGACCTTCCGCCGCGTCTGCGACAACCACAACGCGCTCTTCATCGTCAACGACGATCCCGACCTGGCCCGCGCCTGCGACGCCGACGGTGTCCATGTGGGACAGGAGGACATGACGGCGGCGGAGGCGAGGGAGATTCTGGGACCGGATGCGATCATCGGGCTCTCGACCCACTCCGAGGAGCAGATCGCGGCCTCGGCCGACCAGCCGATCGACTACATCAGCGTCGGTCCGATCTGGGAGACGCCGACCAAGCAGGGACGTCCCGCGGTCGGCCTCGACCTGATCCGCCACGCCGCCGCGAACGCGCCCCACCCCTTCTTCGCGATCGGCGGCATCGACCCGTCAAACGTCGCCGACGTGGTCGAGGCCGGCGCGCGGCGGATCTGCGTGGTGCGGGCTCTGCGCGACGCCGCCGACCCGGCCGCGATTGCCGAAGCGCTGCGGGCCGGGTTCGCCGCGATCGGGGACGTGGCGCCCGGTGCCTGAGCAGCCGCGCAAGCGCAAGCAACGCGCGCCCGTCCCCCACCCCGCGCGAGCGGATGGAGAGCGGCTACGCCAGGGCTGAGGAACGAAACCAGGAAGCGCGCGAAGCGCTGGAGCCGCTGGCCGAGGGCGAGCGGCCGCTGGTGGTGACGATCGGCGCCGTCGTCGCCGCTCTGATCGCGATCTCGATCCTGGCCGGCTACCTCGCCGGCACCGAGGTCAACGGCGAGAAACCGCAGATTCGTCCAGGTGCTCGCGCCGGCGCTGCTGATGGGGATCATGGCCTGGGGCATGTGGCGCGCCCGCTACTGGGCCGTGCTCGGCTTCCAGCTGATCCTCGTCTTCCTCATCTTCAGCGCCGTCTACGGCCTCGCCCTGCAGGCGGCCACGCTTGGCCAGGTCCTCGCCACGCTCGGCCTGCTCGCCGTCGCCGGCACCTTCTTCTTCTTCATGGTCAAGGCGATGGCGCGGATCCAGATGCCTACCCGCGACTGAGCCCATTCCGGTGCGCTTTATGTGGCCATAGCTGACATAAAGCGCACCGGAAGGCGCCTTCTATAGGCTCAAGGCAGTGGCAGATTCCTTCGACGTGATCGTCATCGGCGGGGGCCCGGGCGGCTACGTGGCCGCGATCCGCGCCGCCCAGCTGGGCAAGAAGACCGCTGTCGTCGAGCGCGACAAGGCCGGCGGGCGCTGCCTCAACTACGCCTGCATCCCGGCCAAGACCGTGCTGCGCACGGCCGAGATCTACGAGCAGGCGCGCGAAGGGCGCCGAGCTCGGCGTCGTCGCCAAGGACGTCTCGATCGACTGGGAGGCGCTGGGCAAGCGCCGCGCCGCGGTCTCGGAGTCGCTCTCCAGCGGCGTCAAGATGCTCTGGGACAAAAACAAGGTCGCGCTGATCGAGGGCGAGGGCTCGCTGACCCCCGAGGGCAACGTCAAGGTCGGCGACGAGGTCTACGAGGCCGGCACGGTCGTCCTCGCCACCGGCTCGGTCGCGCTGCCGATCCCCGGCGTCGAGTTCGGCGGCCGCGTCGTCGACACCTGGGGCGCCTGGTCGCTGCCCGAGCAGCCGAAGCAAGATCGCCGTCGTCGGCGCCGGCGCCTCGGGCTGTGAGATCGCCTCCGCCTACGGCCGCTTCGGCACCGAGGTGCGTGCTGATCGAGATGCTCGACCAGATCCTCCCCGCCGAGGACAAGGACATGGCCCGCGTGGTCGAGCGCGCCTTCAAGAAGCAGAACATCACGATCTCCACCGGGACGCCGGTCGAGAACGTCGAGGCCGGCAAGAGCTCGGTCAAGCTCAGCTACGGCGAGCGAGACGGCCGAGGTCGACTACCTCTGCATCGCCGGCGGCCGCGCGCCCGACGTCGAGGGGCTCGGGCTCGACGGGCGCCGGGGTCGAGCTGGACCGAGAACGGCAAGGTCAAGGTCGACGAGTACAAGCGCACCTCGAACCCGAAGGTCTACGCGATCGGCGACCTGGTCAACGCCAAGGCGCTCGCCCACAAGGCCTCCGAGGAGGGCGTCGTCGCGGTCGAGCACGCGGCCGGCGAGCCGAGACCCACCCGGTCGACCAGAACCTCGTCGCCGGGGCGACCTTCTGCCACCCGCAGGTGGCCAGCGTCGGCCTCACCGAGGCGGCCGCCAAGGAGGCCGGGCACGACGTCAAGGTCGGCAAGCAGAAGCTCGGCGGCGTCGGCGGCGCCACCGTCTACGACGACAAAGACGGCCTGGTCAAGCTCGTCGTCGACTCCAAGTACGGCGAGATCCTCGGCGCCCACATCGTCGGCAACCGCGCCTGCGACATGATCGCCGAGCTGGTCGCGACGATGGCCCTGGAGGGCGGCTACCAGGAGCTGGCCCGGATCGTCCACCCCCACCCGACGATCTCCGAGGCGATCCCCGAAGCGGCCCGGGCCGTCGACGGCTGGGCGATCCACGCCTAGGCTGCTGCAAAGCCGCCTGGGCGAGCTGCGCGACCTTCTACTTCGACCTCGGCTCGCCCTACGCGTACCTGACCGCGGAGCGGATCAGCGGGCTGTTCACCGAGGCGGGGCTGGAGCAGCCGGAGTGGCAGCCGATCCTGCTCGGCGGGCTGTTCAGGCGCTTCGGCCGCGACTCCTGGGCGAACGGGCCGGGGCGGGAGGAGGGGATGGCCGAGGTCGAGCGGCGCGCCGCCGCCTACGGGCTGCCGCCGATCGTCTGGCCCGAGCCCTGGCCGGGCAACACGCTGTTCGCGATGCGGGTCGCGACCTTCGCCAAGCAGACCGGCCGCACCGTCTCCTTCGCCCTCGCCGCCTTCCGCCAGGCCTTCGCCGCCGGCCGCGACCTCACCGAGCCCGACAACGTGCTGATCGCCGCCGCCGCCTGCGAGCTGCACCCCCGGGCGCTGCTCAAGGCGGTCGAGACCGAAGGCGGTCAAGAAGGCGCCTGCGCGAGGCGACCGATCGGGCGGCCGAGCTGGGCGTCGCGGCGTCCCGTCGCTGGTCGTCGGCGGCGAGGTCTTCTGGGGCGACGACCGGCTCGAGGAGGCGGTCGAGCGCCGCGAGCTAAGGTCAGGGCGATGGCCGATCTCCCCGACGCCTCCACCTGTTACGAGCTGCTCGCGCGGATGGCGCTGATCCGCCGCTTCGAGGAGGAGGCGGGGCGCCAGTACCAGCGGGCCAAGGCCGGCGGCTTCCTGCACCTGGCGATCGGCGAGGAGGCGACGATCGTCGGCACCACCTCGGTGATGCGCGAGCGAGGACTACCTGATCGGCACCTACCGCACCCACGGCCACGCGATCGCCCGCGGCACCGAGCCCAAGCGGGTGATGGCCGAGCTCTTCGGCCGCGTCGACGGGACCAGCGGCGGCCGCGGCGGCTCGATGCACATCTTCGACGCCGAGCACCGCTTCATGGGCGGCTACGGGATCGTCGGCGGCAACCTGCCGATCGCCGCCGGCCTCGCCCTCGCCTCCGAGTACAAGGGCGAAGACGCGGTCACCGTCTGCATGTTCGGCGACGGCGCCTCCAACGCCGGCAACTTCGGCGAGACGATGAACCTGGCGGCGCTCTGGACGCTGCCGATCCTCTTCCTGGTCGAGAACAACCTCTACGGGATGGGGACCTCGGTCGAGCGCCACTCGGCCCAGACCGACCTCTCGAAGAAGGCCGAGGGCTACGGCGTCCCGGGCGAGCGGATCGACGGGATGGACGTGATCGCGGTGCGCGAGGCGGTCGCCGAGGGGATCCGGCTGGCCCGCGAGGAGCGCCGGCCGACCCTGATCGAGGCCTTCACCTACCGCTACCGCGGCCACTCCGCCGCCGACCCCGAGGTCTACCGCGAGCGCGAGGAGGTCGAGGAGTGGCAGGAGAAGGACCCGATCGAGACCTTCGCGCGGCGCTGCGTCGAGGCCGGGGTGCTGGGCGAGCGCGAGGTGCAGGAGGTGCGCGAGAAGGCCGAGGAGGCGGTGCGTGGCGGCGGTCGAGTTCGCCGAGGCCTCGCCCGAACCGGCGCTCGACACCCTCTACGAGAACCTCTACGTGCTCGACAGCGCCGCCGGCTGGTACGCGGTCGACGAGCGCAGCCCCGAGCCGCACCGCGGCGAGCGCGAGGAGCAGCGATGCCCGACGCGGCGCGCGAGCTGGCCGAGGCGGGCGCCGCCTACGCCGGCCAGCCGGACGGGCCGCGCCCCAACCCGGCGATCGACGGCGACGCCGAGCTGGGCGTCGAGCCCGAGGTCGCCGGCGAGGTCGGAGGAGCCGAGAGGTCCGGCCGAGGAGGTCGAGGAGCTGATGGCGACGCTGCGGATGCGCGAGGCGCTGCGCGACGCGATGGCCGAGGAGATGCGCCGCGACGAGGGCGTGCTTCGTGATGGGCGAGGACGTCGGCGTCTTCCAGGGCGCCTTCAAGGTGACCGAAGGGCTGCTCGAGGAGTTCGGCGAGCGGCGGGTGCGCGACACGCCGATCTCCGAGAACACGATCGTCGGCACCGGGGTCGGCGCGGCGATGGGCGGGCTGCGGCCGATCGTCGAGCTGATGACGGTCAACTTCTCGCTGCTGGCGCTCGACCAGATCGTCAACCACGCCGCCGCGATCCCCTACATGTTCAACGGCCAGGCGCGGGTGCCGATGGTGATCCGGATGCCCGGCGGCGGCGGCCACCAGCTCGGCCCGACCCACTCGCACAGCTTCGAGGCGCTCTACCTGCAGGTCCCGGGCCTGCTCGTCGCCTGCCCCTCGACCCCGGCCGACGGCAAGGCGCTGCTGAAGGCGGCGATCCGCGACGACAACCCGGTCGTCTTCATCGAGCACGAGAGCCTCTACGGCAGCCGCGGCGAGGTCGCCGACGACGGCGACGAGGTGCTGCGCTTCGGCGAGGCGGCGGTGCGCCGCGAGGGCGGCGACGTGACGATCGTCGGCATCCTGAAGATGGCCCAGGTCGCCGAGGAAGCGGCGCGGAC
This sequence comes from uncultured Solirubrobacterales bacterium, assembly GCA_963778715.1. GTDB lineage: Bacteria > Actinomycetota > Thermoleophilia > Solirubrobacterales > 70-9 > VRUE01. The sequence goes on from CAVZVK010000010.1 coordinate 14,437, forward strand.
GCTCTCCCACGAGCACGGGGTCGAGGCCGAGGTGATCGACCCGCGCACCCTGCGCCCGCTCGACCTCGACACGATCCTCGACTCGGTCCGCAAGACCAACCGGGCGGTGATCGTCGAGGAGGGCTGGCCGCACGGCGGCGTCGGCGCCAACCTCGCGACGCTGATCACCGAGCAGGCCTTCGACCACCTCGACGCGCCGGTGCAGCGGGTGACCGGCGCCGACGTCCACATGCCTTACTCGAAACGGCTGGAGCAGGCGGCGATCCCGCACGAGGAGCACGTCGTCAAGGCGGCGCTGGCCGCGCTGGAGGGGTCGATCTGATGGCCGACGTCGTCATGCCGCGGCTCTCGGACTCGATGGAGGAGGGGACGATCCTGCAGTGGCTGAAGCAGGTCGGGGACGAGATCGCGGTCGGCGACGAGCTGGTCGAGATCGAGACCGACAAGGCGAACATGGCCTACGAAAGCGACGTGGCGGGGACGCTGACGGAGATCCTGGCGCAGGAGGGCGAGACGCTGCCGATCGGGACGCCGATCGCGCGGGTCGGGGATTCGGCTGAGGGACCAGGCGCTCGGCCGCGGGTCCTGTCGCGGCTGCGGGGGACCTCGCCGCCGCCTGCGGCGCGAGGCGTCCTCGCGGGCGAGCCCCCCGCATCCAGCGCCACCCGCGGGAGAGGCCGAGCGGCCGAGCGCCGCCGGCGGAAGCTCTCCAGCCGAGCCGGCAGGTGGCGAGCGGGCCAAGGCGTCGCCGCTGGCTCGGCGGATGGCCAAGGAGCGCGGCATCGACCTGTCGACAGCTTCAGGGCTCGGGGCCTGGTGGGCGGATCGTCAAGGCGGACGTGGAGACAGGCCGCTTCTGCCGCGGGTGGCGCGGGCTCGGGGGGGCCGAGAACAGAGGCGAGCCCCCGCCCGCAGGCCCGCCCGAGCGCCGTGGCAGGACCCGCGGCCGGAGCCCCGGTCAGTCCCGAGACCGCCAAGGGCGAGGTCACCTACGAAGAGCTGACCAAGCTCCAGTCGACGATCGCCCGGCGGATGGCCGAGTCGAAGGCGACGGCGCCGCACTTCTACCTCGAGGCCGAGGTCGACATGAGCCGCGGCGGTCGAGGCGCGGGCGCGGGTCAAGAGCTCGCCGGCCGGAGGGCGACGTCGTGCCCTCCTTCAACGACATGGTCGTCAAGGCCTGCGCGCTGGCGCTGCGCGAGCACCCGCGCGCCAACGGCGCCTACCGCGACGGCCGCTTCGAGCTCTACTCGCGGGTCAACGTCGGGGTCGCGGTCGCCGCCCGCGACGCGCTCGTCGTCCCCACCGTCTTCGACGCCGACCGCAAGGGCCTGCGGCAGATCGCGACCGAGTCGCGGGCGCTGGCCGCAGCGGGTCCGCGACGGCGCAGATCACCCCGCCGGAGCTCTCGGGCGCCACCTTCACCGTCTCCAACCTGGGGATGTTCGGGATCGACAGCTTCGCCGCGGTGATCAACCCGCCCCAGGCGGCGATCCTCGCCGTCGGCGCGATCCGCGAGCGGCCCGTCGTCCGCGACGGGCGAGATCGCCACCGCCCACCTGATGCGCGTCAACCTCGCCTGCGACCACCGCATCCTCTACGGCGCCGAGGGCGCCGAATTCCTCGCCCGCATCCGCGCGCTGCTCGAAGAGCCGTTCTCGCTGGCGCTCTGAGCCGGCCGGCGGACGCGTCTTCGCCTCTCAGGGGACCGAAACGGCATCGACGTCGGGCGCGTCAGCAGGTCTTGCTGGCGCCCGTCACCGCGTTCCAGGCGCGGCCGAGGGAGAAGTCGGCGGCGACGCGGAAGACGCCCGGGTGGGAGGCGCGGGCGACGGTCCAGTCGCCGCGGCGCAGCAGGCAGCCGGCGCCGCGGGAGATCGACCAGTAGGGGGTGAAGTTGACCCGGACGAGGAAGTCGCCGGGGCGGGCGACGTCGAGGGCGAAGCCCTGGCGGCCGACCCAGAGCGTCCTGGGCGGCGCCGGCGCCCATCGGGTCGACCAGCGGCTCGGGGTCCCGCACCGCGTAGATGCGCCAGTGCGGGCGTGCGTCCAGCGCAGGTCGAGGTAGGAGGGGTCGCTGAGGATCAGCCGGCGCTCGGCGACCGAGGAGTAGTCGAGCGGCGCGTCGGGGAGGGCGACGTAGCGGATCGCGTTGTCGCGCAGCCAGGCGCTGTAGTGGCCGCGGTCAGGCGACTGTCGTCGTCGTAGAAGATGTCGTCGCGGGTGGTGTCGAGCTGGCGCAGCCAGCCGCGGGCGAGCTCGAACTGCGGGCGCCAGGTAGGCGGACTCCCAGTGGTTGGCGGTCGGCGGCACCTCGACCCGGACGCCCGCTGCCGCCGTGCGTCGCGCAGCCAGCGGGCGGCCGGCTGGAAGTAGCTGCGCGAGGTCGAGGGGTCGCCGACGCTGCGGGCGATCTGGCTGACGCTGGCCGTCACCTGCCAGTAGAGGCCGCCGGCCATCGCAGCGAGAGGACGAGGGTGAACCAGGCGCGAGCCGCGGGCGCCGCGCGAGCACGACGGCGGCGAGGACCGGGCCGCCGAAGAGCGCGCCGAGGCGCACCGCGTTGCCGCCCAGCGGGTTGGGCGCCAGCCAGACAGCAGGGTCGGCGGCGAGCAGGTAGCCGAGCGAGCGACCCAGCGCAGCTGGCGCTCCTCGCCGCGCAGGCCGCGGGTGACGAAGAGCGCGCCGCCGCACCAGAGCGGGATCGCGATGAAGGAGGAGAAGGCGAAGGGGAACTGGCCGGATTCGGGGAAGGCGAGGTTGGGCAGGACGATCAGGCCGAGCGCTGCGCAGCGGCGCCGATCGCGACCCGGTTGAGGGGCCGCCCCCGCTCGCAGCGGCGCCGACCAGCGACCACGCCGGCGAGGAAGGCGGCGGCGACCGGGCTGGCGAGAGCGCGCAGGCGGCGGCCGCGGCGAGGCCGCCAGCTTGCCGCGGCCGACCTGCAGGCAGCGCAGCGAGGCGAGGCCGAAGGCGACGCCGAGGGCGAAGGTGAGCTGGCCGTCGGCGAGCAGGGTGACGACGCCGGCGGCGAACCAGAGGGTCGCCCAGCGCGCCGCCTCCCCCCAGCGGTCGCGGACGAGGCGGTCGAAGAGGTAGGAGGAGGCGATCGACCGAGAGCGTCCCCACCAGCCTGCGGCGCCGAGCAGCGCGGCCAGCGGCGGGAAGAGGAAGCTGTAGGTGAGCGTGTAGTGGCCGCCGTACCAGCTGCCGTTCCAGATCGCCAGGCCGGCGTGCTGGAAGAGCTCGGTGCGGAAGACCTGCGCGGCGAGGTCGCCGACCTGCGGGTTCCAGGCGAGCATCGCGACGGCGAGCAGCGGAGCTGAGCGCGACGGCGGGAAGCCAGTCTGGTCGGAGGGCCTTGGACTGGACCATGGGGCAGCGCCAAGGATAGAGACGCGCGCCGTGCAACGATTTCGAGCATGAGCGCCGAGGTCCTCGTCGTCCGCTGCGGCCTCGTCCCCTACGAGGAGGCGCGCGGCGCCGCAGCGCTGGCTGCGCGACGCGCGCCAGGACGAAGCGATCCCCGACGTCCTGCTGCTGCTCGAGCACCCGCCCGTCTACACCCGCGGCCGCCGCTCGACGCCGGCGGAGCTGCCGATGGGAGTCGAGTGGTACGAGATGCAGGGGATCGAGGTGCGCGACACCGACCGCGGCGGCCGCGTCACCTACCACGGCCCGGGCCAGCTGGTCGCCTACCCGATCGTCTCCCTCAAGCCCTACGGCGACGACGTCCACGAGTACGTGCGGCGGCTGGAGCGGGTGGCGATCGCTGCGCTCGCCGAGCACGGCGTCGCGGCGCGAGACGATCGAGGGCCTGACCGGCGTCTGGGCCGAGGGCGAGCCACCGGGCTCCGCCGCCGGCCGCGCGAGGCGCGCAAGATCGGCTCGATCGGGGTCCACGTCAGCCGCGGCGTCACCACCCACGGCCTGGCGATCAACGTCAACAACGACCTGCAGCCGTTCGAGTGGGTCGTGCCCTGCGGGATCGAGGGCTGCCGGGTGACCTCGCTGAGCCGCGAGCTGGGCGCCGAGCAGGACCTGGACGGCTTCGCCGCCACCGTCGCCGCCACGCTTCGCCGAGGTCTTCGAGCGCACGCCCGCCAAGTCCGATCCCGCGGACCTGGGTCTCGACAACGCTAGGCTCGGCGTTGCATGAGTGAGACGACCGCAGAGCGCACGGCGCCGGCCGAGCGCGTCCACGTCACCCGCTCCCGCGCCAAGCCCGGCGGGACCGCGGCGGAGAGCGCCGACACCGTCCCCTTCCGCCGCGCCCGCAAGCCGCCCTGGCTGAAGGTGCCGGCGCCGGGCGGGCCGAACTACCGGCGGCTGAAGGCGACGATCGGCGCCGACAACCTCCACACCGTCTGCGAGGAGGCCAACTGCCCCAACGTCGGCGAGTGCTGGGAGCGCGGCACGGCGACCTTCATGATCCTCGGCGACGTCTGCACCCGCCGCTGCGGCTTCTGCAACGTGAAGACCGGGGTGCCGACCTGGAACGACCCGCTGGAGCCGCTGCGCGTCGCCAACCAGGTGAAGAGGATGGGCCTGCGCCACGCCGTCGTCACCTCGGTCGACCGCGACGACCTGCCCGACTACGGGGCGAGCGCCTTCGTCGGCGTGATCCGCTCGATCCGCATGCAGGCGCCCGACTGCAAGGTCGAGGTCCTCACCCCCGACTTCCGCGGCCAGGAGATGCCGCTGGCGAAGGTGATCCACGAGCGCCCCGACGTCTTCAACCACAACGTCGAGACGGTGCCGCGGCTCTACCCGAAGGCGCGGCGCGGCTCCCAGTTCCTGCGCTCGGCGCGGGTGCTGCGGATGGCGAAGGAGATGGGCGGCGAGGACGTCGTCACCAAGTCGGGGCTGATGGTCGGCCTCGGCGAGTCCTTCGAGGAGATGGTCGAGGCCTTCGGCATCCTGCGCGAGCACCGCGTCCAGGTGCTGACCGTCGGCCAGTACCTGCGCCCGACCGAGAACCACCTGCCGGTGGTCCGCTACTGGCACCCGGAGGAGTTCGAGGCGCTGGAGAAGGCGGCGTACGAGCTCGGCTTCGAGTCGGTGGCCTCAGGCCCGCTGGTGCGCTGTAGCTACCACGCCGACCAGAACCTGCCCGAGCGCGCGCTAGCCGGTTAGCTCGCCGCGAGCAGCTGGCGGCGCGTCATCTCGCGGGCGAACGCCACCACGTCGCCCAGCGCCCGCTCCTCGTCGATCTCGAAGCGCGCCGCCAGGCCGCTGGACAGTTCGGCGACCTGGCGCGGCTGCTCGAGCTGCTCCCAGATCCAGGCACCGGTGGGGTTGAGCCGAACCGCGGTCTCGGCCTCGACGTCGAGCAGGACCGTCTCCTCGGGCAGCTCGCCGTGAACGGCGCGCTCGGTGCGGCGCAGCGTCGTCCCGGCGTCGATCGGCGTTCCCTCCACGATCCATAGCCTAAGACCGCATGCGCAGCCTCTACGGATTCGAGGTTAAGAGCGAGTTGCCGCTGCGGCGGCTGAACGCAACGGCGGGGACGCGGGGTGAGCTCACGGTCGAGCTCGCGGTGGAGCCGCTGGGCGCGCCCGAGCAGGAGCCGACCGGGTCGCTGGTCACCGGCGACGGGCGCCGCTGGTTCGCCTCCTACGAGCTTGACGGCGGCGAGTGCCTACTGCAGATGCCGCCCACCGGGTCCTTCCTGCTGCAGCCGGATCGGGGGCGGATCGTCGTCGACTCGGGCGGCGGCGACCCACAGGTGCTCGAGCACCGCATCGCCTCCTCGGCGATCTGCACGCTGCTCTCCAAGCGCGACGATCTCGTCCTTCACGCGGCGGCGGTCGAGGCCGATGGGCGCGCTGTCGTCTTCTGCGGGCCGACCCTGCGCGGGAAGTCGACGCTGGCGCGGGCCCTGGGCGAGGCTGGTTGCCGGCTGCTCGGCGAGGACGGGATCGCGATCGAACTGGGCGCTGCGGGGCCGATCGCCCACCCGGGAGCACGTGGCGTGCGCATGCGGGGCGGAGACGGAAGTGGCTCCAGCCGCACCGACCTGCTGCCCGATCCCGGCCCCGGCGAGCCTGGTCCCTGCCCCGTGGCCGCGGTCGTCCTGCTGGAGGAGCGCGGAGCGGAGTTCTCGGCAAAGTCGCTGCCGCCTGCGCGGGCGCTGGCGCTGCTCACCCCCAACCTAATCCACAGCGGCGGGCGCCCGGCGATCGCCACGGCGTTCCAGCGGCTCGCCACGCTGCTCGGCTCGGTCCCGGCCTTCGGCGTCTCGCTCGCCGACGACCTGGCGGCGCTACCCGCAGCCGCGCAGAGGTTTCTCGACTCAACGGGCGTTCGAGGTTAGACTCGTCGGCAAGCTTCGATCACATCCAGGAGGGAGACACGAGCGTGAAGCAACCAGAGCCGTACGAGCCGCCCAGCGTCGAGGAGATCGACACCGCCGGCTTTCCGATCAACACGGAGCCTGGCGCCGGCAGCATCATCATCCCGTAGGAGGCGAAATCCCAGCATCGCTACGTAGGCGCAGTCAGGAGAGTTTCACGTGGAGCCGGTTGCTGTGGCGACTCGGCCGCCGGCATCCACGTGCTCTCACTGAGGCTCCAGAGCGGCCGATCGGAGCGAAGCTGGAGCTGACCTACGCTTGCAACCTGCGTTGCGGCTTCTGCTATACGGACTCGCCGCGCCACACCCTGCAGCGGACGCCCGAGCTGAGCGACGAGGAGTGGCGCGAGGTGGTGCGCCAGTCGCTCGACCTGGGGATCGTCGAGGCCGTCGTCACCGGCGGCGAGCCGTTCCTGCGCAGGGAGCTGACGCTCGAGGTGATCGAGACCCTGGCCGAGGCGGGCGTCGGCGTCACACTCAACACCAACGGCTGGTTCGTCGACGACGAGGTGGCGGCCCGGCTGGGTGCGCTGCCGGGGGTCACCGCACACGTCTCGCTCGACGGGGCGCGAGCGGGACTGCACGACGGCTCGCGCGGGGTGCCGGGAAGCTGGCGCCGCGCGATCGAGGGGATCGACCGCCTGCTCGGCGCGGGCGTGGGGGTTTGCGTGGTGCACGTGGTAACGCCGGCGAACGCGGGGGCCGTGCCGGAGTTCCTCGAACAGATGTGGGCGCTGGGCGTGCCCTGGGTGCGGGTGACGCCGGTGGTGGTGACCGGGGCAGCGGCGCGCGGGGGCGAGTGGCGGATCTCGCGCAAGGGGCTCGAGGATGCCGTCGAGGAGTTCCGGCGGCGGCGCGGCAACGCGATGCGGATCATCCTGCAGCCCGGCACCGGGGGCAGCGTCACCCTGCAGGGCCGGGTGGCACCGGGCAGCTACCTGGTGCGGCCCAACGGCGACGTGCGGCCCGACTCGATGCGCCCCTTCAGCTTCGGTAACGCGGCGCGCGAGGGAGTGGCGGCGTGCTGGGCCGCGATCTGCCAGGGGTGGGACGACGAGCGGATCAATCGCTGGGCCGACTCGCTTAAGGGGCCGGGGGATTTGGCGAAGTCGGATCTGGTGGCGTATCTCGATGACGAGGTGGATGTGGTTGGCAATTCCCCGAACGGGGGAGCAGTCGGACCCGCCTCGCCGGAACAACAGCGGGGAGGTTCCGTCGAGGCGGGTCCGACTGCTCTCTCAGGGACGGGCGGTAGCCGTCCGTCTGGAGGCCGAGATGCGCCGGTGCCCGCGCCGACTCCGCCAAAGTCGGTCGAGCCGGCTGAGGAGCTGCGGGAGGCTCGCGAGAAGGTGCGGGGGCTGGCGGCGGCGCGGCGGTACCGGCATGCGCCGCTGCGCTGGAGCGGCAGCGAGAAGCACCGGTTCGTGCGGCTCGCCGGTGACGGCAGTTATTTGCGGCTGAACGAGTCCGGAGGCGTGGTGATGGACGCCCTCGACGGCGGCACCCTGGCCGACGCGGCGAGCGCCCTGCGAGCGCGCTACGGGATCGACGCCGAACGGGCGCGCCAGGACGCTCTGGCAGCAACCCGAAATCTGCTCGACCGCCGGGTCGTGATGACCGCCGACGCAGTCGGCTACGCCCCCGCCGAGCCCGGGACGACGGATTTGCCGGGGTCTGAGCCAGACGGGTAGTGGGCGAAACTGGCGCTACTTGCCTGGACCGGGACGAGGCGAGGATCCGCCGCGGCCCTCCTCGATGCCAATCGATGTCGAGGGCGTTTTGATCTGGTCCGGCGGTAGAGGCTTAGGTGCCATGGCCCTAGTGTACCGCCAGGGCGGCCAGCCACGCGAGCGTCTGTACGACCATGAGCACACCCAATGCGCCCGACAGCCGCGACATGCGCAGCACCTTCGCCGCGTTCTTCTCGCGCAGGGCCTGGTATCCGTAGCCCGCTTCCGCCAGCCAGCCGAGGGTGTCCGCCGGCGCTTCGCGCGCAGCTTGCTCGTAGAGCTTGTCGTATAGCTCCGGTGCATCGATTGCGAACTTCAACTTCCAGGGGGCGAGCAAGATCGCAGCGGCGACCAGTCCAAGAACGAGCGTTGCCAGTGCGACCCAGCCCCACGTGTGCAGCCCTTGGGCCCGCACCGCGGTGGCACCCAGGAACGACGCCACAAGCGCGTGCGCGGCGAGCAGCGTGCCAGTCCGCTGTCGTATTCCCGCGACGAGCGACTCTTGGTCGGCCAACGCAGACCGACCAGCCTCATAGGTGATCTCCTCAAGCGTTCGCACCGAGCAACAGTAAGAGCCGATGCAGACAGCCCGACTTGATCAGTGGAGCCAGCCGGGATCGAACCGGCGACCTCGGCGTTGCAAACGCCGCGCTCTGCCAGCTGAGCTATGGCCCCGTACTCGAAAGTTTAGGCGGGTCGGAACTGCTGGACCAGTCCCGGCGGACTCAGTCGTCGAAGTCGAAGTCCTTCGGCGGCTTCTGCTCGAACCAGAGCTGGTCGTCCTCGGGAGCCTCCTCGAGGAAGTCAGGGGTCTCCTCCAGCACGTCCTCGTCGGCTCGCGGCGCGGGCTCGGGCTCCTCGTCAGGTTCAAGCTCCTCGTCGGCCTCGAGCTCGGGCTCGTCGGCCAGCTCCGGCTCGTCGGCAAGCGGCGGCTCTGGCTCGACCGGCGCCTCGAGCGCCTGGTCGAGTTCGTCGGAGAGGCGCTGCTCGTTCCAGAAGGCGTCGTCCTCGTCCTCCTCGTCGTCGATCGGGGCGGCGGGGCCCTGGATGGTGACCTCGGCGTCGTCGTCCTCGTCGAGGTCGGCGAGTGGGTCGGTCGGGGCGAGGCGGGGCTCGGCGATCTCCTCCTCGACCAGCTCCTCGTCGGTCGGGTTGGGCGGGCCGCGGCGCGCCGAGCTCGGCATCCATGTCGTGGATTTCGGTCGGCTGCTCGGCGATCGCGTGGCGCTCCTCGGTGGTTGGGCCGGCAGGCTCGATCTCGTCCTCTGGCGCCTCGACAGCGGCGTCCTCCGCCGCAGCCGCCGGGTCCTCGGCCGGCGTGGGCGCGGGCGGCGCCTCCTGCAGATCGGCGATCGTCGGCGACTCGCGCCGCGACCCCTCCTCGGGCAGATCGGGCTGCGTCATGAACTGCGTCGGCGCCTCAGCGGCGGCATCGGGCGCGCCGCCCTCGTCCCCAGGCCGCTCCGCCTGACCGAACGCCTCGTCCTCGAGCTGCTTCAGCTCGGAATCGCCCGCGCCATGCGCGCGCTTCAGATCCAGGTGCTCACGTATTGCCTCGTCGAGAATGCCCATCAGCAACGTCCCATCGCGGGAAGCTAAAGCCTATGCGGTTATCCTTGCGCTTGCGAGGGCCGTGGGACGATCCTCCCACCCAAGCGCCGGGCTGCTTCTCAGGCGCCGGTGGCGACGCTCCTCGCTTCCTCGACCCCGACGTAGGGCGTGAGGACCAGTTCTACGAGTTCGGGGCGTAAATCGCTCAGGCTTGCGGTGGCTCCGTTGAGGACGCGGGCGCCGACGATGCCGCCGATGCCGCCGACCAGGGCGTCCTCGATCAGGTCGGGAAGCGAGGGGCCAAGCGGCGTGCAGCGTCTGCCCTCGCGCAGTAGGACGGCGAGTTGCGCGTTGGACTCGATGACCTGGCGCGCGACCGCGCCGTCGGTCGCGACCGCGTTCAGGATGAGCAGCGCGGCGATGCCGGGTTCACCGGCCATGAAGGCGAGCGAGGCGGCGATCGCCCGCGCGACCTTCTGCGACCACTCCCGCTCGCTCGCGCAGGCGCTGAGGATCAGCGCCACGAGGCGCTCGAAGGCGTCGCGGTGCGCGGCGAGGATGCAGTCGTGCTTGTCGTCGAAGTTGGCGTAGAAGGTCGTGCGGGAAACACCCGCCTCCTCGTGCACGTGCCTGACGGTGAGGTCGGCGTAACCGTGGGCGGCAAGCGCGCGGCCGGCGCCGGCGAGCAACCGGCGACGCTGGTTCTCGGCGACGTACTGGAACGGGAGGCGGTGGCGGCCGCGCGGCAGTCGCGGCAGATCGGTGCCCGGGTTTGGAGATTCGGCGCTCACGCTCGTTGCCGCTAAGAGAGTTTCTCTATAGAGGGCAGTAGTTTATCACCCCAAGCGTCGAGCAACTGGCGAATACAGCTGCGTCATTCCTTCACCCTGCAGGCCTTGTGGACAGTGGCGCTGATCTGTTCGCCGCCGGCGAAGGCGAAGCTCGCGGTGGCCAGCGGGAAGGAGGCCGTATTGGTCCCCACCGGGGCCGGGCAGGCGGCGTTGAAGTAGCTCAGTTCCTTGTTCCGGTAACGGTATTTGCGGCGCAGGGTGAGCTTGATGCGGTCGACGAAGCCCCAGGAGCCCAGCGCCTGAGGAAGCGAAGCGCTCAGTTCGGTGCCGTAGGGCCCCTGGTGGATGTGCTTGAGCGCGAAGCTGACGACGAAGGAGGTCGCGAAGGGCTCGGTGGTGAAGATGTGGGCGAAGAGGACCGGCTTGCCGGCACGGCGGCCGTTGAAGACGAGCAAGCGGCCGCGGGTCGGGTAGGGGCGCTGGTCGGGGAAGACGACCGAGGCCCAGAAGCGCCCGGAGCCGACCAGGGCGTCGGAGCAGTTGTCCAGCGCCCTTTCGGTCGTGCCGGGCTGGATCTCGGGCAGGTGGCAGACCGGCAGCCCCCTGGACTGCAGGAGGCCGTGGCGGTTGACCTTGACCGTCATCGTCTGAAGCTGCGGCGGCACGGAGCCGTCGACGGTGTCGACGTGGCCTGAGATGAAGACGGCGATCGGGGCGGGCGTATTGCGGGGCAGCTTCGGCGGCTCGACCTGGGTGAGGACGGTGACGCGGAGGTTGCCCTGCTGAATCACGGTCGCCGCGGCGATGGGAACGGCGAGGGCAAGGAGGGCCAGCCCACTTGCCGTGGCCCTCCTCCCCGCCCTAGCGACGGCGCTTGCCCTTCTTCTTGCCCTTGCCGCCGCACTGCGCCGAGAGCACCGGCTTGGTGTCGTAGCGCTTGCCGTTCTGGCCGGTGAATTCGGAGATTGCGCGGTGCTTGGCGGCGCAGAGGTTGGTCGAGTTGACCAAGAGGCCCTTCTTGCCGCCCTTCATTTCCAGGGTGAAGCGGGTGACCGGGGCGTCGGGGACCGCTTCGAAGGTGTTGCGGATCTGGCCGCCCTTGACCGAGTCGATGCGGCCGACGAGGGCGATGTCGACCTGGGCGTTGTGCAGGGCGGCGACCAGGTCGGGCAGCTTGTGTTCGGAGGAGCTGAGGTAGACCGGGCCTTCGAGAGGTTCGTCGAGGATCGGGGTGATCGCCCTGGCGCGGCCGTAGACCGAGGCGGCCGGGCACTTTTCCCCGGGGACCGTGCCTTCCTTGAACTGGACCCTGGTGCAGACCGTGCCGATGTGGGCGTTTTCGAGGAACTCGGAGTGCGGCAGGGTGACCACCGAGTTGGCGATGTTGGCGTAGGAGCCTTTGGGGTAGGTGAGGACGGCCTTGAAGGCGGGAGTGGCGCCGCGCTTCGTCGCCGCCCTTGAGGCTGAGAGCGTGAGCTTGGGCTTGAAGCCGCAGGCTGGCGCAGTCGGCGGCCTGGAAGGGGCTGGTAGACCGTGACCGGGCTGGTCGTCGGCTTCGGAGGCGAAGTCGAGGCCGGAGCCGAGGACGGTGCTGACGCGGTCGAGTTCTTCGCAGCTGGTCGGGTTGAGGGTGAAATTCGGGCCGGTCGACGTAGGCGCGGATGTCGCGCAGGTGGACGGGGATGCCGTCGACGATGTGGGGGATCGGGTCCGAGCCCTGGCAGTCGACGAAGACTTCGGCGGTTTCGGGGTTGATCCGCAAGGCGAAGCGGACGACGACGGTGCCGAGGTCGAAGGGGCCGACCTGGCGGCGGTGATCGCGACGATCGAGACGGTTGGAGCCGTGGTAGGGGCCGGCGAGGTAGAGCTTGCCGGGGGCATAGGCGAGGACGGGGCCGACGCCGGCGCCGACCAGGGTGCGGCCGACTTCGGAGCGGCGGGGCAGGAGGGCTGTCAGCTCTTCGGCTGCCGCCGCCTTCGCGTTCGCGTGCCTTGGCCGGCGGCGATCTGGGCGTCGGAGCAGGAGGGGACGCCGGCGAGCTTGCCGATCACGCCCGGGGGCAGCTTGATCGAGAAGTGGGTGATCTCCTGTTCGGCGTCGCTTGCGGGTGAGCGCGGTGTAGAAGGGGGAGTAGGGGCCGGCGGCGTTGTTGAGCGTGCCGGCGTCGAGGTCCGGGTGGAAGGGCGGCGGGCCGCCGGACGGGCAGGGGCCGCCTGTCGGGGCCGTGGGTGATCTGGAAGGAGGTGTCGCGGTGCAGCGGCTGGCTCGGCGTCCGACCAGGGGTAGAGCTCGGCCTGGACGGTGTAGGTGCCGCAGGCGGGCGGGGTGATCAGCGGGCTGCGCTGGCCCTCGCGGAAGTTGAGGCGGAAGTGGGAGAAGGGCAGCTGGGGGAAGTTCGTCGACGGTCGGTGGTGAGCTGGCCGGTGACCGGGTCGGGGTTGACCTTGAGGGCCTGGCTTGACGATGATGCCGAGCTCGGGGTTCTTGGCGACGATGTAGAGGGCGAGGAGGTTGTGGAAGGGGTTCTCGCTCAGGGCTGGGCGACGAAGAGGGAGCCCTTGACCTTCTCGGTTCGAGGAGCGGGCTTTCGACTTCGACGTCGCCGATCTTGGATGCGTTCGGGGCAGCCGGCGCCTGGGGGCGATTCGCGGTCTCCGTTCGTAGCTCGGCCTCGGTGCAGACCTCGAGGCCTTCGGCGACCGAGGGGTTGATGGTGAAGCCCTTCGGGCAGGGTGACGACGGCCTTCTTCATCTCGGAGTGGGCGACGCCCCGGGTTGGGGTTGAGCAGGCCTTCGTCTTCGAAGTCGAGGTCGAAGTCGAGGCCGGTGGGCGAGGTGGCGGCGTCGGAGGTCGGTTCGGCGGCGATGTCGGGGGTCGAAGGCGAGCCTGATTGCAGCCGGTGAGCGAGAGCGGGTTGCCTTCGGCGTCGCTGAGGGGCGAGGGGACGGCTGCGAAGGAAATGCCATCGGGCGCCGCCTGCGTCGGCAGGAGGTGCCATCCACGGTCGGGATGAAGGGGGCAGCGCAGTCGGTGGGGAGGGTGAGAAAGGCCGGGGGTTCGGGGTTGTTGGCGGGCAGGCAGGGAAGTTCTCCCCCTTCTTCTTCAATTTCGTGCGCCCAAGTTGCGGCCGGTGATGCAGCCCCAGCCACGAGACTGATCATTCGCCGCGGAGGCAGGGGCGCCCCAGAAGACGGTGGTGGCTGACATGAAGCTGGTCAGTTGGGTGATGTTCGGGACCGTCACGGTGACCCCGTAGTCTTCACCGGGCCCCGAGCGGAGGGAGGTATTGAGAATGACCGGCGAGTGCAGAACGGCAAAGCCGAAGCGGGCCGGTTCGCCGGGGGCAGGCTCAAGGTTGAACACTGGAACGACCGATTCTGTTTTCCGTCCCCGGCGTCGTCGAGAAGTGGACGATCGTTGCGCCAATTGCCGTGTCCGGGGGCAAAGGTTGACGACACTCGTCGTCGCGAAGTCGGCGTCACTGCAAGTCGGAGCGACGGTGGCGTTACCGAGCAATCCGGGGGTAGCTTGAAGTGGAGGTTGCGAGGGACGGCCGGGGGACTGAAATCTTCGGTGTCACGATTGAAGGTAACGTCCGTGGTCAGCTGGAACGGATGAGAGCCAGCATGGGTAGCGGTCCTGCCGCCTTCTTGTTCGGGCGAGAGGGAGAAATGCTCGATGCCGAAGGAGATTGATTCGGGGTTGACCGGGATCGGCCTGTTCGAGGGTCGCCGGCACGGCTTCGCCGCCGCTGGCGCTGAATTCGTCGGCTTCGGCCGAGCCCGCGCCAGGTTCGGCTTTGACCTTGATTTGCATTTCGAGGAATTCGTAGGGGTTCAGGGGGGTGAATTCTTCGGTGAATTCGAATTCGCCGAATTTGAAGATCCCCAGGGTCGAGCAGCTGACGTGCTGGCCGGTGACTTCGCAGTGGTTGAAGAAGGGGGTGCCGGCGGGGCCGAAGTCCGGCTTCCGCCGGCCTTCGAGTAGGCGAAGAAGGAGACCTGCGGAACGCCCCCTTCTTCGACGAAGCTAACGTTGGGGGAAAGGTCGATGCTGATCGTCGCCGGACCAGACATCTGGGCGTCGCCGAGGTTGTCTGCCTCGAGCACCAGGGTGCCTTCGCCTTCGGGTTGCAGGTGAGTAGGGATCACACGCTGAGTCAAGTGCCACCAGGGGGCCGGCGCCGCCGAAGCGGGGGTGGCGGAGAGCAGGCAGGCGGAGACGATCAAGAGAAAACCCAATCGGAAACGCACGGTCATCGGCCCGCCCTCCGGTTGCTGTCGGTAGCTCGCTTGCTGGAGCTTTTGTGATGCTTCTTGGCCTTGTGCTTCTTGACGCACCTGCCGCCCTTTAGCTTCTTGCCTTTCGGGCATTGCTTGAGGTTGCCAGCGCCGTCGAAGGTCAGCGACCCTGGCGTTGCATCGAGCGGCGGAGCGGCTGGCTGCTGGCAGGCATCGCCCTCGCAGGCCGGCGCCGAGGACGGCGCCGCCGGGCAGGGAGATTCATTGGTGCAGACGTGCGCGTCGTAGACGTCGAGGGCACTGTCGACGTCGGTGGAGGCAAGCCGGGAGACGGTGAGGAAGAAGACGTCGTAGCCGGATTCGGAGGCATCGAGGAAGGCGGATTCCTTCGGGCGAGGTGCCGGAGGAGATCAGGCAGACGCAGCCGCCGGAGGTGGGGCTGTAGGTCGGCGAGGCGGTGGTGCAACTGTTTGATTCGGGCTGGCCAAGGCCGCGCGGAAACTCGAACTCATAGACGTCGGTGGCGCCATTGGTGTCGCTGGGCACCAGGGCATCGGCCGCGTTGAAGAAGAGACGGCCGGAGTCTGAGAGGTAGCGCGACTGGTAGCGCGCTTGTTCGAACTGCGACGCGGTCCAGCCAGGAATCGATCGGCGGCGAGCCGGTGACCGGGCCAACTGTGCGCATTGTCGACGAGCGGGAAAGGAAGAGTTGTGCCGTCGAAGATAGTGCGAGGCCGCGCCCCGGTCGGGTTGCAGGAGACACAGCGCAGCGATTGCGTCTGCGAGTCATAGAGGAACACCTCCTCGGCGGGTTCGCCAGTCTGTGCGTCGCGATTGTCATAGCCGGTGAGGCTGCGCTGCGACATAAAGGCGAGGTAGCGGCCATCGGGGGAAGTGCGGGAAGTCAGGTTGGGATAGTTGGGATTTCCACCTGAGCCACCCCAGTCGGGCGCATCGAGGCCGGACAGCACCGCTACAAGGGCGACTGCGTGGGTGGTGGTGTCATAGGTGTAGAGATTGCAGGGTGCGCCGCTTATCTGGCCATCTCGGTCGCACTTGCCCGGTTGAGCGTGTTCGCCGTGATAGTTCGGGGCGTGGGTGAGAACACCACCTGCGGCAAAGTAGACACCGGAGCCGGTCGGAGCGATAGCAGATAGTCCTCCGGAGAGTCCGCAGGCACGGCGGCCGATTCACCGGCGACGATGTCAACGCTGAGATCGGAGAGGTTGCAGGAGAGCTCGGATCCGGAAACGACTACTTCGCACATGTAGAGATCCATCTCGCCCGGCCGCGCGGTCGAGCTCGGTGAAGAAGCCGCGGGCGTCGTCGAGGAAGAAGATCTTTGTCAGATCGGCGTCCGCACCACTCAATTGCGCTTCACCACCTCCGCCGGCGGCACCTTCGCCTCCGGCACGTCAGACGCAGGGTCTTATCGAGGCTGAGATCGCGGAGATAGGGAGCCGTTAACGCTAGGAGATTGACTTGCCGGAAGTGAATGCCATGCGATCGCCGAGCAGCGATTGCGCTTCTTCGCTGGGGGTGGGCCGGGTCGGGCGCGGGAAGTCCGGCTTCGGCGGTCGGTTCCCCGTTCGGGAGGACGCTGACCAGGGTCAAGGCGCCGGACGTCCACTCGTAAAGGCTTGCAAACGTGGAACTGTTGGTTCGAAGCCAGGTTTGAATCCCGGAGCTAGAGGCTGCGGCGAGGTGAGGAGGATGTGGCGGGCGTCCGTGCTGGCAGTCGCGAATTCGACGCCATCGCGGTAGACGTGATTGCCGGGGAAGAATTCCGGCCGCCGAATTTCACTCCCGGGAGGACATTGCCGGCGGTGACGAGCGGCGTGTATTCGCCGCTTGCCTCGCGGCGGTATGGCGTAGGTTCGGTGGTCTGAGATGAGAGCGGGGTGGCACCAACCGGATCGACGACGCCGGCCGAGAGCCCTTCGGAGAAGAACAGATACTCCGAGGGAGACCCGACGATGATTTCTGAGATTTCTTCGTGGGGGGTGGTGATGTTCTGCGTGCTCCAGCCTGCCGGGCCACGGTGGCCGAGCAGCTGCGTGTTGTGGATGCTGCGATTGCCGGGGCGGGTCAGTATCCAACGGCCCGTCCGAGGCATAGGTAAACGCGCTGCCGTTGGATGCGGCTTGCTCCAATGATCCGGTATTCGTGAGCGGGAGCAGGGGCGAGCCGTGCTTGTTGGGTGGCGAAACCTGTTCCCACTGGCGGCCGTCGGGAAGCAGTGAGGCGGCGGCGCCCTGGGTGGTGAAGGAGCGGTCGGGACCGTTGATCGGCGCCGAGCGAGTTCTCGGCGACGACGCGGAAGTGGTAGGTGGTAGCGGGTTGGAGGCCCTGGATCGGGGCGCTGCGGGTAACGTCGGCGGTGCCGGCACCGGCGCGGCCGGGGTCGGGAGTGGCGGTGCCGTGGGGGCCTTCGGCTTCGGCGTAGGGGGCGTGTCGTATTCGAAGTGGTAGGTGCTGGGCAGGCCGAGGGGATCGATTTCGGCGTCGAGGGTGGCGCTGGTGGCGGTGACTTCGGTGGCCCAGGTGGCGAGGACGGAAGACCGGCGGCAGGGTTTCGAAGGTCGGGTTCGCCGGGCCGGGGCTGATTCGGCGGCGGGGTTGTTCGGCGAGGACGCGGAAGTGGTAGGCGGTGCGGGGTCGAGGCCGGTGGATGCCTGGCAGCCGGGTGGAACTGGAAGTCTTCGCCGATCAGGCCGGCTCGGTCGTTTCCTCGCTGCCGGCGCCGAAGCTTTCGCCGTCGGCTTTGAAGGTGCTCGGTGATATTGAGAAGTGGACGGTCGGTTTCCTTGCCCTCGGGGTTGACCTCGGCGCAGAGGGTGGCCGGGCTTGGCGATTTCTTTGGCATTCGCTGGAGCCGGGGTGCAGAAGGGGCCGGGGGGCGGCGGCGGTGACGAAGCGGACCTGGGCCGTGGTTCGTCGAGGAGGTAGAGGCCGGGATCGCCTCGCCCTAGGCGATGCCGGAGGAGACTTGGACTTGGTTGGGGAAGGCGGAGAGCTGTTCGCCGGAGGGGGCGAAGAGGTCGATGCGGTGGGGACCCTTTCCGGTAAGCCGTTGACGAAGAGCTGATCGGAGGGGCCGACGGCGAGTGCGAAGGCGCCGCGTCGCAGGGTTCGCGCGGGGAGTTCCGAGTTCGGCGCCGCTTGCGTCGTACTTGTGGACGCCGATCGAGTTCGAGCTCGGCGACGTAGACGTCGCCGGCGGAGTCGACGGCGATCAGTTCGGCGATCACGCCGGGGAGGGAGATCTGGCCTTCGAAGGCGCCGGCGGGGCTGAACTCTGGATCGCGTCCGGTCGTCGCCGGCGTAGAGGGTGCCGTCGGGGCCGACGGCGATCGCGCCGCGGCCCTGGCGTTCGAATTCGCCGGGGCCGGTGCCGGTGCGCACCGCGGGGCCGCACTGGGCGGGGGTCGTGCAGAGGTCGGCGTGGTTGGGACCTGGTCGACTTCGCCGCCCAACATCCATTCGAAGTGGCCGCTTGGGTCGAACTGCTGCGATGCGGTGGTTGCTGCGCGGGTCGAGGACGTAGACGTCGCCCTGGGAGGTGGTGCCGGAGTTGTCGACGGCGATGGCGAGGGTTCGATGCCGAGCTGGCCGGCGCCGGGGCCGCGGATGCCCTGCGGCAAGTGAGGGTGGCGAGAGCTTGGGGGCCGCAGCTCTGCAGTTCGGCGGCGCCGTCGGCGACGCCCCAGCCGAAGGCGAGGAGGAATTCGCCTTCGGGGCCGAACTTGTCGATGCGGTTGTTGTTGGGTCGTTGACGTAGATGTCGCCGGTTTCCTGTTCGACGGCGATGCCGCGCGGCTGTTGGAGACTGGCCGGCGCCTGGGCCTTCGGCCGAAGGAGGCGGGAGGGGTGGCGAGGGCGGAAACGGGGAGCTGCGAGGGCGAGGAGGGCGGTGACCGTCAGAGCGAGGGCGGCGAGAAGCCTGGCTGCGGGCGCACCACTCCCTTTGGCGGGGAGCGAGGCGGAGGGCACGGCGAAGCGACCGGTCTTGGCGGACAGCGTCTTCGCGGTGTGCTCGGTGGTTCTCACCTGTTCTCCTTGGTTGGGGTGGTGGTGGAGGAAGTAACCGAAGCGACTTCCCCCTCTCCTCCGCGCGCGAAAGTGCGAGGAGAGGGTGCGATGAAGATCTGTCCGGCTTGAGCGAAGGTCGTGCCTTCCCCCTCTCCTGCCAGGCGCGCCGCAAGTTGAGACCTGGGGGGCGAATCGGGGGTATCGAAGCCGGGGCGCGCCACGTCTTGGGGGGAGAGATCGGCGGGCTGGAGGCTTAGAGCGGTATGGCAAGAAGAACTTGGCTCACGCGATTCGACCGGCCCTTGGCCAACCTGGCCAAGCGCTGGTATCCTGGCTTCATGAGCAACAGCTTCTCGATCGGCGAAGCGAAGACCAACCTCTCCAAGCTCGTGGCGCTGGCGGAGCGGGGTGAGCGGGTGGAGCTGCGCCGGGGCAAGGAGCCGGTCGTGGCGCTGGTGGCGCTGTCCCGCGCGGGCGCCGAGCGGCGCAAGCCCGGCACCCTGGCCGGCCAGATCAAGATCGGCGAGGACTTCGACGTGCTGCCCATCGACGTCGAGCGGGCGCTCGGCATTCGCGACTGACGTGACTGAGTGCGGCTGCTGGTCGACACCCACGCGGCGCTGTGGTGGCTGGACGACGACCGCCGTCTCTCCGCCGTGGCGCGCGAGGCGCTGGCCGGCGCCGAGGAACCGCTGCTGAGCGCCGGCACGCTGTTCGAGGTCTCGATCAAGGCTTCCTCGGCAAGCTCGAGGCCCCGGCCGAGTGGGCCGAGGAGCTCCTGAGGGAGGGCTTTGCCCTGCTGCCGATTACCCCCGCCCACGCCGATGCCTACCGCGCCCTGCCCTACGTGGAGGTGGGCGGCAAGGCGCTGCGCGACCCCTTCGACCGCCTGCTCGTCTGCCAGGCCGAGGTAGAGGGAGTCCCGATCGTCACCCGCGACCCGGAGATCATCGCGCACGGCGGGGCGACGATCTGGTGAGGGCGTCCCGCTAAATAGGCACGATGCCTTAGCTGCGCAGGTCATTTCTGGGCGCTCCGGTGCTTGGGGGCTTTCTTGGACTTCCTGGCGCAGCCGTTGGCGACCACGGGAGTCGTGTCGTAGGTCTTGCCGTTCTGCGCCGTGAACTTGGCGGTGGCTCGGTTGGTCGACTTGCAGAGGTTGGTGCAGTTTTCCAGCAGGCCCTTCTTGCCGCCCTGCATGCTCGAGGGTGAACTTGGTGACCGGGGCGTCGGGGACCGCTTCGAAGGTGTTGCGGATGCCGCCGCCTTGACGGAGTCGATCGTGCCGGCGAGGGCGACGTCGATCTGGCCGTTCAGGGCGGCGACCAGGTCGGGCAGCTGGTGGTTGGAGGAGCGCAGGTAGACCGGGCCTTCGCAGCGGCTAGTCGAGCAGCGGGGTGGTCGCCGTGGCGTGGCCGTAGATCGAGCCCGGCGGGCACTGGCGTTGGCGGCGAACTGCACGCGGGTGCAGATCGTGCTGATGTGGGCGTGGTCGAGGAACTCGGAGTGCGGCAGGGTGACCGAGGCGCTGGCGATGTTGGCGTCGCCCGCTTTCGGGTAGGTCGAGCGTCGCGCGTCAGGGCCGGGTGGCCGCGCGCGCTTGGTCGCGCCCTTGAGGCTGCAGGCTGAGCTTGGGCTTGAAGCCGAGCGCGCCGCAGCCGCCGACCTGGAAGCGGCTCGGAGAGCGGCGCGACGCTGCCGAGGGTCGAGGTCGCGGCGCCGGCGATCGCCATCGGTTCGCAGCTGGTCGGGTTGAGGGTGAAGTTGGGGCGGTCGATGTCGACCGCGATCGAGCGGATGTCGAGCGGGATCCCGTGCGAGGATCGTGGCAGGGGATCGGATCTGACGGCGTGGATCTGGGCGTGGTTTCGGGTCGACGTGGAGGGCGGTCCGGACGACGACGGTGCCGAGGTCGAAGGGGCCGGCGACCGCCGGGGTGACGATCGCGAGCGCAGAGCGGGGCGCCCTTGTAGGGGCCGGCGAGGTAGGCGTGGCCCTGGACGTAGAAGGGGGTGGGCCCGGCGCCGGCGCCGACGGTGACGGTGCCGACTTGCTGAGGCGGCCGGGCAGGAGGGCCGCGCTCGCTCCAGCGCGCCTTCGCCTGGGTTGCTGCGCGCGTCCGCGGCGGCGATCTGGGCATCGGAGCAGTAGGGGATGCCCGCGAGGCGGCCGAGGAGACCCTCGGGCAGGGTCGCGTCGATGGCTGAGATTCGCTGGCTCCCGTTTTCCCGCTCCACCTTGAAAACGAACGGCGAATAGAGGCCGGCGATCGGGGTGGCGGTGCCGGCCGTGAGCGAGGGTGCGAAGGCGGATGCCGACGGGCAGGACCCCCCGCCCGGACCCGTGGCCGTCGTGAAGGTGTCCGACGGCGTCGCGGCCGGTCCCGAATCCGGAGCCGACCACGGCGTCAGCTCGCTGGTGGTCTGGAAGCTGCCGCAGGTCGAGGGCGTCGTCAGCTCGCCCCTCGCGCCGCCGAAGAAATGAAGCTTCAGATCGCTGAACGGGAACTGGGGGTTGTCGTCGAAGACCCCGCTGATCTGTCCAGTCGCCGGTTCGGGGGTGAGATTGCCGGGAATCTTGATGACGACGCCGGTGGTCGGATCGTCGACGACGATGTATCCGGCGAGGAGCGAATGGAACGGGTTGTCGAACTGACTGGCGAGGTAGATCGATCCCGCCAGCACCCCCGGGAGAAGCGGCGATTCCAGCTGCACGGTCCCGACCTTGGAGGCGTCGGGGCAGCTCGGCGGCGCGGCGGAGCCGAGATCGATCTGCGCCGGCGAGCACGCCTGCAGGCCGTCGGCTGCCGAGGGGTTGACGACCAGGCCGGGCGGCAGAGTGACGACGGCTCGCTTCAATGGCGGCGTGCCGAGCGTGTTCGGATTCTCGCTTTGGGGCACGGTGAGCTCGACGTCCAGGCCCGAGGGGCTGTCGGCGGAGGTCGAGTCCGGCTGCACCGAGAGATGGGGGTGAAATTGGAGCTGGTTGCAGCCAGTGACCGGGGGGGCTCCGCTGCTCATCGAGACCCAGTTCGGGTCGCTGAGCTCGGGCGTGCCATCGGCGCGGAAGGGCCCCGGATGGTTCCAGCTGTCGATATGAACGGTGGTCGTCAGCGGCCTGCCGTTACAGGCCGCTGGATTGGTGAACATCGCGAGCGGGGTGTTGCCGGTGCCGTTCCTCGCCGCGGGGTTGCCGAAGAAGCTGGTGATGAAGTCGGTGGCGGTGATCTGGGGGGCGAGCGAGCGGACCTGCAGCACGTAGCCTTCGGGGCTCGGCACGACGCGTGCGTAGAGGACGTGAGAGGCTCCGCCGAGGTCAACGAAGCCGAACTCGGCGGCGACCCCGCCCTCGGGAACCATGTTGAAGATCGGGCTGTCGGCGGAGGTGACGAGGCCGGTTGGCTCGGTGCGGATGTGGCCGACCACGGTGTCAGCAGCGCAACCGCCCCCGCCGAAGGATTTCGATGCCAGGTCGGCGAAGGTGCAGCGCGGAGCGGCGAGGTCGCTGCCGACGAGCCCCAGCGGGAGGTCGACGACGACGTCCTTGACATCCTCGACGCTGGAGACGTTAATCAGTCCCTCGGGGCCGTTGTGGCGAACGGCGCTCGCCAGGTTGATCCGCGTCGTCAGTGCATAGGGATGGCCCCCCGCCTGGGTGCTCGGTTTGCCGTCGACTCCGACGGCGTAGGAGCTGAAGGCGACGGGGCCAAACGGAGCCGGGCCCGAGCTGAGCTGGTTGCTCGCGATCGCCGAGGCCGAGGGAGCGCCGCCGGCTTCGACGGCGCCGTGCGCCGCAATCGGACCGCTTGCACTCGGTTCGTCGACCGTCAGGTAGACGTGCAGCTCGAGCAATTCTTCCGGTTCCAACGTGAACGGAACTTCGCATTCGACGGTCGCGCTGGGGCAAAACGCTTCGGCGAAGTTGAGCGATTCGAGGCCTTCCCTCTTGGCGACGGCGCCCTTCCAGTTGAGGACCAGCTTCTGGACGGTCAGACCGGGGGGCACGGACTCGCTCAGCCTGATGGGAGTTCCATCGGTCGCCACCGATCCGACGTTGATCGCGGTGAGCTGATAGCTGTCGCACCTCGGCACTTCGTCGCCGAGGGTGGCGAGGCATTCGCCGTTCTGGTCAGTCGAGAAGTTGGTCGGGGCGGCGAGGTTGTCGAGATTCCAGCCCGGCGCCGGCGTTGCCGCGCTCGCCGATCCGGCGGAGGCGGCGAGGATGAGGATGATGGTGAGGACTGCCGGCAGAACCTTCGCCAAGCGTCGGTCGACGCGGAATCCGAGCGGGCTCATTTCTGACCTCCGCGACCGCTGGGAGCCCGATGCTGCCTCTTGTGGTTGCGGTGCCGATGCTTACGGTGATCGCGCTTGTGGTGGTGGTGCTTCTTGAGCTGGTTGCCAAGCCCGGAGAAGGTCGCCGTCCCGGGTGATGGCTGGGTAGGCGAAGTGGTCGGCGGCGACTTGCAGTTGTCACCGGCGCAAGGTTGCGGCGGCGGCGTGTAGGGGATGCCGCCGCCGACGCGGGCGTCGTAGTAGTCGGCGATCGTGTCGGGGTCCTGGGGAACGAGCTGATCGGCGGTGCGGAAGAAGACGTTGTCGCCGCTCGCGTCGGCGCCGAGCAGCCGGACCGAGCTGTCGCCGCTGGTGGCGGTCGCGTCCTGCCCGTCGGAGATCAGCAAGACGCAGCCCTTGCTGCGGGTGGCTGGACAAGTTCCCCTGCCGCCCTGCTCCCACTCGTAGACGTTCATCGCCAGGGAGCCCTGCGAGCCGACCGGCACATCGTCCAGCGCGCCCGGGGTAAGCCCGGCGGGACTGGTGAAGAAGATCCGCGATCCGTCGTGGGACATCGTCGGGTCGTTGCGGGCGGGCCCGAGGCGGTTGGCGAAGAGGTTGGCCTGGACGAAGCTGGCGCCGGCGGTCGAGGCGTTGCCGTTGTCGTTGAAGCCGCCGTTGCCGACCGAGATCCGGATCAGCTCACCGCTGCCGGCGTCATAGCGGAAGAGCTGGGTGGCGCCGGCGCCGCTGGGGGCATCGGCGGTGAGGGTGGAGGAACTCGGGAAGACGAGGACATCGCCGTCCGGCGTCACGTTCGCGGTAGTCGGACCATTCGTCCAGAGGCCGGCCGCGAAGGGGAAGGAGGAGGGCGCGTTGTCGGCTTCTGACAGGCTGGCGATGAAGACGGTGCGGCCGTCGGGGTGGGCGGCGTCGCGCTCGTAGAGGTAGAGGTTCTCGGCGCCGTCGGTGGCCGCGTCGCCGCCGGAGTTGGGCGCCGTCGTGAGGACTCCCCTGGCGACGAAATAGGCGTGGGTGCCGTCGGCGGAGATCGCCATCACACCCTGGACGCGTGGTCCGAGCCCGGCGCTGCCGGCCGATGCGTCGATCAGCTGATGGCCGCTCGGGGCGGAGAAATCGTAGAGATAGAGGTTGCAACCATTGGGTCCGGTGGTGGCGGAGCAACCGTTGGCGGCGGCGCTGTCGCCGGGGGTGCTGTCCTCGCCGGCGTCGTCGGTGAGCTGCTGGGTCGAGGTGAAGTAGGCGATGCGTCCGTCGGCGGCGGCGCCTTCGAAGTTGGCGGCGGCGGGCGGAGAGCTCGTGCAGGGCCCGCTCGTGCAGTCGCCGGGCGAGCGCTGCGAGATCGCCACCGTGTGGGCCGAGCTCGTGGTGTTGTCGATCCGCGCATAGAGCGCGTTGGCGGGAACGGGGACACCGGAGTTGGCCCCGGATCCAGATGCACACGCTTCGGCCATGAAAAAGACGATGCTGCCATCTGCGGAGACCTGGCCCGGTCGAACAGAGACACCGCCAAAGATGCCCGCTTCGGTGCCGCAGGAGCTGATCAGGTCGGTCGAACCCGCGCCGCCGCTGACTCCGACGAGAAGGGGCTGGGAGTTACCGGTGCCGGCGTACTCGTAGACGTCGGTGCCCCCGGTGGTCGGGTCGAAAGGCCACTGTGACTGGCTTGCGACGTTCCAGATCAGCTTCGACCCATCCGCGGGGCCGACCATGGCCTCGCCGAGGTTCTCGGCGAAGGGTTCGGCGGGTCCGGTCGCGGGCGGCAGCACCGGTCCGAGGTCGGCGAGGGCGCCGTCGGACCTGCTGAGCACCCAATCGTCCTGACCGCCGGGAGGGCTGGGGTTGTAGAAGAGAGCGGAGCCTGCCTCAGCGCTGACCCGCCAGAGCGAGTTGGCGCCGAACTGACTTGGCGGCAGGGCCAGGGGGCTGGTGTCCCAGCCGGACGGCGTCCGTTCGAAGGAGTAGGGCTGCCCCTCGGCGTTGCGGCTGGCGGTGCAGGTGGGCGAGTTGGCGAAGCACTGGATGCTGGCGCCGACGACGCGGGACCCGCTCTCGGAGAGATCGGGCCAGCTCACGGCGCCGGTGAGGTAGCCGATGACGGCGCCGTTCTTCTGGGTCGGCGTCACCATCTCGTAGGCCCGGCTGTCGGGAAGTGCCGGCCCGGCGGTTTCATAGACGAAGGTGTGGTCTCCACCGACCACGGTGCCGTTGGCGCCGATTGCGGTCAAACGGAAGTGGTAGGTCGTGTTGGCGCTGAGGTCGGCGAGGTGCTGGACGACGGCGACACCGCTGCTCCCCGCACCGATGGTGGCGTCGGGCACCGGGATCGAGCTGCCGTAGGAGGTCGTCGTCCCGTATTCGAAGCGGTAGGACGTTGGGGCGCCGTTGGGATTGATCTGGGCGGTAAGGTCGGCTTCCGAGCCGGTCAGGTTGGTGGCGGCGAGGGCAGCGATCGTCGGCGTGGGAAGGGTCGTGAAAGGCAGGTCTTCGCTCCTGGTGGTTCCCTGGGTGTCGGTGGCGACCAAGCGGACGTGGTAGGTCGAGCTGCCAGTCAGGCCGGCTAGTTCGGCCGAGACGTCGGTCGGGCTGGTGATCGGCGCGCCCGGGACACAGGGGACGCTCGCCGCAGCGGCAAATCCGTTTGCGGCGAAGGAGGCTTCGTCGGCGTATTCGAAATGGCAGTCGGTGATGTCGCCGCCACCCGCTGCGTCGACATGGCCGTTGAGGGTCGCCGTCGTGCCGCTGAGGGGGCTCGCGGCGGAGATGGTGACGATCACTGCGGGGACCGTGCCGAAGGTCTGCTGGGAGCTGATCGCGGTGCCGTTCGCGTCGGTGGCGAGGAGCCGGAAGTGATAGACGGTTTCCTGGCTGAGGCCGGCGATTTCCGCCGTTACCGCCGCCGGGCTTGTAATCGGAGTCGACTGCGCACAGGGAACCGACTGCGGGGCGGAGAACCGACCGGCTTCGAATTCGGCCTGATCGACGTACTGAAAGCTGCAGGCGGTTATTTCTCCGCCGCCGGCAGGGTCGAGGTTTCCATTCAGGGTCGCGGTCGTGCGGGTGACTTCGCTCGCTGCTTCGGCGCTGACGTCGGCCAGCGGGACCGCTTCGAAGACATCGATGGATCCGCTGGCGGAATCGGCGACGAAAGCCGTGTGGGAGGTCCCGTCGACGGCGACGCTCTGGGCGTTGGTGAGAGCTCCCCCGCCGAATTCCTCGACCGGGGTGCATTCTTCCCCGCAGCCGTTGGCAAAGCGGCTGACGAAGGGAAGACCCGCGTTGTCCTGGACGACGTAGAGGTCGTTATTCGACGGATCGACGGTCAGTCCCCGGGCATCTTCGCGAGCGTCGAGGGTGCTCGAGAGGCTTTCCCCGGCTGGACCAAACTTCGTCACATTGGGGGTGAGGTCGATCTTGTAGAGGTTGCCTTCGGAGTCCGCGGCGAGGCCGAAGGGGGAGGTGCCGCGCGGGGCTTCGAAGCTCGAGACCTCGCTTCCGCCTGAGTTCAGCTCATGGACCGTGGTGTTTTCTTCGAGCGCGAAGAGGTCGCCGCTTGGGTTGACCGCGATCCCGGCGATCGGGCCGAAGCCCGTCAGCTGGCCGAGAGTTCCCCAGGCGAGGACCGAGGTGCCGTCGGCTGCAAACTTGAAGATCGAGTTGCCGGCGGAATCGACCACGTAGACATCGCCCGCAGAGCCGCCGCCGGAGTTGTCGATTGCGATGAAGGTCGGCGACGTCAGCGAGCCGAAGCCGCGGACGAAGGTCCCATTCGCTTCGAACTCGGCGATGCGGCCGTTGCCGGTATCGGCGACGTATACGTCATGGCTCGTCTGGTTGACGGCGATGCCGCTCTGTTCGGCGAGCGACAGTTCGCCGCTGCCAAAAGAGCTCAAGAAGACGTGGGCTTCGGCGGCGAGGGCAGGGGTGGCGGTGAAGGCGAGTAGGCCTGCCAGGGCCAGGGCAACAACCAGCGAGGCCCGCCCCGCGGAGGGTCGGCGCGGCGGGGCGTGCGGTTCCTCGGCGGGAAGAGCGAGGCCGGAGCGCCGGCTCGAGATCAGCGTGGTCGAGGAAAAGGAGGAGCGGCCGCGGGAGGCACTAGCCCCGGGGGTGGGAAAAGCCTCGGAGTCCTTGGGGCCTCCCGCGGGCCGCTCTGGTTGCGGGTCCGGTGCACCCGGACCGCTGGACACCGCCAGCCAGGGACAGGAGACGGCGACCGGTTTTGCGATGGCGTGGAGGAAGGCGGTTGCGCCGGGCGCGGAAGCCCTGCGAAAGGCCTTGCTTGGCACCTACTCCTCCTCGATCGAATCGAGACCCCTCTGCTCTCTGCCCGGAACCCAACCGGTCAGACACGCGGGGCCAAACTCCCGCCTCCCTGGCGGCTGACGCAAATATAAACCAGCTCCCTCCTAGATGTCAAACTTAAGTTTCTTGATAGAGGGCAAATGTCTATGCCGCACTGAAGGGGCCCGCCAGCACGCGCACCAGCTCCGGCATCAAGGTGCGCGGGTCGGGCTCGGATTCGGCCGCAGAGAGGCGCGCCCTGACGGATTCCTCGATAGCACCTACCATGAAGGACGCAGATATAGGAGGTGGAGAGTGGCGAGACCCGATGGTCTCGCGGCAGGCGCCCGCCAGGGCGCCGGAGAGGCGCTCCAAGACTTCCTCGTGCTTGACCAGCGCGACCCCGCCGGCGACGTAAACCTCGCGAAGGACGGCGCGGGCGATGAGCGGGCGCGCGGCGATGAAGCCGAACAGCTCTGCGAGGACGGCGCGCAGGGCAGCGCGACTGTCGGGCTGTGCGGCGACGACGTCGAGCAGGGTCTCGGCGAGCGGCTCGACCTCGGCCGCATGGGCGGCGGCGAAGCACTCGCTTTTGCCGGCGAAGTGGGCGTAGAAGGCGCGCGAGCCGATGCCCGCGCGGGCGCAGACGCGTGCCAGCGTGGCATGGCGGTATCCGCCCTCGCCGGCGAGGAGGAGCATCGCCTCCATCAGGCGCTCCCGCTCGGTGGCGACTTCAGCTTGGCTTGGCGCAGGCCCCGTCTTTCGCATGTGCGGCGCACCCCCTCCCCCATCGCTTGGACGCCTCCGGAGAGGGGGCGCGGTTGTGCGAAACTATATCCCTATATAGAAAAACCAATTCCTATTCCAAATGACCCCCGAGACAGAGAGCAGACGCGCCGCCGACGACAGCGCGTCGAGCGAGGCGGTAAGGCGCCCAGCGGTCGGATATCCTCGTCCGATGGCGGGGTTGCCGGAGGATCTGCTGACAGTGCCGAAGGGGCGCCATGGGCTGCCCGCGAACGTGGTCGCGGCGCACCAGCGCGAGCGGCTGCTGGCGGCGACGATCGAGCTGGTGGCGAAGCGCGGCTACCGCGGGACGTCGGTCGATCACATCGTCAAGGCGGCGCGGGTCGGGTACACCGCCTTCTACGAGCTCTTCGCCGACAAAGAGGACTGCTTCGTGGCCGCCTTCGAGCGGATCGCCGCCGAGACGCGGGAGGCGCTCGTGGCCGCAGTCCCGGCCGACCTGCCCTGGCCGGAGCAGATCCACGCCGGGCTGGCGACGCTGGTCGAGCTGATCGTCGCCGACCGCGCCCGCGCCCGCGTCGCGCTGGTCGAGGTGCAGGCGGCCGGGCCAGCCGCCTTCGCCCGCTACGAGGCGGCGACCGAAGGCGCCGTCGCGAAGCTGCGCGAGGG
Organism: uncultured Solirubrobacterales bacterium; assembly: GCA_963778715.1. Taxonomy (GTDB): domain Bacteria; phylum Actinomycetota; class Thermoleophilia; order Solirubrobacterales; family 70-9; genus VRUE01. The sequence continues at coordinate 43,130 of CAVZVK010000010.1, forward strand.
GCGCGCCTTCGGCGGCAAGGCGGCGCAGCTGTCCGACACGCTGGAGGAGACGATCATCGGCGGCATCGTCTGGATCCTGCACCAGCGGCTGGTCAAAGGCGAGGCGGAGAAGGTCGAGGGGATGCTCGGCGAGCTGACCCAGATCGCCCTCGGCCCCTACCTCGGCGAGGCCGAGGCGCGGCGGATCGCGGCGGCGGCCCCGGCCGCGTAGTCCATCCAGCGGGACCCGCATTCCTCCGGCCCGAGGGAGCGGTTCGTTGAGCCGGGTCGAGGGGGCGGCAAGCGCCGGCTGCGGCGAGACGCGAGAACGCATCCTCGAGGCGATGCTGGAGATCGCCTCCGAGCATGGCTATGAGGAGACGCGGGTGGATGAGGTGGTCGGGCGCGCCGAGGCAACCCGCGAGCAGTTCGACCGCCTCTTCTCCTCCAAGGAGGAGTGCTCGATTGCCGTCTTCGACCGCTTCATGACGGGCTTCTACCGCCAGGTCTTCGCGGCGTATGAGGGCGAGCCGAGCTGGCCGGACAACTTGCGGGCCGCCGCCTACGCGGTGGCGGACTGGATGAGCGCGCACCCGCGGGAGTGGCGCTTCGGGGCGATCGGGCTGCTGTGGGCGGGCGAGCTGGCACAAGCCCGGCGCGAAACCGCATTCCAGAGCTTCGCCGAGATGATCGACGCGGGCCGAGCACACGCCGAGGACCCCGACGCGGTGCCAGCCTTCACTGCCGAGGGGGTGATCGGCGCGATCGCCGAGATGATCACCAGACGGGCCCAGGGCGACTCGATCGAGCCGATCGAGTACGTGCCCAGCCTGATGGCCACCGCAGTCAGGCCCTACCTGGGCGAGGAGGCGGCGGCGCGGGAGCTGGAGATTCCGCCGCCGCGCCCGGCCTCGGCTGTCGCCGCAGCGGGATATCGTGCCGGCGTGGGGAAACGCGAGCCCAAGGGAGAGGTGCCCGAGCAGCCGCTCTCGCGTCTTCCTCGCGGCCGCCATGGCCTGCCGCGCGAGCTGGTCGTCGAGAATCAGCGCCAGCGGCTGGTCAGCGGCATCGTCGAGGCGGTCGCCGAGCACGGCTTCGGCGGCACGACGATCGCCCACATCACGGCGGCGGCCCAGCTCTCGCGGCGCACCTTCTACGAGCACTTCGACAACAAAGAGGACTGCTTCGAGGCGGCCTACGAGGCGATCTTCGACTACCTGAGGGGAAAGATGGACGAGGCGATGGCGAGGCAGGACGAGTGGCCGGAACGTGTTCGCGCCGGCGTCGGAGCCCTGCTGGAGACGCTGTCCGCACACCCCGACATGGCGCGCTTCTTCCTCGTTGCCCCCGCCAGCGCCGGCGACGAGATCGCCGACCGCCACCACCAGGCGATGCGCGAACTGGTGGGGGGGCTGATCGCCGGAGCGCCGCAGCCCGAGGGCGATGAGGAGCTCTCTGAGGCGGGCGAGCAGGCGATCGCCGGCGGCATCTCGCGGCTGGTGGTGCGCAGGCTGAACGGCGACGAAGCCGAGCAGCTGCCCGCGCTCCTGCCGGCCCTGGTCGAGCAGACGCTGCGTCCGTTCCTGGGCGGCGAGGAGGCGGCGCGCTTGGCGGGCTGCGCCTAGCAGACGACGCGAGCGAGATCGAGGCGACATCTGAACGCTCGGGCCGGCCGAGAGCCGCCCGACCCATCCGCCGCCAGTTGCAGGACCCCAGGCCCATGCGGGTATCCTTGCCCTTGCGAGGCCGCCGGGACCACCCGCGACCTGCGCCACGGGGCTATAGCTCAGCTGGCAGAGCGCCTGGATCGCACCCAGGAGGTCGGCGGTTCGAATCCGCCTAGCTCCATCGGCAGCAGCCTGCACGTCTTGGTATAACGCGAGCCGCGCGGTCGACGGAATACCATCGCTCTATGAGCAGCGGGCAAGTTCCTGGGGGCGTGGTGCACGAGCTGCCCGCGGATCTGCGCGAGGTGCTGGTTGCCAACGCCACGGTCCTCGATGCGTGGAAGGACATCACCCCGTTGGCCCGGAACGAGTTCATCTGCTGGGTCGAGAATGCCAAGCAGGAGAAAACCCGGATGCGGCGCATTCGCCGCACTCGGGAGGAGCTGGAAGAAGGCCAGCGACGCCCCTGCTGCTGGCCGGGCTGCACGCACCGCGAGCGCACCGGCAGGTAGCGGCGGGCGCGGGCGGGCTCTTAGGCGACTTGAGCCTTTGCCTGCTCGATCGCCTCGGCGTAGATGCCGTGGCGGGTACTCGACGGCGGGCGGATGGCTACTCCATAAGCCTGCCACATCGCGGTTGCAAGAGCTTGCTTGAAGGTTTGGCCGTGCCAGGCGTGAGGGTCGGCGGAGCGGCCTACGTGGAGGTGGACCAGCTCGTGGAGGAGCGTCTCTTGGATGTCGCCGGGGCGGATTCCGGGGTAGGCGGTGATCGAGAGGCGGAACTCGGTGGGGACGGCGAAGCCGAGGCGGTTTGGGCGCCTGCGGGATCGCCGCACCTTGAACGCGGGCCTCCGCGTCGCGAGTGGGCCGTCGGCGAAGACCGGCAGGGCACGCAGGCGTTCGAGCTCCAGGTCGAGCGGTACCCCCGCGACCAGGTAGTAGGAACGATCTCTCACCATCGGGAGCGGGAGTCTTCAGCCAGCTGCGGACGCGCCGGACGGTGCCAGCCAGCTGTCATGATCGTTCTGATGAAGGTCTTCGTTGCCGGCGCCGGTGGCGCCGTGGGTGCGCGGCTGCTGCCCCAGTTGCTGGACGCGGGTCACGAGGTGGTGGCGACGGCGCGTTCGCCGCGCGGGCTCGCCGGGATCGAGGCGAGCGGGGCGCGGGCGGCGCCGATGGACGGGCTCGACGAGGCAAGCGTCCAGGAGGCGGTGGCGAGGGCACAGCCCGACGCGATCGTCCACGAGATGACGGCGCTGAGCGGCAAGAGCGACCTGCGTCATTTCGACCGCTGGTTCGCGGTCACCAACGAGCTGCGCACCAGGGGAACCGACAACCTGCTGCGTGCCGGCGAGGCGATCGGCATCGACCGCTTTGTCGCCCAGAGCTACACCAACTGGACGAACCCGCGCAGTGGCGGGCCGGTGAAGACGGAGGAGGATCCGCTCGACTCCGATCCGCCTCGGGAAATGCGCGAGACCCTGGGCGCGATCCGCTACTTGGAGCGGCGCGTGGTTGAAGTGGGCGGCCTCGCCCTGCGCTACGGCAACCTCTACGGACCCGGCACCTCGCTCTCGGACGAGTACGTTGAGATGGTCCGCAAGCGCCGGCTGCCGCTCGTCGGCGACGGCGGCGGCATCTGGTCCTTCATCCACGTCGACGACGCCGCCGCGGCGACCGTCGCCGCGCTCGAGCGCGGCGCTCCCGGCGTCTACAACATCGTCGACGACGAGCCGGCGCCAGTCCGCGAGTGGCTGCCGGTACTGGCGGAGCGCAGCGGCGCCAAGCCGCCCCACCGGGTCCCGACCTGGCTGGGCAGGCTGGCGAGCGGCGAGGTCGGCGTCTCGATGATGACTCGGGTCAGGGGCTCCTCGAACGAGAAGGCCAAGCGTGAGCTGGGCTGGGAGCCGGGCCACCCGAGCTGGCGCGACAGCCTCGGCCCACTGACGGACTAGCCGCCCGGCGGCGAGCTGAAGGCTCAGGGCGCCGACGCTCGTCCGTCCCACTCGTGTTCGAGGGCCCAGCGGGCGCCGACGGTCCAGGCCTGGACTCTGTTGGCGATCGGGATTGGCTCGGGGCCGGTGGGGCCGACGGCGAAGAGCTCGGGGGCTTGGCCGATCGTCTCGATCGCTTCGAGAACTCCGCGGCGAAGCTGCTCCGCCGCGTCGTGGCGGCCCACCGCTCGCAATCCACCCCAGCCGAGCCATGAGTCGAACGGCCAGACCGCGCCGCGATGGTAGGCGTCGGGCGCGTACAGCGGGTGCTTCGAGGAGAGCGTGCGCAGGCCCCACGGGGTGAGCACGTCGGGGCGGGTGAGGCGATCAGCCGTACGCTCACAGGCGGGCTCGGGCAGGGCGTCCGCCCAGAGCAGCCAGCCGAGCTGCGAGCCCGCTCCCGTCACCTTCTCGCCGTGGCCCGCGACCGCCAGGATCTCGGGGTCGAACGCCTCCTCGATCGCCAGGGTGAGCCGCTTCGCCTCCTCGGACCAGCGCTCCTCGCCCGAGAGAGCGGCCAGCGCCCGCAGGGCGACCACGGTGACGGCCTGGGTGTCGGCGTCGGCGAGCGGCGAAACCGGAGCCTCGCCCCCGGCGCTGAGGATGCCGGCGCCGTGGAAGGCGGGATCGGCGGGGTCCTCGGCGTCGCGCCAGCCCTGTTGCGTTAGGCCTCCCGGCGCCAGGCGTGGGCCGTGGCGGACCAGTCCCCCACCGCGATCCAGCGCACGCTCTAGCCAACCACCGCCCGCCCGCCACGCGGCCTCCAGCTCAACGGCAAGAGAGCTGTCGCCGAGCGCGGCAAGCAAGACGAGGAACCAGGAGGTCGAATCGGCGGACCCGTAGTAGCGGAGCTCCCCGTCCCGCAGCGGCCAACCCGCCCGCCGCAGGCGCTCGGGCGCCCTTGGCCACCACTCGTGGACGATCTTCCCCGGTTCCTCGTCGGTCTCGGGGTCATCGACCGCGCCCTGCAGCGCGGCGAGCGCCCGCAGCGTCGCGCGTGCGATCTCGGGCCGCACCGGCAACAGCTGCAGCGAGACGATCGTCGAGTCGCGACCGAAGAGGGCGTGGAAGCGACCCGGATCCCCCGCCGCAACCGGCTCGGCGCTTGCGTAGGGCCAGCCCGCCGGTGAGAGCAGGGAGTCCAGGTCGGGCATTCCGCCCGATGACGAGGTCCAGGCGTCGCCAGGCAAGACCGTATGGAGTGCTGACCGACTCCAGCGGTAGGTAGGTCGGCACCCCGCGCATGACGGTGCGGGGACTGGGCCGCAGGACAGGCCTGCGGCCGACACCCCAATCATGGGAGGCGCCGACATGGCTCAGCCTAAAAGCGTGGTCGGCCTCGACGTCCACGCCACGCAAACCCACGCCTGCGTTCTCTCGCCCGAGACGGGCGAGCTTCGCGCAAAGCGCCTGAGCGGCCCGCCGCGACGAGCGCTCGATTACCTGGAGGGGCTCCAGGCCCCGACCCTCGCCGTCTATGAGGCGGGCCCGACCGGTTACGGCCTCGCGCGTGGAGGCGCCGAGCGCGGCCTCGACGTCCGCGTCTGCGCACCCGGATCGATCCCCAAGGCGCCGAGCGACCGAATCAAGACCGATCGCCGAGATGCCGAGCGCCTGGCGCGCCTGTGCTTGGCCGGGGAACTGTCCTTCGTGCGCGTGCCGAGCCCCGAGGAGGAGTGCTTTCGCGACCTCGCCCGTTGCCGCGAGACGATCCGCGCCGATTTGATGCGCGCCCGCCACCGCGTCGGAAAGTTCCTGCTGCGCCGCGAGCTGCGCTGGGAGGGGCCGGGGTCCTCCTGGACCCAGGCCCACTGGCGCTGGCTGGGTGGGATCGAGTTTTCCGATCACGCGTCGCGCGCCGTGCTCACCGACTACCTGAGCGCGGTGAGAGCGCTCGAACAGCGCCGTGGCGCAGCTGAGCTGGCGATCGAGGAGGGCTGGCCCGAATCGCCCTGGGCCGAGACGATCGCCCGCCTGCGCTGCCTGCGCGGTATCGACACCTTGACGGCCATAGGCCTCTGCTCGGAGGCTGGAGACCTGCGGCGCTTCGCGCACCCAGCCTCGCTGATGGCCTATTTCGGCATCGTGCCCTCCGAGTACTCCTCCGGCGAGCAGCGCCGGCGCGGGCCGATCACCAAGGCGGGATCGGCGCATGCCCGCCGCCTGTTGGTCGAGGCCGCTCATCACTACCGCCACGCACCACTGGTGGGGGCGGCGCTCGAGCGCCGCCAGCGGGGCGCGGACCCGCGTGCTTGCGAGATCGGCTGGCGAGCCCAGCGCCGCCTGCATCGCCGCTGGCAGCGGCTGCGGTTGGAGCGGGGCAAGCCCGCCAACGTGGTCAGGATCGCCCTGGCTCGTGAGCTGGGCTGCTTTGTGTGGGAGGTGGGGCAGCTGGGCTGAGCGGCGGAAGAAAACAGCGCGCGCCCGACGCTGTCGGGGCGGCACGAGGTCAACGAAGGCCAGCACGTCGCCGCAGGGCGGCCTGCGTTGCGTCCTGGGGCAACCGGCGGGAGTTCCAGCCGGCCGCGCCCGCTTCAAGACTGCAGGCCACGCGACGAATCGGCGGTCATGGGGTAGCCAGCCCCCGCATATGAGGCTGACGATGCAGTCGATGTGTCTGGAATCCGCTCGTGCCGCCCCGAGAGCCCCAGGGCGCTGTGGTCTCGGGCACTCAGGGCTCCGGTCGACGCTGGGCACTTGACGAACTGCTCTCCATATGAGGACGCAGGGATCGTCGGCGTCGAGACGGCCGGCGCCGGCACCCGGGACCCAGCCGAAGGCCACGAGATCGGCTCGGCCTATCTGCCGGGCCTCTCGCGCGCCGATTTTGCCGGCATGGTCGCCGGAATCTTCGGCACGATTGTCGCCGCCGTGCTCGCGGCCGCGGTCGCGGCCGACAACGGCGAGCCAAACGGCCGGGCCGCTGCGGCGATCCTGATCGCGATCGGCATCGCTCTCGTCAACGTCGCCCACGTCGTCGGCCTGACGCTGATGGAGAGCGTCCGCTACCGCGGCGGCTTCGCCAAGTTCTTCCGCTACTTCTCCCTGATCGGCACCCCGCTCGCGGTCGTCGCCATTCTGCTGCTCCTCGTGACCTGACGGCGATCACCCTGAGCGCTGCGCGGTTCAGGACCGATCTCCCGGGGTAGCAGGAAGGCCCGTAACCGACGAAAGGACTGTTCAGCAATGGGAATTCTCGACAAGATCACAGGTAGGACTAAGCAGGCGGCCGGAGACCTCGCCGACGACGCCTCGCTGCGGCGACAGGGCAAGCGCGAGGAGCGAAAGGGCGAGAAGAAGGACGAACTCGACCACGCTCAGGAGAAGGCGGACGAGAAGGCCGAGGAAGTAGCGGACCTCGAGCGGAAAACCTGAGGCGTGGGGCAGCCCCGGCGAGCGCTCGCCCCGGTCAGCTTTCCGCGCCGGCCACAGCCCGCTGAAGCTGAGCCTTGCTCATCGTCGAGCAGCCTTCGATCCCCAGCTTCTTGGCGTCGTTATAGAGCTGTTCGCGGCTGCGCCCGCCCGGCCCGCTGCCCGAGCGCTTGCCGCCGCGGCTGCTGGCAGAGCGGCCGCGGGTGGAGCTGCGCGAGGAGCTCTTCGATTCGCCCGAACGTGCCTTTTCCTTGTTGACGGCGCGGGCGGCGATCGCCTCCGCCCGGCCCTCCGAGCGCCCGGCGTTCTTCTCGCTCTTCTTGATGTGCTCGTACTGGCGCGCTCGCTTGGTGCCTTTTTTCACTCCGCGTGGTGGCATGTCGAAGCTCCTTTCGTCGGCTTGCCTATACCCACGCGAAGGTGAACTATGCGCTGGCCGTCGCCTCGCGCTGGCCCTCGTGAACGCCCTCGGCGAACTCCTCGACGAGCTTCGCGTTGAAGGCGTCGAGGTCGTCGGGCTTGCGGCTGCTCACCAGCCCCTGGTCGACGTGGACCTCCTCGTCGACCCACTCGGCGCCGGCGTTGCGCAGGTCGGTCTGCAGGCTCGGCCACGAGGTGAGCATGCGGCCATCGACGACCCCCGCGTTGATCAGCGTCCACGGCGCGTGGCAGATCGCTCCCACCGGCTTGCCGGCCTCGAAGAAGGCGCGGACGAACTGGACCGCGTCGGTATCCGTGCGCAGCTGGTCGGGATTGGCCACCCCGCCGGGCAGGACCAGGCCGTCGTAGTCGGCGGGATCCGCCTCGCCCACGGTCCTGTCCGGGGCGAAGGTGTCTCCCTTGTCGAGGTGGTCGAAGGCCTGGATCTCGTCCTCTTCGGGAGCGAGCAGCTCGACCTCGGCGCCAGCCTCGCGCAGCGCCTCGCGCGGGCTGGTCAGCTCCACCTGCTCGACCCCCTCGTTGGCGACGAGGATCGCGATCTTCTTGCCCTGCAGCCGGTCTGACATCTGAAGCTCCTTTGATCGGTGGGAGGTGCGATGCCGCCAGCCCGGACGCCTCTCCGCCGTGCGGCGGTTGGTCTTCTCACCCGGGCGGGAACCGGTCCGAGCGCCGGTGAAAGCCGCCGGGATCCGGGCTGGCAGCCGCTGCCGTCCAAATACCCCGGCCCGGGGAGGCAAAACCGGCCGCTTGCGTTGAGCGTCGCCCGGGTAGCCGGGGTCGGTGTCGCAGGAGAATTCTCGTCCTTCCCGGGGTGGATTGAGGTGGAGCCGTGGCGGCCGGGCGATCGTCTGGCTGCGCTTCCTGATCGTCCCCGCCTGGATCGCCGCCACCGTCATCGCGGTCACCCACCTGCCCTCCGCTTTCGAAGCCGAAGCCAGCGAGCTCGGCAGCCTCCTGCCGCACTCCTCCGAAGCGATCGAAGTCGAACGCAAGGCGATCGAGACCTTCGGCCTTCCCCTGCTCAGCCGCACGATGGTCGTCACCCGCCAGCCGCAGGGCTTCTCCGCTGCGCAGGCTTCGGCGGCCGCCCGCTACATCGCCGCAGCCGACCGGCGCCGGGGCCGGGATGCCGCCAAGGCCGTGCCGCTGGCCGATACCCCGGGGGCGCTCGGCAGGGGAAGCCCGGGGACGACGATCGTCGCCTATCTCTACCTCGACCCCTCGCTGAGCGAAGACGAATCCCAGCAAAGCGCCGAGCGCTTCGCGAGCGGATTTGGCCGAGCCACAGCGGCGCCGCTGGTGAAGGTGACCGGCGCCCTGCCGGGGACCCGCGCGGAAACCGAGATCGCCGAAAGCCATCTGATCTGGGTCGAGCTGGCGACCGCCCTGCTCGTGGTGGCGATCCTGGCGCTCTACTTCCGCTCGCTTGGCGTTCCCCTGCTGGGGCTGTCGACGGTGGCCGTCGCCTATCTCTGCGCCGACCGGGTCCTCGGCTGGATAGCCGAACGCTACGGCCTCTCGATCCCGCGCGAGGCCGAGCCCGTGATCGTCGCCCTGATCTTCGGCGTGCTCACCGACTACCTCGTCTTCTTCGTCTCCGGCTACCGGCAGCGGCTGCGCCAGGGGGCGCGCACGGTCGACGCCGTCGGCGAGGCGACCGCGGAGCTCCTGCCGGTGATCGCGGTCGCGGCGCTGATGATCGCCGGGGCGACGCTGACCCTGCTGCTTTCCGGCGTCAGCTTCCTCAGCGCCTTCGGACCGAGCATGGCGGTGGCGGTGGTCGTCTCGGCCCTGGTCGCGATGACGCTCGTGCCGGCGGCGCTGGCGATCTTCGGCCGGGCGTTGCTGTGGCCGCGTGGGCTTGGCCGGGAATCCTCCGAGGCGAAAGCCGGAGGAGCAGATGGGACGCCGACGAGGGATCGGGCGCGCGCGGTCGCCTGCTCGCCCTCGCTGTGAGACTGCCCGTGCTCACCGCGGCCCTCTGCGTCACGGCCCTGCTCGCGGGCGCGAGCGGCTTGCGCCACCTCGAGCTGGGCAACCCGGTGATGCGGGGGCTGCCGGTGACGAGCGAACCCCGCCAGGGCTATGACGCCGCCGCCGCGGGAATCGGCCCCGGCGTTCTCGGCCCGACCATGCTCGTCCTCGAAGAGCCCGGTATCGCCGGGCGCGAAGCCGAGCTGGCCAGCTTTCAGGCTCAGCTCGAAGGCGAGCGCGGGGTCGTCGGGGTGCTTGGACCCACCGACCAGCCAGTCCCCTCGCGCGCGGGGGTGATGCTCGCGCCCGACGGCACCGCCGCCCGCTACGTCCTGGCCTTCGAAGGCGACCCCGACGGCGCCGGCGCGATCGACGCCCTGGCGGGGGTCGAAGCCGAGCTCCCAGCCCTGCTCGAGACCAGCCGCCTGGCGGGAACGACGATCGGGATCACCGGCGACACGACGATCGCCTCGGAACTGACCGACGAGACGACGACCGCCTTCGAGCGGGTAACGCCGGCCGCCCTCGCCGTATTGCTCGTCCTGCTCTGGCTCCTGCTAGGCAGCTGGCGGGCGCCGCTCTACCTCGTCGCCAGCAGCCTTCTCGTCGTCGCGGCCGCGCTTGGCCTAACCGTCTACGTCTTCCAGGACCTGCTCGGCTACGGCGAGCTGGCCTTCTTCGTGCCGGTTGCCAGCTCGATCCTGCTGCTGGCGCTCGGCGCCGACTACAACGTCTTCCTGATCAGCCGCATCTGGCGCGAGGCAGAGGATCAGGAGCTGCGGCCGGCGATCCGTAGCGCCGGCGTTCGCGCCGGCCGCGCGATCACCGTGGCGGGCCTCATCCTCGCCCTCTCCTTCGCCGCGATCTCGCTGATCCCGATCCAGGGCTTCCGCGAGATCTCCTTCGCCCTTTTCGTCGGGCTGCTACTGGATACGCTGCTCGCGCGGACGCTGCTGGTTCCCGCCCTCGTCGCGATCTTCGAGCGCGGGCGGCGGCAACCTAGCCGCTGACATGCGGGGGCCTGCGCCGTTTGGGTATTAGGTTCAGGCATTCGACTACAGGGAGGGACCCCATGAAGAGAGTTGCTGTTCTCGGCGTACTCGGAGCACTGCTATTTGCCGTCTCCGCTCAGGCGACGCCTGAATACACGCCGGCACCACCACCAGCGGGCTCGCATCGCTGCCTGCCCCACGCCAGCGGCTACAACGCCTCAGGCGTCCTCGTCAGCGCCTCGCTCACAGCCGCCGGGCACGGCCGCTACAGCGGAACGCTGGAGGTCAAACTCGGCAAGGCCAACCACCGCGCCCCGACCGGCGATCAGACCTTCACCCTGACCGCCGCCAAGGTCAAGTTCCACCACGGCGTCGACTCCACCGCTCCGGCGCCCGGCAGCAGGGTGAAGCTGCACGGCAAGATCACGACGCTGTCAAAGCATTGCCCGAGCGAAGGCTTCACGCCGACGATCACCGTCAAGAAGGTCGACATCAGCCGCCCCGGGCACCACAAAAGCTGATCAGCGAGCTCGCTGGTCGCCCCAGGCGGTGGCGACCAGCGAGCGGGGGCCGCCGCGGTCGCGGTGCTCGCACAGGTAGATGCCCTGCCAGGTCCCGAGCGCCGGGCGCCCGTCGCTGAGCGGCAGCGTCAGCGACGGGCCCAGCAGGGCCGCCTTGACGTGGGCGGGCATGTCGTCGTCGCCCTCGAGGGTGTGGGTCCAGTACGGGGCGCCCTCGCGCACCGCGCGGTCGAACCAGGACTCGAAGTCGTGGCGCACCTCCGCCGAGGCGTTCTCGCTCAGCGTCAGCGATGCCGAGGTGTGCTGGATCAGCAGGTGCAGAATCCCAACCGAGATCTCCGCCAGCTCGGGAACGGCATCGATCACCTCTGCCGTGACCAGGTGAAAGCCACGCGGACGCGCCTGCAACCGGATCGTTCGCTGGACCCACATGGCTCGCTCCAACCTAACGCCGCCGCGCCCTTGGGACATTTGGGCTCAAAAGACACTCAGAAGTATCTGAGTTTTGGGTATTGACTTAGGAAGATTCGACCATAGCCTGCAGGCGACGTGGCGCTCACCGCTCACATCGCAGGAGTACCGATCGAGGAGACCGTGCTCAGCTTGGCTCCGGTGGTGACGGTGCTGGCTGGGATCGCGCTCTTTCACCTGCGGACCAAGGTGCTGCGGCGGGCGGTGGAGCGATGACGCTTCAGGTCGCGGCGCGGGGGCGGCAGCCGCTGGGCACGGTCAAAGTGCGCCAGAGCATCACCCAGATGTCCGCCGCCGAGGTGGCGCGGTTCCGGCGGGCGATCACCGGGATGCTCGAACGCGAAGACAACCGCGGGTACCAGTTCTTCGCCGGCTGGCACGGGGTGCCGCTGGGGATTTGCGAGCACCACAACCCGCTCTTCCTCCCCTGGCACCGGGGCTACCTGTACCACTTCGAGCTCGCCCTGCAGGAAATCGACCCCACGGTGACGCTGCCCTGGTGGAACTGGGTGGACGAGCCCGGCATCCCGGCCGCGTTCGAAGACAAACGAGCCGAAGGCAAAGCGAACGTCCTCGCCAGCGCGCCGGTCAAGCCGATGGGCGTGCCGAAAAGGCCGAGCTGGCCAACCAAAACGCGGCGCGACCCCGGCGGCCACCCCCCGGGCGTCCCAGGTGGCGTGCCGCCGCCGCTGCGCAACTTCTACGGCTGGATGATGGAAGCCACCTCCTACGACGAATTCTGGGACCGCTGCGCGCGGGTCCACGACAACGTCCACGTCTGGGTCGGCGGCGTCAGCGGGCAGATGCGCGACCCCAACTGGGCCGCCTTCGACCCGCTCTTCTGGGCGCACCACTCGATGGTCGACCGCCTCTGGCGCATCTGGCAGCACTCGGCCAACGGTGAAGACCCCGACCACGCCCTGCAGGAAACCCCGATGACCTTCGCCAAGGGCCCCTCGCTGCGCGTGCGCGACGTCCTCCACGTCAAGCAGCTCGGCTACGAGTACGCGGCGCAATCCTCGACCGTGGGAGCGACGCCCTGATGCAGCTCTGGACCACCCCGAAACCGCTCGCCGTGCCGGTCGCCTTCGACAGCGTCAAACGCATCGACCTCGAGTTCGTCAACGTCCGCCGCGACGCCGGCTCCTTCACTGCCTACGTCTTCCTCAACGCCAAGGACCTCAGCCCCAAAGCGGGCCGCGACCACGACCGCTTCGCCGGCTCCTTCTCCGTCTTCGCGGTGGAGGAATGCTGGGGCGGCGAGGGTCACTGCGACTGGGAGAAGGGACCGGTCAGCCCGTTCGACCGGCGCCCGCCCCACCACCTCAGCCCGATCAACGTCTCGATGGACGTGACCGAGGCCGCCCTCCGCCTCGGCGATCCGAAGAGACTCACGGTCACGGTCCACGCCGCGAGAACCAGCGAACCGAAGCTCAAAGAGGGAGTCCTCCGCTTCGACGAGCTGACCGTGTTGGCCTACGCATAGCCGGCCGGCGCTGCTGGTAGGAAGGGTGGGCGTTGGAGGCCCACAGGTCATACGAGCGGTTCGAGGAGGGGCACCGGGTCGCGGGCGGCGTCGAGCACGGTGGGCCGCACTACGGGCGCAACGCGGCGCTGGCCGTCGCCGTGATGGCCGCCTTCCTCGCGCTGGCGACCTTCCTCTCCAACGAGGCGGTGAAGGAGGTGATCACCGGCGAGACCCACCGTGCCGACACCTCGGCGCGGCTGGAGAGCAACCGGGTCAAGATCGAGATCGCCGCGGGCAACGCGGACATGCTGCGGGTCCTCGGCGCCGGCGGCGGCCAGGAGCGCCGCGCCGCCGCCTTGGCGCTGCGCCACAAGGCCCACATCGCCGAAGAGCTCGAGCCCGCCGACGCCCATCTCGGCGCCGAGATCCGCGCCGGCGAAGAGGAGACCGACCACGCGAACACGCAGCACCTCGACTACGAGCTGGCCGAGGTCGGCCTGCAGGTGGGCATCGTGCTCGCCTCGGTCTCGATCATCGCCCGCCGCCGCTGGCTCCTCGCCTGCGGCGGCGCGGCCGCCACCGCCGGCGTCGTTCTGGTCCTGGCCGGCCTTCTGGTCTAGGCTGACCCGGTCCTCTCCCCTCGCCTCCCGATCCTCAGCCTGGCAGCCGCGCTCCTGCTCGGCCTGATCGCCTTCGGGGCCAGCGCTCCAAGCCGGGCGGCCGAGATCGGCGTCACCCCGGTCGCCTCCTCGTCCTGCGGTGCCGTCCAATACGGCGGCGCCGGCCAGGCGCAGGCCCTGATCGTCTCTGACCTTCCCCTGCAGGGCGACTCGCGGCAGCGCTCGCTGCAGATGAACGACGCGATCCGCCTCGTGCTCGAAGGCGCCGGCTGGCGCGCCGGCGGGCGCAGCGTCGCCTTCCAAGCATGCGACGACTCCAACGCCAAGTCGGGCCTCTGGAGCAAGGCGCGCTGCCAGGCCAATGCCAGGGCCTACGCCGCCGATGCCAGCGTGCTCGGCGTAATCGGCACCTACAACTCCGGCTGCGCCGAAGCGATGGTGCCGATCCTCGGCCAGGCGCCCGGCGGCGGCTTGGCGATGGTCTCGCCCGGCAACACCGCGATCTGCCTCACCCAGACCAGCCCCAGCTGCGCCAACGGCACGCCGCAGAGCCTCTACCCGGCGCGGCGCAACTACGCCCGAGTCGTCCCCAACGACGCCTACCAGGGCGCCGGGTTGGCCAGCTTCGCCAAGCAGCGCGGGATCGGCCGCGCCTTCGTCCTCTACGCAGCCAAGGACCCGACCAGCCTCGGCCAGGCGCGCACCTTCCGCGGCGCCGCCCACAAGCTGGGGATCGAGATCGCCGGCTTCCGCGCCTGGAACCCCGACGCCTCCAGCTACCGGAGCCTGATGCGCAGGGTCGCCCGCATGTCCCCCGACGCGGTCCTGCTGGCCGGTCTGACCGAGCAGAACGGCGGCCGCCTGATCAAGGACAAGGTCGCCGTCCTCGGAACGAACGGCGGCATGGTGAAGCTGCTCGCCCCCGACGGCTTCGCCCAGCAGTCGACGATCGAGCTGGCCGGCGCGGCGGCGAAGGGCATGTTCGCCAGCCTGCCGGGACGGCTGCCGCAGAACCTCGAGGGGCCCGGCAAGAAGCTGGTCGCCGAGCTCGAAGGCGAGGTCAGCGGCCCGGTCGAACTCTATGCGCCCTACGCGGGGCAGGCCGCGAGCGTCCTGCTCAAAGCGATTGCCGCCAGCGACCAGCGCTCCGGCGTGATCGGCGCGGTGCGCGAGACCAATGTCCACAACGGCATCGCCGGCAGCTTCGAGATCCTGCCCAGTGGCGACCCGAGCATCGCCCCGATCACCGTCTCGGTCGCCCGCGACACCTTCGTGCCGATCCGCGAGGTCGAGCCCGGCCCCGCCCTGGTCAGCGCCGCACGCCGCGGCTGAGCGCTTATCCTCGCCGAGGTGAACGGCGAGGGAAGACGGTTCTGACGCCACACCCCGCGAGGTGCAACGTTTTATGGCCCCGACAGGACTACAAAACGTTGCACCTGTAGCTGGGCGCTAGGCGCGCTCGTAGGTGAGCAGGGCGATTCCGGCGCCCACCATTCGGGAATCGGCCAGGCGCAGCGGCTTCTTCGCGCTGACGTCGCCGAAGAGGCGCTTGCCCTCGCCGAGCAGGACCGGGAAGACCATCAGCCGCAGCTCGTCGACCAGGTCGTGCTCGATCAGGCCCTGGACTAGCTGGGCGCTGCCGGCGACCAGGATCACGCCGTCGATCTCCCGCTTCAGCTTTGCCACTTCGTCGACGAGCTCGCCGCGCAGGATCGTCGTGTTGTTCCAGCTCGCCTCCTCCAGGGTCGAGGAGACGACGTACTTCGGCATCGCGTTCATCTTCTCCGCGAAGCCGGCCCCGTCTTCCATCGTCGGCCAGGCGGCGGCGAAGCCCTCGTAGGTGACCCGGCCGAGCAGCTGCGCCTCGGCCTCCGCCAGCTCGTCGAACTTGAACTTGTCGCCCTCCTCGCCGCGCTCGATCTCGAAAGTCCAGCCGCCGTGCCTGTAGCTCTCGGAACCGCCGGGATCCTCGATCACGCCGTCGAGGGAGACGAACTCGGTAACCACGATCTTGCCCATTGCCTGCTCTCCTTGGTCTCGTTTGAGTGGATCTATACCCCTACGACGAACGAGGGCCACCAGGATCGACAGCCACGGCGCTAGCCTTTTTCGGATCGCCCACCTGCGTCGACAGCTGTCTGCGGCAATCCTCGCCCTCTGCCTTCTGCTTACCACGGCCGGCATCGCCCGGGGCGAAGAAGAGGTCGTGCCCTGGGGGGCGGGGTGCATGCCGACACCGCCGGGGACGACGCGGACCAGCGCCAACTGCGGCGCCGAACTTGTCGATGGCCGGGCGGTCGCGCCGCCTGGCGCTCCGGCGGCGGTCGAATCGGTGATCGCCGCCGCCAACCGGATCGACAACCGCCCCTACGTATGGGGAGGCGGCCACCTCGGCTGGGCTGCGCGCGGCTATGACTGCTCCGGAGCCGTCGGCTACGCCTTGCACGGCGCCGGCCTGCTGGAAGCGACGATGGTCTCCAGTCAGCTCGCCACCTGGGGCGAGCCGGGCATCGGGCGCTGGATCACTGTCTACGCCAACGCCGACCACGTCTACATGGTGATCGCCGGCCTGCGCTTCGATACCCGCGACGATCCGCTTGGTGTCAGCGGCCCGCGCTGGCACCGGGCGGGCGTCGATCCGCGCAAGTTCGTCGCCCGCCACCCGGCCGGGCTCTAAGAGGCACCGTCGGCCTCGGCGGACTGCGCCTCCTCGATCAGCTCCAACATCTTGCGGTGGTAGCCGATCCCCGCCGACAGCGTCAGCTCTGACGGCCGCCACTCGTCCTCGCCGCGGACGGCGTCGAGATAGCCCTCGAGCTCGGCGAGCTTGGCCCGGTGCCAGGCCGTCCTGGCCGGTACCAGCGTCGCCGGGTCGGCCCCGGCGAAGAACTTCAGCGCCATTTCGTCGCGGATCTGCGGAGGCGAGACCTCGGTGTCCGCCGCCCAGGCGGCCAGCGCCGCGCGTCCCTCGTCGGTCAGCGAGTAGGCCTTGCGCCGCCGCCCTCCCTCTTCCTGGCGCACCGATAGGTAGCCAGCCGCCGCCAACCGGGCCGGCTCCTCGTAAGCGGTCGTGTGCGGGACGGGCCAGAAGTTCTCCAGCGACTTCTCCATCGCCGCTTTGATCTCGTAGGGCGTCGACTCGCCGAGCTGTTCGAGCAGGGCGAGCAGGGCGTAGGAGGTAGTCGTCAGGCGGATCGGCTTGCTTTTCATAGTTCGAGGCGTATAGTACGGGACGAATGATTCGCGCAACACGCCACCGGGAGGCCCAGGATGCCTGAAAAGCCAACCGACCACAGCATCGCCGACGCGGCGGACTACGACGTCGTCATCGTCGGCGCCAGCCTCGCCGGCTGCGCGACCGCGATCGCGCTCGGCCGCGCCGGGGCCAGCGTCGCCCTGGTCGAGAAGAGCCCCGACCCGAACGCCTTCAAGCGCATCTGCTCCCACTTCATCCAGGCCTCGGCGGTGCCGGCGCTGGAACGTCTCGACCTGCTCGAGCCGATCCTCGACGCCGGCGGCCTGCGCACGCCGATGCGGGCCTGGACCCGCTGGGGCTGGATCGAGCCGCCGCCGGAGCGGCGCCAGGCAGGCGGTCAACCTGCGCCGCGAGATCCTCGACCCGCTGCTGCGCGAGACCGCGGCGGCGACCCCCGGGGTCGAGCTGATGCTCGGCCGCTCGGCGCGAGCGGCTGCTGCGCGAGGACGACACCGTCACCGGCCTCGTCGTCCGCGACAGCGACCGGTGCCGAGACCGAGCTGCGCGCCCGCCTCGTCGTCGGCGCCGACGGTCGCGAGTCGCGCGTCGCCGAGCTGGCCGGGGTCGAAGAGCAAGACCCTGCCTCACGGGCGCTTCGCCTACGGCGCCTACTTCGAGGGGCCGCCCTCGGCCCCGGACCACGCCAGCTCGATCTGGCTGCTCGACCCGCAGTGGGCCGCGGCCTTCCCCACCGACAGCGGCCTCGTCTTCTACGCGGCGATGGCGACCAAGGACCGCCTGCCGGAGTTCCGCCGCGATCCCGAGGCAGCGCTGGTCTCATTCGTCGCCGGTGTGCCCGACGCGCCGCCGATCGAGGTCTCGAAGCTGGCCGGCCCGGTCATGGGCAAGATCGAGATGCCGAGCCACATCCGTACCCCCGTCGCCCCCGGCCTAGCCCTGGTCGGCGATGCGGCCCAGGCGGTCGACCCGCTCTTCGGCGTCGGCTGCGGCTGGGCGCTGCAGTCGGCGGAGTGGCTGGCCGAGAGCGTGGCGCCGGCGCTGCGCGGCGAGGAGCCGCTGGCGCGCGGGCTCGACCGCTACCGACGCCGTCACCGGCGCGAGCTGCGCGGCCACACCTTCCTGATCAACGACTACTCGAGCGGCCGTCGCCTTTCAGCGCCCGAACGGGCGATGTTCGCCGCAGCCGCCCGCGATGCCAAGGTCGCCGCGCTCTTCGACGACCTCGGCACCCGCTCGGTCAAACCCGGGACGGACGATCGCCCGCATGCTGCCGCGGGCGATCGTCGTCAACGCGCGCCACCGGCTGCGGCGCCGGGGCTCTACCTATGGGAGCTCTGACCGACCTGGGTGGTCAGGCTCACTTTCGGCTGACCAGAGCCGATCTTCGTCGCCTTGACGGCGAAGCTCAGCCGCCCCTTGTGCAGGCGCGAGACTTTGACCACGGTGAAGGTCGAGCTCACTTTGCGCGACACCTTCAGCTTGCCGACGTGCTGGGCGCGCGGCGCGATCGCCAGCAGGCGGCCTTTCTTGCCGATCAGCCGCAGCCCGGAGAGCTTGAACTTGTCGAGCGGGCTGACCCAGGTGAGCGTGATCTGAATCGATTTGGTCCCGGCGCCGATCGCGACGCTGTGGACCTTGCTCTGGCCTTTGCCGAGCAGGTCGGTGAAGAGGCGCGGCGGCGTCTGGCAGGTCAGCGCGGCGCCGATGCTGTTCATCACCGACTGCAGCTGGGCCGAGTCTTCGAGCGGGAAGTATTTGCCGCCGGTGTCGCTGGCGATCTTCTGCAGGCGCGCCTGGTCCTCGCCGGCGGCGATGCCGCCGAAGCCGATCACGTAGGTCGGCACGTTGTGGACGAGGTGCGCTTCGTTGTAGGTGCCGATGTCGTGGCCGCCGTCGGTGAGGAAGATGCGCGCGGTGGCGCCGGGGTTGTCGGCGTCGGACTGGGCGAAGCCGGCGTTGTAGTCGGTAGCGCCGTTGTCGGCGTTGATCTTTTCTTTCAGCGCGGCGCCCATCGCGTTCGCGTTCGGACCGACCGGCTCGGGCGGGAAGAGGGTGTCGGCGCCGGGCGTTTCGAAGAGGGCCGAGCCGAACTCGACCGCGCCGAGCTGGGTCGAGGAGCTGAGCGTGTCGATCAGCAGGTTCATCGCCTGCACGCGCAGGCGGTTGGCGTCGGTGATCGACATCGAGCCGGAGTCGTCGACGATCGCCTCGATGTCCTTGGCCGGCGAGCAGGCCGAGGCGGTTGCCAGCGGCTGCGCTCCAGCTGGCGCTGCGACCAGCGCCATCGACAGCAACCCGAGGGCTCCGATGCTCACCAACAACTTCCCGAGACGTCTCATCTGCTTCTCCTCTATCCGAAGTGCCTGCGCCGGGTCACCTTAACCGCGAGTCGCCGCCGCCGGCAAGTGTTGGACGAATCGCCGGTACCGGTGGTGAGCGATTGAGGGTTCTCGTTTACTCGATACCCTTGCTTCAAGCATGGCGGTAGGCGAGACAGGCGAGAGGGTCACCGTGGTCACGCTCGGGCCGGAGGGGACCTGCCACGAGCGGGCGGTGCAGCGCTACCTCGCCTTCCAGGGGGTCGAGGACTACGAGATCGAGCTGACCACGGACTTCTTCTGGGGGCTCGACCAGGTGCGCGAGCGCCCCAACACCTTCCTCGTCCAGTGCAGCGCCCACCCGCGCGTGCACGAAGATGACCGAGAAGTACTGGACCGAGGTCTTCGTCGTCGACACCTTCATCTACCCGACCAAGCACCTGGTCCTGCTCAGCCGCCGCGAGGTCGAGAGGCCGCGCTCGCTGGGCATCGTCCCCGCGACCAAGGGCTACGTCGACCTCTCCCAGTGGGAGGAGATCATCGACGTCGCCTCGAAGCCGATCGTCGCCGAAGGCCTGATGCGCGGCGACTACGACTCCGGCCTCACCCACATGGAGCACGTCGAGGAGCACGCCGACGAGCTGCGCCTCGACCTCGACATCGGCGAAATCGACACCACCTGGGTCGTCTACGGAACCCAGAAGCGCTTCAAAGGCGAGGTGATCGGCATCCCCTCCTCGCACCTCTTCGGTGACCTTGGCCTACCAGGAGGCAAACCAGTCCTCATCTAGCGTGCGTGCTTGCGGTGGCATGAAGGCGAGAACCGCATCTGAGTTGGGAACCCAGCCTTCTTTCCACTGTCGGATCAGCCCATCCGCCTCCAGCGCATCGAGGTCTCGGGTCAGAGTGCGCTCGGTCTTGCCGGCGTATGCCTCCGCCAGAGCTGGCGAAAGTCGCCTCACCTCACCCTTTGGGATCGGCTTGAGGTCCGGCAGGGGACGTTGAGTAGACGTTTGGATGCTTGCTTTCGAGAGGTCCTTGACCAGCCGCAGCTTTCGCCTCTGGCTGTCGGTCCGGATCTCACCGAATCGCTGGTGCAGATACTGCTCCCAGCGATCGACGTACTGCATCGCCCAGATTCGGTCGAGCTGCGCTCGCAGCTCCTCGACGAAACCTTCCACCGCATAGAGGAGAAATCCATTCGGTCCCTCGCTGGTGGTCTTGTCGAGCTGCCTGTAGTACTCGCTCCGGGTCTGGTTGTAGTGATTGGAGAGGAGCTGCGTCACCGGCTGCGGGAAGCGAGAGGCGAGCAGGATGTGCAGCTCGAGCAGCCGCGCAGTGCGACCGTTTCCGTCCCCGAACGGATGGATCCAGGCCAGATAGAGATGGGCGAGGACCGCCTTGAGGATCGCCAGCGGCGGAGCAAGCTCGGGGTGGTCTTTAGGCGCTTTGAACGCGGCCGCGCTCATCCACTTGCACAGGCGCTCCAAGAGGTATTCGCAGTCCTCGGCAGGCGCCCCGCGATAGTTGCCGACGACAACAGAGTGCTTGCGAATCTCTCCCGGCTCGACGTCACCGTCCAGCGGAAGCCCATCTAGCACCAAGCGGTTGTAAAGCTTGATCTTCTCAACCGTGAGCTCGGCATCGGTGGCGTCGGGAAGGATTTCATCGCGGATGCGATCGAAGGCAGCGAGGACGTTGCGGATCTCCTGCGCCATGTACTCCTTGGAGGACGGCGGCGTCAGCTGGCCCTCGAATATCTGACGCGCCTCTTCTTCGGAGAGGGTGTTGCCCTCGATGGCGGTCGTTGCCAAGGCGCCCCTGATGAGAAGGACCTCCATCAGATCGCTGGCGACCTCTGGTCGAAGCGGTGTCCGTCGCACGTGGTCGCTCTTCGACGCTGCCTCTCCCAGCAAAAGCCAGAGTCGGTAGTTCGCTCGCTTGAGATCAACCTCGAAGGTCAGCCATGGATGCGTCTTTTCGAACTCCCGACCCGGCTGGTTTGTCACCGACAATATCCCCTTGTATGTCCATTGTTATGTCCTCTATTTTTCCCATGATAGAGGGGAAAAATGAGATTAACAGAGTTTACTTGACGCTAGACGTGTCCAGCAGCTTGGCGAGGCGGCGCATCGATTTGGCGGTGGGCCGCTTGACGAAGGCGTGGGTTAGGGGCGGGATCAGGCGTTCGGCGCGGGCCGACTCGATCCAGGCCAGCTCGAAGGAGATCCTGGTGCCGCCGTCGGGCAGCGGCTCGAGCCTGTAGGTGCCGCGGGTGCGGCGCTTGCCCTTGAGGCCGACGCCTTCCTCGACGATGCGGCTCGGGCGCTCGGCTTCGACGACCTCGAAGTCGGTCCAGTCCTGCGACATCGGCGCGCTCGCCCGCGCCTCCGCCTTGGCGCCGACCCCGCGCGCGGGCTCGGAGAACTTCCAGTCGACCAGGAAGTGGTCGAGGAAGGCCTCGTGGTTGGCGAGGACGTCGAGGAAGTCGAAGACCTCCTCGCGCGACTGCGGCACCTCGATCGACACTGTGACCGGCCTCATCCGGCCGGATCCTACGCTTGGTTAGCCTGCGGGTCATGGACGGGCATCGAAGTCGAGGGGCTGGTGCGGGAGTTCAAGAACGGGCCGCGGGCGGTTGACGGGATCGACCTGCGGGTCGAGCCGGGCGAGATCTACGGCTTCCTCGGGCCCAACGGAGCCGGCAAGTCGACCACGGTGCTGATGCTGACCACGCTGCTGCCGCCGACCGCGGGCACGGCGCGGGTCGCCGGCTACGACATCGTCGCCGAAGGGCCGCGGGTGCGGGCCTCGATCGGCGCTGCGCTGCAGGAGGCGGCGCTCGACCCGCTGCTGACCGGCGCCGAGCACATGCGCCTGCAGACCGCCCTGCACGGGCTGCCCAAGGCCGAGCGCACCGAGCGCGGCCGACGAGCTGCTGGAGCGAGTCGGCCTGGCGCTCGCCGCCGACCGCAAAGTCGGCGGCTACTCGGGCGGGATGAAACGGCGGCTCGACCTGGCGCTGGCGCTCGTCCACCGTCCCCGCATCCTCTTCCTCGACGAGCCGACCACCGGCCTCGACATCCAGAGCCGCACGGCGCTCTGGGACGAGGTGGCGCGGCTGGCCGGCGACGAGGGGGTCACCGTCTTCCTCACCACCCAGTACCTCGAGGAGGCCGACGCCCTCGCCGGCCGGGTCGGGATCATCGACCACGGCCAGATCGTCGCCGAGGGCACGCCGGCCGAGCTCAAGGCCGAAATCGGCCGGCCCACGGTCGAAGCGGTGCCGCGCGAGGCAGGCGAACGCGAGCAGCTCGCCGCCGTGCTGGAGCGCTTCGGCGAGCGCGCTGGCTCCTCGCCGCGCGGCGCCTCGGCGCGGCTGGAGGGCGGCGAGTCCCAACTCGCCGACGTCGTCCGCGCGCTCGACTCGGAGGGGATCGCGATCGAGCACCTGCAGCTGCACGCGCCCTCGCTCGACGACGTCTTCCTCGCCAAGACCGGCCGCTCGCTGGAGGGAGCCGAGGAGGCGGCGGACGAGGAGGTCGAGGGAGAGGCGGTAGGCGCGGCTTGAGCCGGGGGCTGCGGACCCAGGTCGGCCAGCTCGCGCGCCGCTCGGTCCTGCGCACGATGCGCCAGCCGGCGCAGATCGTGCCGGCGCTGATCTTCCCGCTCTTCCTGCTCGCGGTTAACTCGGGCGGGCTGAAAGTCGACGACCAGCCTGCCCGGCTTCCCGACCGACTCCTACCTCACCTTCGCCCTCGCCGTGCCCTTCATGCAGGGGGCGCTGTTCTCGGTGATGAACGCCGGCACCGACCTCGCCCGCGACATCGAGACCGGCTTCCTCAACCGCCTGGCGCTGACGCCGCTGCGCGGCGCGGCCCTGCTCAGCGGCCTGCTCGCCGGCGCCGTCGTGCTCGGCCTGGTCCAGGCCGTGACCTACCTGACGGTGGGGCTGATCGCCGGCGCCGAACTGGTCGACCGGGGTCGGCGGGGCGCTGGTGATCGTCGCCCTCGCGGTCTCGATCACCGTCGCCTTCGGCTCGATCGGCCTCTTCGCCGCCCTGCGCACCGGCTCGGGCGAGGCGGTGCAGAGCCTCTTCCCGGTCTTCTTCGTCTTCCTCTTCATCTCGGCGATGGCGCTGCCGCTGGAACTGATCCAGACCAACTGGTTCCACACGGTCGCCTCGATCAACCCGATCACCTACCTGCTCGAGGCCTTCCGCTCGCTGCTCTTCGAAGGCTGGGACGTGGGAGCGCTGGCGCTCGGCTTCGGCATCGCCGCCACGGTGCTCGCGGTCGGCATGTTCGCCGCCAGCACGGCGCTGAAGACGAGGCTGGTGCGGACGTGAGTGCCCCGGCCGAGCCGCGCCGCGTCGCCTCCTTCCGCGCCGTCGCCCTGGCGGTCGCCTGGCGCAGCGTCCACAACTTCCTCTCCAACCCGGCCTTCCTCGTGCCGGCGATCGTCTTCCCGCTCTTCTTCTTCGTCGCCTTCGCCGGCGGGCTCTCGGCGATCGGCAACGTGCCGGGCTTCGACTTCCCCAACGGCTACACCGCCTTCCAGTTCGTCTTCGTGCTGCTGCAGTCGGCGGCCTTCGGCGGCGTCTTCACCGGCTTCGCGATGGCGCGCGACTTCGAGATCGGCTTCGCCAACCGCTACCTGCTCGCCGCCAGCAACCGCAACGGGATCGTCGCCGGCTACGCGCTGGCGGCCCTCACCCGCGCCTTCATCACCTGGGCGATACTGACCGTGATCGCCCTGGTCGCGGGCATGGAAGTCGGCGGCGAGGGGGTCGAACTGGTCGGCCTCTACGGCCTGGCGATCTTCACCAACCTGGCGGCGACGATGTGGGCGGCGGGCGTGGCGATGCGGGTGCGCTCGATCCAGGGCGGCCCGCTTCATGCAGTTCCCCGTCTTCCTGATCCTCTTCCTCTCCCCGGTCTACGTCCCGCTCAGCCTGCTCAGCGGCTGGATCCACGCCGTCGCCTCGGTCAACCCCGTCACCGCCCTGCTCGAGGCCGGCCGCGGCTTCATCTCCGGCGAACCCGTCGTCGTCGCCCTCGCCTTCGCGATCGCCGTCACCCTCCCGATCCTCTTCGCCCTCTGGGCCCGCGGCGGCCTGCGCCGAGCCGAAGCGGCCGGCTGATCCCCCGCCGGTGTAACGCTTTATCCGTGAACTACCCGGACAAAGCGTTACACCCGGAGGTCAGTAGGCGGTGTTGCGGGAGCGAGGGCGGGGGATGGACTTGTAGCGGGGGGTGGAGCCGCGGTGCCAGAGGGCGGCGTCGATTTCGGCGGGACTGAGGCGTTCGGGGCTGGCGCAGGAGAAGAGCTCAATTGCGTGGACGGCGCAGGCGCGCAGCTCTACCTCCTCGGGGGAGCCGTGCTCGAGCAGCTGCTCGGTGTCGATCTGCGCTTCCAGGTCGGGGTCGAGGCGCAGGACGCCGTCGACTCGCAGAACGTGGGGGACGAGGTTGTCGGCGAAGGCGGTGAGGTGCTCTTCGCCCGCCAGCGGCGCGATCCCGAGACGGTTGACGTCGGCGGCGGCGATCTGGGCTCGCTTGAAGAAAGGGACAGGACGGCCCTCGTACTCGGAGGTGTCGGCGAATGCCTGCCAGCCGGCGAGCAGGTCGGCGAGGGCGAGGGCGGAGCCGTTCGCCGCTTCGACCAGGGCCTCGAAGCTACCTTCATGCTCGGAAAGGACGTGCTCGCCGACCTCGCGCAGCGCCGCGGCGTAGCGCTCCATCAGTGGGTGCTCGGCGTCCTGACCGACGGTTGCGGCAACCGCGGCGGCGTCCAGTTGCGCCAGCTCGGCCGCCGGCCACCCTCCCGCCGCGCGAAAGCGCTCCGTCACCCCGGCCGCGATCGTCGAGTAGCCGCTGAGCCCCGGCCGCTTGCGGATCGTCGGCCACCAGCCCGAGCCGAAGTTGATCGCGTCGAGGCAGACGACGAAAGCAGCGCGGGCCTCGCGATCGCCCTCGGCGAAGTTCGTCGCCGGATCCGGCGACAAAGGCGTGGCGGCCAGCTCGGCCGCGTAGCCCTCGATCCGCTCCTGGTCGATCCCGACCGAGCGGGCGCGCGCAGCCACCCAGGCGCATGCCGCGCGTACCCGGTCCGGAGTCGAGTCCCTCACGCCCTGAATTCTCACCATTCCTTTAGGAAGGCGTGGCTAGTCTGTCGCCAGCTTCCGGCCGACGGCCGGACTCTCCCGATGGAACCAATCTCGTTCTTCCAGGCGATCGTGCTCGGCCTCCTACAGGGGTTCGCCGAGCCGTTCCCGATCTCCAGCCTCGGCCACGCCGTGATCGCGCCGCAGCTCTTCGGCTGGGACATCCACCAGAACGACGAATACTTCCTCGCCTTCCTCGTCGCCACCCACTGCGCCACCGCCGCCGTCCTCTTCTTCTTCTTCCTCGAGGACTGGAAGCGGATCTTCCGCGGCCTCGGCCGCTCGCTGCGCGACCGCGGGATCGGCGAGGGCGACAGCGACGCCCGGCTGGGCTGGGTGATCGTCATCGGCACGATCCCGGCCGGCATCCTCGGCCTGGCGCTCGAGCACCCGCTGCGCACGCTCTTCGCCTCGCCCCAGGCCGCAGCCGCCTTCCTCGTCCTCAACGGCATCCTGCTGCTGGCCTTCGAGAGCCTGCGGCGGCGCCAGCCACGTCCCGGCGACTGGCAGGGCGACGCCGATCCGCGCATCGCCCGGATGAGCTTCAAACAGGCGCTGGCGATCGGCACGGCGCAGGCGGCGGCGCTGATCCCCGGCATCTCGCGCTCGGGGATCACGATGGGCGGCGGCCTGCTCACCGGCCTCTCCAACGAGGATGCCGCCCGCTACGCCTTCCTGCTGGCGACGCCGATCATCGGCGCCGCCGGCGTGCTCAAGCTGCCTGACCTGCTCGGCTCGGCCGGCGACGGCGTTCGCGGCCAGGCCCTGGTCGGCGCGCTCGCTGCAGCCCTCACCACCTACCTCGCGGTCAAGTTCCTGCTGCGCTTCTTCGAGACCAATCGCCTGACGCCGTTCGGCGTCTACTGCATCGCGATGGGCCTCTTCTGCAGCGTCGTCTTCGCCCTGCAGTAGGCGAGCGGCTAGCGGACGGCGTGCCGGACCGAGAGGGCGATCCGGCGGCGGGCCAGACCTCCGGCACGGCGTGGGACGTGGTGGATGCGGCCGACCCGGCGCGGCGGCGGAGCCGCACCGATGCCGGCCGCGGGAGTCCCTGCGCCACCGGTTCCGGATCGAGCCCGACCCCGGTGAGCGTGATCTGGGTGCCGCCTTCGGAGTCGCCGAAGAGGCCGAGACGGGCCGTCTTGGCGCCGATGCTGACCGGCTGGAAGCGGACCACCAGATTGCAGGTCGCGCCCGGCATGATTGGAACGCCAGAGCAGTTCTCGTCGAGCAGCTGGAAGCTGCCGACGGCGCCGCCGGCGATCACGGCGATGAAGGCGCCGGCGGGATAGTTGCCGAAGTTGGTGACGTCGATCGTGTGCGTCACCCCGGGCGAGCCGACCGGGACCGAGCCGAAGTTGGTCGGGTCGACCGTCGGGGCGAGCCGGGCGCGCCCGCCTTCGCCGCGAAGCTCGGCGGTGACGGTGACACCGCCGTCTGAGTAGGCGCGCAGCTGGGCGCCGAATGGTTCGGCTTCATAGGGGTTAAAGACGACCTGCACCAAGCAGGATTCGCCGGGTTCGAGGCTGCGGCCGTAACAGTTCGTGCCGGTGCCGTTGATCCAGAAGACACCGGAGCCGCCGTTGACGTCGAGCGCGTTGACCGGAGCGGGCACGGTGCCGACGTTGCGCAGCTGCAGGGTCGCCTGGCTGCTCCCGTATACCTGCTGCAGGCCGAAGTCGTAGCTGGCCGGTTCGAAGCCGAGCTGGGGCAGCGGTGGTTCCCCTTCGCCGCCTTCGGGCGCCGCCGACGCGCTCGCGCTGAACGCCAGCAGCAGTGCGCAGAGCGCGAGGACGAGGAGGGAGGCGGGCGCGTGGGTGCGGCGGATTAGGATCATGGACGTCTCATCGACCGCGGCGCTCGTCTATCTGACGATGCGAAAGAACTTTCACCTAAGGATGGGGTATGGCGACGATCACCGAGCACGAGGCGGGGTTGGTCAAGAGGGCGAACGAGTCGGGCAGGACGCCTGTGGTCTTCATCCACGGCCTCTGGCTGCTGCCGAGCAGCTGGCAGAGCTGGCTCGACCTCTTCGAGCAGGCCGGCTACGCGCCGCTGGCACCGGGCTGGCCCGACGATCCGGAGACGGTCGAGGCGGCGCGGGCCAATCCGCAGGCGCTGGCCGGCAAGGGGGTCGTCCAGGTCGCCGACCACTTCGCCGAGGCGATCGCCGGGCTGAACGTGAAGCCGGCGATCGTCGGTCACTCCTTCGGCGGCCTGATCACGCAGATCCTCGCCGGCCGCGGCCTCTCGATCGCATCGGTCGCGGTCGACCCGGCCCCGTTCAAAGGCGTGCTGCCGCTGCCGATCGCCGCGATCCGCACCACCCTGCCGGTGCTCGGCAACCCACTCAACCACGGCCGCGCCGTCACCCTCAGCTTCGACCAGTTCCGCTACGGCTGGGCCAACGCGGTCGACGAGGACGAGGCGCGCAAGCTCTATGAGACCTACCACGTCGCCGCCCCCGGCAGGCCGATCTTCCAGGCGGCGATGGCTAACTTCAACCCGGGCGCCGAGACTAGGGCGGACACGAAGAACCCAGAGCGCGGCCCGCTGCTGATCTTCACCGGCGAGGACGACCACGCGGTGCCGCCGGCGATGAGCAAGGCCGCCTACAAGAAGCAGAGCCACAACCCGGGCGTCACCGAGCACGTCGAGATGCCCGGCCGCGGCCACTCGCTGACGATCGACCACGGCTGGCGCGAGGTCGCCGAGAAGGCGCTCGACTTCGTCAAGCGCTTCGCCTGAGCGATGCCGCTGACCGAGCGAGTCCTCGCCTGGCAGGAGCGGGGCGAAACCGTCGAGTTCCGCGGCCACGCGATCCATTCCTACCGGCAGGAGGGCGAGGGACCCCTGGTCCTGCTCCTGCACGGCTTCCCCTCCAGCTCCTATGACTGGCGCCTGCTGCTCGACGAAAACCCGGACCTCAACGCGCTCGCCTTCGACTTCCTCGGCTTCGGCCTCTCCGAAAAGCCGCGCGACACCGACAACAGCCTCTTCTGGCAGGCCGACCTGGCTGAAGAGATGGTGCGTCGCCTCGGTGGCGGCGGGCCAGTCTTTGTCGTCGGCCACGACATGGGCACCTCGGTCGCCAACGAGCTGATGGCGCGGGACATCGAGGGCGAGCTGGGGCTCGAGCTGGCGGGCATCCTCCTCTTCAACGGCAGCATGGTGCTCGAACGGGCCAGCCCGATCCTCGGCCAGCGCCTCCTGCGCAGCCGCATCGGGCCGCTCTTCGCCCGGCTCTCTAGCGAGCGCGTCTTCCGCCAGCAGTTCGGCTCGGTCTTCTCCGCGGCGCACCCGCTGAGCGACGAGGAGGCCGCCAACCAGTGGTCGCTGGTCTGTCACAACGGCGGGCGCACCCTCGGCCACCGCCTGATCTCCTACATGGACCAGCGCGAAGAGCACGCCGAGCGCTGGCACGGGGCGATCCGCGAGTGGCCCGGCGAGCTCAGCCTCGCCTGGGGCCTGCTCGACCGGGTGGCGACGACCGAGGTGCTGGCGGCGCTGCGCGAGCTGCGCCCCTCGGTGCCGGTGACCGAGCTGCCCGAGCTCGCCCACTATCCCCAGCTCGAAGATCCACCGCAGATCGCCCGGGCGCTGCGGCTGAGCTGACGAACCGGCGCGGCGGACAGACAACCGCCGCGCCGGCCTAGGAGCGGCACGAGAGAGGGGCCCGAGCGGAAGGAGGGTGCCCGGGCCCCTGTCTCGTCTCAGGCCTCAGCCTGAGTTGACCGCGGTCACGAGGACGCTCGCCGCGCCTTCCATGCCGCGCTGGTTGGGATGAATGGGAGCGGCAGGATTGTTCGGCACCAGCGGTTCGACCCAGCGCACCGAGGAGCTCTTGCAGGCGTCGTGGCCGATGCTGGCCTGGTACCAGTTGACCAGCGTCGCGCTGTTGGCGGCCGCCTGGGTGGCGATCATGCCGTCGAGCTGCTGCTCCTTGGCCCGCAGGTAGGGAGCGTCGCTGAAGGAGATCGGCATCTGCGGCCAGCAGCCATTGCCGGTCTCGGGGAAGATCGCCGGGTAGTTGAGGACGAAGACGCGGGCGCTGGGCGAGCGGGCGTGGATACCCTGCAGCACCGCCGCCACTTTCGGCGCCGTCGCCGCGATCCGTTCGGCTATCTGGTCTTTGCCGCCGGAGTCGTATTTGTCCTTGCAGGGTGAGCTGAAGGGGTTGAGCGTGATGCAGCTCTGGGCGATTTCCGAGAAGCCGATGTCGTTGCCACCGATCGTCAGCGAGACGACTTCGGTGCTCGTTTTCAGCGAGTTGAACTGGGGCGGGTTGGGGCCGTCGATTTCGATGCTCTGCGGGTTTTCCATGTCGACGGTCTTGGCGCCACTGCAGCTGGGGTCGGTGAGCGGCCCGATGCTCGGAGCGGCCAGATGCGGGTAGTTGTGGTCGGACTTGAGGCAGCCCAGGGGCAGGACGGGGTTGGGGATGAAGGGCCCGGCGGCGTAGGAGTCGCCGAGCGAGACGTAGCTCGCCGCGCTGGCGCTGGCGGCGAAGATGGCGAGGATAAAGACTGTGAGTAAGAGCAGCGCTAGTTTTCGCATGTCGACCATCGTACCCAGTACTAAGTAATGCCTAAACAAGACCGCCCACCCGACGGCGTCATCGACCCTGTCTTTCGCCACGAGTCCGGGCGGGCGGTGGCGACGCTGATCCGCGTCACCGGCGACTTCGACGTCGCCGAAGAGGCGGTGCAGGAGGCTTTCATCGTCGCCCTCGAGCACTGGCCCGAGGAGGGGGTGCCGGACAACCCGGGCGCCTGGATCACCCAGGTCGCCCGCAACCGAGCGATTGACCGGCTGCGCCGCGAGGGCGTGCTGCGCGACAAGCTGGCGGCGCTGGAGCGGCTGGAAGCGCTGCATGCCGAGCCACAGGCGGTGCCTGGAGAGGGACTGGGCGAGATCGGCGACGACCGCCTGCGGCTGATCTTCACCTGTTGCCACCCGGCGCTGGCGATCGAGGCGCGGGTGGCGCTCACCCTGCGCAGCCTCGGCGGCCTCAGCACCGGCGAGATCGCTCGCGCCTTCCTCGCCACCGAGAGCGCCACGGCCCAGCGGATCGTCCGCGCCAAGCGCAAGATCGGCGCTGCCGGCATCCGCTACGAGGTGCCCGACGCCTCGCACATGCCGGAGCGGCTGCCCGCCGTGCTGGCGACGCTATACCTGGTCTTCAATGAGGGCTACCTGCGCCTCCGGCAGCGAGGCGCTGGTGCGGACCGAGCTCAGCGGCGAGGCGATCCGCCTCACCCGCGCCCTGGTCGCGATGCTGCCGGGCGAGCCCGAGGCGCGCGGCCTGTTGGCGCTGATGCTGCTCACCGACGCCCGCCGCGCCGCCCGCGTCGACGAGGTCGGCGAGCTGGTCCTGCTCGAGGACCAGGACCGCTCGCTCTGGGACCGCGAGGAGATCGCCGAGGGGCTGGAGCTATCGCGCCAGGCGGCCGCGGCCGGACCCGCCGGCCCGTACACGACCCAGGCCGGGATCGCCGCCGTTCACGGCGAAGCCGAGAGCGCGGCCGAGACCGACTGGCCCCGGATCGCCAGCCTCTACGCCCTGCACCTCGAGATCGCCCCCAGCCCGGTGGTCGAGCTCAACCGCGCCGTCGCCGTGGCGATGGCGGAGGGGCCAGAGCAGGGCTTGGTGCTGGTCGGGGCGATCGAGGGCCTCGACGCCTACCAGCCCCTGCACACCGCCCGCGCCGATCTGCTGCGCCGTCTCGACCGCAGCAAGGAGGCCGCCGACTCCTACAAGCGGGCACTCGAGCTAACCGCAAACCCGGTCGAGCGCCGCTTCCTCGAGCGCCGCCTCGCTCAGGCCTCGGAGTAGGCCGGCTCGCGCTCCTCACCCGCAGCTTCCGGCGCCATCTCCTGGCTCGGCATCGGCACCGGCTTCAGCACCGTCACCGCGATCACGGTGGCGATCGCGACCAGGATCGCGCCGACGATGTAGGCGAGGTGGTAGCCGGAGTTGAGCGCCGCGAGTTGCCCGGCGCCGTCCGCCAGCTTGCTGTCGGTGCGCTCGGCTGGCGAGCGTCGCCAGCACGGCGAGCCCGATCGCGCCGCCCACCTGCATGCTGGTGTTGACCAGGCCCGAGGCCAGCCCTGAGTCCTCCATCGTCGCCCCCGACATCGCCAGCGTCATCAGCGAGGGGAAGGCGGTGCCGACGCCGAGCCCGACCAGCAGCATCGGGGGCAGGAGGTCGGTCAGGTAGGTGCCGTCGACCGGCGTGCGGGCGAAGAGCAGCAGGCCGATCCCGACGATGATCACGCCCGGGATCAGCGTCGTCTTCGGGCCGAAGCGCATGATCAGTTTTTCCGAGAAGCCGAGCGAGAGCGTGCCCATCACGATCGTCGCCGGCAGGAAGGCGAGGCCGACCTCGAGCGCGTCGTAGCCGAGGATCCGCTGCAGGTAGAGCGCGCCGAGGAAGAACATGCCGAACATGCCGGCGACCAGCAGCGCCTGGATCGCGTTGGCCCCGGCGACGTTGCGCGAGCGGAAGAGCCGCAGCGGCATCAGCGGGTTCTCGATCCGCGCCTGGCGGGCGATGAAGGCGGCGCCGAGGATGAAGGAGATCGTGCCGAGGATCAGCGTCTGGGCCGAGCCCCAGCCGTGCTCGTTGATGCCGAGGATCGTGTAGATGCCGAGCATCAGCGAGCTGGTGATCAGGGCGGCGCCGGGGATGTCGGCGCCCGCCTTGAAGCCGATCCCGGGCTTGCCGTCGACCAGCCGCAGGGCGCCGTAGGCGATGGCGATCCCGATCGGCAGGTTGATGATGAAGATCCAGTGCCAGCTGATCGCCTGGGTGAGGATGCCGCCGGCGAGCAGGCCGATCGAGCCGCCGGCGGAGGCGACGAAGCCGTAGACGCCGATCGCTTTCGCCTGCTCCCGCGGCTCGGGGAACATGGTCACGATCATGCCCAGGATCACGGCCGAGGCCATCGCCCCGCCGACGCCGGCGAAGAAGCGGCCGGCGATCAGCATCGCCTGGTTCTCGGAGGCGGCGCAGAGCAGCGAGGCGAAGGTGAAGACGCCGAGGCCGACCAGGAACATGCGCCGCTGCCCGAGCAGGTCGCCGAGCCGCCCGGCCAGCAGCAGCAGGCCGCCGAAGGGGATCAGGTAGGCGTTGACGACCCAGGCGAGGCTGCTCTGGGAGAAGCCGAGGCTGTCCTGGATCGTCGGCAGGGCGACGTTGACGATCGTCACGTCGAGGACGATCATCAGCATCCCCGCGCAGAGGACGTAGAGCGCCAGCCAGCGACTCTTTTCAGGCGTGGAATTCATCTTTTGCACCCTAGCGAGACCGGCTCGTCGGCCCGAAGTACTACCGGCGCCGCCCGAAGCTGTGGCCGCTGGGGGCTACGGCGCGTAGCTCGGCCATGGGGCGCTCGAGCTCGGTTACGTCGGTGACGAGGACGTTGATGATGCCTTCGCGGCGCTCGAGCTTGCCCGCGGCGCGGACCAGGGGGGCGGCGCGGACGGCGCGCGGTGGCGCTCGTAGACGGCTGGGCGGGACGATCAGGTTGACGGTGCCGCGCTCGTCCTCGAGCAGCATGAAGACGATCCCCTTGGCGGTCTCGGGGCGCTGGCGGGCGACGACCATGCCGGCGACCTCGACCTCGCTGCCGTCGTCGACCTTCTCCAGGTCGGTGCTGCGCAGGATCCGCGGCTCGAGGTCGGCGCGCATCAGCGCCATCGGGTGCTCGCCGAGCGTCATCCCGGTCGAGCGGTAGTCGGCGATCGCCCGCCCCCACTCGCCCAGCGGCTCCAGCGCCGGCGCCCGCGGCGGCTCCAGCGGCAGCGCCATCTGCACGTCCTCCCCTGCCGCACCCCAGCCCCGGCGCGCCCCCGCCTGCCAGAGGGCCTCCCGGCGGTCGCCGCCGGGCCGGTTTCGAGCGAGGTCGTCGAGGGCGCCGGCCCAGGCCAGCCGTTCCAGGCCGTCGCGGCTGGCGCCGGAGCGGGAGGCGAGGTCGGCGATCGCCACGGTAGGCGCCGCTCCGTTCGCGCTCGGCGACCAGGCTCTCCATCTCCTCCTTGCCCACCCCCTTGACGTAGCCGAGGCCGATCCGCACCGTGAGCCCGCCGCGCGGCCGCTCGACGTGGCAGAGGACGCGGCTGCGGTTGGCGTCGGGGCCGGCCACGCGCACCCCACGCCGCTGCGCCTCGTGGACCAGGGCGTCGGGCGGGTAGAAGCCCATCGGCTGCTCGTTGAGCAGCGCGCAGAGGAACTCCGGGGCGCGGTGGACCCGCAGCCAGGCCGACTGGTAGGCGAGCAGGCCGAAGGCGGCCGAGTGCGCCTTGGGGAAGCCGAAGCCGGAGAAGCCCTGGATCTGCGCCCAGACCCTCTCCGCCACCGCCACCGAGACCCCCTTCGCCCGGGCGCCGGCGAGGAAGCGGTCGTGGTGCTCGGCCATCGCCTCCTCGGAGCGCTTGCGGCTCATCGCCCGCCGCAGCCCCTCCGCCTCCGCCGAGGAGAAGCCGGCCAGCGCCATCGCCACCTCGATCACCTGCTCCTGGTAGACGATCGTGCCCAGCGTGTCCTGCAGCACCGGCTCCAGCAGCGGGTGCTCGTAGGGGATCTCGAAGCCAGGATCGTCGCGCAGCCGCTTGCGCCGCTCGATATAGGGGTGGACGGCGCCGCCCTGGATCGGGCCGGGCCGGACCAGCGCCACCTGCACGGTGAGGTCGTCGAGGTCCCGCGGCAGGGTGCGGGGCAGCATCTGCATCTGGGCGCGGCTCTCGATCTGGAAGACGCCGGTCGTCTCCGCCGCGCGGATCGACTCGAAGGTCGCCGGGTCGTCGATCGGGATGCGCGAGAGGTCGAGCGGCGCGCCCGCGCGTGCGCGCCACTTCGTCGACGCAGCGCTCGACCGCGGAGAGCATCCCCAGGCCGAGCAGGTCGATCTTGAGGAAGCCGGCGTCCGAGCAGGAGTCCTTGTCCCACTGGACGATCTGCCGCCCCTCCATCGCCGCCGGCACGACCGGGCAGACGTCGATCAGCGGCTGGGTCGAGATCACCATCCCGCCGGGGTGCTGGGAGGCGTGGCGGGGCAGGCCCATCGCCTCGCCGCAGAGCCGCAGCAGCGCCCGCCAGCGCGGGTGTCGCGGCGCGCTCGGGGCCGATCGCGGCGACCACGTCGCGCTCGATCTCGCCGCTGCGCTCGTGGAAGCCGACCATCTTCGCCACCCGCTCGATCTCCTCCGGCGGCAGCGCCAGCGCCTTGCCGAGGTCGCGCACGGCGCCGCGCGGGCGGTAGGTGGGGAAGGCGGCGACGAGGGCGGCGCGGTCGGCGCCGTAGACCTCGTGCACGCGCGGGATCAGCACCTCGCGGATGTCGCGGGGGAAGTCGAGGTCGATGTCGGGCATCGATTTCACTTCCTCGTTGAGGAAGCGCCCGGCGAAGAGGTCGGCCTCGACCGGGTCGATGTGGGAGAGGCCGGTCAGGTAGCAGACGATCGAGCTGACGCTGGAGCCGCGGCCGCGGCCGGGCGGCAGGACGCGCGCGCGCCGAGTCCGGCCCGCGCACCTCCGCGCGCGACCTCGCGGGCCAGCTCGAGCAGGTCGCGGTGGAGGAGGAAGAAGCCGGAGAGGCCGAGGTCGCGGATCGTCCCCAGCTCGTCCTCCAGGCGCTGCTCGGCTTTGCGCCGGTGCTTCGGCGAGGCCGCGTAGCGCTCGGCCAGCCGCGAACGGCAGACCTCGGCCAGCTCGCGGTCGGCGTCCGGGCTCGCCTTGCGCGGGTAGCGGTAGCCGAGCTCCTCGGTGAGGTCGAAGCGGAGGCGCTCGGCCAGGCGCAGCGGTCTCGGCGACCGCCTCGGGGTGCTCGGCGAAGCGCTCGGCCATCCGCCGCGGCGGAGTCGAGGGCCGAGCTGCGGTTGCCGCGCCGCCGCGGCTCGGAGTCCTCCAGCGTCATCCCCAGCCGCACCGCGACGAAGGCGTCCTGGAGGCGGGCGCGGCGGCGGTCGTGGGAGTGGACGTTGCCGGTCGCGACGCAGGGGACCCCGAGCCGCTCGGCGAGGCCGGCGAGCCAGCGGTTGCGGGCGCGGTCGCGGCGCCAGTAGGGCCGCTGCAGCTCGACCCGGAAGCGCTCGCGCCCGAAGGCATCCAGCAGCCGCCGCGCCGAGGCGGCCCCCGGCCGCCGCCTCGCCCCGCTCCCAGGCGCCCGCGCAGCGCCCCGTCGCGGGCGCAGCCCGAGAGGCAGACCAGGCCCTCCGCGTGCGCTTCGACCTGCTCCAGCGCCACCCAGGGCTGCTGCGCCGCGCGAGGGCTGTCGCGGGTGTGGGAATGGGCCGCGGTCAGCAGCCGGCAGAGATTGCGATAACCGGCCTGCGTCCTCGACCAGGAGGGTCAGGTGAGACGCCCCCACCGGGTCAGCTCGGCGCCGGTGATCGCGCGCACACCAAGGCCCCTGCAGGCATGGGCGAACTCCATCGACCCCCAGACCCCGTCGTGGTCGGTGAGGGCGAAGGCGGGATAGCCGTGCTCGGCCGCCGCGGCGGCCAGCTCCGTCGGGGTCGAGGCGCCGTCGAGGAAGGAGAAGGCCGAGTGGGCGTGCAGCTCTACATATGGGACGCCGGCCATCGGCCATCAGGCCCGCTGCCGGTACCAGCGCCCGCTGGCCGCTGCGGAAGACGGACGACGTCGCGGCCGTCGGCGAGCACCAGCTCGAAGTAACGGCGGCGCAGCGGGCGCGGCGTCCACCAGCGGTCCTCCAGCAGCCACTCCTCGCGCACCGCCTCGACCGCCACGCCGTCGACCGAGACCGGCGCGCCGTCGGCGCCGACCTCGCACCCTCACCGGCCGCGGCACGTAGAGGCGGCGCAGCCCCGGAGTCATCGGCCCGGCCGTAGGGAGTGAGGATCGCGCGGCGCTCCGGCACCCGGGAGGCGGGGTCGACCGGGAGGACCTTGAGCAGCGACTCGGCGCCCTGGGCGGCGCGGACCTCGCGCACCGCCTCGCCGAGGCGACGGCGGCGCGGCTCCTCGCCCCGAACCGAGAGCTCCATCTGGTCGCCGACCGGCGGGCCGAGGCCGAGCGCCCGCAGGCGCAGCGCGCCGGCCGGGCCGGGCAGCGCCTCCAGCCGCGGCGCCAGGACCGTGCGCAGGACCCGGGCCGAGGCGGTCGGCCGGCCCAGGCCCTGCTCGACGCTCCAGCTGCCGCCGCCGCCGAGCAGAGCGCCGAGGCGCAGCGCCAGCAGCGTGCGCCCGCGCGCTGCGGGGCGGCGAGCAGGCGGTCGACGAGCAGCTCGAGGGCGCGGTCGAGCTGGCTGCCCGGCGGTCCCCTCCGGCAGCTCGATCTCCGCGGCCAGCTCCTCGTGGGGGCGGCGGGGGCGCAGCGGCTCCTCCTCGCCGCGGGCGAGGCGCAGCGCGCGCAGGCCCGGCCGGCCGAAGCGGTCGGCGACCTCGGGCGGGCGGGAGGGCCGCCAGCGCCCCCAGCGTGTCGATCCCCAGCCGCCGCATCGTCTCGGTCAGATCGCCGGCCTCGGCGGTGGCAGGCCGAGGTGGGCCGCGAGCGCCGAGACCGGCAGCGCGGCGAGGAACTCGCCGCAAGCCAGCCGCTGGCGACGACCGCCTCTCCCCGCGCGCCGCAACGAAGGCGGCGAAGCGGGTCGGCGCCACCCCGATCCGCACCGGCACCCGTCGGCCGCCCGCGCGCCGCCGCGCAGCACCCCCGCGGTCTCGCCGCCGTGGATCCCCCGCAGCCCGTCGACCGCGAAGAAGGCCTCCCCCGGCCCGCTCGGACTCGAGCGCCGCCCCGATCCCCTCCAGCCCTCGCAGCAGATCCTCGGTCAGCTCCGCAGCTTCGACCGGATCGGCGAGAGCGGATTCAGAAATCAGGACACAGGCAACCTCCATACGAACATATGTTCGTACAGAACGGCAGAGGATTCAAGGGCCATCAGGCCGCCATCCCCTCTGGGCCGTTGAAGTGGTCGAGGGCGGCGAGCACTGCTTGGGTGTTCGCTCGGATCTGCGCGGTGTTTTCCTCCATCTGGGCGATCACCCCCTTGTAGACCTTCTCGTTGCGCAGAAGGATCTCGCGGTTGAACTCCCGCGTTTCCTCTGCCCGAGCCTCCGCTTCCTCCCGGAGACGATGGAGGTCCGCCTGGGTGGCACGAAACTCTTCGTCGCGCTTCTCCCAGTAGCGCTTGGAATCCTCCTGCTGGCTGCGGGTCAGCTCGCGCAGACTGGCGCCCTCGCTTCTGATCAGCTCCTGGAGGCTGTCCTTGCGGCGGCCGAACATGAAGCTTATTGTCGCAGGAGCTTCCGCGCTCGTGGTACGCAGGAACTCTCTGAAGTGAACCGGCTATCGCGTGAAAGGCGCACAGACAGCCTCGAGCTCGGCGGGATCCGGGCTCTCGCCTTCGGCGACCCGCCTGGCGACGAGGGAGACCATGGCGGCGACCGCGGCCCACTCGGGGGTCGGGAAGGACGGCGGGGGATCGGAGGGCGTCCCGCGCGCCGCTCGCAGCAGCCCCGCCAGGCGCTCGATCGCCTCGTGCTGGAGCCGCACACCCTCGGGGCCGACGGCGGCGACCTCGAGGCTGAGCAGGCGTGCCGTGGGCGGGTCGGCGGCCAGCAGGGCGGCCGCGGTCCCGACTCCCGCCCGCACCTTCGCCCCCGGCCCCCCCTCGCTCCCGCACGCCCGCTCGATCTCCCCCAGCAGCCGCTCGAAAAGCTCCTCGAAGCTGACCAGCATGCACTCGCGCCGGTCCTTGAACTGCCGGTAGAAGCTGGCGGTGGAGACGCCGGCCCGTCGCGCCACCTCGGCCACCGTCGCCACCCCGTAGCCGCCCTCCCCGCAGACCTCCGCCATCGCCGCGATCAGCCGTTCGCGCTGGTTGCGCTCGATCAGCTCAGGGGGCAGCCCATGAGGTCCGGGCGGCAGCCGGCGAGCCCCTTCCGAGTCGCCGTCTGGCATAAGAGAAGGATAGTGGTCGTTCCTAAAAGTTTGGGATCGGGCTTCCGGCTTCCTTCTGTGTACGAATATTGCTACGTACGGTGTTGGCGGGCAACTGTACGTATATTCATACAAACCGGCTGACCTGGGACGGGCGATTGCGGGGGTTCGCGCGGGGCGAGGGCTGACGCAGGCCGGGCTCGCCGGCCAGATCGGCGTCGACCGTGGCTACATTGCCCGGCTCGAGGCCGGTGCGTCCCAGCTGGTCCTCGAGCGGGCGCTTCGCGCCCTGCGCAGGATGGGAGCGACGGTCACGATCACGCTTGCGGGCGACGATGGCGAGAGCTGGCCTGCTTCCCGAGGGAAACGCGCTGCGGACCCTCGCCGATCAGGCGAAGCTGGCGGCCAGTGA
Organism: uncultured Solirubrobacterales bacterium; assembly: GCA_963778715.1. GTDB lineage: Bacteria > Actinomycetota > Thermoleophilia > Solirubrobacterales > 70-9 > VRUE01. Next base: position 81,647 of record CAVZVK010000010.1, read on the forward strand.
CACCTACGGCCTCCTGGAGCGCTACGGGCGCGACGTCGCCGGCGCACTGGTAATCGCCGCCGAGGAGCCGACCGAGCGTGCCTTCGGAGTCGAGGAGTACGACAAGCCCGCGCTCCAGGAGGCCGTCGAGCAGCTCGACGCCCACCCCCTGGGCTCACACGACGACAGCGAGCTGTCGCTCGCCGGCCTGCAGGACAAGCTGCTCCTGGTCGACCTCGGCAAGAAGAGCTGGGGGCGGCCACTCCACGGCCGGCCCTCGACTCACATCCTCAAGGTCGACGACCCAAGGCGAATCGGCCTGATCGAGGCCGAGGCCGAATGCCTGCGCCTGGCTCGAGCCGCAGGGTTGACCACGATCGAGGCCCGGCTCGAGAGCCTCGGCGACCTCCGCTGCCTGATCGTCTCGCGATTCGACCGGGTGACGGAGGCCGGGTCTCTCAGGCGGGTCCACCAGGAGGACCTCTGCCAGGCGACCGGCACCGACCACAGCGAGCGGCAAGGGCGAGCCAAGTACGAGAGAGCTGGGGGGCCGTCGCTGAAGGATGCGGCTTCGCTGCTGGACAGCTACGCCGGCGACGTGGAGGCCCAGCTCGACCGCCTGGTCGAGATCGTCACCTTCACCGTGCTGATCGGCAACGCCGACGCGCATGGCAAGAACCTGGCTTTCCTCCACCCCGATCCCGAGCAAATCGAGCTGGCACCGCTCTACGACACGGTGCCGACCGCGCTCTGGCCGAAGCTCCGCACCGAAGCGGCGATGTCGATCGGGGCACAGGTATCGCTGCCTGAGGTAACGCTCAAGGACATAGTGCGCGAGGCCCGCATCTGGCGACACTCGGGCGACCGAGCCGAGGCGGCAGCGCGCCGCACGATCGCCAACCTCCGCACTGCCCTCGAACAGGAGCCAACCAGGCGCAGTTCGGATGTCGCCAAGTTCGTCACGCGGCGTGCGAAGCAGCTCTCAGCTTGAGCCAGAGCTCCTCTGACTCGTCATCGGGACACCGCGCAAGCCTTTTCGACTTTGGCCGACAAGCGAAACCCCTTCGGCAAAGTCAAAGTCGGCGAACGCCAGTGGGAAGACCGTCCTGGGCACCCCCTTGGGCGCCGGGCACCCCGAGTTGAAGTAGGAGAGCTGCCTGCCCTTGTAGCTGTATTTGCGCTTCAGGGTCAGCTTGATCCGATCGACGTAGCCCCAGGAGCCGAGCGCTTGGGGAAGCGAGGCGGTGAGCCGGGTGCCGTAGGCGCCGTGGGAGATGTGGCGGATCGAGAAGACGATCACGAATGAGGAGAAGAAGGGGTTGGCGGTGAAGATGTGGGTGAGCAGGACTGGCTTGCCGTGCCTGGTGCCGTTGAAGATCAGGAGCCGCCCGTGGGTCGGGTAGGCGCCTTGGTCGGGGAGGACGATGTGGGCCCAGAACTGGCCGGAGCCGATCTCCGCGTCTCCGCAGCGCTGCAGGGCTTGCTGGGTGGATGCGGGCTGGATCTCCGCTATGCCGCAGGCGGGAAGGCCCTTTGACTGCAGCAGGCCGTGTTTGTTGACCTCCACGCTCATCCGCTGCAGCTGGGCCGGTATTCCTCCGTGGGGGGCGGAGAGGTGGCCGGCGACGAAGACGGCGATCGGGGCGGTTCCCTTCCTCGGCAGCTTGTAGGGCTGGACCTGGGAGAGGATCGTGATCCTAAGGTTGCCCTCTTGGATCACGGTGGCGTGGGCGAGGGAGGCCGCAGCGAGAAGTGCCACGGCCGTGCCAGCGCCCCCGCCCTTCTACGCATGCCTAGCCCCTGCGCTTGTGCTTCTTTGCCTTGCCTCCGCACTTGGGCTCAAGCTTAGGCTCGAATTCGCGCAGCTTGCCGTTGTGGCCGGTGAAGGCGGCGAGGGCCTTGTGGGTGCCTTGGCAGAGGTTGGTCGAGTTTTCGAAGAGGCCCTTCTTGCCGCCGCGCAGGGAGACGATGACGCTGCCGACCGGGGCGTCTGGGGTCGCTTCGAAGGTGGTTCTGAGCTTGCCTTTGACCGAGTCGACCCGGCCGACCAGGACGACGTCGATCTCGCCGTTGTGGACGGCGGCGACTACGTCGGGGAGTTCGTGTTCGGAGGAGCGCAGGAAGACCGGGCCGGTGAGCGGTTCGGAGAGGATCGGGGTGTTGACCACGGCTTTGCCGTAGATCGATCCCGCTGGGCAGCGTTCTCCGGGCTTGGCGCCCTGTTTGAAGGTCACCCTGGTGCAGATCGTGTTGAAGTGGGCGTTGGCGATGAACTCTGAGGGGGGCAGGGTCACCTGGGTGCGCGGATCCCCGCTTCGCCGAAGCCGTTCATCTTTAGCTTTGCGGTCAGGGCCGGGAAGTCGCCTCTGTGGGTGCCTCCCTTCAGCTTCAGGGCCAACCTCGGCTTGAAGGGCAGGGCGGCGCAGTCGGCTGCCTGGAAGGGGGTGGAGACCGTTACCGGGCGGTCGTCTGCTTCAGAGGCGAAGTCAACGCCAGAGCCCAGCAGGGTCGATGCGGTAGAGGTGCGCTTGCAGCTGGTCGGGTTGAGGACGAATTCGGGGCCTGTCGGTATAGGCCCTGATGTCTCTCAGGTGGGTGGGGACGCCTTGGAGGATGTGGGGGATCGGGTCCGAGCCGGTTGCGTCGATGAAGACTTCGCCTGTTTCGGGGTCTACCTTGAAGGCCTGTCTGATCACCACGGTGCCGAGGTCGAAGGGGCCTACCTTGGCGGCGGTGATCGCTACCAGCGATATGGCCGAGCCGTGGTAGGGGCCGGCGAGGTAGATCTTGCCTGGGGCGTAGGCAAGGGCTGGCCTACGCCCGCTCCGGCCAGGCTGCTGCCGATTTCAGATGCGGCAGGGCATGAGGGGCTTTCGATCTCTTCTTGGCCGCCATGGATGCCGGTTCTTGCCTTCGCAGCGGCGATCTGAGCGTCGGAGCAGAAGGGGACCCCCGCCAGCTTGCCGACCAAGCCCGGTGGCAGCTTGATCGAGAAGCGGTTGATCTCCTGTTCGGAGTCAGTTCTGAAGAGGCGGACGTTGAAGGGGGAGAAGTTTGCCGGCGGCGTTGTTAAGGGCACCGGCGATCAGGCCGGGGCGGAAGGGGGGCAGGCCGCCACCCGGACAGGCGCCTCCGTCTGGGCCTCTTTCGATCTGGAAGGAGCGCAGTTGTCTGCCACGGCTTCGGAGTCGTCTTTGGCCGAGAAGGGGGTCATCGTTGCCACCGACTGGTATTCGCCGCAGGCCGCTGGCGTTGCAAGGGGTGCCCTCGCCCCTTCGCGGAAGTGCAGTTTGAAGGAGCTATAGGGCAGCGGCGGGAGGTTGTCGAAGGTGGTCTTGATCTGACCGGTGATCGGGTCGAGCTCGACCCTGCCGGCCTGCTTGACGATCACGCCTCGTTCGGGGGCTCTGGCGACGAGATAGAGAGCCGTCAGGGTGCCGAAGGGATTGTCGTAAGGGGCGGCCAGGTAGAGCGGAGCCTTCGACTGGTTCGTCGACCAGGGGAGAGCGTGCAATGACACTGCCGAGCTTGGAGGATTCCGGGCAACCCGTTCCTGCGGGGGTGTCGATCTTCTCCGCCGCGTACTGAGCAGGCGTGCAGACGCCAATCCCTTCGACCAGCGAAGGGTTGACGCGTCACCCCCTCGGGCAGGGTGACGACGGTTTTCTTTGGCTCGGTTTCAGTGATGCCGCCGGGACTCAAGAGGCCCTGATTAGGCAGCTTCAGCTCGAAGTCAAGGCCAGAGGGACTCTCGGCCAGTTTGCTCGTCGGCTGGGCGCGATACTTTCGGCTGGAATGGGACCGCGTCGCAGCCAGCCAGCGCTGCCGGGTTGCCGCCGCCGTCGAGCGACTGCGCAGTCTGTTCGTCGAAAACTCCCGGGTTCAGCACCGAGTCGACCTTGATCGTGGTCTGAAGCGGCGCCTGGCATGAGGCTGGGCATCGTGAGGAAGGGCTTGAGCGAGGGGTCGCCACTGCTGCATTCCTCGAGCAATGAGCCGTTGGGCTGAATACAGAATCGTTCTCCATCGTGACTGGGGTCGGCCGGCACCCCCCAGATCGTCTCTGTGACCGAGGTCACCTCTTCGGGGATGTCGAAGGTGCCGATCCGCAGGCCGTAACCTTCCTCGCTTCTGACAAAGGCGTTCTGCAGGGCGTTGTTGCTGGCAATGCTGAAGGCAAGCTGCCCCGCTGTTCCCGGTGGGGCGACCAGATTGGAGACGGGCCCCCGGAGCTCGCCGAGGCTCGGGCTGACCACGCGCAGAACGCCGATCTGGGTGTTGGGGGGACAGTAGGGGACGAAGCCCTCGAAGAGCCGGCGCGGGCAGCGCGGCACCGCCAGCGGGTTGCCAACGAGGCCCGGCGGTAGGTCGGCGATGATGTCCCGCACTTTGCCGCCTTCGGTGAAGCCACTTTCGTCGGTCTTGAATTTGAATTTGACCGTGTAGGAGTAGGGGTGGGAGGAGGCCTGGCTGGTCACCGTGCCGTCCTTGTTCAGCGCCGTGGCGCTGACGCTGCCGGGGAGAAGGCCGAAGTCGGCCTGGGCAGCCGTGGGCAGTGCCAGCAACGCGACAGAGGAGACGAAGAGAGCAGCTGTCTTTAGGCGGATCACTTCGCCCTACCTTTCGTAGTGAGCGAGGCAGGTATGGAATTCACTTTGGCTGCCGTCCATGGCTCGAGGTGCTGGCCCACCTGTCTTGCTTCCTTTCTCGCACCGCTGATTAGGCACTGCGATAGATCGCTATGTAGGGCGAAGTCGGGAGAGAGAGGAGCCCCAGAATCAGTTCGCCAAGAGAAGGAGGCGCTATGGGAGTTGCAGTCGGAATCGACGTCGCCAAGGAGGTCCATTGGGCTCAGGCGATCGACACCACCACGATGGAGGCCCTGCTCGACCGAAGAGTCGAGAACGACCCTGCTTCTGTGCAGGAGTTGATCGATGAGCTCGTTGGCCTTGAGGACGTCCACGGCCGCCTGCGGGTTGGGATCGACGTCCTCGGCGGCATCGCCGGGCTTTTGATCGCGATGCTCTTGGAGGCCAGCATCGAGTTGGTGCACGTCTCCGGGCTCGCGGTCAACCGGGCTCGGGAGGGAACCCGCGGGGGCGAGCACAAGAGCGACCCGCGGGATGCCGCTGCGATCGCCGAGCTGGTTGGGCGCCGTCGCGACCTGCGCGTGATCGGGGGCGAGGAAGAGCTCGACGCCGAGATCCGCCTGCTGGTCGGGCGAAGGCGGGAGCTGGTCGGCGACCAGACCCGCAGGGTGAACCGCTTGCGCGATCTCCTCGCCTCGATCCACCCCGGCTTGGAGCGGGTTGTCGACCCGACCAACAAGGGCTCCCAGCAGCTGCTCATGCGCTACGTCACTCCCGCTGAGATCCGCCGTGCGGGCCGGCGTCGCCTGGTCGACCACATCCTCAAGGCTGGGCGCCTGCCTCGCGCCCGAGCCGAGCGCCTGGCCGAGGCCGCACTTTGCGCCGCCAAGGCCCAGGCGGTGGCGATGCCGGCCGAGGAGGTCGCAGCCTCGCTCATCCGCGAGCTGGCAGGCGAAGCGTGGGCGACTCGCGAGCGGATCGCCACGCTTGACGGCGAAATCGAGGAGGCACTCGCCCGCCACCCTGACGCGGCCCTCATCCGCAGCCTGCCGGGCATGGGGGTCACGCTGACGGCGGAGTTCATCGTCGAGGCAGGCGGGATCGAGCGCTTTCCCACGGCTGACCGCTTGGCCGCTGCGGCCGGCCTGGCGCCGGTGCTGAGGCAGTCCGGGAAGGTGCGCCAGCTGCGACGCCCAAGTGGCGGCAACCGGGTGCTGAAGAGGGTCTTCTTCCAGTCTGCCTTCTGCTCGCTGAATCACCCCGCCAGCCGGGCCTTCTACTCGCGCAAGCGAAGTGAGGGCAAGCGACACCACCAGGCCGTCATCGCTCTCGCCAGGCGGCGGGTCGATGTCCTTCACGCGATGCTGCGCAACCGCACTACCTATGAGCTTCGGGTGCCTGCTGTGACTTGACAAATTCATTAGGCAGCGCCTCCGCGGTTGTGGTTGGCGGCTCGCTTGTGGGCGCGGTTGCGGTGCGCTTTTTTGGCATGCTTTTTCTTCTTGTGCTTGTGTTTCTTGGTCGCTTTCTTTTCATCAACGTTGCCGGCGCCTTCGAAGCTCGAAGAGCCCGGCGTGGGGTCGTTGGGCGGGACGAGCGCCGCCGCGCATGCTTCGCCCTGGCATTCGCCTCTTGAGGTTTCGGTTTCAGAGCCGATGCCGCCGTTTTCACGGGCAACGTAGAGGTCGAGTAGGTCATCGCGGTCCTTCAGCACTAGTTGGTCGCGGCTGGTGAAGAAGACGTTCTTGCCGGTTTCGTCCATGCTGAGGAAATTGGACTCAAGCGATTCGTGGCCCGCCGAGATCAGCGAGATGCAGCCGGCTTGGCGTTTGCAGCTGCCCACCCCTTCGGGCTCGTACTGGTAGACGTCTTCGGTCGAGACGGCCGAGGCATTGTTGGGTTTGCCATCGATCCCTATGCCTTCAATCATGCGGTTGATGTCGAAGGGAGTGAGCGAGTCCTTGCTATTGAAGTAGAGGCGCCCGGAGTCGGTCAGGTAGCGCGGCTGGTAGCTGCTTTCCAGTCGGGGCAGGCTGGCAGAGCCGAGTGGTCGGGTGCCCGCGGGATTGCAGGAGGCGCAGTGCAACTCGCCGGTGGATGAGTCATAGAGGTATGCCTCGGGGCAATTGCCGCTCACGTATTTCTCGAGATTGGTGTAAACGCAGGTAGGCCCAGAGTTGTCATAGTCGGTCAACAACGCCCGCGAGAGGAAGGCGAGCCAGCGTCCACCGGGGCTGGCCTCGGCGGTTCGGCTACCGGGCGAGACTTCCCAGTCGCCAATACCGTTAAAGTGGTTGTCTTCTTTAGTCAACGTGGCAACGAAGGTACTTTCGTCTTCTGACCATGCGTAGAGGTTGTCTTTGCCCGCCTCAGCTTTGTCGCCGTGTTCGTTTTCCTCTTTGCCGCTGAGCACAGCGGCGTCGACGAAGTAGATACGGGATAGGTCTTCGCTCTGCCCGGCGATCCCCTCGAAGCCGGCTTGGCCTTCTGTCAGGTCAGTGGTTTCTTCGGTTTCGAGATCGTAGAGGTGACCGTTTTGCAACAGTACCTTTGAGCCATCTTCAGAGGCGGTGAGGTATTTGCCCGGGTCTGGTATCGCCGTGGTCGATTCGCCGTTGACGCGCACGTAGAGCTGGCCGGCTTGATCGCTCCAGAACACATTGGAGCCGTCGGCGGAGATCGCGTGGGGGAGATCGGCACCGCCACCGGAGCCAAAGCCGAACCCGTCCCCCTGAACACCGAGCACGGTTTCGGCGTTGCCCGGCAGGACGTTGACCAAGCGCAGCTGGCCACCCACCGACTCGTAGAGGTTGTTTTTGGTTCCGCCGCCATCCACCGCTTCGGGGGCGAAGGGAGTTTCGCTGGTCAGCGCGTCGTTGGCGGCGAAGAAGATGTGAGTGAAGTCATCGGAGGCTCCGGCGTAGTCGAGATAGAGCCCGCCGGGCGGACGATTGGGCGGTTCGAACCCAACAAGAGGCGTCAGCGCAGATGGATTTGCCGTGGGCTGGGTGTAGAGGTTCTGGTATTCGCCGGGGGCCTCGGGGGTGAGTGATTGTCCTGCCTGGGAAAAAACGCCCTGGGTCAGCTCGGTGTTGAAGCCCAGGTAGCCTCCTCTCAACAGCGCCGGGGCGAGGATCGTCGTCTGCCAGCCCGATGCGGTGCGCTTGGAGAAGTACTCGTTGAAGTTCAGGGCGCCTTCGGTGTAGGAGAAGGGTTGGCCCTCATAGACCATGGCGTCGCCGTCCGGGGAGCTCTGCATCGGGTAGGTCGGGCCGCCGGCACCCGGGACCTGGGAGTTGGGGCCGTGCAGGGACGGCACGACCTCGCCGCCGTTCTTCTGCGCCGGTGAGACCAACTCCCAGACGCGGTTGTCGGGCAGGGCGGGCGCTTCGAGCGGGAAGGTGCGGAAGGCCTCGTCTTCGCCCGTTTCTTCGCAGAGCGCTTCTTCGTCATCGGGTTCGCAGTGGCTGGTCGCGACCACCCGGTAGTGGTATTCGGTGTCGGGTGCGAGGCCGGTGAGGGCAGTGGCCGCGCCGAGCCCTTCCTGGCTGGCGCCCAGCACGCTGCCGCCGAGCGGGGATTCCGTGGCTCCGGCGAAGCGTTCGCCCGGTGCGTTTTCTTCATAGGCCGCTTTGCTGATGTACTGGAAGGCGTAGCGGGTGATCGAGCCCTTGGGGTTGACCTTGGCGTTGAGGGTGGCCGTGGTCGCGGTGACCGAGGAGACCGACTCCGATTCGACCACCGGGAAGTGGATTTCGGCCGGGGCGAAGATGTAGGCGCGGCTTGCTTCCGAGTCGCCGCTGGCGTAGAGGATGCCGGGAGGGCGCGAGCCTTCCCAGGCCAGCGCCGGGTTGAAGGCGAGCGCCTGGATCTTTTCGGTTTTCGGTTTCGGCGTGAGTACGCCCTTTTCTTCGAATTCGCCCTGCCCGTTGCAGGCGCTCAGCTGGAATATCTTTTTGGTCTTGGTGTTGAAGTAGAAGACTTCGCCGTTTGTCGGGTTGACGGTCAGCCCATAGGCGCCGCCGTCCGCGACTTCGTATCTACAGCTGGGAAGTTCGGGGTCGCCGGGTTTGAGCTCAACGATTTCTTCCCCGACTGCTCCGTAGAGATTGCCGGCGTCGTCGACCGCGATTTGCTGCACGAAAAAATTGGAGAGGCGGATGTCGTTGGCACGGCCCGTGTAGACGTAGTGTTCGTAATCGCCTGGAGTCTGCGGCTTGAAAGACATGACGCGGCCTTCGTGATTGTCGCGATCGATGATGTAGACGGCGCCGGAGTTATCGACGGCGATATCGCTGGGACCCGGCATTGTGTGGAAATTTTCGGGGCCTTCTTCGAAAGTTTCGCCTCCGGGAATGCCTCCAAGTTCGGTGTTGTCACCAAGTCCACGTTCCCCGAAGACGTCGATCAATTGGGAGCCGTCGGCGTTGAAGATCAGGACGTGCCGAAAGGCACTTTTTGCATCTCCTTTGGTGTTGGCGGGGCCTTCCTCAACGAAGACGTAGACGTAGCCGGTGACCTGGCTGACGGCGATCCCATAGCCTCCCTGGCCAAACTGAACGGGGCAGGACGGCCGAGAGGGTTCACCATCAGGACCACAGGTATGGAACCCGTTTTCCACGTTTCCAGTCCAACCCTCTCGGAATTCGCCTTTCGCCGTGTAGCGGGCGACAGCGGCTTCGGGGCCTCTCGCGACCGCCGCGTAGACACTTCCGGGGGGCACCCCACCGGCGCCAGTGACGTTGACGGCCAATCCAGTCGAACTAGCGAGTTGATTCTCGCCACCTTCGCCAAAGATAGAGACCTGTTCGAAAGCCGCGTCGGCGCGTGGTGCGTGTAGGAAGACGATGAAGAAAAGAAGCGCAAAGGCTGCGCCGACTCGGGCGGCAAAGACGTCGATCGCCTCTTTACTTATGAATTTCACTTTTTCTCCGTCTCTGGTTCGCGTTGCCGACATTGCCATATCGGGTAGGATGGCTCGCTATCGCGAGTCGTCTTACCGTGACTCTTACGGCGATGTCACCGCCCAGGTGCCAGCTCCGCGCACTTCTGGACTTGCGGCCCCGAAGATCATTTGTGTTCCCGATGGCAGGTAGCCGGAGAATTTTTCGCCGAAAGTTATGGCGAAGAAATTCAAACCCTCCAGGACATTGCTGTAGACACAAAGATGGCCAGGGCTGGCGGTGGGATGTTCAATGCTGCCCGTACAGGCTGCTGGTCCGGTTTCTTCTGCAGTTTCTTCAGGCGTTAGAAAATGGGCTACTTCTTCTGCGGATGCCGCCAGCGGGATTGGGAAGGAGATCGGTACATAGATTTCTCCTGAAGCAGTGCTCTCGGTGACAGCCCAAGTTCCCGTCTCAGTCTTCCCGGCCGGCAGCGTTTCGGTGAAGCCGCTGAAGCCGGTCGCTCCCGTGGGACCGGTTGCCCCAGTTGCCCCGGTCGCCCCTTTGGCGCCAGTCGGGCCCGTTGGACCCGCAGCTCCCGCCGCTCCGTTGGCCCCGGCATCGCCTTTCGCTCCCGCCGGTCCCTGCGGCCCTGCCGGTCCTTGCGGTCCTGCAGGCCCAGTCGCGCCTTTCGGGCCCCTCGGGCCCTTCTTCGCCTTCGCCGAGGCCGTCGCCTTCGATCCACCATCCGAGCTCTGGGCGGCGTAGGCGCCGCCGAGCATGGCGAACACCAAAGCGATGACCGAGATGACTCCCGGGATGCCGAATCGCGTCCGAAGCGTCGAGAACATCGAAATCTCTCTCCTTGTCCCGTGAGCCCCTCTGCCCGCCGCTTCCCTTTTGCGGCTTCCGCGAGGCTCGGTTGTCCCTGTACCTGTGCTTTCCCTGATGCGCTTGCGAAGTGTGGCTAGTTCCTAGAAGGTGCTAGCTGTACCGGCAAGTGGCGCTAGTGAAGCACCCCTTTTCGGGGTTGTCAAGGAGAAGTTCCCAGAAGAAACAGAGCGTTCCCAGAGGTGTTCCTAGGGGATATAGAGGGGTACCGAACCGATCGGTGATGCAGAGGGGCTGCGGGGGCCGAGCTACTCGGCCTTGAGCATCGCAGCGACGGCCGCTACGAACTTCGCGGCGCCGTCGACGTAACCCTCGGCCTCCTGGGGATCGGGCACGATCGCTTCGTAGTCGGCTCCCTCGCGGGCTTCCTGGGCGCGGTGGGCCAGTGAGAAGAGATCCTGATCGAAGGCGTCGGTAACCACATACCGCTGCCGAAACAGATTCCACGTACCGCCGTGCCGGCGGGCGTATTCGTCGTGCTCGGAGAGGGCGGCGCGGGCGGCATAGAGCATCGCGTAGTAAGCGGCGCTGACGGCCAGATCGAGATGGCTTGCCGCGAGAGAATCGCGGGCTCCCGTCAGGCGCTCTCGGGCGAAGTCCATGAACTCCTGCGAGCGCGGGCTCATTTGTACTCGTCCTCCTCCAGGGCGCCACCGGCGAGCACGAGCTTGTCGCGATCGACCTCCTGGAAGAAGAAGGAGCGGATCTGGCGACGGTTGCGCAGCCGGTCGGCGTCGTAGAAGCGGAGCGAGTAGTAGGGCGAAGCGTCGCCCTCCGCCTCGACCAGCTCGACCAGCTTCGGGGTGAAATCCCAACTGAAGGCGCTCGCATCGCGGCGCGGATCGACGATGGCCATCAGGTCAATGTCGGAGCGGCGGTCGTAGTGGGTCTCGCTCGGATCGGCCTCGCCCCGCGCGCGGGAGCCATAGAGCCAGACGGCGAGCAGCTGGTCGCCGAGCTCCTCGCGAAGCGCCTCGACGAGCCGCACCAGGACCCGCCGCTCGACCTCTGAAAGCGCCGCCCGCTCCAGCGCCTCTCCCAGCGACTCCACCATGATCAGTCGAGCCGCTGCCGGGCGAGATTCTCATTGACGACGGTCATGAGCACATCGTCCCCGATCGACCGGATCGAGTCCAACCTGGGCATCTACCCGGATTTCGCAAACGGCCCGCCTTTTGATGGGGCGTTTGCATAACGGCCTCCTTGAAGGGCGAACGCTTCCACAGGCCAGCGACTATTCCTACTCAATCCCGAAGACCTGTTCGACGAAGAAGCGGGCGGCGGGGTCGAGGCGGTCGCCGTAGGTGCGCTCGGCGATGGCGAGGACCTCCTCAGCTTTGCGGAGGCCGAGCTCGTTCGCGAGCAGGCGCAAGTCGGCCTCGTCCTCGCCGACTCGGTGGGCGAGGACCTTGAGCGCGAGGAGAGTCTGCGGAGAAGCGGTGAGGCAGCGCAATCCGGGCAGATCGAGGACGGGGGCGGCGGCAGGGTCGTCTCCAGTCAGGAATCCCTTGACTGCGTCGTTGAGCCAGCCCGCGGGGAGGTCGCGTTCCTCGGCGACAGTCCCGGCCGCCTCGTAGACGACATTCTTTGGCTCGAAGACGGCGTCGATGTCCCGCGTCGCCCGGCGCTCGTCGAAGGCGAGGGCAATCGCGGCGCCACCGACCACGTACATCTCGGCGCTGACGCCACGCCGCTCCAGCTCACCGGCAAGAGCGGTGAGGGCCTCGATGATCTCCTGGCGGTCCACGGCTCAGACGCGGTGCAGGGAGCGCTCGGGGACGAACACACCACGGCGCCGGAAGGCGGCGGGGGCCTGGGCTATCGAGACCGCCCGGAAGCCCGGCACCTCACTCACGAACCAGAAGCGGGAGAGGAAGCGGTCGGGCTCCACCGACCAGGCGGGCCGCTGGAGATCATGGGCCGCAGCGAGATGCTCGGCGAGCGCGCCGAGATACGCGTCGTGGCGAGAATCGCCGGTGGCCTGCGGCCTCTCTGCGATCGCCTCGGAGCGGGAGCGCTCGTCCGCGCGCAGAGTGAACTCGTCGAGGAACTCGCGGACGGAGTGCTGGAAGTCCTCGCCGGTTCGGGCCCGGCGCGCCACCGCCGCCAGCGTCTGGGAAAGACGACCGGGCAGGGGTGGATGGGCTGCGAGCCACTCCGAGCCTGTGGTGAGAGCTTGCGCCATTGCGAGGATCGTAGGGGCTCGACCCGCTACGACGGCCTGCCTGCGAGGCGGCCGGCTTCCTCCGCCCCCAAATACGGCGCGAGGATGAATTCGGCGAAGTCGGGGAGGAGGTCCTCGAGCTGGGCGGCTTCGCCGACGGCGACCTTGCGGGAGGCGAGCATGACCAGGGCGCCGATCGTGGATTCCTCGGTGGTAGGGGGCAGCTCGCGGGCGGGCGGGCGCTCGGCGCGGCCCCGTTCGAGGAAGGGGACGACTTCATGGACCGCCTCGTGGAGGCGGGCGCTGACGGCAGGCCCGGCGCTCTGGGACTCGACCAGGCAGAGGCGGGCGAGGTCGGGCTCGGCGGCGAGGAAGGCGAGCACGGCGCGCGAGGCGGCGAGCGCCTGGCCGGGCCAGGCGGGAACCGTGGCGGCGGCCACATCCGCGAGCTCGCGGATGTGGCCGACCACGACCTCGAAGGCGGCGAGGAAGCACTCCTCCTTGCTCTCGAAGTTGGCGTAGAAAACCCGCCGGGAGACCCGCGCTTGCTTGGTGATGTGGGTGATCGTCACCGCCTGGTAGCCGTGCTCGGCGACCGCCGTCGCCAGGCCGGCGATCAGGCGCTCGCGCTGGTTGTGGGCGACCTGCTCGCGGCTGAAGCCGTGGCGGCCCGCCGGCAGCGGGCCGAGGGCTTCCTCGTCAGCCAAGGCGCGCTCTCACCTCAGGCGGAGGTCGCCTCGGTCTGGCCGGCCTCGCGGGCGGCGACGTCCTCGCCGACGTAGGGACGCAGGAGGAACTCGAGCGCCTCGGGCAACAGGCCGCGCAGCTTGTCCTCTTCGGCGGCGATCAGGCGCTGGTTGATCACCCACATCACGCCACCGGTGAGCGTGCTCTCGAGGCTCGCCGGCAGCTCCGCCCCACGCGGGTTGAGCTCGCGGCCGGGGCGCAGCAGCGGCTCGAAGCGCTTCAGCGCCGCCTCGTGGCGGGCGGCCGCCTCCGGCCCCGCGGTCGGCGCCTCGACGAAGCAGGCGCGGGCGACGTTGGGGTGGGCGGCGACGAGCTCGAGCAGGGCGCCGAGGCCGGCCCCGACCTTGTCCGGCCATGGTCCGGCTTCACCGTCGAAGGCTTCCTCGACCACGTAGAGCGTGCGCTCGATCGCCGCGTCTAGCAGGGCGAGGAAGGCCTCCTCCTTGTCGGCGAACTGCTTGTAGAAGGTGGCGTAGCCGACCCGGGCGCGGCGCACGACCTGCTCGATCGTGGCGCTGGCGTAGCCCTCCTCGGCGACCAGGTCCGCCGTCGCCTCGAGAATGCGGCGGCGCTGATCCGCCGCGGAAGCGGCGCGGCTGACCGGCTCGGGGCCGGGCGGCTGCCGGGAGGCCTTTCCAGGCAATGCGCGCACGGGGTCAGAATAGCGCGCGTTCCCATTGGTACGAAGTGAGTATATGAAGTGGCTAAAGTTCCCAAAGATGGGCTAAGGTACCCCGAGTGGATGCCCCGCCTACACTGCGCGCGGTCAGGTCATGGGACGAGGCGATCCCGGCGCGCGCAACGGACGAGGGAGCGCTGGAAGCGATGCTGCTCAGCGTCGGCTCGCGAGGGTACGAGAAGGCGAGCGTGCAGGAGGTGCTGGAGCGCTCCGGCATCTCCAGGGAGCGCTTCCAGCGCCGCTTCGGCGGCAAGGAGGCCTGCTTCGCCGAGGCCTATGAGATGGCCGCCGAGCGGCTCTGCGCGGAAGTGCTCGAGGCGGGTCGCGGCGCCGCGAGCTGGCGGGGAGGCTTCCGCGCCGCCCTCTCCCGCCTGCTGCGCACTGTCGCCGAGCAGCCGCTGCTTGCCAAGGCGCTAGTGATCGAGGTGCGGGCCGCCCGCGGCCAGGCCTGGGCCAAGCACCAGCAGACGATCGAGCGCTTCGCCCGCGCTGTCGACACCGCCCGCGGCGAGGGTGGTGTCCGCATCGCCACGACCCCGCTCATCGCCCAGTTCGTCGTCGGCGCAATCGAGGAAGCGATCGCCGCCGAGATCGGCGCCGGCCGCACCGCCACCGTCGAGCGCCTCCTCCCCGACCTCTGCCACCTCGCCGTGCTCAACTTCTTCGGCGAGGACGAGGCCTGGCTAGAGCTCGGCTCGACCGGGCTGAGTCCGGTCGACGTCGAGTAGGTGCAACGTTTTCTCCACCCAATAGGCGGACAAAGCGTTGCAGCCCCGCTCAGTCCTTCTCAGCCGCGATCTTCGACGCTTCCTCGCTGCCCAGGTAGGGCGTGAGGATGAACTCGACCAGGTCGGGGAGGAGCTCTTCGAGGTCCTCGGCTTTGCCGGCGATGATGCGGCGGGAGATCAGCGAGACCATGCCGCCGACGAGGGCCTCCTCGGTGGTCGGCGAGAGGCGGGCGAGGACCTCGGGGGGGCGGCCCTCGCGGCCGCTCTGGAAGTAGGGGACGAAGCTCTGGATCGCGGCGTCGTAGCGCTCGACCACGACCGGGCCGGCAACCAGGGCCTCGACCATGCAGAGGCGCGCCAGGTGGGGCTCGGCGGCGAGGAACTCGAGCATCGCAGCGATCCCGGCGCGGACCGCGTGGGGCCAGTCCTCGCTGGACTCGAAGCCGGCCGAGACGCGCTCCTGCAGCTGCTCCATCACCGTGTCGTAGGCGGCGACGAAGCACTCGTCCTTGCTCGAGAAGTGCTCGTAGAAGGTGCGGCGGGAGACGGCGGCGTGGCGGGTGATGTGGGCGATCGTCGTCCCCGAGTAGCCGTTTTCGGCGATCGCCTCGGCCAGGCCGGCGATCAGCCGCTCGCGCTGGTTGTGGACGACGAACTCGCGCGGCAGGCCATGGCGGCCGGGTGGGAGGCGCGCAAGCTCAGGCGGATAGTCCTCCGGGGCCACCTTTGGCTCGCCCGATTTGCGGGAGGATTTTTTAGCCACGTCCCGACCATATCGCGCTTCAGGGTCGAAACTGCGCCCTAGCTCTGCTAGGCCCGCATCGATACCCAAATAGGGCATCACTGCGGCCGACATCAGCTGTGGAACCAGGGCCGGAAGCTCGTCCGCCTGGCCACGCACGACCTTGGCGTAGACCTGCCCGTAGGCGGAGCCGGCAAGGGCCTCGGCGGTGGTGTGGGGGACCGAGTCGGGGTCGTCCATCTCGTTGCGCCCGGCGTCGATCAGCGAGGCGATCACCCGCATGGTCATGTCGCGCCGCGCCCGGGCGGCGTCGCCCGCAGCCAACACCTCGACCGCAAAGTGGGCACGGCTGGGGTCGTTGCAGAGCCGCTCAACGATCTCGCAGGCGACTGCGCGCAGGCGGTCGGGCCAGGCACCCTCGCTATTGAATGCGCTCAGCATCTCCCGCATGCACTCCTCGTTCAGCTCCTGCCAGGCGGAGATGAAGCAGTCGTACTTGCTGCGGAAGTGGCGGTCGAACGCGGGCCGGTCGAGGCCGGACCGCTCGACGATCAGCTCGATCGTCGTCTCGGCGTAGCCGCGCTCGGCGGCGATTTCGATCAAGGCCTCGACGATGCGCTCGCGCTCGGGACTGGCGGCGCGCTCGCGGGTCTCCAAATCAAGCACTAGCTCATGGGACCCCCGATCCCTGCCCTGGCTTCACCCGGTTGCGGGTGTTGACGACTGCTCCCCGGCGATCCGCTTGGCGGCTTCGGCCCCAAGGTAAGGCGTGAGCGAGAACTCGACCAGCTCCGGCAGGAGCTCCTCGATCTGCTCGGCCTGCCCCATGATGATCCGCTGATAGAGGATCCAGAAGATTCCGCCGACGATCGTCTCCTCCAGCGTCGTCGGCAGCTCCTCACCCTTGGCCGAGACCTTGCGGCCCATGCGGAAGAGCGGCACGAAGGCCTGGATCGAGCGCTCGTAGCGGTCGACCGCGGCGGGGCCGGCGGAGAGCGCCTCGACGATGCAGGTGCGGGCCAGCGCCGGCTCGCTGGCCACGTAGTGGAGGAAGGCGCCGAGGCCGGCGTCGACCCGGGCGGGCCAGGTGTCGACCTTGCTGGCGGCGTCGACGACGCGGCGCAGCGCCTCTTTGACCGCGAACTCCGAGGCGGCGAGGAAGCAGTCCTCCTTGGAGGAGAAGTTCTCGTAGAAGGTGTTGCGGGCGATGCCGGCGCGGCGGACGATGTCGGCGACGGTGACGGCGCGGTAGCCCTTGTCGACCGTCTCCTCGGCGAGGGCGGCGATAATGCGAGCCCGCTGGTGTTGGGCGATGAACTCCCGGGGTAGCGGATGCTTGCCCGGCGGCATTCTCGTCGCTTGCGGAGCTCGGTCGGCCACGAACGCCAGCGTACCCCTATGGGGAACAGATTCCAAGCTGGACGTATTGGCTAGATACCGATACTGTACCTAGGTCCAGACAACCCGTTCCCTTGATCGAGGCGAGGAAAGGTCAGATGGGAAAGCAAGCCGCAACCAAAGTCCTGGCAGGGGCCGAGGGGACCGGCACGGCGGGGAAGGTCTTCCCCGAGACTCCCACACTCAGACTGGTGAGCTCTCCCAAGCGGCAGAAGATCCTCGAAGGCATGCTCGAAGTGGTCGGCACGAGCGGCTACGACGCCGCCTCCGTGCGTGAGGTGCTCGTTCGCACGGGCTGTACCGGCAGGCCTTCTACGACAACTTCGCCGACAAGGAGGCCTGTTACCTGGAGGCATTCGACTTCGGGGTGGCGCGTTTGGAAGCGCTTGTGATGGCCGCTGCGGCGCACGAGGAGAGCTGGCAGGGCAAGCTGCGGGCGGGCCTCGGCGCCCTGCTGGACGACGCTCGACGCGGACCCGGTTCTGGGCCGGGCGCTGATCGTCGAGGTCCATGCGGCCGGGCCGCAAGCGCTGAAAAGTCGGGCCGAGGCGATGAAACGGGTGGCCGATTTCATCGATTCGGCCACGGGAGGCTGCGGAGGGCACCGAGGCGCCGCCGCCGATCGCCGCCGAGGGCATCGTCGCCGGCATGCACGCGGTCGTCCACGCCAGGCTGGCGGCGGGCGAAGACGAGGGCTTCCGGGCGCTGCTGCCGGACTTCATGTACTTCGCCGTGCTGCCCTACTTCGGCTCGGAGATGGCCGACGCCGAGATGAAGGCAGCGCGGGTCTAGCGGCCGCGGAGCGGTTGGACAGAGTAGGAACACTGCCCTACTCTGAATTCATGGATTCGCCCCCTAATCCGACCGAGACCGAGGCTGGCACGCAGGATCTGCCGCGCGCCTACTTCGTGCGCTCGCAGCGGGAGCGGCTGCTGGAGGCGATGGTGCGGGTGGCGGCGGCGAAGGGCTACGAGGCGACCACGGTCGCCGACGTGATCGAGGTCGCCGGAGTCTCCCGCGAGAGCTTCGACGAGATGTTCGAGGACAAGGCGGAGTGCTTCCTCGAGGCCTACGACGCCGTCTTCGACGTCCTCGTCGCCCACGTCGCCAGCGCCTTCGAGGCGGCCGCGGGCGAGCCCTGGCCGGAGCGGATCGCCGCGGCGCTCGCGCGCCCTGGTCGAGCTGCTCGCCGCCGAGGCCGAGATCGCGCGGATGGCGATGGTCGAGGTGACGCCGCCGGCGACGACGCGCGGGGCCGCTACCGGGCCGCGCTCGCCCGCTTCACCCCCTTCCTGGAGGAAGGCCGCGAGTACTCGGGGCAGGGCGACGAGCTGCCGGCCGACACGGCCCGCTTCGCGATCGGCGGCGCCACCTCGATGATCTTCGACGAGATCCGCGCCGGCCGCGGGCCCGGAGCTGAAGCGCATCCTCCCCGACCTCGTCTTCGCCGTGCTGATGCCCTACCTGGGGCCGGAGGCGGCCGAAGACGAGATGCGCGACGCGGTCACGCGCGCGAGCTAGGACGCGCGCCCGTCGCCGTGGCGACCCTCGCCGGCGGCGAAGCGGGCGGCGCCGCGGACGGCGACGTGGAGCGTCTCGCTGCCGAGCTGGTGCTCCAGCGCGAGGCCGTCGGCGAGGGGCAGGCCGAAGCCCTCGATCGCGGCGCGGCGGTCGGCGAGCATCGTCTCCTGGGGGAAGGCGGCGATCCGCTCGGCCAGCTCCAGCGCTCGCTCGAGGTGCTTGCCGGGCGCGACGATCTCGTTGACGAGGCCGATCCGGTGCGCCTCCTCGGCCTCGACCGGGCGGCCGGTGAGGATCAGCTCCAGCGCCCGGCCCATGCCGACGATGCGCGGCAGGCGCTGGGTGCCGCCGTCGACCAGGGGCACGCCCCAGCGGCGCTCGAAGAGGCCGAAGGTGGAGCTCGGGCGTGGCGATGCGCAGGTCGCACCAGAGCGCCAGCTCGACCCCGCCGGCCAGGCACCAGCCGTCGACCGCCGCGATCGCCGGCTTGGCCGGGGTGAGCCGGGTCGGGCCCATCGGCCCGTGCGGGTGGTCGACGTCGAGGTCCATCGCCTTGAGGTCGGCGCCGGCGCAGAAGGCGACGCCGCCGGCGCCGGTGAGGACGAGCACGCGGGCGCCCTCGTCGGCCTCGAAGTCCTTCAGGGCTTGGCGGAAATCCTCCGCCGCGGCTGCGTCGATCGCGTTGCGGCGCTCGGGCCGGTCGATCGTCAGCACCGCCGCCGCGCCGACCCGCTCGTAGCGCATGCCCTCGCTCATCGCGGCGCATCCTCGCATCCTGCGCCGCGAGCTTGCATACACACGCGGGTTTGGGGAGATATGCAGGTACAACGGTTGACTAAACCTGCTGTCCGGTTTATTTTCGCGCAGCGTGAGTATCGATGTGCCCACCTACGGGCACCGGCAGGGTGACGTGCTGTGTCTCTCCGGCGGGGGGTTCCGGGCGGCGCTGTTCCACCTGGGTGCCCTCACCCGGCTCAACGAGCTGGGGCTCTTGGCTGAGACCGAGACGGTCGTCGCCGTCGCCGGCGGCAGCATCCTCGCGGCGTTGATTGCGGCGCGGGTCCCGTGGCCGTTGCACGGCGCCTTCCGCGACTGGCCGGAGGCAATCGCCGCACCGATGCGCGCGATCGCCCAGCGCAACGTCCGCGCCCGCGCCCTCCTGCGCAACCCGCTTTCCGGCGCGGCGGCGGGCGCGGCCCTGGAGGAGCGCTACGCGCGCGAACTGCTCAGCGAAGTCGAGTCGGGCGAGGGAGACAAGCCGCGCCTCGTTTTCGGCGGTGCCGGCCTGGCGCTCGGCGAGATGTCGGGCGACCGCGAGCGATCCGGGGCGGTGCGCTGGGAGATCGAAGAGGCGGCCGCGCCCGGCTATGACGCGATGCTGGTCTCCGAGCTGATCGCCACCGTGCGCACCGACCTCGACGCCTTCGGCGAGGCCGAGCAGGCGGTGCTCGAGAACCACGGCTACCTGCTCGCCGACGCCGCGGTGCGGGCGGCGCAGCCGCGGGGCCTGACCAGGATCGAGCCGCTGCCGCCCGATCCTCCGCACCCCCGCTGGATGAACGAGCTGCGCGTGCGCGAAGAGCTGGCGGCGAGCGCCCGGCGCACCCGCCTGGGACGGCTCCGGCCCCGGCCGGCGGAGCCGCAGCGGCAGCGCTTCGCGCCGGCGCCGGCGGAGACGGCCGCGCTGCTTGAGCGCCACCGGCCGGTGATCCAGTACGACTCGCTGGAGAGCTTCCGCGCCGACTCGGTCGCTTCGATCGTCAGCCTGGCGATGGGGCGGCGCTGCAACAGCCTGCACCGCGCCGACGGGACACTGATCGCCTCGGCCCAGCCGGCGCCGGAGGGCGGGGAGGCGATGCTCCACCTCGACTTCCTCGGCGCCTCCGCCTATGCGGACGGGACGCCGGTCCACGAGGGCGACTACCTCGACGAGTCGGGCGGCGCCCACGCCGACGACGCGCTGGCGATGCGGCGGCGGCAGGACTGCGCCGACGTCGTCTACGGTCGCGCCTGCCGCGATGCCGAGGGAAGGACCTGGCTGCAGTACTGGCTCTTCTACTACTACAACGACAAGGGCTTCCTCAAAGTCGGCCTGCACGAGGGCGACTGGGAGATGGTGCAGCTGCGGCTGGGCGAGGACGGGACTCCCGAAGCCGCCACCTACGCACAGCATTCCAGCGGCGTGCAAGCCGGGTGGGACGAACTGGAGCTGAGGGTGGGAGGCGAGGCGCCGGTCATCTTCTGCGCGCGCGGCTCCCACGCGTCCTGCTGAGCGCCGGCACGCAGCCGGCGCCGGTCGTGCCCGACCACAACGACGGGCTCGGGCCGGCGCTGCGGCCACGGCTGGTCGTGATCGGCGAGGAGGGGCCGGGCTGGGTCTCCTGGCCCGGGCACTGGGGGTCGACACGGCGGCGTGAGGCCTTCGAGGGCAACAGCCCGCGCGGGCCGGCGCGCCAGCCGCAGTGGTGGGACCCGGCGGGCTTCCACCGCGAGGCGCGACCCGGCCACGAGGCTCCCGGCTGGCAGCTCGGGCTGGTGACGGCGCCGGCGCTGAAAGCGCGCCGCGAGGGGGACTACGCGGTCGTCGCCTACCGCTTCTCCGGCAAGCCGCCGCAGGGAAGCCGGCCGCAGCGGATCGTCGCGGCGCCATACGGCGAGGGCTCGACCGAGCCACCGCGGACGCAGACCTTCACCGTCAAGGGCGAGGAGGGCTCGATCGCCCTGCAACTCCCCCCGCACGGCAGCTACGAGGGCGTGCGGCTCAGCGTCGCCTCGGAGATGGGCGCCCCGGGCGAGACCCTGGCGGCGCGCTTCGTCGATTAGGCGGGAGCGGGCGGGCTAGTCGCAGCGGACTCCGGGTCTCGCGGCAACGCCCAGCTCCCGGGTGGTGGCGTCCCGGCACGCGCGGCGCCGACGGCAGGTACTCGACACCGGGACGGAAAGTAGGCAGCGGCTCGGACAAGACCGCTGACTTCGTCTTTTGTTCCGGATAGCGGAACTAAAGGCGAACTCACCCTTTTGGGCAAAGAAAATGCGACCGGTGGTGACGCTCGGTTGCCTGCCATGCACGTAGCCTTCGTGCATCGAAGCTCGTCGCGCCACCTTCGAGGCGACGTCCGGTGGGCTTCCTCGGACCCCGTCTCTCCCAGTCGCAGGACGAACTTAGCGCGGGGTCCCGGACGGCGCTAGGGGGGCGACGAATACGTTCCCGCAAACTCCGAGGAATTGCGCGCGTTCGAGTGCCGGCTGCTTTGCGTCGCGGGCATAGCTACCCTGCACCCGTGCGTATAGACGAGATCATCGCCGCCAAGGGCCCGACCTTCTCGGTCGAGCTCTTCCCGCCCAAGACCGAGGAGGCGACCGAGGCGCTGTTCGCGACGGCCCGCTCGCTGCGCGAGCTCGAGCCCGACTTCGTCTCGGTCACCTATGGCGCCGGCGGCTCGACCCGCGAGGGGACGGTGGAGATCACGCGGGCGCTGAAGGACGAGCTCGGCTTCGAGACGATGGCCCACCTGAGCTGCGTCGGCGAGACGCGCGAGGGGCTGGCGGCGACTCTGGACCGGATCGAGGCGGCCGGGATCGAGAACGTCTTCGCCCTGCGCGGCGATCCGCCGCGCGGCCAGGAGGACTTCGTCCAGCCCGAGGGCGGCCTCGGCAGCGCCGCCGAGCTGACCGCGTTCATCGGCTCGCGCTGGGACTTCGGCGTCGGCGGCGCCTGCTTCCCGGAGGTGCATCCCGAGGCGCCCGACCTCGAGACCGACCTCGCCTACCTGAAGACCAAGGTCGAGGCCGGGGCCTCGTTCCTGATCACCCAGCTCTTCTTCGACAACCAGGTCTACTTCGACTTCGTCGCGGCGGCGCGGGCGGCGGGGATCGAGGTGCCGATCCTGGCCGGCGTGATCCCGGTCGCCAGCTTCGCCCAGACGAAGCGGATCTGCGACCTCTGCGACGCCTCGATCCCGCCGCGGCTGGAAGCGGGCCTTCGCCGCGGCCGGCGGCGACGAGCGGGCCGAGTTCGAGCTCGGCATCGCCTACGCCGCGCAGCAGTGCTCGGAGCTGCTGATCGCCGGCGCGCCGGGCATCCACTTCTACGCGCTCAACCGCGCGCCGGCGACCCGCGCGGTGCTCGGCGCGCTGCGGGCCGCGCGGCCCTGGGAGCGCCAGCGGGCGGGGGCGGACGACTTGGCAAGTCCTCTGAGTAAAATGGCGCTCGGCTGATGGCGAATCGCAGGGAGGAAGAGAGGGAGCGGCTTCGCCAAGCGCGCGAAGAACGCGAGAAGAAGCAGGCCGGCTCGGAGCGCCGGCGGCTGATGATCGGCTACGGCGTCGCCGGCGTGGTCGGGCTCGCGGTCGCTGATCGGGATCGTCGCTCGTCGATCGTCTCGGCGGCCAGCAAGAACGACAGCGGCGAAGCCCACATCGATCCAGTCGACCGGCTCGACCAACGGCGTCCAGCCGGAGAAACGATCCGGCATCCAACGCCGCCGCCGCTCAAGGTGACCAACCTGCAGAAGGCGGCGAAGATGGCCGACTGCGACCTGCGGCTCAACCTCAAGGACGAGGGCCACACGCACATCCCGCCGGCCGCGCCGACGCCCGAATACGACACCAACCCGCCGACCTCGGGCAACCACGTCGAACCGCCCTTCCAGCAGGCCGACGGCGCCTACAGCGAAATGCCGCAGGAAATCGACATCGTCCACTCGCTCGAGCACGGCCGGATGGAGATCCAGTACAGCCCCAAGCTGGCCGGAAGCGCCCAGCTGGAACTGATCGGGCTCTACGAAACGATGTACGGGGCGACGCTGCTCTTCCCCAACGAAAACATGCCCTACGAAGTCGCGGCGACGACCTGGACGCAACCTGCTCGGCTGCAACGAATACAAGGGCGCGATCACGCTCGACGCGATCCGCGACTTCGGCAAGGCGACCTGGGGCAAATACGGCGCGCGAGCCGGTCACCGGCTTCCCCTTCACCGGCCCGACGCCGGCCGAACCGACGATCACAGCTAGGCGCCGGGCGCCGGTAGGCGGGGAAGAAGGCGCCGGCATCGACGCCGGCCGAGAGACGCTGCGTAGGCGGCCGGGTCGCAGACGATCTCCGAGGTGCGCCAGGGCTGCTCGCGGTTGGCGAAGCCGCGCTTGAACTCCTCGAGCGCGGTCGCCGCGGGAGATGCCGCCGCCGAGGTTGAGCGGCAGGCCCAGCTCGGCGGCGAGCTCGACCAGCGCGGCGACGACGTTCTTCATCGGCGAGTCGCGCAGGTGCGAGTCGGCGCTGCCGCTGAGGTAGTAGTGGAGGTAGCCGTCGCTGCGGGCGGCGATCGAGGCGGCGGCGACCTCGCCGTCGGGGGCGAGGGCGAGGGCGAGCCAGGTCTGGGGCGATTCGAGGATGCGGTCGAAGTAGGCGGCGCCGAAGAAGTAGCGCTCGGCGGCGCCGGTGCGGCGCATCGTCTGCTCGTAGGCGGCGAGGAAGCCGGCGCGCTCGGCGGCGCTCGTCTCCGGGCCCGGGACGAGGCGCAGCTCGTAGCCGGCGCGCAGGTTCTTGTTGATCTGGTTGCGGTCGCTGCCGCGGCTCTTGCGCGGCAGCGCCGGGTCGGCGATCTGGACGACGTTGCGCTCGCTGGCGCCGGCCAAGCGGCGGCTCGTCGAGCGTGTGGCGGATGAAGAGCGATGACCAGGCCGGTGGCGGAGAAGTCGATGGATTCAGGGCTTAGGGCGGGAGCGGTCGGGGGGGTGCCCGGCGGAGCAACAGCGGGGAGGCTCCGCCGGGCACCCCCCGACCGCTCTCAACCAGGCCCGGGTAGCCGTAGGGGGAGATCGCGTCGCGCGCGTCGGTGCCCGGGATCTCGCGGACGATCAGCGGGGCCAGCAGCTCGCCCTCTCCGCCTCGATGCGCAGCGTGTGGGTGACGCCTTCGGCGTCGAGGAACGGGCGCGAGCGGAAGAAGTCGTCGCTAGACGGCGGCCTCGCCGCGGTCCTCGATCAGCTCGGCCAAGACGCCCGCGCCGGGGTCGCGCTCCGATCCGCTCACGCCAGCAGGTCCGCGGCGGCGGCGCGGAACTCGTCGGGGAGGACGGCCCAGACCTCGAGTCGTCGGCGGGCTCGCCGTCGCGGCGCAGGTGCGCGCGCATCGTCTCCTCGTGCTTCCAGCCGAGCCCGGCGACGGTCTTCTTCGCCACCTCGTTGCGGGCGGGGATCCGGCCGTAGACGCGGTGGGCGCCGAACTCGTCGAAGGCCTTGGCGATCGTCAGCGCCTCGGCGCGCCGGCCGACGCCCTTGCCCCGCACTTCGTCGCCGATCAGCGCCCCCAGCTCCGGCGCCGTCTGGCGGAAGAGGCCGTAGAGCGCGGTGAAGCCGACCGGCTCCTCGTGGCCCTCGACCACGATCGCGTACTTGCGGTCCTCGCCCGAGTCGTCCATCGCCCGCCGCACCCAGGCCTCGGCTTCCTCGAGCGAGAAGCCCTCCCGCTGCTCCATCAGCGTCTGGTCGCCGCCGGGTTGTTGAACCAGCGATGCACGGCGGGGGCGTCGCCGGGCTGGAATGGGCGCAGGCTGACCTTCGGGACGCTCGCTCACAGCGAAACCCTACGCGTCCGCCACCTACCTGGGTGTAACGCGTTATCCGTCTATTGCCCGGACAATGCGTTACACCCGGAGTCAGTCAGGGGCGAGGCCGTGGCCGGTGACGAGCAGCCAGAGCGGTCTTGAGCAGGATGCGGAGGTCGAGGGCGGCGCTGCGGTGGTCGACGTACTAGACGTCGAGCTCGATCCGCTCCTCCCAGGGGATGCCGGCGCGGCCCTGGACCTGGGCCCAGCCGGTGATCCCGGGGCGGACCTCGTGGCGGCGGTGCTGGCGCGGCGTGTAGTCGTCGACCTGGGCGGGGATCGTCGGGCGCGGGCCGACGATCGCCATCTCGCCGCGCAGGACGTTGAGCAGGTTGGGGATCTCGTCGAGCGAGGTGCGGCGCAGGACGCGGCCGGCGGCGGTGACCCGGGGGTCGTCGCGGGTGACGACGGTGCCGACCCCGACCGGGTCGGAGCCCTGCACCATCGTCCGCAGCTTCAGCATCTCGAACTCGCGCGCCGTCCAGGCCGACGCGGCGCTGGCGGTAGAGCGACCGGGCCGCGGCTGCCGAGCTTGATCGCGATCGCGGCGATCAGCAGGAGCGGCGAGAGGAGGACCAGGGCGAGGGCCGCGATGGCGATGTCGACGAGCCGGGGCATCGGCTACCGCTGCCTCATCGCGTGCCCGGCGCCTTCTCCCAGCTGCCGGGCGGGCCGTGGCGGGAGCGGTCCCAGAGCCCGGCGGCGATCGAGAGCGGTGGTCATCGCGTAGTAGCGGGCGATGCGGAACGGGCGCGAGGCGGAACTGGCCGGCCGAGGATCGCGGCGGCGAGCAGGACGGCGAGCTGGACGCGCGAGGGTCGACGACGTAGACCCAGC
The DNA here is from genome assembly GCA_963778715.1 of uncultured Solirubrobacterales bacterium. Taxonomy (GTDB): domain Bacteria; phylum Actinomycetota; class Thermoleophilia; order Solirubrobacterales; family 70-9; genus VRUE01. The sequence continues at coordinate 107,410 of CAVZVK010000010.1, forward strand.
CCTGGCCGAGCAGGCGAGTTGGTCGACGAAGGCGAGCAGCGTGCAGGAACGGGGTCAGGTAGCGCAGCAGGCGGTGGGAGAGCGAGCTCGAAGGCGTAGAGGGGCGGGTAGCCGCGCGGCGCAGACATCCCCTCGCCGACGACGATGTCCCAGAGGCCGACCATCATCCGCCGTTTGCGGGCGAACTCGCCCTCCAGCGTCGGCACCATCTTCTCCTCGGCCCTCGCCCGCGGGCGCGTAGAGCGAGCGCAGCCCGCGCTTGGCGAGGGCGAAGGGGAAGGAGAGGTCGTGGCTGCCGGAGGGGGCGAGCGGCAGGTAGGCGTCGCGCCGGACCGCGTAGATCGCGCCGTTGCCGGCGGTGATCCCGGCCAGCGCCGACTCCATCTCCCGCACCGCCATCTCGTAGCGCCAGTAGGCGCCCTCGAGGTTGCCGCCGCTCGGGGTCGGTGAAGCGGACCTGGCCGCAGACGTAGCCGACCGCCGGGTCGGCGAAGGGCTCGACCAGGCGGCGCAGCGCGTCCGGCGCCCAGACGCTGTTGGCGTCGGAGAAGGCGAGGATCTCGCCGGCGGCGCGCTCGGCGGCGGCGTTCTGGGCGGCGACCTTGCCGCCCCGCGGCAGCTCGAGGACGAGGTCGGCGCCGGCCGCGCGGGCCCGCTCGACGGTCGCGTCGGCCGGAGCCGTCGGAGGCGACGATCAGCTCGAGCCGCTCGCGCGGGTAGTCGAGCGCGAGCGCGTTGGCGACCTTCGCCGCGATCACCTCCTCCTCGTCGTAGGCGGCGACGATCAGGGAGACACGCGGCAGCTCGCTCCGCGACCGCCGGGCTTGCAGCTCGGTCGATGCCGGCGCGCAGGCGCGACGAGCAGGCCGCGAGGACAAGCGGGTAGCCGACGTGCGTGTAGACGATCAGGCCGGCGCAGAGCCAGAAGAGCGATTTCGAGCGGCGATCATCGGCTGCGCCTCCAGCAGCTCTTCGTAGAGGGCGAGGGTCTGGGCGGCGACCGCGTCCCAGGAGTAGGGGCCGGCCGCGGCCGCGGCGCGGCCGCGGCGAGCTCGTGCGCGGGCGGCCTCGTCGCCGACCAGCTCGGCGAGCGCCGCGGCGAGCGCCGTCGGGGTCCTCGGGCGGGACCGAGGCGGGCGGCGCCCTGCTCGCCGCGACCTCGGGGAAGCCGCCGACCGCGCTCAGCACCATCGGCTTGCCGAAGGCGAGGCCGGTGTAGAGGACGCCGGAGTGCTCGGCGTCGCGGTAGGGCAGGACGACGAGGTCGGCGCGGCGGAAGATCGCCGGGATCTCGGCGTCCTCGACGAAGCGGGTGAGGAAGCGGACGCGGCCCGGGCGCCTCGGCGGCGAGCGCGGCGCAGCGGCTCGACGTCCATGCGCGGGTTGCCGACGACCCAGAGCTCGGCGCCCTCGACCTCGGCGGAAGGCGTCGCAGCAGGGTGTCGATTCCCTTGTAGGGGCGCAGCAGGCCGAAGAAGAGGATCACCGGGCCCTCGGCGCCCTCGAGCTCGGCCGGCAGCGGCTTCTCCTCGGGCAGGCGCGGTCAGGTAGTCGAAGGCGCCGTGCGGGATGACCCGGACCCGGCCGGGTCGAGCCCGACCTCGTCGCGCAGGCGGCGCGGCGCCGTGCTCGGAGTGGGCGACGACGGCGTCCATGCGGCCGAAGGCGCGGCGGGCGCGCGGCGACCTGGCGGCGGCTGGGCCGCGGCGGCAGGATGTAGTGGGCGGTCATCACCCGCGGGCGGCGCGGCGGCAGCAGCGGCGCGTCGAGGCCGGGCACGCGTCAGCCACTGGTAGTGGACGACGTCGGCGTCGAGCGTCGCGCGCGGAGGCGCAGCATGTCGGGCAGGTGCTCGGCGAGCTTGAAGGCGCGGCGGCCGCGGGCGTCGAGGCCGCGCCCGGCGCTGCGCCGGTAGAAGCGCTCCTCGACCCGGTAGCCCTCGGCCGCGGGCACCGGGCCGTAGAGGAAGCGGCTGGTCGAGCAGCTCGACCTCGGCGCCGGCGCGGGCGAGCGCCGCGGCCAGGGCGCGGTCGTAGGGCGGCGTGAACGCCGAGGGGTCGACGAGCTGCACGCGCATCGGGTCGGCGGTCATGCGGCGCGATTATCGTGGCGCGCGTGGCGCCCACGCTCTCCTACTGCGTCGTGAACACGAACGGCCGCGAGGACCTGCTCGCCTGCCTGGAGGCGATCGAGCGCACCCACCCGGCCGGGGTCGAGCGCGAGATCCTCGTCCTCGACAACGCCTCCGACCGACGGCTCGGCCGAGGCGGTGCGGGCGCTGGGGCGGCGAGATCCGGCTGATCGAGCTGCGAGCGGCGCACCGGCAAGGCGGCCAACGACTCGACCCTGCTGCGCGAGGCGAAGGGGCGCTTCTGCCTGCTGCTCAACGAGGACTCCGAGCTGCGGCCCGGGGCGGCCGCGGCGCTGATCGCGGCGCTCGAAGGCGGACCCGGAGGCCGGCGCGGCGGGCGCGCAGCTGCTCGACTCCGACGGGCGAGCCGGTCCCCTGCGCCTGGCGCTTCCCGGGGGTCGGCACGGCGCTCGCCGGCGCGCTCTTCCTGCACCGCCGGCTCACGGTGCAGAGCAGGGGCGGCGAGACGCGGCGGGTCGACTGGGCCCAGTCGAGCGCCCTGCTCGTGCGCCGCGAGGCGGCCGCGGAGGTCGGCTACCTCGACCCCGACTTCTTCGTCTACTACGACGAGTGCGACTTCTGCAAGCGGCTGGCCGAGGCCGGCTGGCACGACCCTCTTCGTCCCCGCCGCCGAGGCCGTCCACCACGACCAGCTCTCCACCGACCTCTCCGCCGGGCTGCCGCGGATCGTCGAATTCCACCGCAACCGCGACCTCTACATGCGCAAGCACCACTCGCGGGCGGCGGCGCTCGCCGTCCGCCTGCTCACCGCCTGGTCCTACGCCGCTGCGCGCCCTCGCCGCCACCGTCCTCCCGGGCCAGCCCGCCGGCGTCTACTGGGCCCACGCCCGCCAGGCGCTCTTCCCCGGCCGCGGCGAGAGCATCTGCGCGACGGCGGTGCGACGCGAGTCAGGAGCGGATGTCCTCGTCCATGCGGATCGCCTCGTAGGCCTCGGGGATCTGCGCCGTCGACCGCGGCCGGCCGGCGCGGCCGCGGCGCGCGAGCTCGGTCGATCAGCTCGCCGGGGTGGCGCAGCCGCGCGAGCCAGCGGCGCTCCTCGGCGGTGAAGAAGCCGCTGGCGAGGAGCGCGAGCGGGATAGAGCGAGCCAGACGACGGCGCGGCCGAGCAGGCCGCCGAAGCCCGTCGGTCGGCAGCGACCAGCTCGCCGAGCGCCGACCAGCGCCGCCGAGACGAGCACGACGCGGAGCAGGCGGCTCCATTCGTAGGGGACCGGGAAGAGGCGCTGGGTGAACACGTACATCAGCGCCGACGCACGACCACGTAGGAGGCGACCAGGGCGATGCCGGCGCCGACGATCCCCAGCGAGCGGGACGAGGAGCGAGGTTGAGGGCGACGTTGGCGACCAGGGCGGCGATCGTCGCCGGGAAGTTGAACTCGGTGCGGCCGGTCCTGCCGAGGATCACGACCAGGACCATGTAGAGGGCGTAGAGGGTGACGCCGGTCGCGATCAGGCCGATCGCTTCGTAGGAGTCGAAGAATTCGGGCGCGGCGAGGGCCCGCGACGATCCAGCGCGAGAACAGCCACATCCCGGTGACGACGAAGGCGCAGCCGGCGACGAACCAGGTGACGACCGCGGCGTAGGCGCGGCGCGCCTCGTCGTCGTCGCGGATCGAGTAGGCGAGCGGCGGCCAGGCGAGCTGGAAGCCGCGGACCAGGACGTTGACGCCCTGGGCGAACTTGACCGCCAGCGAGTAGAGGCCGGCCTCGGCCAGGCCGGCGGCGCGGACGATGATGATCCGGTCGACGAAGTTGAGCAGGTAGAGCGAGAGCTCGGCCGGCATCGTCGGCAGGCCGAAGCGCATCAGCCGGCGCAGCAGCGCGCCGGTCGATCCAGAGCGAGAGGCGGCGGCGGTGGACGAAGATCAGGCCGAGGACGAAGACGGCGCCGCTCGCGTAGCTGCCGAGCAGCAGGCCGCGGGCGCCCTCCCCCTTGCCGACGACGAGGACGACGGTCAGCCCGATCGCCGCCAGCACGCTGAGGATCGTCGTCACGAAGTAGGCGCGGGCGCGCTCCTCGAGCCGGAACAGGGTGAGCAGGAACTCGAACATCGTCAGCACCCAGAGGCCGCCGATCGCGATCCGCGCCGAGTTCGGCGGCCGCGGCCGCTGATTTCGGCGGCCGGGCGTCGAGCAGCGCTTCGGAGATCGGCCGGGCGAAGGGCAGGGCGATCAGCGCCGCCGCCGTGGAGAGCCAGAAGAGCGCCGCGAAGGAGGTGCGCGACGACCCGCGCCGGGTCCTCGCCGTCCTTGTAGTAGAAGCGCAGCAGGGCCTCGATCGTGCCGAGGCGGACGACGATGCTGGCCGAGACGACGGCGGCGAACATCACCTCGGCGGCGCCGTAGTCGGCCGGGGTCAGGTAGCGCGTGTAGAGCGGCAGCAGCGCGACCGCGATCAGCTTCGAGACGACGCTCGCCGCCGTGTAGGCGGCGCCGGTCGTCGCCAGGCGGCGGAGGTATCCGGACACGCGCTGAGCCTATGCGGGTCGCGGACCGGGGCGGCTGCCAGCGAGACCCCGGCGGCCAGGAGGACCCAGGTGATCGGGTCCTCGAAGAACCCGGCGTACGCCATCGTGTGGACCAGCAGGGCGACGAACGCCGCGAGCACGGCCGCGCGCCGGCGCGGCACTGACGCGATCGCTGCCGGCGGCAGCGAACAGGCCGACCGCCGCCATCGTCCACAGCGCCGTGACGAGCAGGGCGGCGTAAGCCGCGAGCCCGATCACGCCCTGCTCGGCGGCGACCGTGATCGGCTCGGTGTGGGAGACCGAGACCGGGACCTTGTCGCGTGTCGACGTGTTCGCGGTAGGCGCTTGGGGAAGGAGCCGGAGCCGTAGCCGTAGACCGGGCGCTGGGCGAAGAGGTGGATGCCGCCGGAGACGAGGTTGGCGCGGCCGCTGGTGTCGATGTTGATCCGGCGAGAGCTGACTTCGAGGAGCCGCCGGCGAGAGCCACGACGAGGACTCCGAGCGACGGCGCCGACTCCGACCGCCGCCAGCGTCCAGCGCAGGCTCCAGCGCAGGGCGGCGAGCACCGCGAGGCCGGCCAGCAGGGCGATGAAGCTCGACTGCGAGAAGGTCGGCGCCAGCCCGATCCAGAGGACCGCGACCAGCGCCGTCAGCAGCGCCAGGTCCGGCGCTCCGTCGCCCAGAGCAGGGCCGCCATCGCGACCACGATCGCCAGCGCCAGCTAGCGGCCGTAGACGTTCGGGTCCCAGAAGACCGAGTTGACCCGGAAGTAGGTGTGGAATTCGTTCGAGCGGATCACCTGGTCGTTCCAGAACAGGCTGCGGGTCAGCGTACTCGACCGTCCCGATCAGCGACGAAGGCGACCGCCTCGAGGCCGACCACCCAGAGGACCAGGACGAGCAGCCTCCGGTCCCACTCGACGTCGCGCAGCAGCGCGAAGACCAGCGAGAACGGGACGAAGAAGAAGCAGACGTTCTGCAGCCCTTTGGAGAAATCCGGCGAGTACAGAGTCTGTAGCGCGTAGAGAACGACGAACCGCGGCCAGGAGCGTATGGCAGCCAGGCGCAGGGGGGTCGATCTGGGCGCGGCGTCCTGCTGTTCGCGCGGCCGGCTCGGCGAGCGCGGACCGCGTCCGTCCTCGACAACCCCAGCGCCCAGATCGACCCCCCGGACCTCCTGCCACTCGCCCAGGTCGCCGCGGCGAGGACTCCGCCCGCGATCACGAGGTACAGCGGGACCAGCAGGTTCGCCGTGTCGCCGCCGGCATGGAGGGGGACCCGGAACGGGAGCGCCGCGACGATCGCCAGCGGCAGCAGGATCGGCCAGCGGTGGAAGGCGACGGCCAGCGCTGCCGACGCTGACCAGGGCCAGCGAGGCCAGGGCGGCGAAGCGGGTGGTGTCGTCGCGCAGGTCGACGATCTGGTGCGAGTGCCACTGGTCGCCGAGGATCAGCGCCGGGAAGAGGACGAGCGCCGCCAGCATCGCCGCCGAGCGCAGCCGTCCCGGCCGGCAGCAGGATCGCCCGGCGGCCGCGGCGCCGCGGCGACGAGCACGCCGAGCCCCGCGAGGAAGTCGCTCAACGCGCTGCTCCGGTCTTCGCCGTACGCGACAGCCCTTCAGCGGGTCGCGCTGCGCCCGGTGCAGCTTGATCGCCCCCGGCGGCACCAGGACCCGGTCCTGGCCGAGCAGCTTGACCCGCAGCTTGTAGCGGCCCGGGGGGGCGATGCCGTCGTTGCGGCGTGCGGCCGTCCCAGTAGTAGGTGTGGAAGTGGTAGCGCTTGAGGAAGCGGTCGCGGGCGAGGGTGATGACGAGCTTGCCGCCCGGCTTGACGATCTGGACGGTGCCGTCGTCGGACTGGGTGATGCGGAAGCGGATCCGGATGCGGTCGTAGCGGCAGTCGCCGTTCGGGGTGAAGCTGTGGACGCGGGTTCTTCGGGTGCAGGACCGGGACGCCGACGAAGGAGACCTTGTCGAGCACCAGCGGGTCGCGCTTCAGCCGCTGCGACCAGGCGAAGGCGGCGAGCGTGGCGAGGACGAGGAGCGCGAAGACGACAGCGCCGGCGCCAGGCCTCAGCCTTGCGGCCGACGAGGCATTGTCCTCGCCGACCACGACCGCGACCGGGGCGCCGCCGGAGACCGAGGCGATGTCGTAGGTCATCGGCCGCACCTTCGAGATCTCCAGCGCGTCGGCGACCCGGTGCGCCTCGCGGCGCGTGGCCGCGCTTGAACATGACGACGCTGCTTCGGTGAAGCTGGTGCTGCTGTTGGTGACGGCGCCGAGCTGGAAGCCCTTGCGCTCGACCTTGTCGCCGTAGCTCGCCGGCGAGCCCTGCACGGCGGTGCCGTTGAGGACCGCGACCTCGATTTCGCCGGCTTCAGCGACTTGCCGACTTGCCGCCGCCGCCCTTGCCGTCGTCGTCGCCGAAGCCGCTGAGTGACCGCGTAGGCGACGCCGCCGGCGACCAGCGACGACGACGACGAAGATCGCCGACCAGGTAGCGCGGCTCGGCGAGCCGGGCGCCGAAGCCGGAGAGGCCGTCGCGCAGGCGCTCGCCGCCGGGTCAGTTCGGGCAGGCCCGCCTCGCGGCGCTCGCGGCGCTCCTCGCGCAGCTCGGCCGCGTCGCGCTCGGCCGTCGCGCGCCTCCTCGAGCTCTGCGCATCTCCTCGGCCCGCTCCGCCGCGGCCGCCGAGGTCGACTCCTTGCGCTCGGCGTCGCGCTCGGGCGCCGAGCCCGCCCACTCGCGCAGGCGGCGGATGTCGCGCGCCCTGGGTGAAGGCCAGCAGGGCAAGCAGCGCGAGGCCGAAGAACGCGGCCAGGCCCGCAAAGGCGCCGATTTCCTTGATCACTTCGCAAGTGGCGGCGAGAGGCTACTCGTCGGAGACGACTGTCGCCGCGTCGCCACCCGGGGCGGTGATCATCTCGACCACGCGCTCGGCCAGATTGGCCTCGTCGCCGGCCAGCACCAGGTGCTCGAGCGAGTTGAGGGTGCTCTCGACCCACTCGGGGTCGAGCGGCGTCTCGCGCACGGCGCGGCTGGATCCGCTTCGCCGCCGTCGGCTGCACGCTCTCGCCCCGGCCGAAGAGCTCCTCGTGCAGCTTCTCCCCCGGCCGCGGCTGGGTGAACTCGATCGCGATGTCGGTCTCCGGCTCGTAGCCGGCGAGGCGGATCATGTTGTGGGCGAGGTCGACGATCCTGCACCGGCTCGCCCATGTCGAGGACGAAGACCTCGCCCTTGCCGGCGCCGATGTCGCCGGCGCGGATCACCAGCTGCACCGCCTCGGGGATGGTCATGAAGTAGCGGGTCATCTCCGGGTGGGTGACGGTGACCGGCCCGCCGCGCTCGATCTGGCTGCGGAAGATCGGCACGACGCTGCCCGAGGAGGCGAGCACGTTGCCGAAGCGGACGCTGGCGAAGCGGGTGCCGGGGTGCTTGTGGCCGGCCGCCTCGACGATCCACTCGGCCATCGCCTTCGAGGCGCCCATCACCGTCTTCGGGTTGACCGGCCTTGTCGGTGGAGATCAGGACGAAGCGCTCGACCTTCGGAGGCGGCGGCGGTCTCGGCCGTGATCCGGGTCGCGATCGCGTTGTTGCGCACCGCCTCCAGCGGGTTGGCCTCCATCAGCGGCACGTGCTTGTAGGCGGCGGCGTGGAAGACGACGCTGGGCTTGAAGCGCTGCATCGTCTCCAGCATCCGGCCCGGCTCCTTGCAGTCGGCGAGCACCGACTCGACGTTGGTGAAGTGGCGCTCCTCGACCATCTCGCGGTCGATCTGGAAGAGGTTGTCCTCGGCGTGGTCGAGCATCACCAGCAGGCGCGGCTTGACCTGGGCGATCTGGCGGCAGAGCTCGGAGCCGATCGAGCCGCCGGCGCCGGTGACGAGGACGATGCGGTCGCGCAGGTAGGCGCCGACCCGGTCGAGCTCGCGCACGATCGGGTCGCGGCCGAGCACGTCCTCGACCCGCACCTCGCGCAGCTGCTTGTTGAGCTGGACGCCGCCGCGCAGCAGCTCGAAGACGGTCGGCAGGGTGCGCACGCGGATCTCGCGCTCGCGGCAGGCGGCGACGACCTTGGCGCGCAAGGTCCCCGGCGCCGAGGGGATCGCGATCACGACCTCGTCGGGCTCGGTCTCGTCGAGGATCCTGGCGATCTGCTTGGTCGAGCCCAGCACCTTGAGCCCGCCCGAGCATCCGCATCCCGCGCTTGCGCGGGTCGTCGTCGACGAAGCCGATCGCGGTGACCCCGAGGTCGGGGTTGAGCTGCAGCTCGCGGACGACCATCTGGCCGCCGGAGCCGGCGCCGACGACCAGCACCTCGTGCTTGGGCACGCGAGCCGCGCGCGAGGGTCGCTCGACGATCAGCCGCACCGCCAGGCGGGCGCCGGCGATCAGCATCAGGGTGAGCAGGAAGTCCATCACCGCGACCGAGCGCGGCAGGTTGTGGGCGAAGGGCCGCAGCACGGTGAAGGCGACGACGAGGATCGCGCTGGAGACGGCGACCGCGCGGACGATCAGCAGGAAGTCGCGGCCGCTGACGTAGCGCCACCACTTCTGGTAGAGGCCGAAGGCGGCGAAGACGATCGAGCTTGCCGACGACGACGAAGCCGACCGCCTGCGCGAAGAGGATCTCAGTAGCGGTGCGGCAGGCCGCTCTGGTCGAGGAAGCGCAGCCGGAACGCCAGGTAGAAGGAGAGCGCGACGAGGGCCGCGTCGGCGGCCACCTGGAGAACCCGGTTGCGATAGACGGGGTGGTTCAACCGGTGCATGGGAGCAGCGCGAGTTTAGTGGCCTGACGCTCTAGGATCACGGTTCTCCCGATGCTGCATCCATTCCTCTACGCCGATCTGACCGGCCCGATCGTCGACTTCTGCGTCAACACGATCGAAAGCACCGGCCTCGCCGGGGTCTTCCTGCTGATGACCGCCGGCAGCGCCTGCATCCCGATCCCGAGCGAGGCGGTGATGCTGTTCGCCGGCTTCAGCGTCTCCAACGGCGACCAGACGCTGCTCGGGGTGACCCTCGCCGGGCTGGCCGGCAACATGGTCGGCTCCTGGCTGACCTACGCGATCGGCTACTACGGCCGGATCGACCTGCTGGAGAAGAACCGGCTGATCCACATCAGCCCGGCGCGGCTGGCCTGGGTCGACGGCTGGTTCAAGCGCCACGGCGACGCCACCGTCTTCTTCGCCCGGCTGCTGCCGCTGGTGCGGGCCTTCATCTCGCTGCCGGCCGGCGTCGCCAAGATGCCGTTCTGGCGCTTCACCTGGCTGACCGCGCTCGGCTCGCTGCCCTGGGTACTCGGCTTCGCCCTGATCGGGCGCGCCGTCGGCGACAACTGGGAGCAGTGGCGGCACCACCTGCAGGTGCTCGACTACCTGGTCGTCGCGGCGATCGTCGGCCTCGTCGTCTACGCGATCGTCGCGACGACGCAGCGGCGTCCGAGGCGCCGACGGCGTGACTCCCGGCTCGGCGCGCGCTGGCGCTCGGGATCGTCCAGGGGCCGGCGGAGCTGCTGCCGGTCTCCAGCTCCGCCCACATCGTCCTCCTCCCCTGGCTTGCCGGCTGGGACTGGGAGGAAATCGACCCGGAGCTGCGCAAGAGCTTCGAGGTGGCGCTGCACGCCGGCGCCGCGGCGGCGCTGCTGATCGGCCAGCGGCGGCTGATCGCCGAAGAGCTGCGCGCCTTCGACCTGCGCGGCGCCGCCGTCCTCGCCCTCTCCTTCCTGCCGCCGGCGATCGTCGGCTACAGGTTCGAGCGCGCGATCGAGCGCCGCCTGGGCGGGCCGCGCGCGACCGCGGTCGGCCTGCTCGCCGGCGCCGCGGCGATGCTGGTCGGCGACACCCGGCCGCAGCTGCGGGGACGCGGCGAGGCAGGCGCGGCCGACGGCGCCGCTCTCGGCGTGGCCCAGGCGGCGGCGCTCGCCCCGGGCGTCTCGCGCAACGGCATCACCCTCGCCGCCGCCCGCTGGCGGCGCTTCTCCCGCGACCAGGCGAACCTGCTCTCGCGCACGATCGCGCTGCCGATCATCGTCGGCGCCACCGCCCTCAAGGGGGTCCGCCTCTCTCGCCGCGGCGTCTCCCCCGAGCTGCGCCGCACGATGGCGATCGGCGTCGCCGCCTCCTTCGCCTCGACCCTCGCCTCCCAGCGCCTGATCAAGCTGGTCGAGCGCGACCGGGCGCTGTGGCCGTACGCGGCTTACCGAGTGGGCCTAGCGGCCGCGGTGCTTGCGAAACTGCCCAGCAGCAGCTAACTCCCAAATTTGGAGAAACTTGGAGTTGATTTTGGAGTTGAGCTACAATTCCAAATCTTGGAGAAACTTGGAGTTGATTTGGAGTTGGGATGTACGTAGCCAGAGCACCGTCCATCGCCGATCTCGTCGAAAAGTTGGACGAGAGCGAACTGGGGGCCGCTATCAGCGCACCCCCTGACACTCGAGCCGCAGTGGAGTACCTCCACTGGGACAAGCTGCGCCACCTCAAACCACCACGCGGACTCAGCAGCGAGCAATGGTGGCTGAAGATCAAGATCGGGCGAGCAGAAGAGCTGCGTCCGATTCCGCTGGTCGACGGCGGCGGAGAGCCGTTCCGCTATGGACTGACCGACGACATGCTTCGCGGTATGCATCGCATCGACCAGCGTGGTGGTGAGGTGGCAATGGACGAGGTGGTCATGTCGGAGCGAAAGGCCCGACAGCGCTTCCTGGTCAACTCTTTGATCGAGGAGGCGATCCGCTCGAGCCAGCTCGAGGGGGCCACAACCTCCCGTCGAGTCGCCAAGGAGTTGCTCAGATCCGGTCGCGAACCGCGAGACCGCAGCGAGCGGATGATCGCGAATAACTACAGGGCCATTCAATTCATGCGGGAGGAGATGGGCGATGAACTGAGCTCACAGGCGGTTCTGGAGCTGCATCGAATTCTCACCGACGGGACCCTTGATGACCCCGAGACCGCTGGGCGGCTTCAACTCCCAGGCGAAGAGCGCGTCGCTGTCTATGACCGCGATGACGACGATGTGCCGATCCACAGACCCCCACCGGCAGAGCAGCTCCCCCAGCGGCTTGAGCTGCTCTGCGACTTCGCCAACGAACGCGACGACGGCACCTGGTTCGTCCATCCGGTCGTGCGCGCGATCCTCCTTCACTTCTGGCTTGCATACGACCACCCATTCGTCGATGGAAACGGCCGTACGGCACGGATTCTCTTTTTTTGGTCCATGAGGTCGAGCGGCTACTGGCTCGCCGAGTATCTGCCCATCTCTCGGATCATCCGCATGGCTCCGAGCCGCTACGGGCGGGCCTTCGTCGAAACTGAGACGGACGAGGGCGACACGACCTACTTCCTCATCCATCAGCTCAACGTGATCGAAAGGGGAATTGACGACGCATACGCCTACGTCGGGCGCAAGACCGCAGAGGTGCGGGATGTCGAGCGCCTACTGAGGGGTGACGACGACCTCAACGGCCGAGAGCTGGCGTTGCTTACCGACGCGATCCGCCATCCGGAGGCCCAATACTCATTTGCCAGCCACGCGGCCAGCCATCGCGTTACCCACGAGACCGCTCGTACAGACCTGCGGCGTCTTGCCGAGCGAGGATTGCTCAAGCAGCGCCGCAAAGGGCGCAAGCACATCTTCGAGCCGGCCGCCGACCTGCCGGAACGCCTGAGAGAATCGACCGTGTGAGCGACGCCTACGCCAAGGCCGGAGTGGACCAGGGGGCCGCGGACTCCGCCGTGGCGGGCCTGGTCAAGGCGCTCGGGGCGATCCAGCTCGGGCGGCCGTCGCGGCAGGTGCCGCTGCCGGGGCACTACGCCAGCGTGATCCGGCTCGACGAGAGGACCGGGATCGCGCTCTCCACCGACGGGGTGGGGACGAAGCTGCTGGTCGCCGAGCAGCTCGGCCGCTTCGACACGATCGGGATCGACTGCGTGGCGATGAACGTCAACGACGTGATCTGCGTCGGCGCCGAGCCGCTGGCGATGCTCGACTACATCGCGATCAACAAAGCCGACCCGGCGGTCTGCGAGGAAGTCGGGGTGGGACTGGCGAGAGGGGCGGAGCTGGCCGGGATCGAGATCCCCGGCGGCGAGCTGGCCCAGCTCGGCGAGATGGTCCGCGGGGTCGACGTCTCCGGCGCCTGTTTCGGCACCGTCGCCCTGGACGAGATCGTCGACGGCTCGGCGGTGCGACCCGGCGACGCGATCATCGGGCTTCCCTCCTCCGGCCTGCACTCCAACGGCTACACGCTCGCCCGCTCGGCGCTGGAGGGACTGGTGATGGACGAGGACACCGAGGGCCGCCTCGGCCGCCCGCTCGGCGAGGCGCTGCTGGAGCCGACCGAGATCTACGTCAAGCCGGTGCTCGAGCTGCTGCGCTCGCCGGTCGACGTCCACGGGCTTGCGCACATCACCTCGGGCGGGCTCGGCAACCTCAACCGCCTTGCCGCCGATGTCTCCTACGAGATCGACTCCCCCCTTCCGGTCCCCCCGATCTTCGCCCTGATCCAGGAGCGCTCCGGTGCCTCCGACCGGGAGATGAGCGAGGTCTTCAACATGGGCAACGGCTTCTGCTGCATCGTCGGCGACGCCACCGAGGCAGAGGCGCTCGAGCTGCTGAGGCGGCACTATCCGCAGGCAAAGCGGATCGGCTGCTGTCGGGAGCGGTGATAGCTGACACTAGCTAGGTAGCCACTAGTTAGGTAGTGTCTACTTTGCTACCGTCTTCTAGGATGGATTTCGTCGGACGCGACGCGGAGCTGGACGCACTGGAGGCCGAGCTCGAGCAAGTGGGACGGCCTGGGGGGCGGTTTGCCTGGGTACAGGGACGCAGGCGAGTGGGAAAGTCGCGCCTGGTGCAGGAGTTCTGCAACCGCTTGGAAGCCCCGTACGCCTTCTACCAGGCGCCGCAGCGTGGCGCCCGTGCGGCGATCGCCGCTTTCGTCGATGCGGTCGCCCAATCGACGCTTCCCGCAGCGCCCGCGTTCGAGGGAGCATCGTTCGAGTCCTGGCCAGCCGCCATCAGGGCAGCGGTGCAGGGCATCGATCCAGCACGCCCGGCGATCCTCGTGATCGACGAGCTGCCGTACCTCGCGGAGGGCGATCCGGGGTTTCCCGCGGACCTCCAACTGGCCTGGGACCGAGTGCTTGAGAACACGCCTCTGCTGCTGGTCTGCATCGGCTCCGACGTTCGGATGATGGAGAACCTGACGGGTGCCCGATCGCCGCTGCACGGCAGGCCGACGCTGGAGCTTCGCGTGGCGGCGCTGAACCCGGCCGAGGTTGCCGGCCTCACTTCCGCACCCGATGCAGCGACAGCGTTCGACCGCTACCTGATCGTAGGAGGATTCCCACAGCTGGCAGCGTCCTGGCCGGGCGGTGTCGGGACGCGAGCGTTCCTGCGTGAGTCGCTCGCGCACGACCAGACGCTGTTCGCTGCCACGGCCCTGCGGATCATGGCCTCGGAGTTCCCGCGCGAGCTTCAGGCAAGGGACGTGGTCGAGGCAATCGGCCACGGCGAGGCCTCCTACAGCCGGATCCAGCAACGCAGTGGGGTCAAGGGCAACACGCTGAACGACGCGCTGGAGATGCTGGTCGAGCGGAAGCGCCTGGTTGCGAGAGAGCTGCCCTACGCCGTTCCCCGCGGCAAGAAAGCCCCTAAATACAACGTCACCGACCCTTACCTGCGGTTCTGGTTGCGCTTCGTCGGCCCCCACCTGGACGAGCTGGCGCGCGGCAGGCCGGACCTCGTGCTCGGCCGGATCGAGCGGGACTGGCAGCTGTACCGGGGGCGGGCGATCGAGCCGCTGGTTCGCGCCTCGCTCGAGCGCCTCCTCGTCGATCCGTCGCTGAGCGAGCGACTCGGCGGAGCTCGACAGGTGGGAGCGTGGTGGCGGCGCGATCACTCGGTCGAGGTCGACCTGGTCGGGGGCGACCGTCTCGACCCGCGGACGATCGGCTTCGTCGGCTCGGTCAAGTGGCGGGAGCGAGGGATGTTCTCCGCCAAGGATCTGGCGGAGCTGGCCGGGCAACGCGGGCAGGTCCCAGGTGCTGAGAGCGCGAAGCTTGTCGCGATCAGCCGCGCTGGCTTTGGGACGGGCCTCGGCGCGGATGCAACCTTTGGCCCCGAGGAGCTGCTCGGCGCCTGGGAGAGAAGCACCGTCGACAGCGTGTTCGACAATGACCACAGCTAGATGAGCCCCGCACCCTCAAGCGCGATGATCGGCACCGTGCTGTCCGGCCGCTACCGGCTGGAGGCGAAGCTGGGCAGCGGCGGCATGTCGACGGTCTACCTGGCCTGCGACCAGACGCTCGACCGCCAGGTCGCGGTCAAGGTCATGCACCGCGAGATGTCCGAGCAGGCCGACCAGCTCGAGCGCTTCCGCCAGGAGGCGCGTGCGGTGGCCAAGCTCTCCCACCCCAACGTGGTCGCGGTGATCGACGCCGGCGAGGACGGCGGCCACCCCTACATCGTCTTCGAGTACATCGAGGGGGAAACGCTGAAGCAGCGGATCAGCCGCGACGGGGCGCTCGGCCCGCAGGAGGCGATCGCCTACGCGATCGAGATCGCCCGCGGCCTCTCGGTCGCCCACGCGCGCAAGATGGTCCACCGCGATATCAAGCCGCAGAACATCCTGATCGACGCCGAGGGGCGGGCGAAGCTGACCGACTTCGGCATCTCGCGGCAGCTCGAGCAGGACGGGATGACCGCGACCGGGCGGGTGCTGGGCACGACCGACTACGTCGCCCCCGAGCAGGCGATGGGGCGGCCGGTCGACCAGCGCTCCGACATCTACTCGCTCGGCGTCGTCCTCTACGAGATGCTGGTCGGCCAGGTCCCCTTCTCGGCCGACAGCCAGGTCGGGGTGGCGATGAAGCACGTCAACGAGGAGCTGCCCGACGTGCAGCGCCGTCGGCCCGAGGTCTCGGCCGCGGTGGCGCTGGTGGTCGAGCGCTCGACCGCCAAGGACCCGGGCGAGCGCTACCAGCACGTCGGCGAGATGGTCGACGACCTCTCGACCGCGCTCGAGGTCGAGGCGGCGCGGGCGGGCTCGACCACCGGCGAGGCGACCAGCGTGCTCGACGCGGTGCCGCCGCCGAAGCGCAAGCTCTCGCGCGGGGCGCGCTGGAGCTGGGCGGCGATCGCTCGGCCTGGTCCTCGTCGGCGGCGGCTCGCTGCTGGCGGTGAAGCTGATCTCCGACGGCATCGGCGGCGGCGGCGCCAACAAGGGCAAGGGCCAAACCGTCTCGATCAGCTCGGCGACCGACTACGACCCCCAGGGCGACGGCGAAGAGGTTGGCAGCAAGGTCGAACTGGCGGTCGACGGCAACCCGACCGGGACCGCCTGGGAAACCGAGCACTACGAATCCGACACCTTCGCCGGCACCAAGACCGGGCCCGACCCCGGCGTCGGCATCTACGTGACTACGAGCTGCGCCGGTAGCGCCGAACAAGATGATCGTCCGCACTCCCACCCCGGGCTGGGACGCCCAGGTCTTCGCCGCGCCCTCCGGCCCGCCGGAAGAACTCGCCGAATGGGGCGAACCGGTCGGCACCGCGATCGAAGCCTCCTCGACCGAGGAGATCGACCTCACCGTCACCATCCCCTCCCGCTACTTCCTGCTCTGGTTCAACAAGGCCTCCGAAGCCCGCGACCAGTACGGCGGCTACCAGGTAGAGATCAGCGACATCAAGCTGCTGGGGTGATGCCAAACGTCGATCTGACGGCACTCATGGCGGATCCGCCCAAACCTCGAAGTCCCTTGCTTCGACAATTGAATCCGGCTGGAGGCGATCCATGAACACGGCGAGCACATCTCCATCACCAGCCGCCGGAAGGGGGCAAAGCCTGCTCGCCTGTCAGGTCAACAATTGCCTCTAGCTCAAGGTGAAAGCAGTAGAGGCGACGCGGGACGAAGTCCCTGGGAGCTCGCCGATTCCGCCTCGCCATGCGCCGGAACTCCTCAATAGCGGTCTCCTCGTTGACGGCCAGATATAGCGTCGCGAAACTTTCTGGTGGATTCCAGCGACCCCCGCGGGAACGGGCGCCGGCACCCGAAAGGGGATGCCATTGTGCGGCGATATGCCTATAGGCCTCACCCTGAAAAGGAATTGGGTCGATCTGGTCGATCGCGTCGACCAAGACTGGTGAGGGCATCTGTCGCTAAACGAAGACGCCCTCAGCCATCGCATCGATAGCGCCGAGCACCTTGCGGTAGTCGCCGTCACGCAGCAGATCGACCGGCTTGTAGTGATCCAGCATTGGATTCGGAGAGAACAGCCAGTCGTGTGCTGCATTCGCCTGCAGCACACCCGAGAGCTGATCGAGCACCGCTAGCAGCTCAAGGACTCGTTCACGAGAATCCGGCCTGGGAGAAGACTGCCGGTGCAGCCAGCGAGCAATCGTGCGGGGATTCGTATCAAGCACTCGCGCCAAGTCGCTCTGGTCAAGATCGACGCGCTCGCTCGCATGCTCAAGCCGGTCGGCTAGGTCCGTCGCCACTTCGTCCTTCCTTTGTCGTCCGTCACGTCACGTAGTTTGTCAGATGTCGTGACCGGACAATGGGTTTGGCCGCCAGAGCTAGATTGTTTGTGGCGCTTCTCAAGCGCAAGCGGCCCAACCAGCCGCTCCCAAAAGGCCCGCTTCGGCGGGCCTTTTTCGTTCTCAGAACTCGTAGGAGCGGGCGCGTTGGTGGCGCTCTACGGCGAGGGTTATGAGACGGTCGCAGAGGGTTGGGTAGGGGATGCCGGAGGCCTCCCAGAGCTTGGCGTAGACGCTGGTCTCGGTGAAGCCGGGCATGGTGTTGATCTCGTTGACGAGGATCGTGCCGTCGGGCTCGGCGAAGAAGTCGCAGCGGGCGAGGCCGGAACAGCCGCCGAGCTCAAAGGCAGTGATCGCGAGCTCGCGCAGGCGGGTTAGCTGCTCCGGCTCCAGGGCGGCGGGAACGCGGAGCTCCATGCCGCCGTCGCTGTACTTGGTCTCGTAGTCGTACCACTCACCGTGAGCGACGACCTCGCCCGGCTGAGAGGCCTCGACCCCCTCGTTGCCGAGCAGCGAGCACTCGACCTCGCGGCCGCCGGCGGAGGCCTCGACGATCACGCGTGGGTCGTGGCGGCGGGCCAGCTCGACCGCGGCGTCCAGGTCCTCGAGCCGCTCGACCCTGCTGATGCCGACGCTGGAGCCCAGCCGCGAGGGCTTGACCCAGAGCGGCATGCCCATCGTCTCGCAGCGCTCGCGCCAGCCGGGCTCGCCGGCGGCAACGAAGTCGACCTGGGGGATCCCGGCGTTGGCGAAGAGTCGCTTCAGGGTCAGCTTGTCCATGCAGACCGCCGAGGAGAGGACATCGGAGCCGACGTAGGGCAGGTCGAGCCACTCGAGCAGACCCTGGACGCTGCCGTCCTCGCCGAAGGGGCCATGCAGGGCGGGGAAGGCGACGTCGGCGCCGAGCAGGCCGCCCGCGGCGCTGAGCTCAACCGGGGCGCGCTCGCAGCTCCACGCGCCCCCGCGGGCGATCGTCACCCGGATCGCCTCGTGCCCGGCCTGCTCCAGGCCGCGGGCCACTGCCTCGCCAGAGCGCAGCGAGACGTCGTGCTCGGAGGAGCGGCCCCCCGAGAGCACCGCCACCCTCATCCTTCGGCGCCTTCTTCCGGTTCGGTCGCTCCCGGCGCCGCCTTGCCGACGACGAGCGTCACCGTGCTGCCCGGTTCCAGTTCCGAGCCCGGGGGCGGGAACTGGTCGGTAACGCGGCCCACCTGCGAGGGCACTTCGGTCTGCTGTTCCTGCACGACCGGCTTCAGGCCTTCGGCCCGCACCGCTTCCACCGCTTCGGCTCGCAGCTTGCCGATCACGTTCGGCGCTTTGGCCTTTTCTTCGCCCTTGGAGACGACGATCGAGACGCTCGAGCCAGGCGGCAGCTGGGAGCCGGCGCTGGGAGCCTGGCGCACCACCTCGCCGGTCGGCTTCGGACTCTCGACTTCTTCCACGCTCGGGCTGAAGCCGCGGCCGCGGATCTGCTGCACGGCGACCGAGCGCTGGGTGCCGACCAGGACCGGCACCGTCGCCAGCTTCGGGCCGCTGGAAACCCTGAGCACAACGTCGGTCCCCTTGGTCGCGGTTTCGCCCCCCGAAGGCTCCGATTTGATCACCAGGCCTTCTTCGACCGCTTCGGAGTGCACGCGTTCGACCCGCGGCTTGAAGCCGGCGTCTTCGACCTTTTCTTCCGCTTCGCCGGCTTGCAGGCCGGCGGTCGAGGGCACCTTGGCGCTGCCTGGCCCGGCGCTGACGGTCAGCATCACCTTCGGCTTCGAGCAGAAGAGGGTGAGGAAGGCGCAGTCGAGCGCCGCCTTGTTTGCGGGCGGAGAGGCCGCGGGGTCCTGCTCGAGCACTTCGTTGGCCGGCGCTTCGCGCTCGACCCGGTTGATTTCGCCGACGCTGAAGCCGTTCTGCTGCAGCAGCGCGATCGCCACGTTGAGCTGGTTGCCGGTGACGTCGGGGACCTCGGTGCGTGGTCTCGCGGGTGAGCAGGAAGCCGACCAAGAGGCCGATCAGCACCGCAGCGGCGACCAGCAGCCAGATCCGGCGGCGGCGGGAGCTCCTCGTCCTCGCCCTCGGCCACGGGCTCCTCGGGCGATCGCCACGACCGGCGGCAGCGGCGCGAAGGAGGCCGTGTTGTCCGCCCCGCCGCGCGGGTCCTTCAGCGCCGCGTCGAGGGCGGCGATGAAGGCGTCGGCGCTCTGGAAGCGCTGCCCCGGCTCCTTTTCCAGCGCCCGCATCACGACCGCGTCGAGCGCCGGCGAGACCTGCGGGTTGATCGAGCTCGGCCGCTGCGGCGCCTGCGAGACCTGTTTCATCGCCACCGCCACGGCCGAATCGGCCTCGAACGGCACCCGGCCGAGTGAGCGCCTCGTAGAGCATCACGCCGATCGAGTAGAGGTCGGAGACGGCGGTGACGTCGAAGCCCTGCGCCTGCTCGGGCGAGAGGTAGTGCGGCGTGCCCATCACCGAGCCGGCCTGGGTGATCTCCGAGACGCCGGCGCGGGCGATGCCGAAGTCGGTCACCGTCGCCTTGCCCTCGGCGTCGACGATCACGTTCTGCGGCTTCAGGTCGCGGTGGACGACGCCGTGGCGGTGGGCGAAGCGGGCGCCCTCCAGCACCTGGCGGATCAGCGGCACCGCCTGCTCGCGGCGTCAGCCCCTGGTCGATCAGCTGCTTCAGCGTGCGGCCCTCGAGGTACTGCATCGCGATGTAGTGGGTGCCCTCGAAGGTCGCCGCGATCGAAGACGGCGACGATGTTGGGGTGCTGCAGCCCGGCGGCCGCCTCGGCCTCGCGCTGGAAGCGCTCGACGAACTCCTTGTCCTGGACGAAGCGCGAGTGCAGGACCTTGAGCGCGACCTGGCGCTGCAGGTGCGTGTCGTCGGCGAGCCAGACGTCGGCCATGCCGCCGGAGCCGATCCGGCGCAGGATCCGGTAGCGGCCGTCGACGACGCTGCCTTGGCCGACCTCAGCCATCTGTCTCACTCCTCGCGCTCATTCGCCGGCCAGGATCGTTTCGGCCACGTCGCGGAAAATCGGGGCGGCGACGTCGTTGCCGAACAGGGTCGTGCACTCGACCGTGGCGGCGATCGCGATCTTCGGGTCTTCGGCCGGGGCGAAGCCCATGAACCAGGCCTGGTTCTCTTCGCTGCCGCCGCCGCAGGAGTCGTTGTATGGCGTTTCCGCGGTGCCGGTCTTGCCAGCGACGGTGACGCCTGGGATCGCCGCGTTGGTGCCGGTGCCTTCGCTGACCACTCCCTGCATCGCGGTGTTCAGCTCCGCCGCCGTCTCCGCGCTGATCGGCTGACTGTACTGGGAGGGGTCGAGGCGTTTCACCACCCGCCCGTCGGGATCGACGACGCGGCTCCAGATCTGCGGCTTCATCAGCTTGCCGCCGTTGGCGACCGCCGCCGCGACCTCGGCGACCTGCAGCGGGGTCACCGCCAAACGCTCCTGGCCGAACGCCACGCGGGCGATGTCGATCGGGTCGTTGGGGCCGAGCAGATGGCCGCTTTCGAAGACGCCGCTGGCGTAGACCTGGTCTTCGGGCAGGTCGATCGCCGGGGTCGAGTTGAAGCCGAAGCGGTCCATGTATTCGAACAGCGTGTCCTCGCCGAGTTTTTCGCCGAGCTGGGCGAACCAGGTGTTGACCGAGTTGGTCAGGGCGGTGTCGAGAGCGATCGGCCCGAAGCTCTCGTTGAAGTCGTTTTCCAGCGGCTGGCCTTCGACTTCGAGTGGGCTCGGCGCGGCAAAGGCGGTTTCCGGCGTGATCGTGCCGCTGTCGAGACCTGCCGCCGCGGTCACCACCTTGAAGGTCGACCCCGGCGGGTACTGGCCCTGGGTGGCGCGGTTGAGCAGCGGCGCTTCCAGTTCGTTTTCGTTCAACTTGGTCAGTTCGTAGGGGACGCGGTTGGGGTCGTACGGCGGGTTAGAGGCCATCACCCGCACCCGCCCGGTCTGCGGTTCGATCGCGACCACGGCACCGAAGCCGGCCTCCTCGAGGTCTTCCAACGCCACCCGCTGCGCCGCCGGATCGAGGTTGGTGACGACGTCGTCGCCCTCCTGGCTGCGGCCACGCAGCTGGTCGAGGATCGAGCTGAATTCGGATTCGTTGCCGACCAATTCGTCGTTGTGGAACTGCTCGAACTCGCTGTCGCCCTCCTGGACGAAGCTGTAGCCGATCGGGTGGCCGTAGAGCGAGGCTTCGGGGTAGCGGCGGACATAGCGCAGCGAGGAGCCGTGGCCCTTCGGCACCGAGCGGGCGAGCACAGTGCCGTCGGCGGCGAGGACGCGACCGCGCTGGATCTGCTGCTGCTCGAGCAGCGGTCGCTTGTTGGCGTCCTTTTCCTTCAGCGCCTTGGCGTCGAAGACCGACCAGTAGGAGGTGAAGCCGATCAGCACCGCGAAGAGGGCGACGATCAGGCCGAAGAGCTTGACGATCTGGCGGTTCATCTCGCCCCCAGGGCCAGGCCGCCGACCCGCTCGACCGCGGCAGTCTCACGCCGGGCCCGGTCGGAGATCAGCAGCAGCAGGGCGACGAGGACGAAGTTGGCGACGATCGAGCTGCCGCCGTAGCTGACGAAGGGCAGGGTGACGCCGGTCAGCGGGATCACCCTGGTGACGCCGCCGATGATCACGAAGGCCTGGATCGCGAAGACCGCGGTGAGGCCGGTGGCGAGCAGCTTGGAGAAGCCGTCGTCGGCGAGCAGGGCGATCTTGAAGCCGCGGGCCGCGATCAGCAGGTAGGTGAGGATCACCGCGCAGGCGCCGAAGAGGCCGAGCTCGTTGACGATCAGCGAGTAGATCGTGTCGGTCTGGGCCGCCGGCAGCAGGGCGTTGTCGGTCCCCGGCACGGTGATCATCCCCTGGGCGAAGCCTTTGCCGAAGAGGCCGCCGTCGGCCTGGGCGAAGATCGACTGCAGGATCTGGTACCCGCTGGCCTGCGGATGGGCGTAGGGGTCGAGCCAGATCTCGACCCGGTCGTGGACGTGGGGCACGGTGGCGGCGAAGAACCAGGCGCCGAGCAGGAACATGACCATGCCGATCGCGACGAAGGAGAAGCGCCCGGTCGCCACGTAGAGCAGGGCGAGGAAGGCGGCGAAGAACATCAGCGAGCTGCCGAGGTCGCGGATGAAGACGAGCATGAACATCGAGGCGAGCCAGACGACCAGCATCGGGCCGAAGTGCTTGAGTGGCGGCAGGGTGACGCCGAGCACGCGGCGGGCGCCGACGATCAGCACCTCGCGGTGCTCGCGCAGATAGCTGGCGAGGAAGACGACCAGGCAGATCTTGGAGAACTCGGCCGGCTGGAAGGCGAGTGGCCCGAGCTTGACCCCGAGGTAGGCGCCGTTGACCTGCTGCCCGATCCCCGGCAGGCGCGGCGCCAGCAGCAGCAGCAGGCCAACTCCAGCAATCGTGTAGCGGTAGCGCTCAAGCACGTCGTAGTCGCGCAGGAAGCGGATCGTCAGCGCGAAGAGCGCCAGCCCGAGGACGAACCAGTTGGCCTGGTCGCGGGCCAGGGTAGGGTCGATCCGGTAGACCATGACCAGGCCGAAGGCCAGCAGCAGCGCGGCCAGGGGGAAGAGATAGGGATCGGCGTTGGGCAGGCGGATCCGCAGGTAGACGTGGGTGGCGAGGCAGACGGCGAAGAAGTAGGCGCCGTAGATCAGGCTGAGGTTGTCCACCCGCGAACCCTCCTGGGCGAAAACGGCGGCGAAGCCGGCGGTGAGCAGGAGGGCGACCGGCACCAGGGCGAGCAGCTCGCGGTTGCGGGCCGAGATCACCTGACGCCCTGGCTCGCTTCGATGTCTTCGATCAGCGAAACGGCGTCCGAGCGCGAACGCAGGTCGTGGCCGCTGACCGCTTCGCGGCGCTTCGGCGGCAGGCCAGAGGTCTGGATCGGGCTGGCGTAGCGCTCGTCGTAGAGGGAAATGCCGAGGGGCAGTTCGTAGGGCAGGCCGCGGTAGATGGCGACCCGGCCGCCGCCGTCGGTGCCGAGGAACCAGACCTGGCGGTTGCCGTACCAGGCGCCGAAGGCGATCGCCGCCAACCAGGGCCACGACAGCGAGCGCCTTGGCCGTCGTGCGCAGGCGGCGCCGTCGCGGCTTGGCGGCGAGCTGCTCGCGGCGGCCCTGGGCAGCTGCGGCGGCGGCGCGGCGGCGCACCTCGGTTCCGGTCAGCCCCGCCTCCGCGGCCGCGGGCCCGATCAGCGTCGCGTCGTCGTGACCCTGGCGCTGCGGCGCCGCCGCGTCTTCGAGCCGGAAGGCGAGCGCGGTGATGTTGTCGCGGCCGCCGGCGCGGTTGGCTTCCTCGACCAGCGCCCGCACCGCCGCCGCCATGCTCGTCGCAGCGCCCAGCAGCTTGGCGATCTGCTCCTCGGTCAGCATCGTGGTCAGGCCGTCGGAGCAGATCAGGAAGACATCGCCGGGGGCGGCGGAAACCGTCTGCACGTCGGGCTCGACCTCCGGCTCGGGGCCGAGCGCGCGGGTGATGATCGAGCGCTGCGGGTGATCCTGGGCCTGGGCCTCGGTCAGCTGGCCCTTGCGCCGCATCTCCTCGACCAGCGAGTGGTCGCGGGTCAGCTGCTCGAGCTTACGGCCTCGCAGCCGGTAGGCGCGACTGTCGCCGACGTGGCCGATTGCCACCTCTTCGCGCTCGGCGTTGACGATCGCCGCGGTCAGCGTCGTGCCCATCCCCGCCCGCGAGGGGTCAGCGCGGGCGAGCTCGTGGATGCGGCGATTGGCGACCAGGATCGTCTCGCGCAGGACCTGCTCCGGCGGCCCGTCGGGCAGATCGACGTCGAAGGCGTCGGCGGCGGCTTTCGAGGCGACCTCGCCCGCCTGCGCCCCGCCCATTCCGTCGGCGACAACGAAGATCGGCGCCCGGACGAAGAAGGAGTCCTCGTTGGCGTTGCGCTGGCG
The DNA here is from genome assembly GCA_963778715.1 of uncultured Solirubrobacterales bacterium. Lineage (GTDB taxonomy): Bacteria > Actinomycetota > Thermoleophilia > Solirubrobacterales > 70-9 > VRUE01. The sequence continues at coordinate 131,478 of CAVZVK010000010.1, forward strand.
GCCGGTGTCGGTGCGGAAAGCCTGGTCGTCGATCCTCAGCATCGGCCAGCCTCCCCGCTAGGCATGGGCCTCGTACCTGAACTCGGTGTCGCCGATCCGAACCACGTCGCCGTCGACGAGCTCGGCCTCCCCCCTGAGGGAGGCGTCGTTGAGCAGCGTGCCGTTGGTCGAGCCCATGTCCTCGATGTAGGTGCGGTGCTCACGACTGAAGATCCTGGCGTGCACGCCGGAGGCATAACGGTCGTCGATCCGCACGTCGGCCTCGGCCGAGCGGCCGATCGAGAGTCCGCCGATCAGGTCGAAGCGCTCGCCCGGGTGGAGACCGCCGCCGCGCTCGGCCACCAGCCAGGCCTCGTCGACGCTCGGCGGCGGTGAGAAGCCCGGCGTCACCTGGTGGAAGCCGGTCGCATCGGGCGCCGGGGAGACGGTGCGGCGCAGGTCCTTGAGCGCGCTGCGGGCGATCCAGAGCAGGAAGAGGTAGAGAACGGCGAGAAAGCCGAACTTGAGCGCTACGGAGATCGGGGCGTAATCCACGCGGCGTGGCCTACTGCTCGATGTCGAACAGGAAGGTCGTGGTGCCAACGGTGACCTGGTCGCCGGGGCTGAGGCGGGTCGAGGAGACCCGCCTGCCGTTGACCTTGATCCCGTTGGTCGAGCCGAGGTCGGCGATCGTCCAGTCGCCCGTTGGCGCCCGGCGCAGCTCGGCGTGGCGGCGCGAGACGTTGGGGTCGCCGAGCACGCACTCGGCTTCCTTGGAGCGCCCGATCGTCGCCCGCGGGCCCTCGAGCACGTAGCGGCGGTCGTCGAGCGAGACCACGGCGCGGGTCGCGACCAGCGCCTCGGCGCGCTGCTCGGGGCTCTTTGCCGGCGCCGCTTTCTCCTTAACCGCCGAGTAGACCATCGTGTGGCCCTCCTCGCCCTGGCTCGGCGCCTCGCCCTCGCGGGCGGGCGGCTTGACCAGGCGGGTCTGGATGCCGAACTCGCCGAGTCGCAGGCGCTCGTCGGTCTTGAACTCGACCGCGGGCCGGGTCAAGAGGTCGTAGTCGCGGCGGCGCGCATGCTCCAGCAGGTAGCCGGAGAGCTCCTGCTCGAGTGAGCGCTCGTAGCCCTCGAGCTTGACCCGGTCCTTGCTGGAGAGGAAGACCGTGTACTCGTTGGGGACGTAGACGCGGGCCACGCCGGCGGTCTTGTGGGCGTCCATCTCCTTGGCCAGCTTGCGGGCGAGCTCGACCGGCTGCACCTCGGAGCTGAAGGCGCGGCTGAAGACCCCCTCGACGAGGCCTTCGATCCGACTCTCCAAATTGCGTAGGACGCTGATCGGTGGCTCCTTTTCGCGAGCGCGGCAACGCTCGTGGTGGCGGGAAAACCGGGGTGGAATCCTACGGCAGCAGGACGCCGTGACCGGCGGCGAGCCAGGCGCCGAGGACGGCTGCGGCTGCGATCGCGCCGAGGCGCAGGGACAGCGAGCGCTCGCCGCGGGGGGGGTGGTCGGCGAGCCGGGCAAGCGAGCCGTCAATCGCTTCCCCGAGCTGCTCGAGCGGCGGGCGGCGATCCGGACGCGGTTGCAGGCAGGCGTCAACCGCCTCGCTGAGCTCGCGCGGCAGGTCGGGGCGAAGGCGGCGCAGTGGGCGCATGCGGGCGCCGATCGCTCGCGCCGTCGCCGCCGGGGTGGCGCGGCGGTTGGGGTTCTCACCGCTCCAGCACTCGTAGAGCATCAGCGCCAGGGAGTAGACGTCGGCTTCGGGCCCGGCGGCCCGGCCCTCGGCCTGCTCCGGCGACATGTAGGCAAGGGTGCCGACGACGTCGCCGGGCGCGGTCAGGGCGGCAGCATCGGTGAGCCGGGCGACGCCGAAGTCCATCAGCTTCGCCCGCGGCTCACCCTCGTCGGTGACGAGGACGTTCTGGGGCTTGACGTCGCGGTGGACGACGGCGCGCTGGTGAGCGTGCCCCAGCGCTTCGCAGAGGTCGGCGCCGATTTCGCCGATTTCGCGGTCGCTGAGCACACCGTCGCGGGTGAGGTCGGCGAGGGTGTCGCCGTCGACCAGCTCGGTGACGAGCAGGGCATTGCCGTCCTCCTCGCCCATCTCGTAGAGGGTGACGATGCCGGGATGGTTGAGGCGTGCCGCGGCCTGCGCCTCGCGCATCACCCGCCCGCAGCCGGAGGCGCCGCCGGCGTCGATCGCCTTGACCGCGACCGGGCGCTCGAGGCGCCCGTCCCAGGCCTCGTAGACGGTGCCGAAGCCGCCGGAGCCGATCCGGCGCTCGATCAGGAAGCGGTTGAGTACGAGTGAGCCCACCACAGCACTTCCGCACTTCGCCGCGAATCCGCTTCCTCCTGCGACATACTCCCTGCTTCTTGGAGGATTCGCCCCCCACCAGTCCGGGTCGTCGGGCACGGCCGCGCCGTCGCCCCGAACGTCAGCAGATCCTGCTGCGCCGTGGGCTGGCGCTCGGCGGCGGGCTGCTGGTGCTGATCCTGATCGTGCTCGGGGTCAAGGGCTGCCTCGACGCCCGGGCAAGGCGGGCGCTCAGCGACTACGCCCGCAACGTCACCCAGATCGTCGACGAGACCCAGCAGACGAGCAAAGCGTTCTTCGCCAGGCTCTCGGACCCCGGCAGCCTCTCGGTGACCGAATTCGTCAACCAGGTCAGCGCCGACCGCAGCGCGATGGACAACTACGCCAGCCGTATCGACGGCCTTGACACCCCCGGCGACATGAGCCATGCGCAGAACTCGCTCGAACTGGTCTATGAGCTGCGCAGCAGTGCGATGAACGAAATCGCCGAAAAGATGAGCACGGCGCTCGGCGACGTCGGCTCCGACCAGGCGCGGGCGAGTATCGCCAGGCAGATGCGCAAGCTGCTCGCCAGCGACGAGCTCTACGCGGCGGTATCGCGACCGGAAATCAACGGTGTGCTCGCGGCCAACGGGATCGACGGCTCCGACGTGCCCAAGAGCGTCTTCCTGCCCGACGAAACGAAGTGGCTGGACGAAGGCGAAGTCAGCGCCGCGCTCGACTCGGTCACCGGCTCAAGCGCCTCCGGCACACCTGGCGTGCACGGCCTCGGCCTGATCGGCACCAGCATCGGCGGCACCGAACTGACGGCCGAATCGACCACCGGCGTCCTCAGCGAAGGGACGCCGGAAGTCGAAGTGACGGTTCAGAACCAGGGCGAATCGACTGAGAACGGGATCAACGTCTCGGTCACCGTCAATGGCAACACCCTGCAGGGGACGATCGACAGCATCGGCGCCGGCGAAGAAGAAACCGCTTTGATCCCGCTGACCCCGGCGCCGAGCGGCGAAGCGACGCTCGAAGTCAAGGTCGACACGGTGCCCGGCGAGCAGGTCTCCGAAAACAACGAAGCCAGCTACACGGTCGCCTTCGAATAGAGGTAGGCGCGATGCGGATCGCCTATCTGGGACCGGCCGGGACCTTCACCGAGGACGCCCTCGGCGAGGCCTTCGGCGGGGAGTTCGGACCGCTGCGCGCCCCCACGATCCGTGACGCGATCCTCGCGGTGGAGCGTGGCGAGGCGGAGCGCGCCCTCGTCCCCTTCGAGAACTCGATCGAGGGTTCGGTGCGCAGTACCCTCGACACCCTTGCCTTCGACGCCGAGGCGGTGACGATCGTCGGTGAGCATGACTTCGCCGTGCGGGCAATGCTGATCGCCCGCGAACCGCTGGAGCTGGGGCGAGTGGAGGTCGTGCTCTCACATCCGCAGCCGCTCGCCCAGTGCGCGCGGTTCCTGCGTGAGAGCCTGCCCGCCGCCGAGCTGCGCAGCGTCGAGAGCACCGCCGCCGCGGTCGAGACGGTGAGCGAGTCCGGTGCCCCCTGGGCCGCGATCGGCGCGCGATCGGCAGCGGCGATCTACGGCTGCACGATCCTGCGCGAAGGGATCGAGGACGAGGCCAACAACGTCACCCGCTTCGTCTGGATCGCTCCCGCGGGCACCGAGCCCGAGGCGGGCGATCGCTGGAAGACCTCGCTCGTCTTCTCCGAGCTCGGCGAAGACCACCCCGGTGCGCTGGTCAACGCCCTGCAGGAGTTCTCCTCCCGCGAGGTCAACCTGAGCCGAATCGAGTCGCGGCCGCTGCGCCAGGAGCTGGGCCGCTACATGTTCTTCTGCGACCTCGAGGGAGCGCTCAGCGAGGCTGCCGTGGCGGAGGCCGTCGAGGCCCTCCGCGGCAAGGCCGACTCGGTGCGCATCCTGGGCTCGTACCCGACTGCGTAGAATTCTCCAGCAACATGGCACGCGTCCTTGTCTTGAATGCGACGTATGAGCCGATCAACGTCACCACGTTGAGACGCGCCGCTGTGCTGCTTCTGAAGGAAAAGGCGGAGCTGCTGGAGCGCCGCGAGGGCGCGATCCACTCCGAGCACATGACGATGGAGCGCCCTGACGTGATCCGCCTGGTCAGCTACGTGCGGATCCCCCGCGAAGCGCACAGGAGGAAGATCACCCGCCGCGCGGTGCTGGCGCGGGACTCGTGGACCTGCCAGTACTGCGGCTCGCGCAAGTCGGGCCTCACGGTAGACCACGTGATCCCCCGCTCCCGCGGCGGCAAATCGGTCTGGGAGAACATCGTCGCCGCCTGCGCCAGCTGCAACCGCCGCAAGGGCAACCGCCTCCCCCGCGAGATCCACATGCACCCTCAGAAGACCCCGAAGCCACCGGGGCCGACGGTCTTCATCCAGGTGGCGAGCCCACGGATTCCGGCTGCGTGGGAGCAGTACCTGCCGGCGACGGAACTGCCTGCTGCTGCGTAGGGGGAGGGCAGCGGGTGCTTGGAGTCGTCCTCTTCGTCGCGGGTGCTATCGACCTGCCTGCGAATCTCATCTCGCTTTAGGGTCGGCAAATGCTCAGGGCAATCAGTACGGCAATCGTTGGGCTGGGCGTGACCCTCGCCAGCACGTTTGCGCCCTCGCTCGGCCTCTCGGTGCATCAGCAGCGGATTGGTTTCGCCGTGGGGGTGGTGCTGATACTGGTCGCAGGCGTGGGCCTCTGGATTGACCGCAAGCATCGGTCGCGGGGAGACTCCAATCGAAAGCTGAGCCACGGCATCGTCATAGAGAACAGCAAGGGCGGCTGCGTGGAGGGCAACCGGATCAGCGGCTTCGATACTGGAGTTGGTGTCTATGACTCTGAGGACATCTGGACACGCGAAAACGAGATCAGCAAGTCGGACGGGGCCCCGGACTTCTGCGGAGACCCCGAAGAACGGCTCGACTTGCTGCTAGTAGGCGCGAACCAGTTGGCGAACGTCCTCAAGAACTTTGATAACTGGTTGCCTGCGGTCATGCACAAGCGCTACGAGGACAAGCTTCCCGATGGCACGTCAACCGTCACGCACGCAGAGGCGATGCAGGCGCTTCTTTTCGCGTTCGCCCAGTTTTTCTCGGCGGCTTGGATCTATGAGGATCACTGTCGCAAGGAATGGCACCGAAGGACGGACATCAAGAAGTATGTGCGGGAGGTCTACGAAGCACTAGGAAAGCGTCCAATCGGTCCTAAGGACGACGAGACCGTCAGGTCCGACCAACTTCACTCCATAGGCGAACTAAGTACGGAAGGGTGGAGAACGGCGCAAGCTCGGCCGCTCGGGAAAGCCGACTTTGAAGTCAAGGTAAAAAGCGATCCTCTCCTCGCCGAGGCTCTCAAGCCGCTCGGAAAGTTCTTGCGTAAGGCCGGCCCGGATACCGAAGCACACGCCCGCGTGGAGGCAGCCGAGAAGTCCCTACAGCGCGTGAAAGAATGTCTGCCTCCGAAGTACGATCAGCCGTGAACAAGCTCCTCAAGCGGCAGCGTCTCGCCCTCGATCATCCGCAGCAGCGTGTCGCGGAACAGGTAGGCGTTGTCCTGATTGTTGACCGGAAGGCCATCTCATCGTGGAGATTGACGAGATCTGGATCGGGGATCGCCAAAAGCGCTCCAGGGGGCCGGAGACTTCCGCCTCGTGGCTGACGAGGTTGCCAAGCGCTTTGCCGAGAACCTGGCCCGCTGCCTGAAGCGGGCCGGCTACTCGCAGGAAAAGCTGGCGGGCCTTTCCGAGATGCACCGAACCCAGGTCTCGGAGCTATTGAGAGGCCGGCAGCTTCCCCGGCTCGACTCGCTGATCAAGCTCGCCGGCGCCTTGGGCGTCGAGCCAGCCGAGCTGATCGAGGGCCTGCATTTCGAGCCGGCCGCCCAGCACGGTCAGTTCAAGGTCGCCCCAGCCAAGAAGCCTGGCTAGAAGCTCCAGCCAACTCCAGCGGAGTGCGGAGTTCAGGCGAAACCCGTTTCCGGGATGTGTTCGAGCTTTCAGTTCGAGGATGGTTCCCCGGGAGCAACGGTGCGGAGACCCGCTAGGCGGGCGACGGCCGCTTGGCGCTCGTCATAGGTAACGAAAGCCTCAATGGAGCCGAGGTAGATGGCGGACGCTACGTGGATGGCGTCAAGGGCCCGCAAGGCCGGCTCGGCGAATGCTCCAGCGCTGGCAAGCAAGCCCCTATCCGCAGGCCGGAGGGCGAGCATGTCGACCAATTGGCCAGCACGCTCCAGCAAAAGACCGAGAGGCAACGCAGGATCGTGCATAACTGCGCGACGTACGGCTCGTGGGATCTCGGTTAGCACCAACTCGCTGCTGACCAGGTCTGCACCCTGAAGGTAGGCACGTAGCGCGGCCGACTCAGCCTCTTTGCGGACAAGCTTGACCAGTGCTGAGGTGTCCGCATAGAAGACTGCCATGGCTTAGCTATCGCCGCGGACTTCTTTGAGCGCGCGACTCAGGGCGGCCGGGTCACCGGTCAAGTCCAATGGCTCCGGCAGACCGGGCCGTCGTGGCCTTGAAACCTGTCCTTCCGCAATCAGGCGGTCGAGCTCGGGCCCAGTGCTCGGGGCAGGACCAAGCTCCGCGACTGGCCGGTTGCGATCAGTGACGATCAGCCGCTCTCCTTTGCTCACTCGACGCAAGTAGACGCTCAGGTTCTGCCGCAGCTCTGCAACACCCACTGAATTATTCATGTACATCAATGTAGCATCTCTTTCGCGCTTTGCTCGGACAGCTGCGCTGCGTCGTGCTCTTCTCCGCGGTTCTCGCGAGTCACATGTCCTAAAGCTCACACGGGGTTGTCTTCTCCCCCCTGGCGCACGTTTTTCAAGGAAATTCGAGACTTTTAGGCGCGCGGCGCCAAGACCTCACGGGCTGAGGAAGGCGGGGGAGGCCAAGCTATAGGAACGGTAGGTCGCTCACCGAACTGGCTGTTGGCGAACCTCGAGCAGATCTTCTCCGCGCGCCAGGGCCTCTTCGGCGAGGCGGCGGCCCTGATCGAGTTGACGCTCCACGTCTGCCTTGATGGACTCGAGCGCAATCTGCCATTCGGAATAGAAGGCTGCATTGACTTCTTCAACCCGGTACTTGCGGATGAACCACTTGGCGCGGTTCCAGTTGTGCTCGAGTTGCCAGGCCAGATCAGTGCGAAACCACTCGCTATCGAGGAAATCTTGGTTGTACGCGCTTGCGACCTCCTCCCAGTAGTTGAGGATCGCCATTAGCTGGACCCGCTTCTCCATCGTCATAGTGGTCGTCCTTTCCTGCCAGCGCGTGTCCTCATCGGTGTTGGTGAGATCGAGGAATTCGGCCGCGACGACTCTGGCCTCGAGCAGGTCCGGATGATCCCAGCGAGCCCTGTATTCGGCCGTCAGGGCGCGGCGCGTCGTAGCGTCCGCGTGGCTCAGGGTCCAGACCGCACCAATGAGCGCCAGCCCTGCTGCTGTAGCCGTCGCAGCATTGGCATCGAGAAAGACCAGCCCAACGTAGAACGGAAGGAGAGCCAACACAGCAAGTCGACCGGAATCGAGCTTGCTCAGAGCAGAGGTGGCTTTAGGCGCCCGGGTCAGGAGTCGGACCTAGCATGCTGATCATTTTCAGCATCGGCTCCTGGCCGCTCGGCTCAGTCTCGGTGGAGTCATCATCGACCACAAGCGCCACGGCGCTGACGCAGTCGTCGTCCTTCATGTTCATCACTTTCACGCCCTGAGTGGGCCGGCCCATCTGGGAGATGCCCCGGCCTGGGTGCGCTGGACCATGCCGCTCTGGGAGATGAAGAGGAGGTCCTGGTGCTCGCGGACGATCAGGGCGCCGGCGAGGCCGCCCTTCTTCGTCGGTCAGCTTCGCGGTGAGGACGCCCTTGGTGCCGCGACCCTTGACCGGGTACTCCGCGACCGAGGTGCGCTTGCCGTAGCCGTTCTCGGTGACGACGAAGAGCTCGGAGTCGTCGCGGGCGACGTCCATCGCCAGGACCCGGTTGGACGCCGTTGACCTTGGCCGAGACGTTCATCCCTCTGACGCCGCTGGTGTCGCGGCCCATCGGCCGCACCTTCTCCTCGGAGAAGCGCGAGGCGTGGCCGGACGCGCGAGACCAGGAGGATGTCGTCTTCGCCCGAGGTCAGCCGGACCTGGACCAGCTCGTCGGCGTCGCGGATCTTGATCGCGATGATCCCGTCGGCGCGGATCGGCGTGTTGTAGGCCTTGAACTCGGTCTTCTTGACCAGGCCCTGGGCGGTGGCGAAGACCAGGTACTTGTCCTCGCCGAAGTCGCGGGTCGGGATAACCGCGGTCACCTTCTCGCCGTCGCGCAGCGGCAGCACGTTGACCAGGGCGCGGCCTTTCGCGGTGCGCGAGCCCTCGGGCAGCTCGTAGACCTTGAGCCGGTAGACCTTGCCGCGGTTGGTGAAGAAGAGCAGGAAGTCGTGGGTCGAGCAGATGTGCAGGTGCTCGATGTAGTCGTCTTCCTTCATGTCCATGCCCATCACGCCCGCGCCCGCCGCGGTGCTGCTGGCGGTAGGTGGCGAGCGGCAGCGCTTGACGTAGCCGGAGTGGGTGATCGAGATCACCATCTGCTGGTCGGCGATCATGTCCTCGATGTCGATGTCGCCCTCGAAGTGGGTGATCTCGGTGCGGCGCTCGTCGCCGTAGCGCTTCGTCGACCTCGTCGAGCTCCTCGTTGATCACCGCGTCGATCCGGGCCTCGTCGCCGAGGATCGCGCGCAGCTCCGCGATGCGCTCGACCAGCTCGCCGTGCTCCTCGCGGAGCTTGTCGGACTCCAGCGCGGTGAGGCGGGCAGGCGCATGTCGAGGATCGCCTGCGCCTGCTCCGCGGAGAGCTCGAAGCGCTCGATCAGGCCGGCTTGCGCCGCGTCGGTGTCGGCCGAGCCGCGGATCAGCTCGATCACCGCGTCGAGGTTGTCGAGCGCGATCAGCAGCCCCTCGAGGATGTGGGCGCGGGCCTCGGCGCGGCGCAGCTCGTGCTGGGTGCGGCGGATCACGACCTCGCGCTGGTGGCTGACGTAGTGCTCGATCAGCTCCTTGAGGCTGAGCGTCTGCGGCACGCCGTCGACGAGGGCGACCATGTTGACGCCGAAGGTGGTCTGCATCGCGTGTGCTTGTAGAGCTTGTTGAGCACGACCTCGGGCGGATCGCCGTCGCGCTTGAGTCTCGATCACGAGGCGCATGCCCGAGCGATCGGACTCGTCGCGCAGGTCGGAGATGCCGGTGATCTTCTTGTCGCGGACGAGGTCGGCGATCTTCGTGATCAGGCCGCCGTCGCCGCCCTTCTTGACCATGAAGGGGAGCTCGGTGACGATGATCGCGTCGCGGCCGCCCTTGATCGGCTCGACGTGGGCGCGGGCGCGGATTCGCACCGAGGCCGCGGCCGGAGGCGTAGGCGTCGCGGATGCCTTCGGCGCTGATGATCCCGCCGCCGGGGAAGTCGGGGCCCTTGACGTGCTCCATCAGCCCGTCGAGGTCGATCTCCGGGTTGTCGATGAGGCGCTTGACCGCGCCGATCGACTCGCCCAGGTTGTGCGGCGGGATGTTGGTCGCCATGCCGACGGCGATGCCGGCCGAGCCGTTGACCAGCAGGTTCGGGAAGCGGGCCGGCAGGACCAGCGGCTCCTGCTGGGACTCGTCGTAGTTGGGCCCGAAGTCGACCGTGTCGGCCTCGATGTCGCGCAGCATCTCGGTCGCGATCCGCGCCAGGCGGGCCTCGGTGTACCGCATGGCGGCCGGCGGGTCGTCGTCGATCGAGCCGAAGTTGCCCTGGCCGTCGACCAGCGGAGTAGCGCAGGGAGAAGTCCTGCGCCATGCGGGCGAGGGTGTCGTAGATCGCCTGGTCGCCGTGGGGGTGGTACTTGCCCATCACCTCGCCGACGATCATGGCGGACTTGCGGTAGGGCGCGGTTCGGCTGCAGGCCGAGGTCGTGCATCGCGTAGAGCACGCGGCGGTGGACCGGCTTGAGGCCGTCGCGCACGTCGGGCAGCGCCCGGCCGACGATCACGCTCATCGCGTAGTCGAGGTACGACGAGCGCATCTCGTCGTCGAGCTCGCGCTCCTCGATGCTGCCGCCGGTCAGTGCTTCGGCGCCCTCCATCTAGATCACCCGTCCCCGGCTAGACATCGAGGACCTGACCTCCTTCGCGTGGCGTTCGATGAACTCCTTGCGCGGCTCGACCTTGTCGCCCATCAGGTCGGTGAAGATCTCGCTCGGCCATCGCGGCGTCGTCGATCTGACCTGCTCAGCGTGCGCGTCTCGGGGTCCATCGTCGTCTCGCGCAGCTGCTCGGCGTTCATCTCGCCCAGGCCCTTGAAGCGCTGCAGCGTGACGCCCTGGCGGGCGAGCTCGAGCACGCAGCGGCGCAGCTCGGCGAAGGACTCGCGCCTCTTCTCGTTTCTCATCGAGCGTGACCTTGAACGGCGGCTGCCCGACCTGGCTTGAGCAGCTCGCGCGTGCGACTCGACGAGGCTGGCGGTACTCGTGCGAGTCGAAGCAGCGCCGGCGGAGACGGTCGAGGCCTGCGGCGAGGCCGGTCGCGGCGGTGGACCGCGCGGACGACGATTTCATCGCCGGCTTCGGAGACGATCTCGGTGTCGAAGGGCTCGCCCTCGCGGCGTCGCCGTCGATCAGCTCCTTCAGCGCCGGCCAGCGTCGGTGACGCCCTCGTCGAGGATCTGCGACTCGCTCGAGGAAGCGGATCAGCTCGTGGCCGAAGTCGGCCTGCAGCGAGTCGGCCCAGCCCTCGTACTCCTTGAGCGCGCCGGTTGAAGCGCTGCCAGCGGGTCTCGGTCAGCTTGTGCGACGTCGCCGCTGGCGGTCGATGACCTCGATCTGCTCGAGCTTGTCGCGCAGCAGGAGCTCCTCGAGCTCGGACTCCTTCTCGAGGTAGGTCTCCTGCTTGCCGTTCTTCAGCTTGTAGAGCGGCGGCTTGGCGATGTAGACGTAGCCGGCCTCGATCAGCTCCGGCATCTGGCGGAAGAAGAAGGTGAGGATCAGGGTGCGGATGTGGGCGCCGTCGACGTCGGCGTCGGTCATGATGACGACCTTGTGGTAGCGCGCCTCCTCGATGTCGAACTCCTCGCCGATGCCGGTGCCGATCGCGGTGATCAGCGCCTGGATCTCCTCGTTGGCGAGGACCTTGTCGATCCGCGCCTTCTCGACGTTGATGATCTTGCCGCGCAGCGGCAGGATCGCCTGGGTGTTGCGGTCGCGGGCCTGCTTGGCCGAGCCGCCGGCGGAGTCGCCCTCGACGAGGAAGAGCTCGGCCAGGGCCGGGTCGCGTGACCGAGCAGTCGGCGAGCTTGCCGGGCAGGCGTCGAGTTCTCGAGCGCCGACTTGCGGCGGGTCAGGTCGCGGGCCTTGCGGGCCGCCTCGCGGGCGCGGGCGGCCGTCGACCGCCTTGCCGACGATCCGCGCGCGCCTCGCCCGGGTTCTCCTCGAGGAACTCGGCCAGCTTGCGGTTGACGATCGCCTCGACGAAGCCCTCGCATCGCGGGTTGCCGAGCTTGGTCTTGGTCTGGCCCTCGAACTGCGGGTCGCGCGAGCTTGACCGAGATGACCGCGGTCAGGCCCTCGCGCACGTCCTCGCCGGTGAGGTTCTCGTCCTTCTCCTTGAGCATGCCCTTCTCGCGCGCGTAGTCGTTGAGGGTGCGGGTCAGCGCCGTGCGGAAGCCGGAGAGGTGCGTGCCGCCCTCGTGGGTGTTGATGTTGTTGGCGAAGCGAGAAGATCGACTCCTGGTAGGCGGCGTTCCACTGCATCGCGACCTCGACCTGCGCCGTCGTCGGTCTCGCTCTCGAAGAAGACGATCTTGCGTGTGCAGCGGGTCCTTGTTCTCGTTGAGGTGCGCGACGAAGTCGACGATGCCGCCCTCGTAGTGGAAGCTCGTCCTTCTGGCCCTCGCCGCGCTCGTCGATCGAGCTCGATCTGAGGCCGCTGGTGAGGAACGCCGTCTCGCGCAGGCGCTCGGTCGAGCGTCGCGTAGTCGTACTCGAGCGTCTCGAAGATCTCGTCGTCGGGCAGGAAGGTGATCGTGGTGCCCGTGGCGCGTCGGTCGCGGCGCCCTTCGCAGGTCGGCCTGCGGCTTGCCGCGCTCGTAGTCCTGGGTCCAGACGTGCGCCGTCGCGGCTGATCTCCAGGTCGAGCCACTCCGAGAGCGCGTTGACGACGGAGACGCCGACGCCGTGCAGGCCGCCCGAGACCTTGTAGCCGCCGCCTCGCCGAACTTGCCGCCGGCGTGGAGGACGGTCAGCACGACCTCGGCCGCCGGCCGCTTCTCCTTCTCCATGATGCCGACCGGGATGCCGCGGCCGTTGTCGATGACGGTGACGACTGTTGTCGGGGTGGATGGTCACGTCGACGCTGTCGCAGTAGCCGGCCAGCGCCTCGTCGACGGAGTTGTCGACGACCTCGTAGACCAGGTGGTGCAGGCCCGCGGCACCGGTCGAGCCGATGTACATGCCGGGGCGCTTGCGCACCGCCTCCAGGCCCTCGAGGACGGTGATGTCCTTGGCGCCGTAGGAGCCTGACGCCGCTTCTTGTCGCTTCGCGGCCTGTTCGGTCTTCTCAGCCAATTAGTCCCTTCCCGTTCTCATGAAAACCCCGGCCGCCTGCGGCACTTGCTGCACACGGCCGGGGCGGCGACGCAAGGTTGACATAAGGATACCAGTCGGGGTCTTTGCCGGCCCGTCTGGAGGAAATAAAAGTCCTGCAAATCGCGCATAAATTGAGACTTACGTTTCGCGCCGTCTGTCACACGCGCGATCGCAAGACTTTGCGGCGAGCGCCTACGCCGCAGCCGGCCGCTCGAGCCGCTCCAGAAGCTCATCCCTGCATCAGCTCCAACTCCTGCGCCCAGACGGCAATCGCGCAACCGATCGTCACCTCTCCCCCGCGCTCTGACAGCGGTGTCGCCACCGCCGCGATCCGCTCGCCGACCACCTCCGCCCAGGCCGCCTGCACCGCCGCCAGCGGCGTCTTCGGCGTCGCCTCGGCGAGGGCGGCCCGCAGGGCCGAGGCAGCTGGCCGGGGGGCGCGGCGGTGGCTCATGCCGCCGCTACTTCGCTGACGACCGAGGGCATGCGCACGACCCGAACGGTGCGACCCGCTCGGCACGGGAACGTGCTCGGGCTCGGCCGCGGTGATCAGCGCCTGGCCACCTCCCTCGAGCCGCTCGACGAGGCGTCGTCGTCGTCCGGGGTCGAGCTCGCTCATCACGTCGTCGAGCAGCAGCAACGGCGCCACCCGCCGCGCGTCCAACAGCGCATCGCGCTCGGCGAAGAGCAGCGAGAGCAAGGCGGCTCGCTGCTGACCCTGCGAGCCGTAGCGCCGCAGCGAGCGGCCGGCGAGGGTTAGCTTGAGCTCGTCGAGGTGCGGGCCCCAGGAGCTGCGGCCGAGACGCAGGTCGGCATCGCGGCGCTGCTCCAGGCCAACTCGTATCTCCTCCGCCGACCCCGCGGCGCGCGGCGCGTACTCGAGCTCGGCGCCGCCTTCGAGCCCAAGCTCCTCCCCCGCCTGCGCGAACGGCTGCACCAGCTCGGCGACCGCGTCGGAGCGGGCTTCTACGAGCGCCGCAGCTGCCTCCGCAAGCGTCGCGTCCCAGACGTCGAGCTGACCCGGCGCGCCGTGGCCGGCGGCGAGGCGCGCGACCAACGCGTTGCGCTGCGCCAGGGCCTGGCCGAAGCGCTGGCGCAGGTCGCCTCGCCTCGGCCAGCGGGCCGCGACGAAGCGGTCGAGGTGGGCGCGCCGTTCGGCCGGCGGGCCCTTGACCAGGGCCAGGCGGTCGGGCGCGAAGACGGCAACCGGGGGGCGGCTGCGGGCCAGCGTTGCCGGATCAGCCGCGCTGCCGTCGAGCAGATGCCGGCGCCCCTCGTTGCGGCTGACCGAAGCCAACAGCCGCAACTCGATCCCGTCCTCGTCGCGGACGCTCGCTTCGGCGCGGGCGAAGCTGCCGCCGAAGGGGATCAGGTCGCGGCGGTCGACGGTGCGAAAGGAGCGCCCGGTAAGGGCGAAGTAGAGCGCCTCGAGCAGGTTGGTCTTGCCGACCCCGTTGGGGCCGACCAGGCTGACGATCCCCGGCCCCAGCTCGACCCGCGCCTGCGCCAGGCTCCGCAGCGGCCTCGCTTCGACGGCGGTGACGAGCACCGTCGAAGCCTCACACGTTGAGGCGGATCGGCATCACCAAGTAGCGGAAGTCTTCGTTGTCGACCGGCTGCAACAGACCGGGCCGCAGCGGTGAGATCAGCCGCAACATCACCTCGTCGCCCTCGACGCTTTCGATCCCCTCGCGGAGGAACTCCGGGTTAAAGCCGATCTCCAGCGGATCCCCCTCGAAGGCCGCGGGCATCGTCTCTTCGGCGTCGCCGACGTCCGGGGTCGAGGCGGCGATGGTCAGCTCTCCGGGCGCAAAGGCGAGCCGCAGCGGCGCGTTGCGCTGGGCCAGCTGGCTGACCCGCCGGGTCACGTCGAGCAGCTCGCCGCGCGGCAGCCTGACGTCGTGCTCGTAGGACTCCGGCAGGAGCTGTCGAAAGTTGGGGAACTGGCCCTCGATCAGCCTCGTGTTGAGGACGATCGCCCCTGCCTTGAAAACGGCCTGGTTGCGGAGCAGCGCCACCGAGACCGACTCGACCCCGTCGGCGGAGACGATCCGGCCAAGCTCGCGCAGAGCCTTGGCCGGAATGTTCGCCTCCAGCTCACCGCCGATCGGCTGCTCCAGCTCGGTGCGCTTCACCGCCAGCCGGTAGGAGTCGGTGGCGACCATCGTCATCTCCGAGCCGCTGGCGCTGACCAGGACGCCGGTGAGGACAGGACGCATGTCGTCGCGCGAGGCGGCGCGGGCGACCAGCTCGACGGTCGCGGCGAGCGCGGCGGCGGGGATCGAGAGCGGCTCGCCCTCCTCCTCGGGAAAGGCGGGGAAGTCCTCGCTGGGAAGGGTGCGCAGATGGAAGCTTGAGCCGCCGCTGCGGATCTCGACGTCGCGCTCTGCCTCGCGCAGCTCGATCTCCACCGTCGGATCGCCGAGCGAGCGGGCGAGCTCGGCGAGGAGGCGACCGGGGAGCAAGATCGTGCCGCCACTCTCGACCTCGGCGTCGAGCTTTGTCTTCAACCCCATCTCGAGGTCGGTCGCGCTGAGGGTGACCCCACCGTCCTCGGCGTTGAGCAGGATCCCGGAAAGCGACTGGGTCGCGGCGCGGGTTGACACGGCTCGAGAGACAACTGAGAGCTTGGAGACAAGCTCGTCACGTTTGGTCTTCAGCTTCAAGTGTTGATTGCCTTTTGAGTTGGATTAGGGCTTGTGGAAAAGCGCCAAAGAGCCACGAATTCCGCTTGGCCTGAGGCCTTCCAGGTTGTGGGGAACTCTGTGGGAAGTCATGGATTCTTACAGCGGCGTCGGCCGTCAGGCCGAGCCTGTGGAGGAGGTGTGGATTGCCGAGCGCAGTTTCTCGACCCGTGTGGCCAGGGCAGCGTCTTCGCCACAGCGTGCCTCGATCCGCTTTATCGAGTTGAGCACGGTGGAGTGGTCGCGACCGCCGTAGAGACGGCCGATTTGGGGCAGCGAGAGGTCGGTCAGCTCGCGGGTGAGGTAGATCGCGACCTGACGGGCGCGCAGCGGAGTCGCGGCGCGAGTCGAGCCGACGAGCTCGGCGCGGGAGATGCCGAAGGCGGTGGAGACGCGCTGCTGGATCTCCTCGACCGGGGAGGAGCCGGAGGAGCGCGTCGACCTGGGCACCACGGCGTCGATCAGCTCGGCGCTGAGCGGCTTGGCGGTCAGCGAGGCGTGGGCGAGGACGCGGGTGAGCGCCCCGTGTAGCTGGCGCACGTTGACGTCGATCCGCCGCGCGAGCTCGGTCAGCACGTCGCCCTCGGTGTCGATCCCGGCCTCGCGAACCAAACGGCGCAGGACGGTGAGTCGGGTGGCAAGGTTGGGCGGCTCGACGGCGACGGTGAGCCCCCACTCGAAGCGATCGCGCAGCCGCGACTCGAGGGTTGAGAGCTCGCTGGGGATGCGATCGGCGGAGAGGACGAGCTGGCTGCCGCCTTCGTAGAGGGCGTTGAAGGTGTGGAAGAACTCGTCCTCGGTGTGGCGCTTGCCCTCGAGGAACTGGACATCGTCTACCAGCAGCACGTCGAGGTCGCGGTGGCGGCGCTTGAACTCCTCGGCGCCGGCGCTGCGCAAGGCGGCGACGAACTCGTTGGTGAAGCGCTCGGCGGTGGTGTAGCGGACGTTCAGGGCGGGGGCGTTGGCTGCCAGGTAGTTGGCGATTGCGACCAGGAGGTGGGTCTTGCCGAGGCCCGGCGGGCCGTGGAGAAAGAGCGGGTTGTAGGCCTCCGACGGCGCCTCGGCGACGGCCAGTGCGGCGGCGTGGGCGAGCCGGTTTCCCTCGCCGATGACGAAGCGGTCGAAGGTGTAGTTGAGGTTGAGCTCGGCGCCGGCCTCGTTCTCGCTCTCGATGTCGGGTGCCTCGTCGTCGCTGACGAAATTGACCTCGCTCAGGCCCGAGTCGGCGCCGAGAGCCTCACGGATCAGCCCCGAGTAACGGCGTTCGGCCCAGGCGCGAACTCCGTCCGGGGCCGAGAGATAGAGGGTGGCCCCCCGAGCCCCGACCGGCTTCAGCGGCTCCAGCCAGAGCTGGAAGGTCGAGGCCGGGACCGAGGCGCGCAGGCGGTCCTGCGCCTCGCGCCAAAGGGAGTCGAGATCTTGTTTCGCCGCGCCATCGGTCACCAGCGGCCGACCATAGCGGCGGCCGGCCGAGGCGAGACCAGGCCTCCCGCAAATGCCGCAAGAAAAGATTCCGCCTTGCGCGACCGCAGACGGGACGCGTCCGTATACTGCGACGCCCGATGAAGAGGACCTACCAGCCGAAGAAGCGCAAGCGGGCGAAGACCCACGGATTCCGGGCGCGGATGAGCAGCAAGGGTGGCCGGGCGATCCTCAAGCGCCGCCGCGCCAAAGGCCGGAAGCGCCTCACCCCTTAGATGGCGGCGAAGCGACGCCGGCTTTCGCGCAGCGGCGAGTTCGACCGCGTCTACCGCGACGGATCATCACATGCGACCCGCTACCTCGTTCTCTACAGCTTCCCTCGCAAGCCCGAAGAGGCGGAGGAGTTGAGGTTGGGGGTCTCGGTCAGCCGTAAGGTCGGCGGTGCAGTGGACCGCAACCGGGTCAAGCGCGTGCTGCGCGAGACCTTCTGGGGCCTCTCCGATCGCCTCCCCGAGGCTCACGACTTCGTCCTGGTGGCACGGCCCGAGATCGGCGATCTGATCGAGCGGGACGGAAGCAGTGGAGTTAGAACGAGCCTCGAAGAGGCGCTAGCCGCCACCACTAAGGACAAGCGTTCCACGTGAAACGCTTGCTCCTGACCACGATCGCCGCCTACAAGCGGTGGATTTCACCCGTGATGCCACGCCGCTGCCGCTACGAGCCAACCTGCTCGACCTACGCGGCGGAATCGATTCGCCGCTTCGGGGCGGTTCGCGGAATGCTCCTGGCTGGCTGGCGCCTGCTGCGCTGCAATCCCTTCAGCCACGGCGGCTTCGATCCCATTCCAGAGCGGTTCACGCTCAAGGTCGGCCCGGTTGACCCGGCGACTCACCATCGCGAGGTGCATCCGTGATCGTCGACGCCAACATCCTGCAGCCGCTGATCGACGTCGCCAACGCGGTCCTGCAGTTCTTCCACGACAATGCCGGTCTGAGCTGGGGGATGTCGATCATCGCCCTCACCGTTTGCACCCGTGCCCTGCTGATCCCGCTCACCTACAAACAGCTGAAAGGGATGCGGGCGCTGCAGGCGCTGCAGCCGCAGATCAAAGAGATCCAGGCGAAATACAAAAACGATCGCCAGCGCATGCAGCAGGAGATGATGCGCTTCTACCAGGAGAACAAAGTCAACCCCTTTGCCTCCTGCATCCCGCTGCTGGCGCAGCTTCCGGTCTTCATCACCCTCTTCTACGTGCTGCGCCACGAGCTGCCGAGCGACATCGGCTGCGAGGCGGGGCACTGTGGCTCCGAAGCCTCGTTCCTCTTCATCAACGACCTGACGGCGAAGGCGCACGGGCCGGAATTGATCGCCCTGCTCGTGCTCTACGTCGGCACCCAGCTGGTTTCCGGGCATGGTGATGTCGGTCACCGCCGACAAAAGCCAGCGCACGATGATGATGGTGCTGCCCTTCATCTTCGTCCCCTTCGTGATCAGCTTTCCGGCCGGGCTGGTCCTCTACTGGATCACGACCAACTTCTGGACGATCGGCCAGCAGTACACAATCCAGCGCCTGATTCCGGCGCCGGCGGCGCCGACGGCAGCTGAGGTGAAGGCGGCCAAGCCGCCGCCTCCTTCGCCGAAAAAGAAGAAGAAGCGGCGCTGAGCGCCGCCGCATAGACTGCGGCGCATGGGTGAGACCGAGGACTGGCCGGAGCAGCCGGCGGAGCGGGTTCGAGAGCTCGTCGAGGGGGTTCTGGACGAGCTTGACCTGGAGGGGGAGGTTGAGATCGTCGAGGACGACGATCGGATTACGGCTTCTATCGACGGGGACGAGGACTATGGGCTGCTGATCGGGAAGCGGGGACAGACGATCGACGCGCTTCAGCTTTTGGCTTACCAGGCGGCTTTCCGCGGGTTGCGGGAGCGGAAACGGGTCGTGGTCGATGCGGCTGGATATCGCGAGCGCCGCCGCGAGACGCTCACTGCGCGGGCCGACGAGCGGCCGAGCAGGCTCTGAGCGGGGGCAACTCGGTCGAGATGGACCCGATGAGCGCTCAGGAGCGGCGAGTGGTGCACGAGCACCTCAAGGAGCGCTCCGGGGTCGAGACCTACAGCGAAGGCGACGAGCCGCGCCGGTGCGTGGTCGTCGCGCCGCTTGTCACCGAGTGAGTGAGCGGCGGACGCTCGAGTGGAGCGCAGAAGGCGACGATCACGCTTGTCTTGGAGCTTCTGGAGGCAGAGCGGGCGTCGGTCAGCTCCGTCACCGACCCCGCTCGAGCTTGGAAGGTCCACGTTGCCGACAGCCTCACCGGGCTGGAGATCCCCGCTCTGCGCGAAGCCGCGCGAATCGCCGATATTGGCTCTGGGGCTGGGTTTCCGGGACTTGTGCTCGCCGTTGCCCTGCCCGACGCTCAGGTCGACCTGATCGAGTCGGTGGGGCGCAAGTGCGAGTTCATCCAGCGGGCGATCGACACCGCGGACATCGGCAACGCTCGGGTAATCAACGCCCGCTCGGAGGACCTGGCTGCCAACGAGGGCCGCGAGGCTTACGCTGCCGTCACGGCCCGCGCCGTGGGTCGCCTTTCGACTCTCGCCGAGCTTGCTTCGCCGCTGCTCGAAGAGGGCGGCGCCCTCGTCGCCTGGAAGGGCAAGCGCGACGCCGGGGAGGAGGAGCAGCTGGCCAATGCGGCCGCAGCGCTCGCGATGCAGCCCGAGGAGATCCGCCACGTGGGTCCCTACGCGGGCAGCGAACATCGGCACCTGCACGTCATGCGCAAGTCGGGGCCGACCCCCTCCGACCTGCCTCGGCGGCCAGGCATGGCCAAGAAGCGGCCGCGGGGCTAGGGACCTCTAGTCTGCGGCGCAATGGGTGTTGTCTACGCGATCGCGAACCAGAAGGGCGGCGTCGGCAAGACGACGACCGCGGTCAACGTCGCCGCCTGCGTCGCCGCCTCGGGTGCCCAGACGCTCCTGGTCGACCTCGATCCGCAGTGCAACGCGACGGTCGCCCTGGGTGGGGAGCGCGACATGCATCCCTCCTCCTACGACTGCCTCACCGGTGACGTCTCCGTCGCCGAAGCCGCCCGCCCGGCGGGTCCGGACAACCTCTGGCTAGTCCCGGCCAGCCGCGATCTCGCCGGCGCCGCGGTCGAGCTGCCGCGGATCGAGGGCTCCGAGACGCGCCTGCGCGAGCGGCTCGGCCCGGTGCGCGAGCGCTTCGCCTACACGCTGCTCGACTGCCCCCCCTCGCTCGGGCCGGTCAGCGTCAACGCCCTGACCGCGGCCGACCGGGTGATCGTGCCGGTCCAGGCCGAGTACCTGGCGCTCGAGGGCCTGGTCCAGTTCCTCGACACGCTGGCGATGATCCGGCGCGAGCTCAACCCGGCGCTGGAGGTGTCAGGACTGCTGGTCACCATGCACGACGAGCGCACCCGCCTGGCTCAGGACGTCGAGCGGGAACTGCGCCAGCACTTCCCCGAAATGGTCTTCAAGACGGTCATCCCGCGCAGCGTCCGTGTCGCCGAGGCGCCGAGCTATGGTCTGCCGGTGACCGAGCACTCGCCGACCTCGCGCGGCTCCGAGGCCTACCGCGCGCTCGCCAAGGAGCTGGTCGCGCGTGGCTAAGGCCACCCGCCGCGGCCTCGGCAGCGGCCTCGCCGCGATCCTGCCGGAGGCCTCGGTCGAGGACGCCGGCGAGCTGCGCGAGCTGCCGACCGAGCTGATCAAGCCCAACCCGAACCAGCCGCGGACCAAGATCGATCCGGCCTCGCTCTCCGGCCTCGCCTCCTCGATCGAGGCCAACGGGGTCGTCCAGCCGCTGCTCGTCCGCCCCCTCTCGGACGGCAGCTACGAGCTGATCGCCGGCGAGCGGCGCTGGCGCGCCGCCCAGGAGGCCGGCCTGGCCAAGGTGCCGGCGGTGGTGCGGGACCAGGAGCTGGCCGAGCGCCTGCAGGTGGCGCTGATCGAGAACATGGTCCGCGAGGACCTCAACCCGGTCGACGAGGCCCGCGCCTGCGCCGCCCTGGTCGACGAGCTCGGCCTCTCCAAGGAGGAGCTCGGCCGCCGCGTCGGCCGCAGCCGCCCCGCCGTCTCCAACCTGATCCGCCTACTCGATCTCCCCGACGAGGCGCTGGCGCTGCTCGAGTCCGGCGAGCTCAGCGAGGGCCACGGCCGCGCCCTGCTTGCCGCCGAGGGCAACGACGTGCGCAGGCGCCTGGCCCGCGACGCGGCGAAGGGGGGCTGGTCGGTCCGCGAGACCGAGAACAGGGCCAAGCTGGCTGGCCAGCCAAAGCCGTCGGGAGGGACCCGCCGGCAGCTCGCACCCGAGGAGGCCGCAGCGCTGCGCGACGCCGCCGACAAGCTCGAGTCCGCCATCGGCCACGAGGTCAAGGTGCGGCCGAGGGGAGGGGAGATCTCAGTCGAGATCCGCCTCGAAGATCTCGACCAGGCCCTCACTCTCGCCAAGAGCCTCCAGTCGCCGCGGTTGAGGGCCGCCTCGGGCCGCATTCCCCCCGCTATCCTTCGCCTGGCTGCGGGCGATTAGCTCAGTTGGTTAGAGCGCGTCTCTGATAAGGACGAGGTCCCTGGTTCGAATCCAGGATCGCCCATCGCATTGCCGAGGCCTTCGTTTGCCGCTTTTAGAGTTCGGCCGGAAGGCCGGTGGCCTCGATCGGCCACTTCTCGTAGGTTTCGGGATCGGCTGATCGCGAGCGGGTTTGGCCGACCAACGCCGCAGGAGGCGAGGCCGCCGACCGGCGCAATCGAACGTCTATGACATCCGCGTCTACGTACTGCGAATCAAAGTCCTCGCCGGGCGGAAGGTGGTGCTCGAAGCGAGGGCCGAAGAGCGTAAGGCTCAGCTCCCCTTCCAGAGCCGCACAGGGCGCTATGACCCCTCGGTAGCCGGCGCCCAGGAGCTGATCCGCGATGTCCTGGCAGGGCCCGTAAGGACCAACGGCCACCTCGGGCTCAGCGCCGCACCTACGCCAACGGTCTGAGGTGCGGAGGTCGGCGATGCTGTGATCATGTACCTGGCAGAGCCACATATGGCGCCGCTTTCCGCCGGCGCGATCGAGTCCATCGACTTGGGCGGCACGGATGAACTCAGCCCAAGCGGCCCCTTCGGAAAGGGAGAGGTACTGCGCGTAGTGTCGCCCACCTCGACTCCACCGACCGGGCTCCTGTGTGGCGGGAAGTCGAGACGACCCTTCGCGCCAGAAGACTGGCAAATGGACATCGACATCTGTCTGGCGAAAGCCGAGCCATCGACCCTTCAGCCGGGCCGGCAGCTCACGTAGCAACTTGGGTGCGGAGACTACGAGCGTAGCTACGCAGCCGCTGCTCGTACTCGGAGTCCTCCAGAATGTCGATGGGTGTCCGGTCGTCCAACTCTGGGAAAGGTTGGTGAAACCAGTCCAACAAGCCCTCGGGGGTGTGGGAAAAGCGCAGGTCGTAGACAAGCTGAGCCACCAGCCTGACCCGGTCGGCGGCTCCGCTGCTCAGGCTGGTTTTCGAATCGAGATCGTCGAGGGCGATTCCGAGGATCTCCTCCGCCGCCTCGGGCTGGTCGGCGGGGAAATGGGCAGTCACGAATGTGGCCCCAATGGCAGGATCATCGATCATCCGCCGTTGCACGTCCCGACGAGTCAGCTCGACCAGATCGACGATGTTGCTGAGTGTCTTGAAGGTGTCCAGATCCAGCTCCCCTTTCCCATCCCCGGCGTTGAGCAGGAGTTGGCCCAGGGTCAAGCGACTCTCGCGCAGGTCCTGTTGGTAGGCAGGGGGGGATCCGGCAAAAGAAGCTAGGTTGAGGAACTGCTCGATCTTTAGCTGAAGTTCGTCCGCGAGCGTGGCCACCTCGAGGGAGGCCGCGTCGATCGCGGCTTTCTGTTCGGCCGCTTCGTCCCTGCCGAAGACCCCCCGTCTAATACGCCACCAGAGGTCCCTTGACCGCCGTTCGCTGGGCGCGGTAACGGCTGCGCCCAGCTGCCGCAGCATCTGCGGGAGCCGCGATCGAGCGAGGACAGCGATTTCCGTCGCCTCGTCCTCGACGGACGTGAACATCAGGTTTGGGTTTGCGAACGCGGTTGTGCTCAACTTTTCCTGCTTATTTGCTTGAAACTCCCAAACTATACGCATCGCGCAAGAAGCCGCTCGATGGGCTGAACCTGCATCCCGCTACGCTCAGCGGGCAATCGACTTTCGATTCCTCACAACTCATTCCTGAGAATCGAGAATCGATAAAGGAAAGTACCACGTGGATTCGACAGAAATACGCACTTCCCAGTCGCTCCGCCATCTCTCAAGGAGAGCCTTCAACTCTTCCTACCGAATAGAGGTAGGGCTGGCTATTCCCGAGTTGGACGAAACCTTCGTCTTCGACGAGCTTTGGGAGTTACTGGCGGAGATCTGCAAGCAGAGCGCTGTCGAGGCACCGTCGCAGAGCAAGGTGAGGGAGGAGGTCCGCCGCCTCCGAGAGGATTTCGGAGCTCTCGAACGACTGCCTCGAGCGCGAGGCTCGCTCATCCAGCGTGAGATTCGTAAGCCAAGCCCGTTCTGGGATCTATGCCGCCACCTCAGCGTTCGTTCCAGTCGGACCTGAGGCCGCGAACCACCGTGGGGGGCTTGCCACACAGACCTATAATGGCGTCCCCCTAACGGTCTGGAGCGTCTCGTGCAACAGATGCAGATCTACGGCGTCAGCTTTGACATGGTCGGCAAGCAGCCGATCGTCTTGCTGAAGACGGTCGACGGCAACAGGTTCCTGCCGATCTGGATCGGGCACCCGGAGGCGGCGGCGATCCTGATGAAGCTGCAGGGCGCCTCGACGCCGCGGCCGATGACCCACGACCTGCTCTCCGACCTGCTCGATCAGCTCGACGCCAAATGCGAGCGGGTCTCGGTCACCGAACTGCGCGACAACACCTTCTACGCCTCGATCACGGTCTCGATCAACGGCACCGAGATGGAGATCGACTCGCGACCCTCCGACGCCCTCGCCCTCGCCGTCCGCGTCTCGGCGCCGATCTTCGCCGACGAGGAGGTGATCGAGGAGTCCGCGATCGAGTTCGAGCACGACGTCGAGGACACCGAGGAGGTCGTCGACAAATTCAAAGAGTTCCTCGACGAGGTCTCGCCCGAGGACTTCGCCCAGGGCGAGGATTCCTAGGCGCGCGCTGGCTGCAGGGCCAGATCGAGGATCCGGCTCGACCAGTTGCTCAAAGGTCATCCCCGCCGCCTCGGCGGCCTGGGGGAGGAGGCTGGTGTCGGTGAGGCCGGGGATCGCGTTGACCTCCAGCACCTGCGGGCCGTCTGCGGCGAGGATCAGGTCGACCCGGGAGAAGCCCGAGCAGCCCAGCGCCTCGTAGGCGCCAAGGGCGGCCTCGGTCACGGCGGCGGCCTCGCCCTCGCTCAGCTCGGCGGGGCAGACGAAGGAGGTGCGGCCGATCTCGTAGCGCGCTTCGAAGTCGTAGCTGTCGCCGCTCTGTGGGATCGCCTCGACCACCGGCAGCGCCTCTCCGCCGAGCACGCTGACGGCCAGCTCGCGGCCGTCGACGAAGCGCTCGAGCAGCACCCGGTCGTCGTAGCTGAAGGCCGAGACCAGGGCCTCGGGCACGTCGAACCAGCTCTCGGCGAACCTGACGCCCAGCGCCGAGCCGCCGCGGCTCGGCTTGACCACGAGCGGGAAGCCGAGCCGCTCCTCGAGGCCGCCGAGCGCGTCGGCGGCGCCCAGCTCGCGGAAGGCGGTCTCGTTGAAGGCAAACCAGTCCGGCGTCGGCACGCCCGCCGCGCGCAGGTCGTGCTTGGCCAGGACCTTGTCCATGCAGCGCGCGCAGGCGGCGACGTTGGGGCCGGTGAAGGGGATGCCGAGGATCTCCAGCAGCTCCTGGGTCGTCCCGTCCTCGCCGCCGGGGCCGTGCATGGCGACGAAGGCCACATCGGGCCGCTCCTTGTCGAGCTTCTTGACCAGCTCGCCGTCGGCCTCGAGTGGCAGCACCTCGTGTCCGAGCCGCTCCAGCGCGTCTTCGACCCGCGCCCCCGAGCGCAGCGAGACGCCGCGCTCCAGCGAGCGGCCGCCTTTGAGCACGGCGACCTTCACGTGCTGCCCTCGCCGGTCTTTCGAAAGGGCACCACGTTCTCCGCCTCCGCCTCGGACTTGGCGGGAGCCGCCTGCACCTCCGGCTGCTTGCCGGTCAGCGCTCCGTAGAGCTCGACCTGTTCGGCGATCACCTTGCCGATGCGGCGGATGCCCTCGCGGATTTCCTCCTCGCTACTGCCGGAGAAGTTGAGCCGCATCGAGTTGCGGCCGCGATCGTCGACGTAGGCGGCCTGGCCGGGGACGAAGGCGACGTCCTCGCGCAGCGCCTTGGCCAGCAGGTCGCTGGTGTCGATGAAGGGGGGGAGGGTCGCCCAGACGAAGAGGCCGCCTTCCGGTTCGGTCCAGCTCGCCTGCGGAGGGAAGTGCGCGCGCAGCGCCTCCAGCATGGCGTCGCGCCGGCGGCGGTAGATCCCGACCAGGCTCTCGATGTACTCGCGCCAGCGGCCTTCGGCGAAGTACTCGCGGACGAAGTACTGGGTCAGGGTCGAGGTGCAGAGGTCCGAGGCCTGCTTGCCCAGCACCACCTTCTCCATCACCGGCGGCGGCGCCACCGCCCAGCCCAGGCGAATGCCGGGGGAGAGGATCTTCGAGAAGGTGCCGACGTAGACGACGAAGTCGCCGCCGTCGAGCTGGTAGAGCGGTGGCAGCGGATCGCCGCCGAAGCGCAGCAGGCCGTAGGGGTTGTCCTCGACCACGAGCAACTCGCGAGCGCGGGCGAGCTCGACCAGGCGCTGGCGGCGCTCGAGCGACATCGTCACCCCGGCCGGGTTCTGGAAGCTCGGCACCGAGTAGATCAGCTTCGGCCGTCGCCCCTCGGTGTCGAGCCGCTCCAGGGCCGATTCCAGCTCCTCGATCCGCATCCCCTCGCCGTCGCACTCGATCTGGATCGTCTCGGCCTCGTAGCTGCAGAAGACCGGGATCGCGCCGGGATAGGTGGGGGCCTCGCAGATCACCACGTCGCCGGGGTCAAGCAGGGCCTTGCAGAGCAGGTCGATCGCCTGCTGGCCGCCGGTGGTGACGATCACGTCCTCGGGGTCGGGAAGCATTCCCTCGGCCCCCATCACCTCGACGATGCAGTCGACGGTCTCGCGGAAGCCCTCGGTCGGGCCGTACTGCAGCGCCTCGGCGGCCGACTCCTGGGCGATCCGGGTCATCTGCGCGGCGAAGGTCTTGGGCGGGAAGCTCGAGGTATCGGGCAGGCCGCCGGCGAGGGAGATCACCTCGGGACGGGCGGTGATCGCCATCAGGTCGCGCATCGCCGAGGAGCGCATCACCTTGGTGCGGCCGGCGAAGAGCCCCGCGTAGCGCTCGAGGTCGCTGCTGCTGGCGTGGGCGCGACGCCGGTGGGGCAGGTCGGACATGGGGATAGTGTGGCGAATCGGCACCGGGCGGCCGGGGGAGTTAGGTTTTCCGCGTGGGATCTTTCTCCGGCATCTGCCTCGAGCTCGGCATCGGCATCGCGATCGGGATGCTCGCCGGCACCACCGGCACGCACGGCTCCGCCCGCGGCCGGATGACGATCCTCGCCGGCATCATCGGCCTCGCCGTCGGCTTCCTGCTGGCCGGCAGCGCCGACGTCAACAGCGCGGCCGGGGCCGCTCTTCGGCCTGCTCGGCGCCATCGTCGCCTGCCTCATCGTCAGCGACGTGGTCAGCTCCGCCGGCCGCCGCGAGGGCAGCGGCTCCGGCGCCCTCGCCTTCCTCGTGTCGCTCGCCGCCCTGCTCGTCCTCGCGATCGCGATCCTGATCTCGCCGGCGGTCCTGCTGGTGATCGCCGCCCTCGCCTGGCTCGGAATCTCCAGGCGCCGGCGGGCCCAGCGCAAACACGCCGGCCTCCGCGTCCTGCGCTAGCCAGCCGCGAACGCGGCCGAGTGGCGCCGTCCACGATCATTGCGGCGAATGGCTGCTCGCAAGAAGCTGGTCCTCACCTACGTCGACTCGCTGCGCACCGACATGCTCCAGCGCACGGTGGCGGAGGGACGCGCGCCCACTTTCGGGGCGCTGCTCGACCGCGGTGTCCTGATCCCCGATTGCGTCTCCAGCTTCCCCTCGGTGACCCCGGTCGCCAGCGCCGAGATGGTCACCGGCCGCGCCGCCGACGGCCACTGGATCAGCGGCATGAACTGGTACCACCGGCTCGAGCGGCGCTACGTCGAGTACGGCTCCTCGCTCGAGGCGACCCGCGCTTTCGGTGTCTTCCGCGCCCTCTACGACCTCGTCTACAACATGAACCTGGCTCACCTCAACCCTGGGGTCGAGACGCTCTTCGAGCAGCTCGACGACGCCGGTCTGCGCACCGCCTGCACGCCCTTCTTGATCTACCGGGGACGGCACCGCCACCAGGTCTCGCTGGAGGGACTGATGCGGCGCGCGGTCGAGGCCACGCGGCTCAAGTTCCGCCACCACACCTGGGGTCCGGCCGAGCTCTTCTACGGCGACCTCTACGCTAGCCGCGAGGTCCCCTGCAAGTCGACCTCGATCCCGGGCAGCCGCGACGGCTACTCCGCCTGCTGCGCGGCCGAGCTGGCCAAGGCGGACGGCTTCGACTTCCTGCTCTTCTCGCTTCCCGACAACGACAACTACTCTCACCGCCACGGGCCGGAAGCGAGCGTCGAGTCGATCGCCAAGGCCGACCACTGCTTCGCCAAACTGGTCGAGGCCTGCGGCGGCCTCGACGACTTCCTCGACGCAGCACGCGGTGATCCTGCTCGCCGACCACGCCCAGACCGACGTCCACCGCGGCCTGCCGCTTGCCGAGCTGCTCGGCCGCGAGTGGACGGTCCTGCAGCCCTCAGAGGCGGAGCCGCAGAAAGCGCAGCTGGCGGTCAGCCCGACCGGCCGCGCGGCGCACGTCTATCTGCTGCCGGGCGAGGGGGAGCGCGCCGATCCCGATGAGGTGCGGCGGGCGCTGGGCGAGATCGAAGGCGTGGACCTCGTCTGCCGCCTGGAGGCCGGGGATGGAACGCCGCTGCGTCGCGAGGAGCCGGGCGCCCCGCTCGAGCAACGCCGTCGCGGTAGTCGAGCGTCGAGCCGAGCAGCTTGCACTTCCACCCCGGGTGCAACGCGCGCCCGTACATGCACGGACAAGGCGTTACATCGGTCTCCGACCTGCGCGGTGGACGCTGGGAAGTCGAGGGCGACCTCGCGGCGCTGGAGGCGAGCGTTGAGGAAGGCCGATTCTGTCAGCGACGCATACCCCGATCCCCTGGCGCGGGTCTGGTCGGCGCTCAACGCTCCCGCACGCGGGTGACTTCATCCTCTCGCTGGAGCCGGGATACGAGGCGGTCGACTGGGGCGGCGTCACCCACGCGGGCGGCGGAAGCCACGGCGCGTTGCACGCGGGTGACTCGCTTGGGCCATTGCTTTTCGTCGGCTGCGGCCCCGAGAGCGCGGACGAGCGGGAGCAGTGGACGCTTGCCGACGTGGCGCCGGTCGTCCGCGATCACTTCGGCCTATGAGATGGGCGTCGGCGACGGTCGTCGCGGCGATCCTCCTGCTCCCCGCGACCGCAACGGCCTCGCCGCAGCAGATCACCGCGACCGCAGCGAGCAGGGTCGCCAGCCACGACCCGAACGTTGCTAAGGAGCGCGGCGAGAACGGCGCGCTCACGCATAGCGCCAGCATGGTCGACGGCAACTGGCAGGTCGCCTACTTCGCCCACGAGGAAGAGGTGGCGCTGGTCATCGTCGACCCGCACACCGGCTGAGGTCCGCGAGTCCTGGACCGGCTACCAAGTCGCCTGGAAAATGGCCCGCGGCTACTCCGGCGCCTTCGGCCACAAGCTCAACGCCCCCTACGTCTTCCTTCCCCTCTGTGCGATCTTCCTGCTCGGCCTGCTCGACTGGCGGCGCCTGCGCCGAGTCGCCAACCTCGACCTGCTCTTCCTGCTCGGCTTCGGCGTCTCCCACTTCTTCTTCAACCGCGCCGAAATCGGTGTCTCGGTCCCGCTCCAGTACGTCCCCCTGCGTCTACCTCTTCGCCCGCGCCCTCTGGATCGGCCTGCGCGGCCGCGCCGATGGCATCCGCCCGGTCTGGCCGGCGACCTGGCTGCTGATCGCGGCGCTGTTCCTGATGGGTGTGCGAGTCGGGCTCAACATGGCCGACTCAGGCGTCGATCGACGTCGGCTACGCCAGCGTGGTCGGTGCCAGACCGCATCACCCACGGCGAACCGATCTACGCCAACTTCCCCAACGACGTCTCTCAGGGCGACACCTATGGCCCGGTCAACTACCTCGCCTACGTCCCCTTCGAGCGGATCTGGCCCTGGTCCGGAACCTGGGACGACCTCCCAGCAGCCCATGGCGCCGCAGTCTTCTTCGACCTAGCCACCTTCGCCCTGCTCTTCCTCCTGGGCCGCCGCATCCGTCCCGGCCCCGCCGGGACAAAGCTTGCCGCCACGCTGGCTTTCGGTTGGGCCGCTTATCCCTACACGGCGTTCGCCCTGTTGTCGAACTCGAACGACACACTCGTCGCGATGCTGTTGGTGGCAACGCTGTTGGTCCTGGCGCGGCCGGCGGCAAGAGGTGTGCTCGCCGCCCTGGCAACACTCGCTAAGTTCGCCCCAGCAGTGTTGGTGCCAATGCTGGTTACGTACCGGCCCGCGGGTCCTGTCACTGCAGGGGACCCACCACCCCCTGCGGTCGCTAAAGCGTCCTCGGGGGCGGTACCCCCTACAGCGCCACCCGCGGGAGCCACGTTCGTCATTGCCTTCGTACTGACAGCGTTTGCCCTGCTGCTGTGGCCCGCCATTGATCCCGGCCTGAGCACCGTCTGGGATCGCACCATCGCCTACCAAGCTGGAAGAGACTCACCGTTCAGCATCTGGGCCCAACTCCCAAGCTTGGAACCCCTACGCATCGCCATCCTCGCTTCAGTAGCTGCCCTCTCCCTGGCCTTTGCATTCCGCCCCAAGGAGAAGCAGCTCTTCCAAGTAGCTGCCCTGGGCACGGCGCTTCTAATCGGTCTGCAGCTAACGATGCACCACTGGTTTTATCTATACATAGTGTGGTTTTATCCTCTCCTACTTATATCGATGACATTCGAGAGAATCCCACCGCGCAGTCGGTACGCCGACAGAGACAAATTCGCGGATTAGTACTAATTACACTTGTTATCAAGTTGTTAACAAGTGTAATATCGCATCGTTTCTTGACAAGGTCGCCTCCTTTCCTTATGCTTCTGGTGCTGCGGTTGCGTTCCGCGAGCTATGGCCTTGACAAGTCTGGGGCAAGAGATCCCAGCTCAGCCAGCTCGTTCGGAACGCTTGGGAGGCACAGCGACTAAGACGGGGGTCTTGGTAAAGGGGTTAAACACCACGGGAAGGAGCGACCGATTTTTGACTCAATGAAACATCGAAGGGGCGGGAGCCTGCGGAGCCCGTCTTAGCGACGGTTCCGCACTCTCCCTGGCTATAAGCAATGGCTTCAAAGAAAGCCCCAAAGCGTTCGTTGACACGCGCATTTCGTCGGGCAAAGAAGTGGGTTGAAGACTATGGCTTCGGGGTGATGGTTCTCACAGCGATCGTCGCCGCAGGGATCATCGCCCTACGCACGAAGGTTCCCTTCCCGGTCCCTGACTTCGCCCTACAGTCCGAGTCTCTCTACCGCGTCGCGGTTGGGGGCGGGAGTTTCTTCGTCTTTTACCTGGCCGTCTTGGCTTTTGTACTGGCCATGAACGGCCGCGGCTTTACGAGCATCGGACCCAGAGGCGTCAAGGCTGACCAGGTGGTCAAGGTTCAGCAGGGAACACTCAAAGGTCAGGAACAGTCAATCGAGGTGCTAGAGCGCAATCTCGAACGGAACCGCACCGCGACCGCGGTTGTCAATCAGCAGAACCGCGAACAGCAAGAGCAGATCAACGAGCTGCAAGAACAGAATCGCAAGCTGGAGGAACGGCTGAGAAGGCTGGAGACACCTCAGGGATAGAGAGGGGTCCATCGCTTGTCATAGGCTGCTGCTCGGCGTCAGAGCGGGTTCTCGTAACTTTTCCCGCCGCAATATCTGTCTTATACTCCAGCTCTCGTTTCTTGAGCGGGCGGGAGTGCTCGAGAGCCAAAAGGCTGTCGTGACGCAAATCTTGCCGCGACTCTGGGTTCTCGTTTTAGGCTGAAATGCAGGCTATTTTCAATGTGCGTGGATAAAGCATTTCGTAAGGAGCTAGCGCGACGCGTAGCTGAGGCCGAAAGCGGCGATGCCGCGGCGGTCGTCGACGAGCTTCTCAACGAGATGGCTCAAGATCTTGGCAAGTCAATGGTGGACAACCGCCAGGCCATTGCCGAGGCAGACGCACTACTTGGCTTGGCCTCAGAGCCTGAGCCCACCAAAACGTAGACTGGCCAGCCAGCCAGCGCTAAGGAGCGGGCACCATCACCGACTCGATCGAGTCAGCCCGTCCCTCGTCATTCACGTCGACCACCGCCCCCATCACCCACACATCCTCCTCAGCCGTCTCGAACTTCACCGGCATCTGCGTAATCAGCGACTCCAGAATCAGCTCCGGTTTCACCCCGAGCACGCTGGTTCGTGAGCCGGTCATCCCTACGTCGGAGATGAACGCCGTCCCCTGCGGCAGCACCCGCCCATCCGCCGTTGGCACATGAGTGTGCGTCCCGAAGACCGCAGCGACCCGCCCATCCAGATGCCACCCCATTGCCACCTTCTCGCTGGTCACCTCGGCGTGGAAGTCGACGATCGAGAAGTCGCACTCGATCTTCTCGAGGATGCTGTCGACCTCGTGGAAGGGGGAGCGGGCGACCTTGAGGCCGATTGCGCCGCTGAGATTGATGATGCCGACCCGACGTCCGCCGGCCTCGACCACGGTGTAGCCGCGGCCGGGGTTGGCGTAGGGGTAGTTGGCCGGGCGCACGACCCGGTCGCTGCGGTTGAGGAAGCCGTAGACCTCGCGGTGGCGGTAGACGTGGTTGCCGGTGGTGATCGCGTCGGCGCCGCCGTCGAAGAGCGCCTTTGCGGTCTTCTCGGTGATCCCCATGCCGCCGGCGGAGTTCTCGCCGTTGACGATGACAAGCTCCGGCGCGTAGCGCTCGCGCAGCCCGGGCATCGCGTCGCGCAGCCCGCGCCGTCCCGGCCCGCCCACCACGTCGCCGATGAAGAGCACCTTCATGGTGAGAGTGACCCTAACCGCGAATTTGCGAAAGGGTGCGGAGGGTGAGCGAGCGAAACGACGTGGTCGAGCGCGCGATGGGCTATCCGTATACGGCCCCCGGCCGCCCCTTCGTCCAGCTTGGCCATGAGACCCTTGACCCGGCCGAGCTCGAGGTCGACCGCGACGAGCGCGCGCCGGTGCTGGCCTACGGCTCCAACGCCGCGCCCGAGGTCCTCTCCCGGAAGCTGGCGCTGAGCGACCAGCCCGTCCTCGTCGTCCCGGCGCGCCTCTGCGGATTCGACGTCGTCTACTCCTCGCACATCTCTCCCTACGGCGCCCTGCCGGCGACCCTCCAGCGCAGTCCGGGCACCGACGTCCGGGTCCACGTCATCTACATGACCGCCGCCCAGATCGGCGTGATCTCGGCAACCGAGCCCAACTACGAGCCGACCGAGCTGGAAGCGGTCGAGTGCCGGCTGGAGGGGGGCGAGACGCTGAACGAGCTCTCGGCCTATGTCAGCCGCCACGGCTGTCTTCTCGTCGATGACCAAGAGGTCGCCCTCGCGGCCGTCGAGGCGAGCGGCCGGTCGTTTGCGGCGCGGACCCAGGCCAAGATGCTCGAGTACGTCAGGGCCATGCTTTGTCCCGACGACAGCCTCGAGTCCTTCGTCCTCGCCAACGTCACCGATCCCGACCTCTCCCAGGCCCGCTCCGCCCAGCTCCCCGGCCGCCCTCTGTCCTAGACGGCGCTGAAGCGGCGCAGGGCGAGACGGGCGAGCAGCCCGTAGGCGGCGATCAGGATCGCCAGGTGGAGCAGGGCGGCGACGATGCTGGGGCCGGCCGGGTCGAGCGCGGCCGTCATCGCCTGCAGCGCCGGCTTGAAGGGGAAGAGCGCGGTGATCAGCTTGATCGCGTCGTAGAGCGCCGGGCCGACCGTGCCCGAGGGGATCAGCGAGAGGAAGGCGACCGGCAGGGTGACCATGAAGGCGAGCAGCGAGACTGCCCGTACCTCGCGCGCTGCCGCTCCCAGCGCCGCGCCGGCTGCTCCCAGGGCGGCCCCGCCGGCGACGATCGCGGCCAACCAGAGCCCGATCCGCCCCCAATGCAGGGGCACGAAGAGGGCCAGGCCGGCGAGCATCAGCAGGGTCACGACCAGGCCGACGGCGACCCCGAGCAGGACCTTCTCGCCGAGCAGCGCGGTGGGGGAGACGAGGCCCCGGGTCAGCCGCGGAAAGGCGTTCTCCTCGCGCTCCAGCGCCAGCGAGCCGGCGACGAGCAGGACGGTGACGAAGGCCAGGGTGAAGGTCGCCGCGACGGCGATCGCGAAGACTTCCAGCGGTGGGGTGGAGGCGTTGACCACTTCTTTGTCGACCGCGATCGGCTGGCTCAGCCGCTCGAGCAGCGGCCCCGCGGTATCGAGGTTGTTGCGGGCGAGGATGGTGAACCGGATCACTTCGTCGACTTCGTTGCGCAACTGCCCCTGCGGCAGCGCCGGGCGCAGCGCTTCGAGGATGCGGGCGCTGTTGCGCAGGCCGAGGATCTGGATCGTTTGCCCGAGCACGCTGAACTGCCCGCCGTCGAGGACCAGGCCGAGGAATTTGCCCCCTTCGGCGGCGATCCGCCGCGCAATCACGAGGTTGGCCTGGGTCAGCAGTGAGTTGATCCGGTCGTTGACCAGGCGGGCCTTGACCGGGTCCTCCTCATTGACGATCACTTCGACCTTTGGCGTTCGCGGGGCCGGCGTCGAGAGCGAGTTGATCTGGTCGACGAGTTCCGCGGGCAGGATCAGTGCCGCCAGGACGTCTCCCGAGCGGACCTCGTCGACCGCTTCGGCCTTGCTCTTGACGTGCACGCACTCGACCCGTTCGCAGATCC
Source organism: uncultured Solirubrobacterales bacterium (assembly GCA_963778715.1). Classification (GTDB taxonomy): domain Bacteria; phylum Actinomycetota; class Thermoleophilia; order Solirubrobacterales; family 70-9; genus VRUE01. The sequence goes on from CAVZVK010000010.1 coordinate 165,567, forward strand.
GGTCGCTGACCCCGATTTTCGGCAGCTCGCTGGTGCCGACGCTGACCCGGGCGTCACTGGGCACTTCGTTGAGGAAGGCGACGCGCGGCTTCTCCGGCGAGCGCGAGATCGCGAAGCCGACCAGGACCGCGATCAGGATCGGGTAGGCGACGAGCAGCACCGCCTGCAGGGGGGAGCGCCGCAGGATCTGCAGGTCCTTGAGCAGCAGCCAGCGCATCAGTGCCCCCGGTGGTGGAGGAAGGCGACGAACGCCGTCTCGAAGTCCCGGTCAGCAGCCTCCGGCGCCTCCCGCCGCACCACCTCGCGCAGCTCCCCCGACGACCCATCGAACAGCGCCTCCCCGTCGGCCAGGACCAAAAGCCGCCCCCCGTACCGCTCGGCCTCCTGAATGTCGTGCGTAGAGAAGATCACCGTCGTCCCCCGCCCCTCCGCCAGCGCCGAGACGAACTCCCACAACCGCGCCCGCTGCCGCGGATCCAGCCCCACACTCGGCTCATCCAGCAGCAGCACCGAAGGCCGAGCCAGCAGCCCAATCGCAATATTGATCCGCTGCTGGTTTCCCCCGGAGAGCCGCGCCACGACCTCCCCCCGCCGCTCCCCAAGCCCAGTCAGCTCAAGCATCTCTTCGACCGAGGCATGCGGATCAGCATGCTTCTCCAGCCGCGCGAACAAGCAGGAGGTTCTCCTCGACCGTCAAGCCGCCGGTAGAGCGCCGCCTGCTGAGGCACCCACCCTACCTCGCCCTCCGGCAGATGCACCTCACCCTCATCGGCCCTCGAGATCCCAGCCAGAATCGAAAGCAGCGTCGTCTTCCCGGCCCCGTTGGGCCCGATCACAGCCACCAGCTCCCCAGCAGCAGCCTCGAAGTCGACTCCCCGCAGCGCTTCCCGCGCGCCGAACTTCTTCACCAGCTTGCGCGCATCAAGCACTGCGCTCGTCCCGGTCCCCGCATCCATGCCGCCGAAAGCTACCCACCGGGAGGCCCCACGAGTATTAGCCGCGCTTTGAGCAGAGGGACGGAGAGGCCCCTCCCCGGACACTCAAGAGCCGGCTCCCGCCGGCTCGTCCGGGGAGGGGCCTCTCCGTCCCTCCCCTCTAAACTCGACCGCAGTGCCGTTCCCCGCCACACGCATGCGCCGCCTCCGGCGCACCGAGTCTCTACGCGGTCTGGTCCGAGAGACGAACCTCGCCCCGTCGCACCTGATCCAACCGTTGTTCGTCGTCGCCGGCGAGAACGTCCGCGAGGAAGTCCACTCGATGCCCGGCATCGAGCGCTTCTCGATCTCCGAGCTGGTCGCCGAGGCCACCGAGATCGCCACCGCCGGCGTCGGCGCCGTCCTCCTCTTCGGCATCCCCTCCGCCAAGGACGAGTCCGGCTCCGGCGCCTACGACGACGAGGGCGTCGTGCAGATGGCGGTGCGGGCGCTCAAGGAGGCCCACCCCGACCTGACCGTGATCACCGACGTCTGCCTCTGCGAGTACACCTCGCACGGCCACTGCGGCTTCGTCCGCGAGGGCGAGGTCGACAACGACATCACGGTCGAGCTGCTGGCCAAAACCGCGATCTCCCACGCCGAGGCCGGCGCCGACGCGGTCGCGCCCAGCGACATGATGGACGGCCGGGTCGGCACGATCCGCCACCAGCTCGACGAGGAGGGCCACGCCGGCGTGCCGATCGTCGCCTACAGCGCCAAGTACGCCTCCGCCTTCTACGGCCCCTTCCGCGACGCCGCCGAGTCGACGCCGGAGTTCGGCGACCGCCGCGGCTACCAGATGGATCCGGCCAACGCCGCCGAGGCCGTGCGCGAGGCCGAGCTCGACCTCGAGGAGGGCGCCGACATGCTGATGGTCAAGCCCGCCACCCCGTATCTGGACGTCGTGCGCCGGGTCAAGGAGGCGACCGGCGCCCCGCTCGCCGCCTACCACGTCTCCGGCGAGTACTCGATGCTGAAGGCCGCCGCCGAACGGCTGGATCGACGAGCGCGCCGCCGTGCTGGAGACGCTGACCTCGATCCGCCGCGCCGGCGCCGACGCGATCGTCACCTACTACGCCAAGGAGGCCGCCGCGTGGCTTCAGTGAAGCTCCCCGCAGTCGAAGGCTCGCTCGCGCAAGGACGGCGCCGCGATCCCGCTCGACGAGACCGACAAGCGGCTGATGAACCTGCTGCAGTCGAGCTTCCCGCTCGACGCCGAGCCCTTCGCCCTGGTCGCCTCCGAGGCCGAGCTGGAGCTCGACGACGTCCTCGCCCGCACCAGGCGCCTGCTCGACGAGCGGATCATCCGCGAGATCACGCCGATCTTCGACACCCGCGCGCTCGGCTACGAGTCGATGCTGGTCGCCGCCAAGGTCGACTCCGAGCACCCCCAGCGCGCCGCGCAGGTCGTCAACTCCCATCCCGGCGTCTCGCACAACTACCTGCGCACCCACGAGTTCAACCTCTGGTTCACGATCGCCACCCCGCCCGACTCCGAGCTCGGCCTGCCGGGCACGCTCGACGTGCTGATGCGCGAGACCGGCGCCGAGTCGATGCGCCAGCTGCCGACCCTGACCCTGTTCAAGATCAACATGAACCTGGAGATGGAGAAGGGCACCGAGGCGCTCGCCGCCGCGGTCGAGGCCGCGCCGCCGCGCGAGCTCGAGGCGCAGCCCTACGACGAGCGCGACATCGCCGTGATCCGCGCCCTGCAGGGGCCGATGGAGCCGGTCGAGCGACCCTACGACGAGGCCGCCGCCGAGGTCGGGATGTCGACCGAGGAGCTGCTCGAGCACCTGCGCGGGATGGTCGACCGCAAGCTGCTGCGCCGGGTCGCCGCGATCCTCTTCCACCGCCGCGCCGGCTTCTCCGCCAACGGCATGGGCGTCTGGAAGGTGCCCGAGGAGGAGATCATGGAGACCGGCCGGCGCATGGCCTCCTTCCGCGGCATCTCCCACTGCTACCAGCGCCCGACCTACGAGGACTGGCCCTACAGCGTCTTCACCATGGCCCACGGCCGCTCCAAGGAGGAGTGCGACGCGATCCTCGACTCGATCGCCGAGGAGTGCGGGATGGGCCCCGACGACCGCGCCACCCTCTACTCCTCGACCGAGTACAAGAAGATCCGCCTCCGCTACTTCACCGATGAGTACTCCGCGCTGGGAGGCCGAGCATTCCTAGTCACGAGCGCTCGGCGGAGCTCTACCGCCGCGCGCTGCAGGTTCTTCCCGGTGGGGTGAACAGCCCGGTGCGGGCGATGCGGCAGATCGGGCGGGAGCCGATCTTCATCGAGCGCGGAGAGGGTTGCGAGCTGGTCGACGTCGACGGCAACCGCTACGTCGACTGGGTCGGCTCCTGGGGGCCGCTGATCCTCGGCCACGCCGACCCCGCGGTGGTCGCCGCGGTCGCCGAGGCCGCCGACGCGGGGGACGAGCTTCGGCGCCGCGACCGCGGCCGAGGTGGAGCTGGCCGAGGAGGTCGTCGCCCGCGTGCCCTCGCGTCGAGATGGTGCGGATGACCAGCTCCGGCACCGAGGCGGCGATGAGCGCCGTGCGCCTCGCCCGCGCCGCGACCGGCCGCGAGGTCGTGCGTCAAGTTCGCCGGCGCCTACCACGGCCACTCCGACGGCCTGCTCGCCGACGCCGGCTCGGGCCTGGCGACGCTGGCGATCCCGGCCAGCCCGGGAGTCACCGCCGCCCAGGCGGCGACCACCGTCGTCGTGCCCTGGAACGACCGCGACGCGGTCAGCGAAGCGCTCGCCGAGCACGCCGGTCGCCGCCGTGCTGGCCGAGCCGATCGCCGCCAACATGGGCGTCGTCCCGCCGGCCGACGGCTTCCTCGAGTTCCTGCGCGAGGAGACGCAGCGAGGCCGGCGCGCTGCTCGTCTTCGACGAGGTGATCACCGGCTTCCGCGTCGCCCGCGGCGGCGCCCAGGAGCTCTACGGGGTCGAGCCCGACCTGACCGTGCTCGGCAAGGTGCTCGGCGGCGGCCTGCCGGCGGCCGCCTTCGCCGGCCCGCGCGAGCCGATGGAGCGGATCGCCCCGGCCGGCGACGTCTACCAGGCCGGCACCCTCTCCGGCAACCCGCTGGCGATCGCGGCCGGCCTGGCGACCCTGCGCCAGCTCGACGCCGCCGCCTACGAGCGCCTCGCCGAGCTGACCGAGCGCCTCGCCGCCGGCTTCGCGCGCGCTCGCCGCCGACCGTCCGCTCCAGGTCGCCTCCGCCCCCGGCCTGCTCACCCTCTTCTTCAGCGCCGAGCCGGTCGCCGACTTCGCCGGCGCAGCCGCCTGCGACCTCGAGGCCCACGCCCGCTTCTGCCGCGCGATGCTCGACCGCGGCGTCTACCCGCCGCCCTCGCAGTTCGAGGCCTGGTTCGTCTCCCTCGCCCACGACGAGGACGCCGATCGACCGCACCCTCGAAGCCGCCGCCGAGGCGCTCGACGGAGGCGCTGTGGCTCGAGACCGATGAGCGTTGCACCCGCAGACATGACGTCTGACCCGACCGAGCACTCGCGCCTCGCCGCGAGCCTGCGCGAGGAGGGGACGCCGATCTCCGCGCACGTGGTCGAGACCGACGAGCGGCCGGTCTTCGGGCTCCTTGCGGCGCTGGGCCCGCACGCCGCCGCCGACCCGGCGAGTACGCGCTCGTGGTCGAGGCGGTGCGCGAGGGCTACCTGCTCCACTACGGCGAGCCGCGGCTGCTCGCCGGCCACGACGCCGACCTGGCCCTGCTCGCCGGCGACTATCTCTACGCGCTCGGCATCGAGCGCCTCGCCGCGCTCGGCGACTCCGACGGCGGTCGCTCGTCCTCGCCGAGCTGATCAGCCGCTGCGCCCAGCGCCACGCCGAGGGCCGCGAGGACGAGGTGCCGGGGCTGTGGCGCAGCGCCGCTGCGGCGATCGGCGGCGGGCGAGCCGACCGCGACGCGGCCGAGTCAATAGACTCCGCGCGTCCTGAGGTTGAGCTGTTGAGCTGACGAGGCGGACAAGCAGAACGGGGCCGAGGCGCCCGGCCGGACGGAGCGGCCGAAGCCCGAACCCCCCGGCTACTTCGAGGGCGAGTCGATGACCCGCCGTCACGCCTTCACGATCGCCGTCCAGGGCCTCGGCGGCCTCGCCGGCGCCGCGATCGTCCTGCCCGCCGTCGGCTTCGCCGTCGCGCCGATCTTCCACCGCGGCAAGGAGCGCTGGGAGGCGGTCGGCCCGGTCGGCGACTTCGTCGAAGACACCTACCGCCAGGTCGTCTTCACCGAAACCGAGGGGATCGGCGACGCCGGCAAGACGACCGCCTACGTGCGCCGCGGCTCCAAGCAGCTCGGCGAGGACCCGAGCGAGTTCGTCGCCGTCTCCAACCGCTGCGCCCACCTCGGCTGCCCGGTCCGCTTCGTCGAGGCCGCCGGCAACTTCATCTGCCCCTGCCACGGCGGCGTCTACGACTTCCAGGGCAAACGGATCGGCGGCCCGCCGGTGCGCCCGCTCGACCACTTCCAGACCCGGATCCGCGACGGCCAGGTCGAGCTCGGCCCGCGCTACAGCGTCACCTCCCAGCTCGAACCGGTCCGCGCCCGCGACCCCGGCGAGTTCACCGGCGGCATCTGGGAATATCTGTACCCGCCGCGTCCGTCCACCTTCCCGCCGCCGAGCGGCTGAGGCTAGCCGACGATGAAACTCGACTCCCTGATTCCCGCCCCGCTGCGCAAACCGGCCAAGCCCGGCGCCGGCAACGGCGCCGCCAAGGGCCCGGCCCCGGCCGACCTGAAGACCGCGCCGCCGGAGCGGCCCGTCCGACGCGCAAGCGCCTCAGCGACCGCGCCAAGGAAGCGCCGGTCGACGCCCTCGCCTGGGTCGACCAGCGCACCGCCGCCTCGCGGCTTCCTCACCGGGATGCTCTACCGCAAGGTGCCGAAGGGGACCAACTGGTTCTACACGCTCGGCTCGGCGACCCTCTTCGCCTTCATCGTCGCAGGCGATCACCGGCGTCTTCCTGGCGATGTTCTACACGCCCTCGACGACCCAGGCCTACGCCTCGATCTCCCACATCAACAACGACGTCTTCCTCGGCCAGCTTCGTGCACGGCATGCACAAGTGGGGCTCGAGCGTGATGGTGATCCTGATCTTCCTCCACATGGGCCGCACCTTCTTCTTCGGCGCCTACAAGTACCCGCGCGAGCTCAACTGGGTGATCGGCGTCGTGCTGCTGATCCTGACGATGACGATGGCCTTCACCGGCTACCTGCTGCCCTTCGACCAGCGCTCCTTCTGGGCCTCGGTCGTCGGCATCAACATCAACGGCACCGGCCCGATCGTCGGCCCCTACCTGAGCGACTTCCTGCGCGCCGGCCCCGAGCTCGGGGCGACCACGCTCTCGCGCTTCTACGCGATCCACATGCTGCTGCTGCCCGGGCGCGATCATCGCCCTGATCGGCGCCCACCTCTACCTCGTCGTCAAGCTCGGCACGACCGCGCCGCCCTGGCTGCAGGCCGAGAAGCCGAAGGTCGCGGCCCCGGTCTCCCAGCTCGACGCCGGCGTCGACGGGCAACGGAGCCGGCGCCGGCCTCATGAAGCCCGCCGACAAGCAGGCATACCTGGAGGAGTACGAGCTCCTGAAGAAGAAGGGCAAGCCCTTCTTCCCCTACGCGGTGCTGAAGGACTCGGCGATGGCGCTGATCGTCGTCGGCGTGATCATCCTGATGTCGATCATCCTCGGCGCCGAGCAGGGCCCGAAGGCCGACCCGACCACGACCACCTACGTGCCGCGCCCGGAGTGGTACTTCTTCTTCCTCTTCGAGCTCCTGCGCGTGATCAAGCCGCCGGAGCTGGTCCCGATCGCGACGATCGGCATCCCGACGATCTGCATGGTGCTGCTGCTCCTGCTGCCGTTCTACGACCGCGGCCCGGAGCGCAACCCGGTCCGCCGGCCGATCGCGACGACCGCCGGCTGCCTGACGATCGCCGCGATGGCCTACCTCACCTACCTCGGCGCCACCGGCGGCTCGCCGACCGAGATCGACATGAAGGTCGCGCCCCAATACGAAGCCGGCAAGGAGGTCGTCGCCGGCTCCGGCTGCCTCGCCTGCCACAAGCTGGGCGAGAACGGCAACAACGGCCCGGGGCCCGAACTGACCCACATCGCCCAGCGCATCCCGCGCGCGGCGATCATCCGCTCGGTCGAAATCGGCCCGGGCATCATGCCCTCCTTCCGCGACCTGCCGCCGAAGAAGATCAACGAGCTCGCCGATTTCCTCTCCTCGCTCGACTAGCCTGAGCCCATGGCCGGGACACCAAGCCCTCCGGGACTCCGCCCAGTTCGCGGAGCAGGTCAACCGCATGTTCGACCGCGTCGCGGCGCGCTACGACCTGCTCAACTCGGTGATGACGCGCCGGCCTGCACCACCGCTGGCGCGAGCGCGCGGCCGACCGCGCCGAGCTCGGGCCCGGCGACTCCGCGCTCGACGTCTGCTGCGGCACCGGCGACCTCGCCCTCGAGCTCGCCCGGCGGGTCGCGCCCGGGCGGCCACGTCGTCGGCTGCGACTTCTCCGAGCCGATGCTCGACCTCGCCCGCGAGAAGGCCGCGGCCGCGGCAGCGCCGGCGGCGTCCGCTTCGAGTGGGCCGACGCGCTCAGCCTGCCCTACGACGCCGGCCGCTTCGACGCCGTCACCGTCGGCTTCGGCGTCCGCAACTTCGCCGACCTCGATCGCGGCCTGCGCGAGATGGCCCGGGTGCTGCGACCCGGGCGGCCGGCTGGTCGTGCTCGAGTTCACCCAGCCGACGCCGCCCGCCGCTCTCGACCTTCTACTCGCTCTGGTTCGACCGCATCGTGCCGCTCCTCGGCCGCATCTCCGACGACCCCGAGGCCTACGCGTACCTGGCCGAGTCGGTGCGCAGCTTCCCCGGCCCGCGGCGGCCTGGCCGAGATGATGGACGGCCGCCGGCCTCGAGCGGATCCGCTGACACGATCCTCGCCGGCGGGATCATCACGATCCACAGCGGCGTCGCCGGGTGACCCGCCGCTCCGCCGTACCGCCGCCGGTCACGGCGGTCCTCGACGCCTCGAGCCGCTGGCTGCCGGCCCGCCTCGGCGAGGTGGAGGAGCTGCTGCGCGAGCAGAGCCGCCGGCCACGGCGAGCTGCTCGGCGCCGACGCCGCGGCGACGCTGGCGGCCGGCGGCAAGCGCCTGCGCCCGCTGCTCGTCCTGCTCTGCGCCGGCGCCGGACGGCGGGCGCCGGCGGCGGTGCGCGCCGCCGCCGCGGTCGAGCTCGTCCACATGGCGACCCTCGTCCACGACGACATCCTCGACGCGGCGCCGCTGCGGCGCGGCCAGCCGACGGTGGTCGCGGCCTCCGGCCGCGAGCGGGCGGTGCGGCACCGGCGACCTGCTCTTCTCGCGCGCCTTCGCCCTGCTCGCCGCGGCCGGCGACGCGCGCGCGATCGAGCTGCTCGCCGACGCCTCGGTCGCCCTTGCCCGCGGCGAGCTCGCCCAGCGCCAGGACGCCTTCGACACCGTCGATCTCCGAGCAGCGCTACCTCGAGCGCTGCCGGCTGAAGACCGCGGCGCTCTTCGAATGCGCCGTGCCTGCTCGGCCGCGACGTCGAGGCGCTGGCCGCGTTCGGCGCCGAGATCGGCCTGGCCTTCCAGCTCCTCGACGACGTGCTCGACGTCGCCGGGCCGCCCGAGCGCACCGGCAAGGCGCGCGGCACCGACCTGCTCGACGGCACCGTCACCCTGCCGCTGATCCTCGCCGCCGAGCGCGACCCGGCGATCGCCGACGCCGACCTGCGCGGCGCTCGACGCGGCCGCCGCCGAGGCGCTCTGCGACCGGATCGCCGCCACCGGCGCCCTCGACGAGGTCCGCGCCCGGGCGCTGGAGATGGTCGCCGCCGCCAAGGCGCCGCCTCGACGGCGCCGGCCTCGACCCCGAGCAGCGCCGCCTGCTCGACCTCGTCGCCGACGGCGTCGTCCAGCGCTACAGCTGACGTCAGCGGAAGTCGTCGGCGGTGATCAGGTCGGCGTCGAGCGCCGCGGCGAATGAGTCGGCGACGCACTGCATGTTCTCGCGCTCGAGCTCCTTGAGGACCTCGCTCAGCGCCTGGGTGCCGGCGTCGAGCTCCTCGTCGTAGGCATCGATCTCGCGCTCGCCGTGGACCGCGTCGCAGCTCCACTCGCACTCGGGGCAGCGCCGCCAGAGGCGCCAGTGGCCGCGGTCGCCGGCCTGCTCCCAGCGGGTCGGCTGCACCAGCCCCGAGCCGCACCCGTCGCAGACGTGAAGGCCCGGCTTGCCGTCTTCGTCTGGCTGGTGTGGCTCGTGCTGTCCATGTCTATCTATCGAACCCGCGAAACGGCGAATCAATCCGCACTTTTCCGGCAAAAAGCGAAGAAAACCCAATTACCGGGTAGGCGCGCCCACGCAATTCGAGCGGTGATCCGATCGCGCCCGGTGGCCGTTACCATGGGTCGCGATGCCAAATGTCGGACCCCTAGAGCTTGCGATCGTCCTGATCATCGCCCTCGTCGTCTTCGGGCCGAAACGCCTGCCGGAGCTCGGCACGCTCGCTCGGCCGAGGGATCCGCGAGTTCCGAGGCTCGGTCAGCGGCGAGGACCACGACGAGCCCGAGCCGCACGACGAGATCGAGCCCGCCCAGCCCCCGATCGAGCCTCCAAGCCGCCGGCCGAGAAGGAGCGCCGAGGACGAGACCGGTCGCCCACGACCGCCGCTGAGGCGCCGCGATGGCCCGCGATCAGGGCGGTCTCCCACGAGGACCGGCTCACCCTGGTCGAGCACCTCGACGAGCTGCGCACCCGCATCGTCGTCTGCCTGGTCGTCTTCGGCGTCGCCCTGGCCCTCTGCTTCTGGCAGAACCATCTGCTGCTGGAAATCGCCTCCGGGCCGCTGCCCGGCGACCACAAGAAGCTGCTCACCTTCGGTGTCACCGAGCCCTTCACGACGACCCTGACCGTCTCCACCTACGGCGCCCTGATCCTCTCGATGCCGATCCTGCTCTACCAGGCTCTACGCCTACGTCCTGCCCGCCTTCAGCGATCGCGAGCGCCGGGTCGTCCTGCCGATCCTGCTCGCCGCCCCGCTCCTCTTCCTGGCCGGCGTCGCCTTCGCCTACTTCGTGGTGATGCCGGCCGCGGTCAAGTTCCTGCTCAGCTTCAACGACACCCAGTTCAACGTCCAGGTCCGCGCCCGCGACTACTACAGCTTCTTCTCGACCACGATGCTGGCCGGCGGCGTCGTCTTCGAGCTGCCGCTGGCGATCCTCGCCGTCACCCGGCTCGGGATCGTCAGCGTCGAGCAGCTGACGACGAACCGCCGCTACGCCTACCTGGTCATCGCGATCGTCGCCGCCGCGCTGCCCGGGGTCGACCCGGTCTCGATGCTGATCGAGATGGTGCCCCTGCTGGTTCTCTTCGAGTTGAGTATCTTGCTCGCTCGGGCCTTCGGCACGCCGAAGGCCGCGGGAGGATTGGCCAGAGCCCTCGACCCAGGAGCGATGAGCGAGTTGGCAGACGGCGAGCGGCGGATGCTCTTCGACATTCGGGGACGGCGCAAACACGTCGTCCGGGTCGTCTACGCGATCCTCGCCCTGCTGATGGGCGCCAGCCTCTTCCTCGTCGTCGGCCCGTTCAACATCGGCCAGCCTGGTCGGCGACTGCAGCACGACCGAAGCGCAGCAAGCTCCTCAACGAACAGGCCGAACGGATCGAACGCAAGCTGCGCACCGAACCGGACAACGAAGCCCTGCTGCTCTCGCTCAGCCGCACCCGCGCCACCGCCGCCAACGGCCTGACCGAAGTCAACCCGGAAACCGGCGCGCCGGTCTTCACGCCTGAAGGCAGGCAGGAGCTGGCCCTGGCCACGGAAGCCTGGAACCGCTATCTCAAGCAGGCCGACGAACCGAGTCCGTCGGTGAGCGCTGCTGGCCGCCCGCGCCTACTTCAGCCTCGCCGAATCGTCGCCGGCAGCCTCGAAGAAGCCGAAACCAACGTCGAAGAAGCGGCCGCAGCCCAGCAGATCGCGGCCGAAGCGCAGCCAAGCGTCGGCACCCTCACCACCCTGGCGATCTACGAGTACTACGCAGACAACTTCGCCGCCGGCGACAAGGCGGCTGCACAGGCGTCAGCCAAGGTCCCCAAAGCGGAAGCCAAAGAAGTCAAGAAACAGATGGCCGAATTCCGCGCCCGAGGCAAAGCCTTCGAAAACGCAGAAGGCCGAATTCGCCAAACTCGAAAAGAGACAGCGCAAAGAATCCCTGGAAAACCCCTTCGGCGGCCTCGGCGGCTCGAGCAGCAGCCTCGGGCAGTAGCGGCAGGCGCTCAGAACGGCATCGGTCGCGGCCCCGCCTTGGGCTTCTGGATGTGAAGCACGTCTCCGGCCCGCCCGACATCCAGTAGGACATCGCAGGCGCGCATCCGCGAGTATCGCTCCAGATTACGCACGAGACTCTTTTTCGCTGGCGCCACCAAAGAGATCAGCGCGCCCACTATGTCCTGCCGGTACGCGTCGCCGCCTTCCCTTCGCACCGCCGTGACCAACTCGTCTATTCGGATCGTCACCGGTACGGGGAGTAAGAGCATCAGCGACCGGGACGCATGCTCCCGGTGGCGGGCACGGTAGGAGACGAGAGCCTTGTCGAGGTTGGTCGGGGCGGAAAATAGGACCGCTATCGCCACCACATCGCGCCGACTGGCCCGGTGGCCAGCTCGCTCCAACGTTCCCACGAGCTTGTCTAGGTGTTCCACGGTTTGCACCGCGACGGTGGTCGAGGTCGGCAGAGAAGCTCCGCGGCGGATGCTCTGCTTTGGGTCGATTTGGACTCGGGTTGTCATCCGTATCCGGCTTTCAATATATATTCAATATTGTGTCAATGTTGAATTACGCGGAGCAGCGAGCTCGAGCACTCCGCGATGCTGGCGACTCGCCGCCTACCGAGCCGATTGATGTCGATGCCTTGGCCGCAGCCCTGGGCTGCTGCGTCGAGGAGGTGGATCGCTTGCCGGAAGGAGGAATCGAGGCGAGCCTGTTGCCGCACGTCGAATGCGATCGGTTCACCATCCGGGTCGACCCGACGCCGCGCGCAGGTTGGGGCCCCACTCCGCCGGAAGCCGTGCGGGCGATTCGACGCCATCGCCGCCGCTTCAGGATTGCCCATGAGCTCGCCCACCTCTTTTCCTACGCACGGCGCGCAGGCACGGGACCGGTTCGCTTGCATCCGACGACGCCCTGGGAGGAGACGCTCTGCGACGAAACCGCAAGGGCCCTTCTGGTGCCCCCGGCAGCGCTGGCCCCCCTCCGGCCCTCGGCAACCACCCCCTTCCTCATCGCTACTCGATTCGATGTCTCCCTAGAGTTGGCTGCACGCGCTCTACTGCTCAGTTCATCCTCAGACAGAGGTGGCCCTGTGGTTTTGGCCTGTCGACGCGAGCGCTGTCGGAGACCCGCTCGTGCGCCAGTGGTCGAGCGTGAGCGAGGTGCCGTCGCTACGTCGCTGGCGTGTCAGCTCGCTTGTCGAGCGCGCCCTCAACGCAGGCACGGCCCGGGGCTTGTTGCCTTCTCTCCGCGGCGGATCGACAGCGACGAGATTCCCGGCCGCCTGCCACGTTGATCGTCACCGCCGGCAGGTGCTCGCAGTTGCGCACCGGGACGCAGCCCGAGCCCCGGGCTAGCGTTGCCGTCGGCGCTTCACCCGACGTTTCACGTCCGGCGCGCGCTGCGCGAGCGCATCGACCCGCTCCTCAAAGGTCACGTCAGCGCTGCGGTGTGAGAGCTGCCTCGCTTCCTTGAGCATCTCCTGCAGCTCCTCTTCGACGGCGTCGGCACCCAGGGCACGTTCGGCGACGAGCGTCTCCGGCCATTCCGCCGGATGTTTCGCGGCTTTGGGTTCGTGCCGATCCCACTTGATTTCCATCAACTCGGCAAGGCGCGCCAGCACGGCAGGCTCGAGCTTCCGCTCCGCAACTTCGGGATGAACGAAGACGGTCACCGTCCAGAGCTGACGGTGATCTCTATATATGCCGTCGCCGCGATGTGAGTATTCGTTGTCCGGGGCGATGCTGGACTCATAGTCGACGAGGACCTCGGCGATCTTGAGGCGCATCTTGGGATCGGGCAGCCAGACGACCACGTGGCTCGCCTCCACGCCGGCGTAACGTGCTGCCTCCCGCTCGAGGTACTTGCGAATCTCCCGATGCCCGAAGCGTTCGTATATGCGTTTGCGGGCCAGAGCGCCGGTCGCCTGTGCAGCTCGTTTATAAAGGCGACGGTCGAGAAGGTCCCGCGCAAGCAGCCCGATCTTGTCGCGGTGATCCTCTCGCAGGTGCCGGGGGGGATCGGCAAGCGATTCGAGCAGGCCGTCGTCCCCCACCTGACGTAGCCTTTCCTCCAGCCGGGTTTCGACCTCACCGTCGATATCCTCGGCCACTTTTGCATCCCCGGTGTCCTCGACTACGGCGTCTCGCAGCACGCCGGGGTCACGGGAGGGTTCGAGCTTTAGGCTTTCCTGCACCTCGACTCCACCGTGCTTCTCCGCCTCGACGGTCCACTCCGCGTCGTACCAAAGCTCTAGCATCTTGCCGAGCATCGCGTCCGCTGCGAGCTTGGCGTGGTGGACGATCGCGCGCTCTTGGAGCTCGTATCGGAAGCGGAGGTACTTGAGCAACTCTGAGACCACATCCATGCGTTCGCGATCCTTGTAGACGATGCGCAGCGCCATTCGCTCGGGATACAGAACGGCCGCATCCTTTTCCTCGGGCACCACGTAGAACGCGGACATAAAGCGCTTGCCCAGAGCGGCCGGAAGCCCGGTGAACTTGTGATCGCGCTCAAGGTAGTCGATCAGGTCGGCGCAGATCGTGTTGCCGACCATGTCGGCGACAAACGGGTAGGCCCACCCGCGTTCTCGTTCGCCTAGTTCGCGCAGCCGTTGATCGGGTGGCAGGGGCTCTTTCTCAGGATTGCTCTCGTCACGCTCCTTGGAGAGGACGAGCACCCGCAAGGCTGCTTCGAGGCGGCCGCTCATCAGCTTCTGCACTTCTTTGTGTTCCACCGGAGTGCCGCCGTTGCCGAGCTGACTCCAGAAGTCATCGAATCGACTTACGTTCTCGTCGTGAGCGCCGAGAATCTTGAGGTCGTCCTCGATTGAGTGGCCGTAGGCGACGTGGCAGAAGTCATGGAGCAGCGCCCCGAGCCGAGCGAAGACGATGACCTCGGCGAAGCGGCGTTCGAGTTCCTCATTTTTGGGACCCTCGTCCTCCCATCGCTTGAATAGGTCATCTCGCGCGTGCCGAGAAGCCCGCTGAGCCAAGATGATGTCCAGCAGGTCCTGCACGATCCGCAGGGCGCCCAGCGCGTGCGCGAATCGCGTGTGCGTAGCGCCGGGGTATACGAGATGGACCGTTCCGAGTTGACGGATGCGTCGCAGCCGCTGGAACGGCGAACTGTCGACAATCGCTTGCTCGAGCCGGTTGAGGTAGATGTCGCCGTGGACCGGGTCGGTAATCACCTTGCCCGGTCGCAGCCATCCCTCCGGGATGTCCCATGGCTTCTGTTGTCGTTGGGTGGTGCTCAGACCCCACTGCGGCATGCGCCTTCGCCCCTCTCAGAACTGTCCATAACGTGGCAAGTATCCTGAGCAATATCCGGGAACGCCGGTCGCTAACCGGTACGGCAGCATTCATTGCACGGTACAGGCTCTGGGCTGCTGCTTAAGCGCGCTGGCTGGCAGCTTGGTCTGAGCTGGTGGGCCTCGTCTAGGGCCTCACGCATGCCTGCTGCGTAGAGCTTGGCCTCGGGGCCCGGGCCGAGCGCAGAGAGCATCGCGGAGTGCCCAAGGGCAGCGACACCCTCGGCGGAGTCAAGTGGCACGATGCGCTTTCCGGTTGCCACGAAGGCACCCGTGGGACCTTTGTAGTCGCTGAAAGTCATGAATTCAATATAGCGATGCTTTCCCATTGCGATTGGGCTATTCGCCGGACGCAACGATCTGGCCGACGATCAACTCGGTCAGGGGCTCGTAGTCAGGGACCCGGTCCCTCCGCATCGCTTGACCCAGGCACCAATGGAAGGCACGCTCGTCGTCCTCCGGGAGGGCAACGGCCAGCGCTCCGCACCGAATGAGCGCGTGGGTCAACACGCAGAACCCCGTCCTCCCGTTGCCGTGGACGAACGGGTGGATGCCAATCAGACGCGCATACATCTTGGCGGCAGGTCGGACAGCGTCCGCGAGGGCGATCTCTTGAGTTTTGGCTGCTGCGAGGATCGCTTCCCGCTCGAACTCGAAACGCTCAAACGCTTCACGCATCTTCTCGCTGACCCGAGGCCCCGCGGTCCCGTTCTGGGTCGTGTCGTGCGGTTTCTCTCGAGTTCCCTTGGTGATTCCGTAGCTGCTGCCGTCGTGCCGATGAGACCGCTGGCGAAGAGTTCCCTTGCCGAAAATCGGCTCGAAGATGATGCGGTGAATCTCGGAGACGTCGCCCGGTTTCAAAGCATTCCCCGTCAGCGCATCCAGAGCGGCAGCCGACGCGACGTGCTCAACGCGATTCAGGATTGCCGCCGTCGTTTCCTCGGCCGTCAGTCCTGGGGCTTCGTGGTAATGAGATTCCGGATCGTCGGGGGTGCCGGCAAAGGTCAAACGTGCTGCCCGGCGGATCCCGCTCTGCTCCGTAGCCGCCGGGTTCCAAAAGCGAGTGTCAGAGTTCATGGGCCGCGAAGGACTCGAACCTTCAACCTTGAGCTTAAGAGGCTCCTGCTCTAACCAGTTGAGCTAGCGGCCCGGGGCGGGCAAGTATAGGAAGCGCAGGCGCGGCGGCTCAGCGGACCGGGTGCAGGGCTTTTCGATGCTGCCGTCGATGATCGTGCCGTCGGCGAAGAGGAAGCGGCCGTGGGTGCGGATGACGCCGTCGTGCAGCGGGCGGAGACGTAGCTGCGTTCGCTGCCGTGGAAGCTGTAGCGGCGGCCGATCCTGGCGTCGATGTGGGTGAGGAGCCGCCGCCGCCGGCGATCGGCGGGCACGTCGAAGGTGGCGCGGTAGCGGTAGGCGCCGCGGCCGCCGTTCGATCGGGATCGTGATGACGAAGGTCTGGACCGCGGGCACGGTCGTGCGGGCGTGGCCGATGACCGTCGGGTTGCCGTCCTGGCGCGGGCCGTTGAAGAGGGTCATCGCCGAGCTCGCGGGCATCGGCGGCTGCGCCTTCGAAGGAGATAGATCGCGCCGACGTGGCCGGTGCCGATGATCGCGCTCGGCGCAGCGGTTGCGCGCCTCGGCCGGCGTCGCGTGCCGTCCAGCTCGCCGGCTGGCAGACCGGCAGCCCGCCGGTGTCGAGCCGGCCGTCGCGGTCGAAGTCGAGCCGCATTTCCTGCAGCGGCGTGGGCGGCTGCCGTCGGTGTTGATCAGGTCGGCGAGGCCGCGGAAGTCGATCGGCTCGTAGGTGTTTCGCGGCAGCTGGCGCGGGGTGAAGCCGCCGTCGGCCTTGAGCACGAGGTTGCCGACCTTGATCAGGGCCGCGTTCGCCCCGCCCGCGAGCAGAGACGCAGCAGACAAGCGACTCCGATTGCCCAGTAGCCGCTTCACAAATCCCTCCAGAATCAGGCTAGCGCTCGGCGCAAGCCGGCTCGCCTGAGTCTGGCCTTAACAGAGTCTTCCTTCTTTCCCCCCGCTCCGTCGCCCGGACCGCCAAACTACGCGCGTGCCTGTGAGGAGGAGCAGGGGGCGGAGCGATGACGCACGCGCGAAAGGCGAGGCCGAGACCCGTCCGATGATGCTGCGCCACCCGCGCCGGTGCTGGCTCGTCGCCGCGCTGATCATCGCGTCCTCGGCGTCTTCGGCACCGGCGTCGACGGCAGGCTCAGCCCGACCTCGCTCGACATCCCCGGCACGACCGTCCTCGCGGCCAACGACATCCTGCGGGAGCACTTCGGCCAGTCGGCGCCCTTCGCCGTCCTCCTGCGCGGGCCCGCCGGCGGCGATCGACCGCCAGGGCCCGGAGCTGGTCCGCGCCCTGCGCGCAGCGACCCGCGAGGTGACCACGCTCTCGCCCTGGGACCGCGGCTCGGTCGGGCGGCTGCGGCCGAGCCCGCGGCAGGCGCTGATCCTGCTCGACTTCCACGTCGGCCTCGCCGACGTCGGTCAACGACTCGGTCGCCGAGCTCAACCGCGATCCTCGAAGAGACGATCCACCCGCCGGTGCGGGCCACCCAGACCGGCTACGCGACCCTCTCGCGCGCGATCCAGGACGAGTCGATCGCCGCCGCCGAGCGCAGCGAGCTGATCGCGCTGCCGATCCTGCTGATCGTCCTCCTGCTCGTCTTCCGCTCGCCGGTCGCGGCGGCGATCCCGCTCGTCTTCGGCGCGGTCACCGTCGTCGCCTCGCGCGGCCTGCTCTACGATCCTCACCAGCTGGTTCGACATCGACGCCTTCGCGCTCACCGTCTGCACGATGATGGGCCTGGCGCTCGGCGTCGACTACGCCCTGCTGATGGTCTCGCGCTTCCGCGAGGAGCTCGCGGACGGCGCCGACGCCGATCGACGCCGCCGGCGTCACCCGCCGCACCGCCGGGCGCACCACGGTCTTCGCCGGCAGCACCCTGCTGCTCTCGATGCTGGTCGCCTTCTTCGTCGTCCCCGGCTCGCTGCTCGCCTCGCTGGCCGGCGACCGTGGCGCTGGTCGTCGTGCTCAGCGTCCTCGTCGCGACGTCGTCGGCCCGCCGGTCCTCGCCCTGCTCGGGCCCAACGTCGACCGCTGGCGGATCGGGCCGGCGCCCCAACGGCGAGCGCTCGCGCCTGATGGCGGTCGTCTCCGCCGCCCTGCGCCGCCCGTCGCCGGTCGCGATCGCGATCGGCGCCGTCGTCCTCGTCCTCGCCGCGCCGGCGCTGGCGCTGAAGACCGGCCCGCCGAGCACCGGCCAGCTGCCCAAGGACGACCCGGCCCGCGTCGACGGCGAACTGATCGCCCGCTCGGTCGGCGCCGGCTTCGAATCCCCGTTCGTGGTCGTCGCCGCCACCGAGAACGGCCCGATCACCGAACCCGACCGGCTCGCCGCGCTGAGCCGCTGGCAGCGGCGGATCGCCGCGACTGCCCGGCGTGCAGGGCGTGATCGGGCCGGCGCGGGTCGCCGAGCGCGGTCGCCCCGCTGCGCAAGACCGGGCAACGCCTGCTCGCCTCCAACGGCGAAGGCGGCCCGCTCGCCAACCTCAGCCGGCTCGGCCGCAGCCTCGGCGCGCGCCGCCGGCGGCGTCGCCAGCTCTGCGCGGCGGGCATCTCGCGAAGCCGCCTACGGCGCCGGGCTGCTCGCCGAAGGCTCCGGCCGGGCGGAAGACCGGGGCGATCGCGCTCGCCCGCGGCCTCGGCCAGGCGACCGGCGGCAGCGCACGAAGCGATCGACGCGCCTCGACAAATTCGCCGAAGGCACCAAGCGACCTGGCCGCGCGCCCAGCAGCCGCGCCGCGCTCGGCGGCCTCGTGCTGAAGCTCGGACCTGCACGAACTGATCCCCGAACCTGCGCCGCAACGCGCTGCGGCCGCTCGCGCCGGCTGCAGAAGTCGCTCAACCAGGAGGCCCACGACAAGCTGCCGCGAACTGCAGGCACCGGCCCAGGTCGCCGACGAACAGCTGAAGACGGCGCTCGCAGCAGCTCGAAGCAGATGACCGTCGGCAAGACGCGACCCCAACTACGCGGCGGCGCTCGCCGCCGTGCGCCAGGCGTCCGCCGCGGTCAGCGGGACCGACCCGGCGAGCGGCCAGCCCTACGCCGCCGGATACGCCGGCCTGCCGGCCGAACTGGCCGCGCTGCAGGCGCGGCTGCTCGAAGACGCCGAGCGAAGCGCAGCAGGTCACCTCCTGGCTGGTCACCGGCAGTCGCACGACACTGAAGCGGCTCAGCTCGGTCGCCGGGCGGCTCTCCGACGGCGCTCCAGCGAACTCGTCCGGCGCCGGCAAGGAAGCTCGCTCGCGGAAGCGGCACGGCTCGACCGCGAAGCGGCGCCGCTCGGCGACGGCCTCGTCGCGGCTCGGCGCCGGCGCGACGGTCGCTCGCCGGCGGCATCGCCCAGCTCACCGGCGGCACCGAAGCCCTCGAGCAGCAGCCTCGGCGAAGGCTACGGCCGCTCCTATCCGCTGCAGGCGCGGCCTGCGCCGCGCCACCGTCCGGGTCGTCGCGACCGGCGGCACGCTGAACGGCGGGCCGAGCGCCTGCGCCGCACGCACGCCCGGGCATCTTCGACTCCGGCTACTTCGTCCTCTCCGCCCTCGACGGCGACCGCGCCGCCGCTGCGCGAACGCGCCGCCGAAGCGGATCGACCTCGAACGCAGCGGCCAGGCGGCGACGCTGCTCGTCTTCTCCCGCTACGCGCTCAACTCGCCCGGCTCGATCGCCTTCAACAAGCAGCTCAACGAAGACGCCGCGACGCTCGGCCGCGAAGCCGGACGTCGACCACCGGCGTCGCCGGCGGCGCCGCCACGCTCAACGACTACAGCCGCGTGACCAGGGAGCGGATCCCGCTGCGTGGTCGCCGCGATCACGCTCGCCACCTTCCTCGTCCTCGTCCTCATCCTGCGCTCGCTGCCGCTGGCGGCGATCGCGGTCGGCCTCAACCTGGCCACCGTCGGCGTCGCCTTCGGCGTCCTCACGCTGCTCATCGACGTCCCCGACGAGCTGGCCGCTGGGCGGCCGCGACTACGTCGACGCGGTGGGGGCGACGATGATCTTCGGCGATCGTCTTCGGCCTCTCGATCGACTACGCGGTCTTCCTCCTGGTGCGGATGCGGGAGCACTACGACCGCGAGGGCGACAACGCCGCCGCGATCATGTTCGGGCTGGAGAAGACGGCGCGGGTGATCACCGGCGCCGCGGCGATCATGATGGCCGTCTTCGTCGCCTTCGCCGGCGCCTCGATCGCGACGGTCAGCCAGCTCGGGGTCGGCCTCACCGTCGCCGTGCTGCTCGACGCCACCGTCGTCCGCATCGTCCTGCTGCCGGCGCTGATGCTGCTGATCGGCGACCGGGTCTGGTGGCTGCCGAAGTGGCTCGAGCGGGTGCTGCCGCGGCTCAACGTCTGAGCCCGCCAAGCGGTCTCGGCACGAAGCGCGTTGAATTCCAGTTAAGTCCCTGCTCTGCCGCGCGCTTGGCGGGGGATGGCTCGGATACGATTCTGCCGCCGTTCCCCCGGATCGGAGGCCGGGGAACCGCAAGCGACGATCCGTGGCTGCTAATCCCTCAGGCGAGGAGAAAAGCCCGGCGCAAAGCCGGGGGGTCACCCCCGCCCGAATCGCGGCGATCGGCGTGCCTCGCGGCGGTCGTGATCGCGCTCGGGGTCGTCCTCTTCGGCGGCGGCGGCGGGCACAAGTACAACCTGCTCTTCCAGAACGCCAGCCAGCTCGTCCCCGACAACCAGGTCCTGATCGGCGGCCAGCCGGTCGGCTCGGTCGAAAGCATCGAGCTGACCGACGACAACCTGGCCGAAGTCGAGGTCAGCGTCCGAACAGGAACTGCACGAGGGCACGACGGCGGCGATCCGCGCCACCTCGCTCTCCGGCGTCGCCAACCACTACGTCTCGATCAGCCCCGGGCCCGAACAGCAACCCGCCGCTCGACGACGGCGCCACCCTCGGCCTCGCCGACACGACGACGCCGGTCGACCTCGACCAGCTCTTCAACACCTTCCCGCCCCGGTGCGCCGCGGCCTCGCCCAGTTCATCCAGGGCAACGCGCAGTTCTACGCCGGCGCGCGGCAAGGCCGCCAACGACGACCTTCAAGTACTTCGGCCCGTCGCTCAACCGCACCAACGCCTTCGTCGACGAACTCAACGCCGACGAGCACCTCTTCGCCCGCTTCGTCGTCAGCTCGAGCCGGCTCTCGACGGCGGTCTCCGAACGCGGCGACGAGCTCTCCAGCGCGATCTCCAACGCCAGCACCGCCTTCGGCGCGATCGCCAGCCAGAACGTCGCCTTCGGCCGCAGCCTGCGAGCTGCTGCCGCCGATCTTCCGCCAGAGCCAACACGACCTTCGTCAACCTGCGCGCCGCCCTCGACGACCTCGACCCGCTGGTCGAAACGGCGAAGCCGGCGACCAAGGACCTCGCCCCGTTCCTCGCCGAACTGCGCCCGGTCCTCTCCAAGAGCGTGCCGGTCTTCAAGAACCTGCGCCTCACCGTGCGGCGCCAGGGCTTCGCCAACGACGCCGCCGAACTGCTCGCGGCGCTGCCGGCGGTGCAGCAGCGGGCCTCGCAAGGCCTTCCCGCACTCCGAAGACGCGATCGCCGCCTTCCAGCCGAACCTCAACTTCTTCCGCGCCTACACGCCGGACATCTTCAACGGCTTCGCCAAGCTCGGCCAGGTCACCGGCTACTACGACGGCAACGGCCACTACGCCCGCGATCTGCTTCTCCGGCCTCAACATCTTCGACTTCGACGCCGAAAGCGGCGAACTGCGAACCGATCGCGCCGAGCGAACAGTACGAGCGCCTTCGGCGAATCGGCGGGCGTCAAGCGGCGCTGCCCCGGCGGCGCCACGCCAGCCGGCGGCCGACGGCTCCAACCCCTTCGCCGAACCGCCCTTCAGCGGCTCCGGCGTGACCACCTCCGACTGCAACCCCGCCGACGCGCCTCCCGGCCCATGAGGAAAACACTTGTCATAGGCGCCGTCCTCGCCGTGGTCGATCGCGGCCGTCGTGCTGCTCGCCTCCGGCGGCGGGGGCGGCGACAACGGCTACGTCGTGCGGGCGATCTTCGACAACGGCGGCTTCATGGTCAAGGGCGAGCAGGTGCGCGTCGCCGGCGCCAACGTCGGCGAAATCGAGTCGGTCGGCGTCAGCCATGCCGGGCGAGGTCGACCAGCTACGAAGGCGGCAAGCCGCGGAAGGTCTCGGGCAAGGCGGTGATCGTGATGAAGATCACCGACCCCGGCTTCCAGGACTTCCGCAGCGACGCCACCTGCCTGATCCGGCCGCAGTCGCTGATCGGCGAGAAGTTCGTCGACTGCCGCCCGACCCTGCCGCGCGCCCCGGGCTCGCCGCCGGCGCCGCCGCTGAAGCAGATCCCCTCCGGCCAGCCGGGCGCCGGCCAGTACCTGCTGCCGCTCGAGAACAACAGCACCAGCGTCGACCCCGACCTGATCAACGACATCCACACGCTGCCCTACGCGCAGCGCTTCCGCCTGATCTTCAACGAACTCGGCGCCGGCCTGGCCGGCCGCGGCGCCGACATCGAGGAAGCGGTCAAGCGCGCCAACCCGGCCCTGCGCGACGCCGACCGCCTGCTCGGCATCCTCAACGCCCAGCGCGACCAGCTGGCCCAGCTCGCCGCCGACTCCGAGCAGATCCTCGGCCCGCTCTCGCGCGAACGCGCCGCACGTCGCCGGCTTCTTCGCCAACGCCGGCGCCGCCGGCCAGGCGACCGCCGAACGCGGCGCCGACCTGGAAGCCTCGCTGCAGCAAGTTCCCCGCCTTCCTGCGCGAGTTCCGCCCCACGATGCGCAGCCTGCAGGGCTTCTCCGACGCCGCCACGCCGGTCTTCGCCGACCTCGGCAAGGCGGCGCCCTCGCTCACCGAAGCGACCCGCCACCTGGCCCCGTTCTCCGCCGCCTCGACCGTCGCGCTGAAGTCGCTCGGCGACGCCGGCGAAGACGCCGGGCCCGACCTTGCGCGCCGCCGACCCGGTCGTGAGGAAGGCCCGCGACCTGGCCCGCTCCGGCGCCAGCGCCGACGACCAAGCTGGCCGAAGTTCCTCGTCAGCACCAAGGAAGACCAAGGGCTTCGACGGCCTCGTCGACCTGATCTACAACGGCGACCGCGGCCACCAACGAGTTCGACAAGTACGGCCACTTCATCCGCAGCCTCGTCGACGCTGACCGAACTGCCTCGAATACGTGACCGACGCCGAAGAGCGGCTGCTCTGCCAACTTCACCGGCTCGAGGCGAGCAGCCTCGGCACTTCGACGCAGCGCTGCAGCTCTACGCGCGGATCCGAAGAAGAAGCGGCCCGGCGCAGCGGCGGCACCGCTGGCGCCGTCCGGGCGGTCCCAGCCGCCACCGTCGCCCCTCGCCGACCCCGACTCGCGCCTGAAGCGCCCGGCCTGAAGGCGAAGGCCGGCGCAGGCTCGGCGCCTCGGCGCGACCGCTGCCGGCGCCCACGCCAGCGCGCCCTCCTCGACTACCTCCTGGGGCCATGAAAACCGCAGCGGCATACAGGGAGTGGCGAGCAGCCCGGTGCTCGTCGGGGCGGTCACCGTGCTGGTCGTGATCTGGTCGCCGTCTTCCTCGCCTACAACGCCAACAACGGCCTGCCCTTCGTCTCCACCTACAACCTCAAGGCGCGGGTGCCCAACGCGCAACGCGCTGGTCAAAGGCAACGAGGTGCGGATCGGCGGCGCCCGGGTCGGCGTGGTCAAGTCGGTGGTGCCGGTGCAGCTGGCCGGCGGCAAGGTCGCCGCCGAACTCAGCCTCAGCCTCGACAAGAACGCCGAGCCGCTCCCGGTCAACTCGACGATGATCATCCGGCCCAAGTCGCCGCTCGGCCTCAAGTACCTGCAGATCGTCCCCGGCGACTCGTCGCAAGGGCTTCGCCGCCGGCGAAACGATCCCGATCACCTCCGCCCGCCCCGAACCGGTCGACATCGACCAGTTCTTCGACATGTTCGACGAAAAGACCCGCAACGCGATCCAGCGCGAACCTGGCCGGCTTCGGCAACGCCTTCGCCGGCCGCGGCCCGCAGCTCAACGCGGCCTTCGGCAGCCCTGCGCACGCTGGCCGAAAGCGCCGAGCCGACCGCTGGCCGAACCTGGTCGCGCCGTCGCACCGACTTCGGCCGGCTTCTGGCGGGCGCTGGAGGCCCTCTCGCGCCACCGTCGCGCCGGTCGCCGAGGTCAACAGGCGAGCATCTTCGTCGCCCTCGACCGCACCTTCGCCGCCTTCGCCCGCGTCTCCCGCCCCTTCATCCAGGAAACGATCTCCAAGGGCCCGGAAACGCTCGACACCGTCGACCGCCGACCTGCCGGCGCTGCGGCCCTTCCTCCATGACTCGGCACGCTTCTTCACCGCGCTCAAGCCGGGCGCCGACGGCGCTCGCCGAAACCTCGCCGACGATCGCCGCCGCGCTGCGCGCCGGCATCCCGGCGCTCAACGCCTCGCCGAGCTTCAACGCCCAGCTGCCGCCGACCGCCGACGCCCTGCTCGCCTTCCAGGAAGCTCCCGGCGTCTTCAACGGCCTCGACCTGCTGATCGACACCAACGAACTCCTCGAGCCCGGCGATCAAGTTCATCGCGCCCGGCGCAGACCACCTGCAACTACCTGACCCTCGCCTTCCGCAACCTCGCCAACGCCTCCAGCGAAGGCAACGGGCTCGGCAACTGGGTCGGCGCGATCGCCTTCCAGCCGCCGGAAGGGCCGAACTACGAGGGCGGCGCCCGCCTCGGCTCCCGCCAACGGCGGGCCCGACCGGCGCCAACCACCTCCACTCCAACCCCTACCCGAACACCGCCTCGCCCGGGCCAGCCGGAAGAGTGCGAGGCCGGCAACGAGCGCTACGAAGTCGGCGAGACCGTGATCGGCAACACGCCGCGCAACGACGGGCATCAAGACCACCGGCCAGACCGAAAAGCAGCGAGGAAGGCAAGTGATGGGCCGCCTGCCGGAGCGCGACACCAGGGCGGGGGCGACGAACAGCCGCTTCAAGTGGCGGCCCAGCAACGCGATGATCGCGGTGATCTTCCTGCTGATCGTCACGATCGGCCCCTACCTGGCCTTCACCGGCCACGTGCCCTTCACCAGCTACGGCTACGAGCTCAAGGCGACCTTCTCCAACGGGGTCAACATCTCGACCAACTCGCCGGTGCGGATCGCCGGCGTCGACGTCGGCAAAGTGATCGCGACCGAACGCGACGGCGACGCGACCACGGTCACCTTCACCGTCGAAGGCAACGGCCGGCCGATCCACGACGACGCCTTCGCCGAGATCCGGCCCGCGGATCTTCCTCGAGGGCAACTTCTTCATCGACCTCGACCCCGGCAGCCCGAGCGCGCCGGAGATGGACAGCGGCGACACGATCCCGGTCAGCCACACCTCGACCGCGGTCCAGCTCGACGAGATCCTCACCGCGCTGCAGTCGCCGGTGCGCGCCGACCTCGGCCGCCTGCTGGAGGGCTTCGGCACCGCGCTCAACGCACAAGCCGACCGCGGCCGAAGACGCC
Organism: uncultured Solirubrobacterales bacterium; assembly: GCA_963778715.1. GTDB lineage: Bacteria > Actinomycetota > Thermoleophilia > Solirubrobacterales > 70-9 > VRUE01. The sequence continues at coordinate 190,729 of CAVZVK010000010.1, forward strand.
ACCCAGCTGCCCGAGGTGAAGGGCAAGAGCGGCGGGCGAAGCGCTCAACGGCGTCTTCAACTACGGCGGCGACGCCGGCCGCTACAGCGCCCAGGTCACCAACGCCCTCCTCGGCACCCGGCCCGACGACCTCTCCCGCCTCGATCGCCGGCACCGGCCGCACCTTCGGCGCCCTCGCCCACCACGAGGAGGACCTCCAGGGCCTGATCGTCAACTTCGACGTCTTCACCGGCGCCCTCGCCGACCAGTCGGCCAACCTCGCGACCACGATCCACCGCCTCGCGCCGACCCTGCAGACCGCCCACAGCTCGCTGGTCAACCTCAACCAGACCCTGCCGCCGCTGCGCGCCTGGGCGATCGAGCTGAAGCCGGCGGTCGCCGAGCTGCCGGCCTGATCGCCGCCGGCGAAACCGTGGCTCAAGCAGGCCCGGCCGCTGCTCTCCGGCAAGGAGGCGCGGCGGCATCGCCAGGCTGCTCGCGCGAAGCGACCCCCGGCCTCGCCGGCGCCGCCCAGGCAGGCAAGGCGGTCGCCCTGCCGCAGCTCAACCGGCTCAGCCTCTGCGCCACCAAGGTCCTCGTGCCCGACCGGCAACCAGACGATCGAACGACCAGTTCTCGCACCGGCGGGCCCAACTACCGCGAGTTCCTCTACACGCTGACCGACTTCGCCGGCCAGAGCCAGAACTTCGACGGCAACGGGCCCTACCTGCGCGCTCCAGCCGGGCGGCGGCAACATCCTGGTCGAAGCAGCCGAACCCGCAGGGCAACCTGACCACCGACAAGCAGGACTTCGCCAACACGATCGCGCCGCCGCTCGGCGACCAGCCGCAACTCGGCGGCCGGCCGCCGAAGAAGCCCGAAGTGCGCTGCGACAGCAACCCGGTCCCCGACCTCAACGCCGGCCTCGGCCAGGTCGGCGCCCCCAGCCCCGACGGTGGTGAGCCCATGAGCGAGGACCCGAAAGTGAGCCGCTGGCGGCACTTCCGCGACTCGCTCTCGCGGCAGTCGCGCGGGCGCAGCAAAGACACGATCGCGATCGCCGTCCTCGCCGCGCTCGGCGATCGTGATGACGCTCTGGATCTTCACCCAGCAGAAAGCGTCGCTGCCGTCCTGGGCGCCGCTCGTCGGCGAAGAATTCGTCCACATCACCGGCGAGTTCACACCGCGCAGGCGGTCACGCCGGGCCAGGGCCAGGCGGTCGACATCGCCGGCATCCAGGTCGGCAAGATCACCTCGGTCGACCTCGAAGACGGCCACGCCGTCGTCGGCATGGACATCGAGCCCAAGTACCTGGAGCTGATCCACCCCGACGCGACCCTGCTGCTGCGGCCGAAAACCAACCTCAACGACATGGTCGTCGAGGTCGATCCCGGGCAGCGGCAAGGGCCACATCGAAGACGGCGACAACTTCCCGCTCTCGCAGACCGAATCGAACACCAACCTCGACGCCTTCCTCGCCACCCTCGACGCCGACACCCGCCAGTACATCCAGCTGCTGCGTCGCCGGCGGCGCCCAGGGCATCGGCGGCCGCGGCCACCAGCTCTCCGGCGCCCTCCGCCGCTTCCAGCCCTTCGTCCACTACCTCGCCGACCTCAACCGGGCGGTCGCCCAGCGCCGCGTCGCGCTCGCCCGGCGTGATCCACGACTTCGGCCTGCTGACCACCGAACTGGGCCGCCGCGACGCCGAGATCGAACGCTTCGTCACCGGCTCCAAGGCGGCGCTCGGCAACTTCGCCAACCAGCAGCAGGCGATCCAGGAAACGCTGGTCGAGTTCCCGTCGACGCTGACCGCGCTGCAGGCGGCCTTGGCCAGCTCCAACCGCTTCTCGATCGCGGCCCGCCCGGCGCTGATCGGCCTGATCCCGCAGGCGCAGGCGCTGGGCCCGGCGCTGAAGGCGAACGAGCGCTTCTTCGAGCAGACGACGGCGCCGATCCGCGACCAGATCCGGCCCTTCACCCGCCAGATCCGGCCCGTCCTCACCCACGCCAAGCAGGGCTCCGCCGACCTCGAAGAAGACGCGTGCGCGGCTTCGGCAACTCGCTCGGCGCCTTCAACAGCTTCTTCAACGAGCTCGCCTACAAGCCGAAGGGCCAAGCAGAGCTACCTCTTCTACCTGCCCTGGCTCAACCACAACCTCAACGCCACCTTCAACCTCGACGACCCGGCCGGGCCGATCCAGCGCGGCCTGGTCATGATCTCCTGCAACGGGACCGAACTCGCCTACGGCGCTGCCAGCGACAAAGCCCTACCTCGAAGACCCTGCTCCAGGGGGCGCAGGATCCCGCGCAAGGACGAACTGCCGCCGATCGCTCCGACCCAAGCAACCCCGCAGGCGCTCGGCTGCGGGCCGGGGACCAATGAGCAAGCGCGCGCCCAGCACAACCCAGCTCCTCGTCATCGCCGGCTTCGCGCTGTCCTGCTTCGGCATCCTGCTCTTCCTCTGGATCACCTTCGGCGGCCCGACGCCCTTCAAGGCGAAGTCGTACGAGATCGAGATCCCCTTCAACGAGGCGACCCAGCTCGCCCAGCAGTCCGACGTGCGGATCTCCGGCGTCTACGTCGGCAAAGTCCAGGACATCGACCTCGCGCCCACGGCAAGCTGGCGCTCGCGACGATCGACGATCGACGACAAGTACGCGCCGATCCCGCAAGGACACGAGGGCGATCCTGCGCACCAAGACGCTGCTCGCCGAGACCTACGTCGAACTGACGCCCGGCAACCGCAACGGGCCCAGAGCTCGCCGACGGCGCCACCCTGCCCGAGGCCAACATCGCCGAATCGGTCCAGCTCGACGAGATCTTCCGCACCTTCAACCCCCGGACCCGCGCCGCCTTCCAGGAATGGATGCAGGAAGTCGCGGTGGCGATCGCCGGCCGCGGCGCCGACCTCTCCGACGCCTTCGCCGAACTCGAACCGACCTTCACCGAATTCGACCGCATCTTCCGCGCCGCTCGACACCCAGCGGCTCGCGGTCAACCAGCTCTTCAGCAACGGCGCCATCTCCCTGCGACGCCTTGCGCGGCCGCCAGGGCGAGCTCGCCGAGCCTGATCCGCAACTCCAACACCGTCTTCAGCACGACCGCCGCCCGCGACCGCGACATCGAAGCGCTGTTCCGCGCCTTCCCGACCTTCCAGGACGAGTCGCGGCTGACCCTCGACCGGCTCAAAACCTTCGCGGTCAACACCGACCCGCTGATGCGGCAGCTCGTGCCCGCCGCCGAACAGCTCTCGCCGACCCTGGTCGCCTTCTCCAACCTGGCGCCGCAGGCCAAGGGCTTCTTCGAAGGGCTTGGAACCGGTGATCGCCCGCTCCCCGACCGGCTTCCCCGCGCTGCGCAAGCTGTTCCGCGACGACTTCCCGCCGTTCCTGCGCGCGCTCGACCCGTTCCTGCGCAACCTCAACCCGATCCTCACCGGCCTCGGCCTCTACAAGCACGAGATCACCGCGGCGATGGCCAACGTGGCGTCGAGCCAACGCGGTCCTCCCATCGGAAAACGCGGCCGGCGAACACATCCACTACCTGCGCGCGATGGGCCCGTTCAGCCCGGAATCGCTCGCGACCTCCCCGAACCGCACGACGACCAACCGCAACAACGCCTACACCCAGCCGCTCGCCTACAAGGCACTCGCCGCGGGCCTGCCCAGCTTCGACACCCGCGGCTGCACTCGGGCGTCACCGCCACCCTCAACCCGGAAACGGCCACGAACCCGGCCTTCAGAGCGCGCACCAAGCGAAGACAACGAAAAAGCGAAAAGCACGAAGTTCTTCGACCTGCTGAAGAAGTACGCCTTCGCCGAACAGACCGACTCGGCCACTGTCCCGGCCCCCGGCTGCACCCAGCGGGGCCGTTCGAGCCGATCGGCAGCCGGCCCCGCGACGACCTACCAGCACACCTTCGAACAGGAATAGGAGGTCTGGCCCTCAGGGCCGCCTCTTTC
>CAVZVK010000011.1:0-393914 GCA_963778715.1 uncultured Solirubrobacterales bacterium
AGCCGCGCCTACTCGCCCCTGATCAGCAAGTTCCGCCACCGCTGCCTGATCGTCGCCGACGGCTTCTACGAGTGGATGAAGGCGGAGGACCCCAAGCAGCCGCGGCAACCCTGGCGCTTCACCGTCGACGACGGCGAGCTCTTTGCCTTCGCCGGGATCTGCACCCGCAAGGAGTGGCAGGACCCCGAGGACCGCGGCTTCGACGACGGCTGGCTCTACAGCTGCACGATCGTCACCACGACACCCAACGACGTCGTGGCCGCCGTCCACGACCGGATGCCGGCGATCCTGCCTAGCCCCGAGGCCGAGGCCGCCTGGCTGCGTCCCGACCTCGAGCTCGAGGACGCGATCTCGATGTGCTCACCGCTACCGGCCAACCGAATGCAAAGCGCCCCGGCCAACCCAAAGCTGAACAAGGTCGGCAAAGGCAGCGAGGAAGGCCCCGAGCTGCTCGTCGCGCCGCAGACCGGCTGAGGGTCAGCCTTCCTTTTCTTCTTCTTCGGCCCGTTCCCGGTTTTCTTCTTCGGCTTCTTCGTCGATCGGCGGCGGCACCTTCTTCAGCATCAGCCCGGTCCGCACCGTCGCCTTGCCGGCGCTGGTGGTCAGCGTGCAGGCAACCTTGGCGCCGGGCACCGAGGTCGTCCGCCAGACGGTGTCGAAGGGCAGCAGCAGGTCCTGCTTCGGCTTTCCATCCGGAAGGAAGTATTCGAGGTGCTCGACGCCGGGCTGGTATTCCGGCCATTCGAGCTTGACGCCTCTCTCGCTGCTGAAATGGGGCGGCAGCCCGTCCAGTTCGAGCACGGCGAGTTCCGTTCCATGCGAGCTGAAGTCGAGCAGGATCACTTCTGGCACTTCCTGGTTGAAGAGCCCGGTACTGGAGCGCGGGTAGGTGGCGCGCAGGCCGCCGGCGCTCTGGGCGATTTCCGCCCGGCCGGTGCCGACGATCGAGCAGAGGATGCGGCCGCCGCCGACCGGGGCGCCGGCGTCGATCCGCAGCCGCGAGGAGACCCGGAAGAGCGAGTAGCCGCTGACGTTGAGCCCGGTCGTGCGGATCGATCCGTCGACCAACTGCATCGCGCCTCCGCCGGGCAGCGACGCGGGCCGGGAGTCGGCCATCGGCACCCTCTGCACCCATTCAAGCTCGGCGGCTTCACCGCTGGCCTTATCGGTAGAGAGGACGGCGGCGACGAGGCAGGCGAAGAGTCCGATCGCGACAACAATCAGCGCTCCGCGCGGCGGGCGGCTCGTTTTCTCGTCGGCCATCGGCCGCGACAGTATTGGAAGCACCAGCGGATGCGCCTGCATCCGAACCGGACCGGCCCGCCAGCTACCGTTTGTGGGGTGGCAAAGCGCGTAACGCCGTTTCGTCCAACGGAGATCGGCTTCAAGACGGCCGAGCTGCACGGTCGCGAGGTCGGCTATCTCGGCGGCGGCGACGGCCCGGTCCTGCTCCTGATCCACGGCATCGCCGGAACCTGCTGAGAACTGGCGCGAGGTGATCGAGCCGCTGGCCAGAACTCACACAGTGATCGCCCCCGACCTGCCGGGACACGGCGTCTCGGCTGGCGGCCCGGGCGACTACTCGCTGGGCAGCCTGGCGAGTGGCCTGCGCGATCTCCTGCTCTCGCTCGGGCACGAGCGCGCCACGCTCGTCGGCCACTCGCTCGGCGGCGGCGTCGCGATGCAGTTCTCCTACCAGTTCCCCGAGATGGTCGAGCGCCTCGTCCTCGTCTCCAGCGGCGGCCTCGGCCCCGAGGTGAGCCCGGTCCTGCGCGCCGCGGCGCTGCCCGGCGCCGACCTCTTCATTGCCGCCACCGCCGGCGCCGGCCAGAAGCTGGGCGGGGCCGTAGGTCGAGGGCTCTCGGCGATTGGCATGAAGCCGGCCGCCGACGTTGCCGAGGTGGCCCGCGGCTACGCGTCCCTCACCGACCCGCGCCGTCGCAAGGCCTTCCTCGCGACCCTCCGCTCGGTGGTCGGCACCGGCGGCCAGCAGGTCTCGGCCTCCGATCGGCTCTACCTGGCCGAGGAGGTCCCGGTCCTGATCGTCTGGGGCGCGCGCGACCCGATCATCCCGGTGCGCCACGGCGAAGATGCCCACCGCGCCCTTCCCGGCAGCCAGCTCGAGATCTTCGAGGGGGCCGGCCACATGCCCCAGCTCGAGCAGCCCGGCCACTTCATTGCCGTGCTCGAGCGCTTCCTGGCCGAGAACGAGCCCGCCGAGTTCGACCGCGAGGAGTGGCGAGCCCGGTTCAGGACCGCCTGAGCGACTCCCGCCCACGGCTTTACGCGCCCGACAGGATTCGAACCTGTGACCTCCACCTCCGGAGGGTGGCGCTCTATCCAGCTGAGCTACGGGCGCTCGGGGGCCAGTCTAGCTTTGCGTGGCTGAGGCGCCCCTTCGCGTAGGCTCGCTGGCCGCATGGACCTCTCGGCGATATTCCTCGGGACCGGTGGATCGGTCCCTTCGGCGCGGCGCTCGACCGCGAGCGTGATGCTCGTCCGCGGCGGCAAGCGGCTGCTGATCGACTGCGGCGAAGGCACGCAGCGCCAGATGCAACGCTCCCTTGGCCTCTCTCAGGTCGACGAGATCTACCTCACCCACTTCCACGCCGACCACATCCTCGGCCTGCCCGGCCTGCTCAAGACCTACGACCTGACCGCCCGCGAGGAGCCGCTGACGATCTATGGTCCGCGCGGCCTGCGCGACCTCTTCGTCGTTCTCGGCCGGCTGATCGGCCGCACTGACTACAGCATCGACCTGGTCGAAATCGACCCCGGCGAAGCGGTGCACCACGACGGGGCCGAGGTTCGCGCTTTCGCCGTCGAGCACAGCGTGCGCGCCAACGGCTACGCCCTGATCGAGGAGGAGCGTCCCGGCCGCTTCGACCCAGACGCCGCCAAGCGGCTGGGGGTCGAGGAAGGCCCAGCCTTCGCCGCGCTGCAGCGTGGGGAGGAGGTCGACGGCTCGGCCGGCAAGGTGCGCCCCGACGACGTAATGGGCGAGTCCCGCCCCGGCCGCACGATCGCGATCACCGGCGACACCGCGCCCTGCCACTCCACCGTCGCCGCCGCCGCAGACGCCGACCTGCTGATCCACGACGCCAGCTTCTCCGAGGAGGAGGTCCAGCGCGCCGCCGACACCGGCCACTCCACCGTGATCCAGGCCGCCTCGGTAGCCCGCGAGGCCCACGTCAAGATGCTCGCCCTCGTCCACATCTCCTCCCGCTACCACGTCGGCACGGTGCTCGAAGAGGCCCGCGAGGTCTTCGAGCCCAGCGTCGCGCCCAAGGACTTCGACCTGATCGAGATCCCGTTTCCCGAGAAGGACCCACCCAAGCTGATCGCCAATGGAGCCCGGGAGAACGGCGAGCCCGGGTAGGCCCTCAACCGAGCCTCCCCATCTGTTGCGAGGGCGAGGGCCTACCCGGGCTCGCCGCCCCTGCTGCTACATTGGCCCCGTCCTTTAACCCGGTCCGGAGAGGCCAGGAAGGAAGCAAATGAGTGAGAAGATCGTGCTCGAGCACGACGATCTGCGGCGCACTATGCGCCGGATCGCGCACGAGATCGCCGAGAAGAACCCGGAGCCCGACGAGCTGGCCATCGTCGGCATCCACACCCGCGGCGCCCTTCTCGCCCGCCGGCTGCACGCTCTCCTCGCCGAGTTGATCGGCTCCGATACGCCGATCGGCGACCTCGACATCTCCTTCTACCGCGACGACGTCGGCGCCAAGTCTCCGGCCGCGCAGCCGGTCGTCCACGCCTCTCACATCGAGTTCGACCTCAGCGGCAAAACCGTCGTCCTTGTCGACGACGTGCTCTTCACCGGCCGCACCGTGCGCGCCGCGATCGACGCGCTCTTCGACTACGGGCGGCCGCAACGGGTCCAGCTCGCCGTGCTCTGCGACCGCGGCCACCGCGAGCTGCCGATCCGGCCCGACTACGTCGGCAAGAACCTGCCGACGGCGCGCGAGGAGCGGGTCAATGTGCGCCTAGAGGAGCTGGACGAGGTCGACGAGGTGACGATCTCCGAACTGGTCGAGGTCGGGGCATGAGGCACCTGCTTTCGATCGAGCAGCTCTCCAAAGCCGAGATCGAGGCGATCCTCGACCGCGCCGAGAGCTTCGCCGAGGTCGGCCGCCGCGACATCAAGAAGGTGCCGACCCTGCGCGGGCGCACGATCGTCACCCTCTTCTACGAGTCGAGCACGCGCACCAGCTCCTCCTTCGAGCTGGCGGCGAAGCGCCTCTCCGCCGACCTGGTCTCGGTCAAGGCGGCGGGCTCCTCGGTCGACAAGGGCGAGTCGCTGAAGGACACGGTCGCAACCCTTTCCGCCTACGAACCGGCGGCGATCGTCCTCCGCCACCCCTACGCCGGCGCCGCCCAGCTCGTCGCCGGCTGGGCCGACGCCGCGGTCATCAACGCCGGCGACGGCAAGCACGAGCACCCGAGCCAGGCGCTGCTCGACGTCTACACCCTGCGCCGCCGCCTCGGCTCGCTCGAGGGCAAGCGGATCTGGATCGTCGGCGACGTCCTGCACAGCCGCGTCGCCCGCTCCAACCTGATCGCCTTCCAGGCGATGGGCGCCGAGCTGACGGTCTGCGGCCCGCCGGCGCTGATCCCACGCGGGCTCGAGCAGCTCGGCTGCGAGGTCACCCATTCCCTCGACGAGCTCGGCGAGGCCGACGTCGTTTACGCCCTACGCCTGCAGCATGAGCGCATGCGGGAGAGCTTCGTGCCCTCGCTGCGCGAGTACGCCGCCCACTTCCAGATCGACTCGCGCCGGCTCGGCCCGCGCCAGCTGCTGATGCACCCGGGCCCGGTAAACCGCGGCGTCGAGCTCTCCGGCGAGGTGATCGACTCGCCGCAGTCGCTGATCGCCGAGCAGGTCGCCTCCGGCCTGGTCGTGCGGATGGCGATCCTCTACGAGCTGCTCGCCGCGGGGGACGAAGAGCCCGCCCCGGCAGCCGGCAACGGCGCCAGCCGTCCCACCCCGATCGGGCAGCCGGCGTGAGCGGCCAAATCGTCACGGTGATTTCCGGGTGTGCTAGTCCGGGGCGATTTGGCCGTGAACCAACGGTGGTTCTATGAGCGCCGGCACGCTCGAGATGCGCGCCGGCGAGGGCGCGAACGCGATCCTGCGCCGCGCCACCGTCCTCGACCCGCTAGCCGGCATCGACGCGCCGCACGACGTGGTCATCCGCGACGGCGAGATCGCCGAGCTCGCCCCCCCGGGCTCGGTCGAGGACGACGGCCTGGAGACGGTCGAGGCCGAGGGCCTACACGCATTCCCCGCCTTCTTCGACCCGCACGTGCACCTGCGCGTGCCCGGCCAGGAGCACAAGGAGGACATCGCGACCGGCAGCCGCTCGGCCGCGGCGGGCGGCTACTGCGGCATCCTGGCGATGGCCAACACCGAGCCGCCGGTCTCCACGCCCGCCGACGTCGAGGCCCTGTGCGAGGACGCCCGTGGCGCCGCCTCTGTCCCGGTCGGCTTCCTCGCCACCGTCACCCGCGGCATGGCAGGAGAGGAGCTGACCGAGATGGCCTCGCTGCGCGACGCCGGCGCGGTCGGCTTCAGCGACGACGGCCAGCCGATCCGCAGCGCCCGCGTGCTGCGCCGCGCTCTGCAGTACCAGCGCCTCTGCGGCGGCACGATCGCCTTGCACGAGGAGGACCCGGAGCTCTCCGGCGCCGGCGTCATGCACGAGGGCCCGGTCTCGGCGGCGCTCGGCCTCGAGGGCATCCCCTCGGTCTCGGAGTCGACGATGATCGCCCGCGACGCCGCCCTTGCCGCCTACGAGGGCGGGCGCATCCACGTCCAGCACCTCTCTGCCGCTGAGTCGGTCGAGGCGGTGCGGGCCGCCAAGGCCGCCGGGGTGCAGATCAGCTGCGAGGCCTCGCCGCACCACCTCTGCCTCACCGACGAGGAGGTCCGCAGCCTCGACCCGCACCGCTTCAAGATGAATCCGCCGCTGCGCAGCGAGGCCGACCGCCTGGCCTTGATCGAGGGCCTGCGCGACGGCACGATCGAGTGCATCGCCACCGACCACGCCCCGCACGCCCCGGAGGAAAAGGAAGTCCCCTTCGAGCAGGCGGCGATGGGCGTGACCGGCCTGGAGACGGCCTTCGCGGCGATCCACACCGAGCTGGTCCTGCCCGGCGTGCTCGACCTTGCCCTAGTGATCGAGCGACTCTCGGGCGGCGCGGCCCCCTTCGACGTCGAGCGCTCCTCGCTCGCCCTCGGCAGCCCCGCCAACATCGCCCTCTGCGACCTCTCAGCCGAGTGGACCGTCGGCGAGGAGGGCTACGAGAGCCGCTCCGCCAACTCCTGGTGCGACGGCCGAAAGCTAACCGGCCGCATCCAAATGACCATCGCCGCCGGCCAAATCGCCTACCGCCTCCGCTCCTTCTCACTGGGAGTAGCCCAGTGACCCCGTTCCGGTGCGCTTTATGCCACCTATGACCACAAAAGGCGCACCGGAATGAGTGCGGCGGATGGCTTCCTCCTTCTCGAGGACGGGGCTCGGTTCGATGGGCTGGCTTGTGCCGCTGGGGGTCCGGTTACCGGGGAGGTGGTCTTCAACACTGGGATGACCGGGTACCAGGAGTCGGTGACGGATCCCTCTTACGCGGGGCAGATCATCGTCTTCACCTACCCGCTGATCGGCAACTACGGCGTCTCCGCCGCGGCGATGGAGTCCGATCGCATCCACGCCCGCGGCGTCGTCATGCGCGATCCCAAGAACGGCGAGGACGTTGCCACCGCGGAGGGCGGCTGGCTCGACTGGCTCGCCGACTGCGGCGTGCCGGGGATCGGCGGCGTCGACACCCGCGCCGTCGTCCGCCACATCCGCGATCGCGGCGCGATGCGCGGCGGCATCTTCCCGGCCGGCACGCCCGAGGACGAAGCGCGCGAACAGGTCGCCGCCGAGCCCTCGATGGACGGTGCCGACCTCGCCCAGACCGTCACCCCGCCCGAGCCGGTCCGCTTCGAGGGCGACGGCCCGCACGTCGTCGGCATCGACACCGGGGTCAAGCTCAACATCGTGCGCCAGCTGCGCGAGCGCGGCTGCAGGGTGACCCTGCTGCCCTGCAGGTCCAGCGCCGAGGAGGTGCTCGCCGAGGACCCCGACCTGGTCTTTCTCGCCAACGGACCCGGCGACCCCGCCGCGCTCGGCTACGTCGTCGACACAGTCAGCGAACTGGTCGGGAGTACGGCCGCTGTTCGGCATCTGCCTAGGCCATCAGCTGCTCTGCCGAGCGGTCGGCCTGGAGACCTTCAAGCTGCCCTTCGGCCACCGCGGTGCCAACCACCCGGTCAAGGAGCTGGCCAGCGGCCGGATCGACATCACCTCACAGAACCACGGCTTTGCCGTGCAGGGGCCGGGCGGCGAGCCGCGGATCGAGCTCGACGAGCCGGTGCGCTGGGAGACCGACTTCGGGGCCGCCGAGCTCTCCCACCTCAACCTCTACGACCGCACGGTCGAGGGCCTGGTGCTGAAGGACGTCGATGCGGCGACCGTCCAGTACCACCCGGAGGCCGGCCCGGGCCCGCACGACGCCCGCCACCTCTTCGACTCCTTCCTCGAGCTGGCCCATGCCTAAGCGCACCGACATCGAGAAGATCCTCCTGATCGGCTCTGGCCCGATCGTGATCGGGCAAGCGGCCGAGTTCGACTACTCCGGCGTGCAGGCCTGCAAGGTCCTGCTCGAGGAGGGCTATGAGGTCGTGCTGGTCAACTCCAACCCGGCGACGATCATGACCGATCCGGAGTTCGCCACCGCGACCTATATCGAGCCGCTGCTGCCCGGCCCGGTGACGCGGATCATCGAAAAGGAGCGCCCCGACGCGCTGCTGCCGACGCTCGGCGGGCAGACCGCGCTAAACCTGGCGATGGCCCTGCACGAGGACGGCACCCTGGAGCGCTTCGGGGTCGAGCTGATCGGTGCCGACGCCGCCGCGATCCGCCGCGCCGAGGACCGCGAGGAGTTCCGCCAGACGATGACCGAGGCGGGCCTGCGCATCCCCTGGTCGATGACGGTGGAGAGCCTCGGCGAGGTCGAGACGGCGCTGGCCGACGGTCGCATCACCCTGCCCGCGATCGTCCGGCCGGCCTTCACCATGGGCGGCCAGGGCGGCGGCGTGGGGGGGACCGAGACCGAGCTGCGCCAGGTCGTCTCCGAGGGCCTCGCCGCCAGCCCGATCAACCAGGTCCTGGTCGAGGAGTCGGTGCTCGGCTGGGGCGAGTTCGAGCTCGAGGTGATGCGCGACCGCAACGACAACGTCGTGATCATCTGCTCGATCGAGAATGTCGACCCGATGGGGGTCCACACCGGCGACTCGGTCACCGTGGCGCCCGCCCAGACCCTCACCGACGCGCTCTACCAGGACCTGCGCGACCAGGCGATCCGCGTGATCCGCGCCGTGGGGGTCGAGACCGGCGGCTCCAACGTCCAGTTCGGCGTCAACCCCGAAAGCGGCGAGATCGTCGTGATCGAGATGAACCCGCGCGTCTCGCGCTCCTCGGCGCTGGCCTCGAAGGCGACCGGCTTCCCGATCGCCAAGATGGCGGCCAAGCTGGCCGTCGGCTACGCGCTAGAGGAGATCCCCAACGACATCACCAAGGCGACGCCGGCGTCCTTCGAGCCGACGATCGACTACGTGGTGACCAAGATCCCGCGCTTCGCCTTCGAGAAGTTCCCCGGCTCCGAGGGCCGGCTCTCGACCCACATGCAGAGCGTGGGCGAGGTGATGGCGATCGGCCGCACCTTCCGCGAGTCCTTCGCCAAGGCGATGCGCTCGCGCGAGCTCGACGCCGAGGCCGAGATTCCCGCCGACGACGGCGAGCTGCTGGAACTGCTGGAGAAGCCCTGCCCGGAGCGCTTCGACCGCATCCTCGCCGCCTTCGAGCGCGGGCTGGAGCTCGAGGCCGTGCACGAGCGCTGCCTGGTCGACCGCTGGTTCCTGCGCGAGCTGCAAGGCGCTGGCTAAGACGGCGACGGCACCGCCGGCCTCACCCGCACCTACAAGTCGGTCGACACCTGCGCCGCCGAGTTCGAGGCGGCGACGCCCTACTACTACTCCGCCTACGAGCGGCCCTCCGCCGGCGCCGCCTCCTCCGAGGTGCGCCGCGGCGAGCGCGACTCGGTCGTCATCCTCGGCGCCGGCCCCAACCGGATCGGCCAGGGGATCGAGTTCGACTACTGCTGCGTGCACGCAGCGATGACCGCCCGCGAGCTCGACCGCGACGCCGTAATGGTCAACTGCAACCCGGAGACGGTCTCGACCGACTACGACACCTCCGACCGCCTCTACTTCGAGCCGCTGACGACGGAGGACGTGCTCGCGGTCTGCGAGCAGGAGCAGCCGGAGGGCGTGATCGTCCAGTTCGGCGGCCAGACGCCCTTGAAGCTGGCCCGCGGGCTGGAGGAGGCGGGCGTGCCGCTGCTCGGCACTCCGGTCGACGCGATCGACCTCGCCGAGGACCGGGGCCGCTTCGGCGCCCTGCTGCGCCGGCTCGGGATCAAGCACCCGCCCTACGGCACCGCGCTCTCGGCCGAAGAGGCGGAGACGATCGCCGAAGACGTCGGCTTCCCGCTGCTGGTCCGTCCTTCCTACGTGCTCGGCGGCAGGGCGATGGAGATCTGCTATTCGACCGACGACCTCAAGGCCTATCTCGATGTCCACGTCAAGGCCGACCAGGAGCACCCGCTGCTGCTCGACCGCTTCCTCGAGAACGCGATCGAGGTCGACGTCGACGCGCTCGCCGACGGCAGCGACGCCCACGTCGCCGGGATCATGCAGCACGTCGAGGAGGCCGGCGTGCACTCCGGCGACTCTGCCTGCGTGATCCCACCGATGAGCCTCGGGGTCGAGATGCTGGAGGAGATCCGGGCGACGACGAAGCGGATCGCCCTGGAGCTGGGCGTGATCGGCCTGATCAACATCCAGTACGCCGTCGCCGGCGGCGAGCTCTACGTAATCGAGGCCAACCCGCGCGCCTCGCGCACCGTGCCCTTCGTCTCCAAGGCGACGGGAGTGCCGCTGGCAAAGGTCGCCGCCCGCCTGATGCTGGGCGAGAAGCTGGCCGACCAGGAGCTGCGCGATCCGCCGGCAGGCATGGTCAGCGTCAAGGAGGCGGTGCTGCCGTTCGCTCGCTTCTCCGGCGCCGACTCGGTGCTCGGCCCAGAGATGAAGAGCACCGGCGAGGTGATGGGCATCGCCGCCGACTTCCCCACTGCGTTCGGCAAAGCCCAGGCCGCAGCGGGCGTCTCGCTGCCGACCGGGGGCTCCGTCTTCATCACCGTCACCGATACCGACAAGCCGGCCGCGACTCAGATTGCCGCCCGCTTCCACGACCTCGGCTTCGAGCTGATCGCAACCGGAGGCACCGCCCAAGCGATTTCGGCGATGGGTGTGCCTGTGACCCCGATCAACAAGATCGCCGAGGGCTCGCCCCACGTCGTCGACCTGATCCGGGAGCGGCGCTGCGACCTGGTGATCAACACCCCGACCGGCTCCGGCGCCCGCGCCGACGGCTATGAGATCCGCACCGCCGCGGTCCGCCACAACGTTCCCTGCGTGACCACGATGACCGGCGCCACCGCGGCGGTACGCGCGATCGCCGCCAAGCTCGAAGGCGACCCCGAGGTCCGCTCGCTGCAGGAGATCCACGGCATGGAGAGGGCGAAGCAGCCAAGATGACGGCCCCCTTCGGCCGCCGCCTCTGCAAGGTCTCCGAGAGCAAGCCCTCCGGCGGCTACAGGCTTTTCTCCTTGATCGACCCCGACGGCCCGGAGCCGAAGCCCGGCCAGTTCTACATGCTCGCCACCGAGCAGCACTGGGACCAACGCGACGGACGCCCGTACCTGCCAAGAGCTCTCTCTGTCGCGGAAGCTGGCCCCGCAGCCGGCGGTGTCCGTCTCGACTTCCTGATCGAGGGCATCGGCCCCGGCACCGACCGCCTCTGCGAGCTCGAGCCCGGCGAGCAGGTTTGGCTCAACGGCCCTCTCGGCAACTCCTTCGCACCCCCCGCGAACTGCATCAACTTCTCCACCCAGCGGATGGACAAGTTGATGCAGTTCAGCCGGCGGGGGCGATCTTGGTGGGTGGGGGGATTGGGATTGCGCCGCTGGCATTGTTGCGGCGCAGCTTCACGGCGAAGAACATTCCCACTCGGGTGCTGCTCGGCTTCCGGGACGAGGCGCACTCGGGTGGCCTCGACGAGCTCTTCTCCTGTTGCGAGGTCCGCCTCGCAAGCGACGACGGTCACATCGGCCACCACGGCTACGTCACCGACCTGCTCGCCGCCATGCTCGAAGGTGACGACGCCTCCAGCGCCGCCGTTTACGCCTGCGGCCCGCCCCCGATGCTCGACGCGGTTGCTCAGCTCTGCACCCACGCCGGCGTCCCCTGCGAGCTTGCGATGGAGTCCCCGATGGCCTGCGGCTACGGCGCCTGCTTTGGCTGCGCGGTGCCGGATGGAAACGGCGGCTACGCCCGGCTGTGCGTGGATGGCCCGGTGGTGGGTGGAGGACGTGGGGGGTCGTCCTCCGGTTGCTGGGTTTTTCGCCAGGAGCGGTCAGGGCACTTGGGGGGGATGTCGGGCGAAAAACAGGACGCCGCGCCCTCCGGACGACCCCCCACGTCCTCGCCAACCCCGGACGCTTCTGTCGAGTTCTGCGGGGTCGAGCTTGCACACCCGGTGATCAACGCATCAGGCACGTTTGACGCGATCGCTGCCCGCCGCGTCTACGGCGAGGAGCTGTTGGAGCAGTTCCCGTTCTCGGCCTTCGTCTCCAAGACGATCACGCCGGAGCCAAGGGCTGGGAACGAGCCACAGCGGATCTGGGAGACGCCGGCAGGGATGATCAATTCGATCGGGCTGCCGAACAAGGGGCTGACGGGGTTTCTTGCGGAAGATCTTCCCCAGTTGAGCGAGATGCCCGTGCCGCTGATCGTCTCGGTTATGGCGACGAACCGGGAGGACTTCGCCCGGCTGGTCCAAGGCGTGGGGGAGAGGGCGGAGGTGGCGGCCCTGGAGCTCAACGTCTCCTGCCCCAACGTGCACTCTGGGTTGATCGTGGGCGAGCAGCCGAGCGAGACCGAGGCCCTGCTCGAAGCGCTGCGGCCGTTGACCGAGAAGCCGCTGATTGTGAAGCTGACACCCAACGTGGCCAACCCGGCGGACGTTGCGGTGGCGGCTGAGCAGGGGGGGGCGGATGCGGTCTCGCTGATCAACACGCTGAAGGCGAGTGCGATCGATCCCGCGAGTGGAATGCCTGGCATCGCCGCTGGCCATGGAGGGCTGTCGGGACCGGCTGTCCGACCAGTGGCTGTCGCCCAACTGCGATCCGTGGCCGCCGCCGTCGAGCATCCCGATCGTTGGGATGGGGGGGATCGCTACAGGGGCGGATGCAATGGAATTCCTCTCGGCGGGGGCGACGCTGGTCGCGGTGGGAACCGAGAGCTTCAGGGATCCGCGGGCTGGGGAGAGGGTGGCGCGCGGGATTGCCGGAGCGCTCGAACGAGGTCGAAGCGACGCTCCGGTTGGCCGCCTCGGCTAAACCTCGAGTCGAGGTTCAGGTGAATTTCGGCGTAATCGGCCCCGATTGCTTGCACGCTCGCAAGCCGCGGCTATACTCGCCGCCCACATGCCCTCCCCAGTCAAGACTTCAGCTGCGGCTCCGGAGCGATCGCTGGACCAGCGGATGGACGCGCTCAAACGCGCCAACGACATCCGCACCGCCCGCGCCAAGCTGAAGAAGGACCTGAAAGCGGGCAAGGCGAACATCCACACGCTGCTGCTCGACCCGCCCGACTACGTGCTGACGGCGAAGGTCTTCGACATGCTGCTGGCAGTACCGAAGTACGGTCGCGTCAAGACCAACCGGATCCTCAACCAGTGCAGGATCTCGCCCTCGAAGACCATCGGCGGTCTCTCGGAGCGGCAGCGAGCTGAGCTCGTCTCCCAGCTCCGCCGATAACGACCGCTGCGCCGGTCAATATCCCGGCCCGCATGCCGAAGGTCTTCGTCATCACCGGTCCCAGCGGGGTGGGAAAGGGAACGCTTATCTCCACCCTGCTCGAGCGCGTGCCAGACCTCGAGCTCTCGATCTCCGCCACCACCCGCGAGCCGCGCGAGGGCGAGGTGAACGGGCGGGACTACCACTTCCTCACACCCGAGGAATTCGACGAGCGCATAGCAGCCGAAGACTTCCTCGAGTTCGCCACCTACAGCGGCCATCGCTACGGCACGCTGCGATCGGAGGTGCGCAACCGCCTCGACGAGGGTCAATCGGTGGTCCTCGAGATCGAGGTTCAGGGAGCGCGCCAGGTGCGGGCGGCGATGCGCGAGTCGGTCCAGGTCTTCATCGCCCCGCCAGACCCGGCATCGCTGCGGCGCAGGCTCGAGTCGCGCGGCACCGACAGCCTCGAGGCGATCGACTCGCGGCTTGAAGTGGCAGAGCAGGAGATGGCCGCCCAGGGCGAGTTTGCCCACAGCGTCGTCAACGACGAGCTGGAGCGCGCTGCGGCCGAGCTGGAGGAGATCGTGCGCGCCGAGCTCGGCATACCTCTAGACTCCGCAGCCGAATGATCAAACCACGCGTTGACAAGCTTCTGGATCACACCGACTCGCACTACGCGGCCGTAGTCGTCGCCGCCAAGCGGGCCCGGCAGATAAACAGCTACTTCCACAGCCTCGGCGAGGGCAGCTTCGGCGAGTACCCGCCCCCGATGGTCGACATCCCAGCCGACCGCAACTACCTCTCGATCGCGCTCGAAGAGGTCGCCCAGGGCAAGCTCAAATACGAGTACCGCGCCTGACGGCGCTCCCGGCAGTGCCGGGTCAAGGAGAGCCATGGCCAGAGTCCTGCTTGGCGTAAGTGGAGGGATAGCCGCCTATAAGGCGCTTGAGCTGGCGCGCCTGGCGACCACCGCCGGGCACGGCGTACGGGTACTGATGACCGAGACGGCGACCCGCTTCGTCGGCGCCGCCTCCTTCGAGGGCATCGTCGGTGCCCCGGTGCTGATCTCCGAGTTCGAGCGCGACCCGCTGCGCGGCGCCTTTCCCGGCGACGAAGCCCCCGGCCACGACCCGATCGGCCACCTCGAGCTGGCGTCCAACTGCGACGCCTACCTCGTCGCGCCGGCCTCTGCCAACACGCTTGCCAAGCTGGCCACCGGCACGGCCGACTCGATCCTCACCACCTCCTTCCTCGCCTGCACCGCACCCCGCCTCGTCGCCCCGGCGATGAACGACCGCATGTACGCCGACGCGGCGACCCAGGGAAACCTCGCGACCCTGCGCGAGCGAGGCGTCACCGTGATCGACCCCGACGAGGGCGCCCTCGCCTCCCGCGGCGAGCACGGCAAGGGGCGCCTCCCCGACCCAGCCCACCTCCTGGCAGCCGTGGAAGCGCACCTGCCCACCGGCCAGCGCCCCTGGGACGGCCTCCGAGTCCTGGTCACGGCAGGAGGCACCCGAGAGCCAATCGACTCCGTCCGCTACCTAGGCAACCGCTCCTCAGGCCGCATGGGCATAGCCCTAGCCGCCGCCGCAGCCCGCCGCGGCGCCACCGTAACCCTGATCGCAGCAAACGTCACCCTCCCCGAGCCCCCAGGCGTAAAGCGCATCGACGTAGAAACCGGCGAGCAACTCGCGCAGGCGGCCCAAACCGAGTTCCCAGCCGCCCAGGTCCTCCTCATGGCAGCGGCCCCAGCCGACTTCCGCGCCACCAACCCAGCCGAGGGCAAGCTAACCCGCGACTCCTCGCTGGACCTGCACCTGGAGCCCACCGAGGACATCCTCGCCTCCTTGACTGCCAAAAGGACCGAGCAGCAGACAGTCGTCGGCCTTTGCCGCCGAAACAGGCGAGAACGTCGACCGAGCAAAGGAAAAGCTTGCACGTAAGAAGGCGGACCTCATCGTCCTAAATGACATCTCGAACCCCTCGATCGGCTTCGAGAGCCAGGAAAACGCAGTCACCCTGATCGACTCAGCGAGCAGCGACCTCGTCCCACAAGCATCAAAGGACCAAATCGCGGACGTCATCCTCGAGAGAGTGGATCAGATGAGAAGCAAGACAAGCTCCGGAACGCGATAAAGCTTGGGGTGAGCCGTGTGCCGGAAGCGCCTCTCCAGCGGGTGGCGCGGTGGCGGGGGTCCCCATAGCGCAGGGCGCCGTCTAGGTGCCCGAGCACATGGGGGAGGGCCGCCGCGACAGGACCCGCTGGCCGAGCCGCTTGCCCAGCCGAGCTATACTCGCCTCAAGTTTTGTTAGTAGCCGATGTACCGGAAGTGGGCCTGGCCCACTTTTTTTACGCCTCAACCCAATGCCAGACCTCCAGCAAGACATCCAGCAGCAGCTCCACGATCTCGACTCAGAGCTCGACCTGGTCGCCCTCGAGCAGCCGGGCAAGGAAACGCTGCGCCTCTTCATCGACCACCCAAAGGGTGTTGACCTCGCCCTCTGCGAGAAGGTCACGAGGCACCTAAACCATCTGCGGGCCGAGTACGCGCTGGAGGTCTCCTCGCCCGGTCCCAAGTACAGCAACCACAAGGAGCTCCAGTGAGCAAAGAGATCGTCGAAGCAGTCAAGGCACTGGAGCAGGAGAAGGGGATCTCCGCCGACACCCTGATGGACGCGCTCGCCGACGCGCTCCTCTCGGCCTACAAGAAGACCCCCGGAGCGGCCAAATACGCCCGCGTCGACCTCGACCACGAGACCGGCGACTTCCTCGTCTTCGAACTGATCCTGCCGCCCGAGCTGGAGGAGAAGCTGCTCGCCGAGGCGGCCGAGGCCCAGGAGGAGGAAGAGCGCGAAATCGACCCCGAAACCGGGGAGCTGCGCGAGCCTGAGGACCCTGAACTCGACCCCGAGATGATCGCTCCCTACGAGGACCAGATCGAGACCCGCGACGTCACCCCCGAAGACTTCGGCCGGATCGCCGCCCAGACCGCCAAGCAAGTGATCCTGCAGCGGATCCGCGAGGCGGAACGGATGATGATGTTCGACGAGTACCAGGACCGCGTCGGCGAGCTGATCACCGGGATCATCCAGCAGTCCGACAAGCGCTACACGCTGGTCCAGCTGCGCGAGCGGGTCGAGGCCCTGCTGCCCAAGTCCGAGCAGGTCTACAACGAGCGTTACGACCACGGGATGCGGGTCAAGGCCGTGATCACCGACGTCTCCGACTCGACCAAAGGCCCGGCGATCGTCGTCTCGCGCCGCAGCTCCGAGCTGATCAAGAAGCTCTTCGAAATGGAGGTGCCCGAGATCGCCGACAAACTGGTCGAGATCGTCGGCGTCGCCCGCGAGCCCGGCTATCGCTCGAAGATCGCTGTGATCTCCCACGCCGACGGCGTCGACCCGGTTGGCGCCTGCGTCGGCCCGCGCGGATCGCGCGTGCGCATGGTCGTCTCCGAGCTGCGCGGCGAGAAGATCGACATCATCCCCCACAACGACGAGCCCGCCCGCTTCGTCGCCAAGGCGCTCTCTCCGGCCCGCGTGCGCGAGGTGATCGTCGACGACGACGAGCGCCAGGCGACCGTAATCGTCCCCGACGACCAGCTCTCGCTGGCGATCGGCCGCGACGGCCAGAACGCCCGCCTGGCAGCACGATTGACCGGCTGGCGGGTCGACATCAAGTCCGAGACAGAGTTCTCCCAGGAGGACCAGGACGTCGAGTACGAGGGCGAAGAGACCTTCGACGGCCGCTGCATGGCGGTGCTCTCCAACGGCCGCCGCTGCCCCAACGCGGCGATCGCCGAATCGACCTTCTGCGGGCTGCCGCAACACCAGGCGCTGAGCAGGTTCGAGACGAACCAGATGGCGGTGCTGGCGACGGTGCCCGAGGCGGAGGTGGAGATCCTCGCGGATCCGGATGCCGACGAGGGGCAGGTGGCGCAGATCGTCGAGAAGGCTGAAGCGGAATTCGACGAAGCAGCGGTCGAGGAGCCGGCTGACGAGGGACCAGAGAAGTCGCCCGCGGGTCCTGTCGTGGAGGAGGACTCCTCGTCCTCGCAGACTGCGGGCGAGGAGCCCACCTCCACGCCACCCGCGGAAGATGCGTCTGAGCCCTCAGACGAGGCGTCTCCGGAGGCCGCCGAGTCGCCGGAATCCGAAGATGTGGCTGTTGAGCCGGGGCCCGAGCCCGTTGCCGAGGAGGCAGAGCAAGCGTAGTGGCGAAAAAACGGGTTCACGAGATCGCCAAGGCGCAGGGGCTCGAGAGCAAAGAGGTTCTTGCTGCGCTGAAAAGCGCTGGGATCGAAGCTAAAGCTGCTGCTTCCAGCGTTGAGGAGGCTGATGCCCTAAAGGCGATCCAGGCTGCCAAAGGCGATGGGGGCGCCGCAACGGCAACTAAGGCCAAGCCGGCGGCCAAGACTGAGGCACCGAAGCAGGATGGGGCCGCGGCTGCTGCACCGGCCAAACCGGCGAAAACTTCTAAAGGGCCGGTGCGTCCCGCCAAACCTGTCTCCACCAGTGGCGCCAGTGCCGCCAGCGGGAAAAAGCGCCGCGTCGTGATCGATTCTCAGGCTGCTCGGCGCGATCAGATGGGTGGGCCGCCGCCGCAGCGGCCGCCGCGCAGGCGCGGGGGAAGGCGGCGCCGGCCGTTGCTGGAGGAGCCGCCGCCAAAAGTCGAGGCCGCGGAGCCCGAGGCTACGAAGGTGCCGTCGGGGGCGACCGTGCGCGAGGTCGCCGAGCTGCTCGGCCTGGGCAGCTCCGAGGTGATCAAGAAGCTGATGATGATGGGGGAGATGGCGACGCTGACCCAGACCCTCACCGACGAGTCGATCGCGGCGATCGCCGACGAGTACGACCGTAAGATCGAGATCGTCACCACCGCCGACGAGGAGCCCGAGGCGCCAGAGTTCGAGGACACCGAGGACGAGCTCGCCGACCGGCCGCCAGTGGTCACGATTATGGGCCACGTCGACCACGGCAAGACCTCGCTGCTGGACGCGATCCGCGAGACCGAGGTCGCGGCGGGCGAGGCTGGCGGCATCACCCAGCACATCGGCGCCTACCAGGTCCACCACGACGAGAGGACGATCACCTTCCTCGACACGCCCGGCCACGCCGCCTTCACCGCGATGCGCGCCCGCGGCGCCAAGGTCACCGACATCGCCGTGGTCGTGGTCGCCGCCGACGACGGCGTCATGCCGCAGACCAAAGAGGCGATCGACCACGCCCGCGCCGCCGACGTGCCGATCCTGATCGCGGTCAACAAGATCGACAAGGAGGGCGCCCAGCCCGACCGCGTCCGCAACGAGCTCGCCGCCGACGGCCTCACACCCGAGGACTGGGGCGGCGAGACGGTCTACGTCGACGTTTCCGCCAAGACCCGCGAAGGCCTCGACAAGCTGCTGGAGATGATCCTGCTCGTCACCGAGCTGGAGGAGCTCGGCGCCAACCCCGACGCACCGGCATCCGGCACGGTGGTCGAGTCCCAGCTCGACCCCGGCCGCGGCCCGGTGGTGACGATCCTGGTCCAGCGCGGCACGCTGGAGGTCGGCGACTCGCTCGTCGCCGGCCCGCAGTGGGGACGGGTGCGGGCGATGCACGACTTCACCGGCAAGCGGGTGCAGAGCGCCGGGCCAGGGATGCCGGTCGAGGTGCTCGGCTTCGACGGCGTCGTCGACGCGGGCGAGTTCGTCCACGCGGTCGAGAACGACCGCCGCGCCCGCCAGGAGGCCCAGGAGCGCGCCAACCGGCTCAAGACCGAGGCCCTGGCCCGTCGCCAGGCCCGCAAGGTCAGCCTCGAGGAGGTCTTCTCGAGGGTCCAGGAGGGCGAGATCAAGGAGCTCGACATCGTGCTCAAGGCCGACGTCGCCGGCTCGCTCGAGGCGCTGCAGGACGAGATCGCCAAGGTCCCCCAGGAGCAGGTCGCGATCAACATCATCCACTCGCAGACCGGCGGCATCAACGAGTCCGACGTGATGCTGGCCTCGGCATCCGACGCGATCATCATCGGTTTCAACGTGCGCCCGCTGGCCGACGCCCGACGCGCCGCCGAGCGCGAGGGTGTCGACGTCCGCACCTACTCGGTGATCTACAAAATCACCGAAGACCTGCGCAACGCGATGGAGGGCATGCTGGAGGCGGTTGAGGTCGAGGAGACGCTCGGCGAGGCCGAGGTCAAGCAGACCTTCAAGGCCTCCAAGGTCGGCCGCATCGCCGGCTGCATCGTCAACGAGGGCAAAGTCCGCCGCGACGCCAGCGTCCGCCTGGTCCGCGAGGGCACGGTCATCTGGGACGGCAAGCTCGGCTCGCTGCGCCGCTTCAAAGACAACGTGCAGGAAGTCGAGCAGGGTCAGGAGTGCGGCATCGTGCTCGAGGGCTACGCTGACGTCAAGGAGGGGGACATGCTCGAGTTCTACGAGACAAAGCAGGTCGAGCAGACCCTGGAGTAGGATGGCCACGCCTCGCATGCGCCGCATCAACGAGGTGCTCCGCGAGGTTGTCGGCGCAGCCATCGCCGACCTGAGCGACCCCCGGATCGGCTTCGTAACCGTGACATCGGTTGAGACCAGCCCAGACCTCCGTGCCGCAAAGGTGCACGTCAGCGTGCTCGGCTCCGACGAGGAGCGGGCGGCGACACTGGAGGGCCTGCGCTCCTCCCACGGCGTCCTGCAGTCGAAGATCGCCGCCGAGACGCGGATGAAGCGCACGCCGACCCTCTCCTTCCACTACGACCCGACGGTCGAGCAGGGGATGCGGATCTCCCAGCTGCTCGACGAGGAGGACGAGGAGAGATGAGCGAAGTGACCGGTGTGGCCACAGCAGGGATCGAGCAGGTCGCCGCCGAGCTGCGCTCGCGCGAGCGCTTCCTGCTCACCGCCCACGAGGGCCCGGACGGCGACGCCCTCGGCTCGCTGCTGGGGATGCACCACCTGCTCACCCAGCTCGGCAAGGACTCGGTGATGTTCATGGCGGCGAAGGAGTTCCCGCTGCCGATCGAGTACCGCTTCCTGCCCCTGGAGGAGGTCTTCCACGAGGCGCCCGCCGACATGGCCGACCGCACGATCGTCTTCCTCGACTGCGGCAACATCGACCGCATGCCGGTCGAGTTCCTCACCAACGGCGACAACTTCCGCATCAACGTCGACCACCACCACGACAACACCCTCTTCGGCGACGTCAACCTGGTCGAGACCGCCGCCTCCTCGACCGCCGAGATCGTCTACCGGCTGGCGATCCTGCTCGGCGTCGAGATCACGCCGGAGATCGCCTCGGCGCTCTACGTCGGCCTGGTCACCGACACCGGCAAGTTCATGTACGAGAACACCAACGCCGGCACGCACCGGATCGCCGCCGAGCTGATCGACGCCGGCGTCGCAGTTGACGAGACCTACCGCCGGCTCTACGAGCACGTGCCGGTCGAGAAGCTGCGGCTGCTCTCGCGCGCCCTCGACTCGATCCAGCGCTACTGCGACGAGCGCCTGGTCGTCACCTACATCACCGACGCCGACTACGAGGCGAGCGGCGCCGGCGCGGAGATGACCGAGGGGATCATCGACCACCTGCGCTCGATCGAAGGCACCAAGGTCGCCGCCCTGATCCGCGACCAGGGCGACCGCGGCCGCGCCGCGCGCAAGGTCAGCCTGCGCTCCAGCGGCGGCGAGCTCGACGTCTCGGCGATCGCCCGCAAGCACGGGGGAGGGGGGCACAAGCGCGCCGCCGGCTTCTCCACCGACCTCGAGCTCGACGAGCTGGTCAGCTTCCTCTGCGGCGAGGTCAAAGCCCAGCTCGGCCCCTGACGATGGCCGACGGCTCGGTTCTGCTCTGCGACAAGCCGGCGGGGATAACCTCGCACGACATGGTCGTCCGCGGTGCGCCGCGAGCGCGGCTGCAAGGCCGGGCACGCGGCACGCTCGACCCCTTCGCCACCGGCCTGCTCCTGGTCCTGCTCGGCCGGGCGACCCGGCTGCAGCGCTTCCTCATCGGTCTGCCGAAGACCTACTCGCCACGGCCCGCCTGGGCTGGCGCTCGAGCAGCGGCGATCCCGACGGCGAGCTGACGCGAGACCGGCCGCATCCCGACGTCCCTGGAGCTGCCAACCGGCAAGGTGCGCCAGCGGGTGCCGATGACCTCCGCCGTGCGGGTCGGCGGCGAGCGCCTCTACCGCAAGGCCCACCGCGGCGAGACGGTCGAGACGCCCGAGCGCGAGGTCGAGGTCTACCGCGCCGATCTGCTGGGCGAGCGACGCGCGAGACGCGCCAGTACGAGATCGAGTGCTCGGCCGGCACCTACATCCGCACCCTGATCGAGACGCTCGGGGACGCCTACTGCGCGCGAGCTGCGCCGCACCGCGATCGGCCCCTTCCGCATCGAGGAAGCCGACGCCGAGCTCGACCTAGAGCAAGTAGCCGCCCTGGTCCCAGCCACCGCCGAGGCCCTACGATGAGCTTCCGGTGCGCTTTGTGCCATCTATTCCCACATAAAGCGCACCGGAAGGGGTTGCGGTGAGCATCCAGGTCACTTCGCTGCCCGATGTGGAGCCGCGCCCGCGCAACGTCGCGATCGGCACGTTCGATGGGGTGCACCGGGGGCACCAGGCGGTGATCAAGGGGGCGGACACGGTGCTCACCTTCGATCCGCACCCGCTCGAGATCCTGCACCCGGCGGCGCTGCCGAAGCTGATCATGCCCTTCGGGGTCAAGCGCGACGTGATCGAGGGGCTCGGCGTGCGCGAGCTCGTCGTCATCCCTTTCGACCGCGAGTTCGCCTCGCGCAGCGCCGAGCAGTTCATCGAGGACGTTTTGATCGGCAAGCTCGGCGCCGAGCAGGTCTCGGTCGGCGAGAACTTCCGCTTCGGCGCAAAGGCCAAGGGCGACCCGGCCATGCTGGCGGCGCGCTCGGAGTTCGAGACCCGCGTCGTGCCCCTGGTCGAGGTCGACGGCGAGACCGTCTCCTCGACCCGGATCCGCGCCCTCGTCGCCGCCGGCGATATGGAGGGCGCCCGCCACTGCCTCGGCGCTCCCTTCATGGTCGAGGGCGAGGTCGTCGGCGGCGACCAGCGCGGCCGCGAGCTCGGCTTCCCGACCGCGAACATCGTCCCCGACGACAGCCTCGCGATCCCCGGCCACGGGGTCTACGCCGCCTTCGCCAACGGACTCCCCGCCGCCGTCAACGTCGGCGTGCGGCCGACCTTCGAGAGCGGTCGGGGGGTGCTGATCGAGACCTACCTGATCGACTTCGACGGCGACCTCTACGGCAAGGACCTGCGGGTCGCCTTCGTCGAGCGGCTGCGCGGTGAGAAGCGCTTCGCCGGCGTCGAGGAGCTGATCGCCCAGATGCGGATCGACGTCGAGGATGCGAAGCGGGTCTGTGCTAGCTTCACCGGCGCGCAATGAGCCTGACCAAGGAGAAAAAGAGGAGCTGATCGGCAAGTACGGCCGCGCCAGTGGCGACACCGGCTCCGCCGAGGTCCAGATCGCCCTGCTCACCGAGCGGATCAACGAACTCACCGAGCACCTGCGCGGGCACGCAAAGGACCACCACTCGCGCCGCGGCCTGCTTGATGCTGGTCGGCAAGCGCCGCCGCATGCTGCGCTACCTCGAGCGCCACGACCTCGAGCGCTACCGCGCCCTGGTCGCCGAACTCGGCCTGCGGCGATGATCGAGGCCGGGCAACCGGCCCCCGAGTTCACCCTGCGCAACCAGGACGGGGAGAAGGTCTCGCTCGCCGACTTCCGCGGCAAGAAGGTCCTGCTCGTCTTCTACCCGCTCGACTTCAGCCCGGTCTGCAGCGACCAGCTCTCGGTCTACCAGGAGGTCAAGCCGGAGATTGAGGCCAAGGGCGTGACCATGGTCGGGATCAGCGTCGACAGCGGCTTCGCCCACAAGGCCTTCCAGGAGAAGCTCGGAATCGACACGCCGCTGCTCGCCGACTTCGAGCCCAAGGGCGAGGTGGCGCGCGCCTACGGCGCCTACATCGAGAAGACCGGCCACGCCAACCGCTCGCTCGTCCTGGTCGACGAGCAGGGCACGGTCGAGTGGGTGCACGAGTCGCCGACGCCGCTGGAGATCCCCGGCGCCAACCTGATCTTCGACGCCCTCAGCGTCCTGACGCCGGAGCTGACCAGCGCCGCGGTGCCGCCGGCCGGACCGGAGGACCACCGGCGCGGGGAGGGGGAGGAGCTGATCGTCTACGCCGACCTCGGCTGCCCGCACTGCGCCTCGGCCTGGACGGAGATCTGCGAGCGCCAGGCGACGGTCGTCTTCCGCCACTTCCCCGTCGCCAGCAAGCACCCGCGCTCGCCCGCCCTGCACGCGGCGGCCGAGGCGGCCGGCCTGCAGGGCCGCTTCTTCGAGATGGTCGACTCGCTCTACGCCGACCGCGGCCGCGTCGACGATCCCCACCTCTGGCAGCGCGCCGGGCGCCTCGGCCTCGACCTGGAGCGCTTCGAGGCGGACCGCCGCTCCACGGCGTGGTCGCGAGGGTGCGCCGCGACTTCGAGTCCGGTATCCGCGCCGGCGTCACCGCCACCCCGGCCATCTTCCACTCTCCAGGGGGTGTCTGAGTTTCGCATGCACCAAAGTCGACCCCCTACGGCGCGGCACCTGTACCCTCTTGGCGAAAGAGAACGAGAGTTCTGAAAGCAGATGGCCGCCATCCGGGCGGCCGGAGGTAGGACAACTAAATGAGCATGTTTGACGTAACCCGCGTCTCGGCGGACATCGGCGACAGCCAGATCTCCTTCGAGACCGGAAAACTCGCGAAGCAGGCGGGTGGCGCGGTCGTGGTTCAGGCCGGCGACACGATGGTGCTCTGCACCGCAACCGTCGGCAACCTTCGCGACGTGGACTTCCTTCCCCTCACCGTCGACGTCGAGGAGCGGATGTACGCCGCGGGCAAGATCCCCGGCTCGTTCTTCCGTCGCGAGGGTCGCTCGGGCGAGAAGGCGACGCTGACCGCGCGCATGATCGACCGGCCGATCCGGCCGCTCTTCCCCAAGGGCTGGCACTACGAGACCCAGCTGGTCGCGATCCCGATGTCGGTCGACCAGGTCAACCCCTACGACATCCTCGCCATGAACGGCGCCTCCGCGGCGCTGGCGATCTCGCCGGTCCCCGTCGCCGCCCACGTCGGCGCGGTGCGAATCGGCAAGCTCGACGGCGACTTCGTCGTCAACCCCTCCGAGGAGGACCACGCCGAGCTCGAGCTCGACCTGATCGTCGCTGGCACCGACGAGGCGATCCTGATGGTCGAGGCCGGCGCCGACGGCGTCACCGAGCAGGAGATCCTCGACGCGCTCGACATCGCCCACGGCGAGATCAAGAAGCTCTGCGCCGCGATGGAGGAGCTGCAGCAGAAGGCAGGCAAGGAGAAGCTCGAGGTCGAGGCTCCCAAGATCGACGAGGGCCTGCTCAGACGAAATCCGCTCCTCCCACGGCGCAGGCGCTGGTCGACGCGATCGCGACCGAGGGCAAGCTCGAGCGCTACGAGGCGATCGACGAGGTCAAGGACGAGGTGGTCGCCAAGTACGCCCCCGAGTCCGCCGACGGAGAGGCCGACGAGAAGCAGGTGGCCGAAGTCAAGGCAGCCTTCGGCGCGATCGAGAAGGACACGATCCGCAAGGCGATCGCCGTCGACAAGAAGCGCCCCGACGGCCGCGCCCAGGACGAGATCCGGCCGATCGAGTGCGAGGTCGACATCTCGCCCGCGCGTGCACGGCTCGGCGCTGTTCACCCGCGGCGAGACGCAGATCCTCTCCAACGCCGCGCTCGGCACGACCCGCATGGACATGCGCATCGACACGCTCGGCCTGGAGACCTCGAAGAAGTTCTGGCACCACTACAACTTCCCGCCCTTCTCGGTCGGGGAGGCCGGCTTCATGCGCGGCCCCAAGCGCCGCGACATCGGCCACGGCGCGCTCGCCGAGCGGGCTCTCGTGGCGACCATCCCCAACGAAGAGGACTTCCCCTACGTGATCCGGGTCGTCTCCGAGACGCTCGAGTCCAACGGCTCCTCCTCGATGGGCTCGGTCTGCGCCTCCTCGATGGCGCTGCAGGCAGCGGGCGTGCCGGTCAGCGCTCCCGTCGCCGGCGTGGCGATGGGCCTGATCAAGGAGGGCGACGACTACATCGTCCTCACCGACATCGCCGGCGTCGAGGACCACCTCGGCGACATGGACTTCAAGGTCGCCGGCACCGCGGACGGGATCACCGCCCTGCAGATGGACATCAAGATCACCGGCGTCACCTTCGAGATCCTCACCGACGCGCTGGAGCAGGCCAACAAGGGCCGCCAGTTCATCCTCGGCAAGATGGCCGAGGCGATCGACGGCCCGCGCGAGCAGCTCTCCCAGCACGCGCCGCGGATCGAGTCGATCAAGATCGATCAGGAGAAGATCGGCGCCGTGATCGGCAAGGGCGGGGAAACCATCCGCGCCCTCTGCGAGGAGTTCGAAGCCGAAATCGACGTCGAGGACGACGGCACGATCCGCATCTACGCGCCGACCGGCTCGCAGGTCGAAGCCTGCGTCGCCCGCATCCAGTCGATGACCAAGGAGGCCGAAGTCGGCGACCGCTACGAGGCCGCCAAGGTCGTCAAGACGACCACCTTCGGCGCCTTCGTCGAGCTGGTCAAGGGCACCGACGGCCTCCTGCACATCTCCAACGTCAAGCCCGGCGAGCGGGTCGACTCGGTCGACGACGTTCTCAGCTCGGGCGAGGAGATCGACGTCACCGTGGTCGAGGTCGACCGCGAGCGCGGCCGCATCGGCCTGCGCCTCTCCGACGATCCGTCGGTGGCCGGCAAGACCCCCGAGGAGCTGACGGCGGTCGGCTCCGGCGGACGGCAGCCGCAACGGTGGCGACCGCGGCGGTCGCGGCGGCCGTGAGGGACGGCGTCCCCGCGGCGGCGACCGCGAGCGTCGCTGAGCACGAGCATTGAGCGCACCCAAGGTCACTGAACAGAGCTCGGGCGTCCGGGTCGCCACCGAGGAGGTTCCCTCGGTGCGCTCCGTCGCGCTCGGGCTCTGGGTGCGCACCGGCTCGCGCAACGAGACGCCGGCCCAGGCGGGCGTCTCGCACTTCCTCGAGCACCTGCTGTTCAAGGGCACGGCGCGCTTCTCGGCGATCGACATCGCCGAGCGCCTCGACGGGCTCGGCGCCTCGGTCAACGCCGCCACCGGTAAGGAGACCACCCACATCCACGCCCGCTTCCTCGACGAGCACACCGAGGAGGTCTTCGACCTGCTGGCCGAGATGCTGCTGGCGCCGACCTATCCCGAAATCGACTCCGAGCGCGAGGTCGTGCTCGAGGAGATCGCGATGTACGAGGACGAACCGCAGGACCGCGTCCACGACATCCTCGCCGAGGCGGTCTTCGGCGAGCACCCGCTCGGTAGACGGGTGCTGGGCGAGGCGGAGGTGATCAGCTCGGTTCCTGTGCCCGAGATCGAGGCTTACCGGGCCAGCCACTACACCGGCGCCAACATCGTCGTCGGCGCCGCCGGCCACCTCGACCATGCGCGGATCGCCGAGCTGAGCGAGAGGCTCGTCCATCCAGCCGCCGGGGAGTCCAATGGCGGGTCTGCGGCCGAGACCGACAATGCGGCACGGCTGCGCTTCTACCCCAAGGACACCGAGCAGTACCACATCTGCTTCGGCGCGCCGGGCATTGTGCGCGCCGACGAGCGGCGCTACGCGCTGGCCGTGCTCGACTCGATCTTCGGCGGCTCCAGCTCCTCGCGGCTCTTCCGCGAGGTGCGCGAGAAGCGCGGCCTTGCCTACGCGGTCGGCTCCTATAACGAGCAGTACACCGATTCCGGCCTGATCGCCAGCTACGTCGGCACCCGCGAGGACAACGTCGCCGAGGCCTGCTCGATCATCGGCGCCGAGCTGGCGCGCCTGCGCAGCGAGCCGGTCTCGGCCGAGGAGCTGAAGCGGGCTAAGGAGAGCGTCAAGGGCCGCCTCGTCCTCTCCTCCGAGTCAACCGCCGCGCGGATGAGCCGGATCTCGCGGGCGACCCTCTTCGACCTGCCGATCGACAGCCTCGACGAGATGCTTGCCAAGGTCGACGCGGTCGAGGTCGAGGACCTGACCGAACTGGCGGCCGAGCTCTACGGCCCCGAGCGGCTCTCCGCCGCCTGCGTCGGCCGCGAAGAGGCCCGCTTCCGGGAGGCGCTGGCGCCGGTCAGCGAGAGCCTGGTGGCGGCGTGATCAAGGTCGTCGTTACAGGTGCTGCGGGAAGAATGGGTCAGGCCGTCTGCGAGGCGGTCGAGGGGGCGGGGGACACCGAGCTAGTCGGCAAGGCCGATCCGAGCCTCGGCGTGAGTCTCGCCGAGGTGCTCGGCGATGCCGAGGTAGTCGTCGACTTCACCACGCCCGACACCGCCCTGGAGAACGCCAGGGCCTGCCTCGAGGCCGGCGTCCACGTCGTGATCGGCACCACCGGCTTTGACCTCGACGCCCTGTGCGAGGCGGCGGAGGCATCCGAGGCGAACTGCTTCGTCGCCCCCAACTTCGCGATCGGTGCCGTGCTCTTGATGGAGGTCTCGCAGACGATCGCCCGCCACATGCCCGAGTGCGAGATCGTCGAGCTGCACCACGACCGCAAGGTCGACGCTCCCTCCGGAACGGCGAAGCGAACGGCGGAGCTGATCTCGGGCGCCGGTGGCAACGTCCATGAGCCGATCCACTCGGTGCGGCTGCCCGGTCTGGTCGCCCACCAGGAAGTGATCTTCGGCGGCGAGGGACAGACCCTGAGCCTGCGCCACGACTCGATCGACCGCCACTCCTTCATGCCCGGCGTCCTGCTCGCGGTGCGCCAGGTTGCTGGCCTACCGGACCGCTTCACGGTGGGGCTGGAGAAGCTACTCTGAGCGCAATGAAGGAGATTCGCGGCGTTCTGACGGCGATGGCGACGCCCTTCGACGAGGGTGGCGCGGTCGACGAGGCGGCGGCGCTGAAGCTGGCGACGTATCTGCTCGAGCACGGCTCGCACGGCCTGGTGATCTCCGGCTCGACCGGCGAGATGCCGACCATTACCGACGAGGAGGCCATGGTCCTCCTCCGCGCAATCCGCCGGGAGGTGGGCGACAACACGCTCTTGATCTGCGGCACGGGCACCAACTACACGCAACACTCGATCGAGCTCACCCAGAGCGCCGTAGAGGCCGGCGCCGATGCGGCTCTGATCGTCACCCCCTACTACAACAAGCCCAACCCGGCCGGGATCCTCGCCCACTTCGAAACGATCGCGGCGGCTGTCCCCGACCTGCCGCTGATCGCCTACAACATCCCCTCGCGGGTGGTCGTCAACGTGCCGCCGGCGGAGCTTGCCGAGATCGCCAAGATCCCGAATGTCGTCGCGGTCAAGCAGGCCAACAACGACGATCTTCAGCCGATCGAGGGAATGGACGTCCTCGCCGGCAACGACGAGATCTTCCTCAGGACGCTGGAAATCGGCGGCGCCGGCGGCATCCTCGTCGCCTCCCACCTGGTCGGCCCGCAGATGCGGGAGATCTGGGACGCGATGGAGGCCGGCGAAACCGAGCGGGCGCGCGAGATCGACGCCAAGCTCGGCCAGCTCTATGCCTCGATCGGCGTCACCACCAACCCGATCCCGGTCAAGGCGGCGCTGGCGATGCTCGGCCTGATCCCGACCGACACCCTGCGCCTTCCCCTGGTCCCAGCGAACTTCGAGCAGCGCGCGACGATCCGCGCCGCGCTCGAGAGCGTCGGCCTCACCCCGGTGAGCAGCTAGTGCCAGACCGCAAGCTCCGCGTGCTGCCGCTCGGGGGACTGGGCGAGATCGGCAAGAACATGACCGTGGTCGAGTACGACGGCCGCATCGTCGTCGTCGATACCGGCCTGATGTTCCCGACCGCCGAGATGCTCGGCATCGACCTCGTCCTGCCCGACTTCTCCTACCTGCGCGACCGAGTCGACGACATCGAGGCGATCGTGCTTACCCACGGGCACGAGGACCACGTCGGCGCGCTGCCTTACGTGCTGCGCGAGCTCGGCTCGCCGCCGGTGATCTACAGCGGTCTCTTGACGATCGGCATGGTCCGTTCCAAGCTCGACGAGCACAAGCTCAAGGACGTGCCGCTGGAGGAGCTGCCGGCAGGGGAGAAGGTCAAGCTCGGCCCCTTCGAGCTCGAGCTGATCCACCTTTCGCACTCAATCCCCGACGCTCGCGGCGTCCTGCTCACCACCGAGCTCGGCTCGATGCTGATGACCGGCGATTACAAGTTCGACCAGACCCCGGTAGACGGGCGGCCGGCCGACATCTCGCGTCTGGCCGAAATCGGCCGCGACGGCCTCCTCTTGCTCTGCGGCGACTCGACCAACGCCGACCGGCCCGGGGTGGCGCCCTCGGAGTCGAGTGTCGGACCAGCGCTACTGGAGACGTTCTCCTCCTGCAAGGGCCGCATCATCGTCACCTCCTTCGCCTCCAACATCCACCGGGTGCAGCAGGTGATCGACGCCGCGATCAAGCTCGACCGCCGCGTCGCCCTGGTCGGCCGCTCGATGCGCAAAAACTTCAACATCGCCTCCAACCTCGGCATCGCCGAGGCGCCGTCCGGCCTCTTCATCCAGCCACGCGAGATCGAGAGCTTCCCCGACGAGAAGATCGTGGTGATCTCGACCGGCAGCCAGGGCGAGCCGCTCTCGGCCCTGCGGCGGATGGCCAACAACGACCACCGCGACGTCGAGCTGCACTCCGGCGACACCGTGGTCTTCTCGGCGACGCCGGTGCCCGGCAACGAGCGCGCGGTCAACGAGACGATCGACCGCATCTATGAGATCGGCGCCACCGTCGTCACCGCCAAACAGGCGCCGATCCACGCCTCCGGCCACGGCTGGCAGGAGGAGCTGAAACTGATGCTCAATCTGACCAAACCGCGCTACGTGTTGCCCGTCCACGGCGACCACCAACGCCTGCGCCTGCACGCCGAACTGGCCGAATCGGTCGGCGTGGCGTCGGAAGACATCTTCCAGGGCCGCAACGGCCTGCCGCTGGAGATCGACGAGAACGGCGCCCGCTTCGGCGAGGACATCCACGCCGGCGTGATCTACGTCGACGGCGTCAACGTCGGCGAGCCCGACGACGTCGCCCTGCGCGACCGCCGTGAGATCTCCGCCGACGGCATCTTCATCGTCGTCGCGACGATCTCCTCCGACGACGGCGCGGTCGTCGCCGACCCCGAAGTGCTCTTCCGCGGCGTCGCCTTCCTCGAGGAGGCCGACGCACTGGTCGAGGACCTCAAAGACCTTGTCGAGGATTCCTTGGAGGACGCCGCCAAGGCTGGCACTCGCGAGCTGCACTTGGTCCAAGAAGATCTACACGATGCCGTCGCTGGGCTGGTCTACGAGAAATTGCGCCGCAGGCCGATGATCATTCCGGTGGTCGTCGAGGTATAAGCCGAGCACAAAAGCGGGCCCACCGGAGCACTGTTGGGGAGAGGCTCCGGTGGACCCTGTGTCTCGTCCGCGAAGAAATCTAGGACGAAGCGCTAAAGGGGGGCTAAAAGGTGGCGGCGGGCTGTTTCGATCGCTGCAGGGGGAGGCGCACTCGGAAGAGGGCACCTCCAGTAGGGGACTCGCCGATCTCTACCGTGCCGCCGTGCGAGGCGGCTACGGCGCGCACGATGGCTAGGCCGAGGCCGCTGCCGGGGCCGACGGCAGTGTCGGCCGGGCCGTCGCCGCGGACGAAGCGGTCGAAGACCTGGGTGCGCAGCTCGGCCGGGATGCCGGGACCGTCGTCACCTACTTCGAGCACCGCCTCTTCTTCCTCCTGGCGCAGGCGCAGCTCGATCCGGGCGCCGGGCGGTGTGTAGCGGGCGGCGTTGTCGAGCAGGTTGAGGACCAGACGATGCAGCTCGTCGGCGTTGCCGTGCACCGGCAGGGCCGTCTCGTTCTCGATCGCCAGCTCGCGCTCGCCCAGCACCGGGGCGACCTCGGCGGCGGCGTTGCCGGCGATCTCGGCCAGGTCACAGGGTCCATGGCTGCCGACCCTGCCGGCGTCGGCGCGGGCGAGCAGCAGCAGGTCGCCGACGAGCCGGCTCATCCGCCGCGATGAGCGCAGGGCCGAGTCGACCATCGCCCGGTCGTCCGCGTGGCGGGGCTCCTGCAGCGAGGCCTGCAGCAGCTCGAGGTTGGCGAGGACGCTGGTCAGCGGCGTGCGCAGCTCGTGCGAGGCGTCGGCGACGAACTCGCGCTGCTTCTTCATCGCCGCCTCGCGCTCTGCCCGGGCGGCGTCGAGCGAGCGCAGCATCTGCTCCAGTGTGCGGGCCAGCTCGCCGACCTCGTCGTCCACTTTCGGGTCGGGCATATGGCGCGAGGGGTCGCCGGTGGCGGCGATCTCCCTCGCGCCGGCGGTCAGCGAGGAGATCGGCCGCATCGCCCGGGCAGCGATCGCAACTCCGGCCAGGCTGGCGAAGAGGGTGCCGGCAAGGATGCCGGCGGCGATGAAGAGCCAAAGGCGATCGACGGTCGAGTCGACGTGGGCGACGCTGCGCCCATACTGGATGTATCCGGTGGTGGCGCCGGTTTCGCCGCTGATCCGGGTGGTCGCGACGCGCATTTGACCGTAGTCGGACAGGCCAAGCGAGGAGGACGATCCCATCGGCTCGGCGCCGGTGCTCTCTTTGATCAGGCGTCCTTCGGCATCGAACACGCGTGCCGAGGCGCCATCGGGGCGGACGAAGTCGTCGAGTTCGGGACCGCGGAAGTAGTAAGTGGTGCCGAACGGCGCACTGAAGATGTGGCTTTCAGCGGCGAGCGTCTGGGCGGCGCTGCTGACCTGGCGGTTGAAGTCATCGCGGATGCGGCTGGTGGCGACCTGACCGATGACGGCGCCGAAGACGAGCAGGATCGCCAACGTCAGGCCGGCTGAGACCGCCGCAAGCCGCCAGCGCACCGGCCAGCTGTTGGGCCGCAGGCGGGTGGGCCACCAGGAAAAGAACCTGCCAAGTCGTCCGGCCACTATTCCCTCAAGACGTAGCCGGCGCCGCGTTTGGTGTGCAGCAGGCGCGACTCGCCGCCGGCCTCGAGCTTGCGGCGCAGGTTGCTGACGAAGACGTCAATCGTGTTGGTGGCCGCAGTCGGGTCGTAGCCCCAGACGTCGTCGAGCAGGCGCTCGCGCGAGACGACGAGGCGCTCGTTGTGCATCAGGTATTCGAGCAGCTCGAACTCGCGGTTGGTCAGCTCCAGTTCGCGCTCTCCGCGGCGCACCTCGCGGGTGTCGGGGTTGAGGGTGAGGTCGCCGACCTCGAGCGAGGCGGCGCCGCGCGGCGGCCGCCGCCGCAGCAGCGCCCTGATCCGCGCCAGCAGCTCGGTCCGCTCGAAGGGCTTGACCAGGTAGTCGTCTGCGCCGCTGTCGAGGCCATCGACCCGGTCCTCGGTCTCGGCTCGCGCGGTCAGCATCAGGATCGGCACGTCGCCCTCGGCCCGCAGGCGGCGGCAAACCTCGATCCCGTCAAGGCGTGGGAGACCGAGGTCGAGCACGACCAGGTCGGGGACGAAGCCGGTGGCAACGTCGAGCGCTTCGACGCCATCGGTGGAGGTCTTCACCTCGTAGCCCTCCTGGCGCAGCGAGCGGCGCAGGACGTCGGCGATCTCGGCGTCGTCCTCGACGACGAGGACGCGACCGCCGGCGATCTGGGAGTCGCTTGTGAGCATCGCCATCGATGTTAGAGGCGCAATCCATCCGTCTGCGCGGCTTTTAGCTCGAATTTAGGGCGCAGGTCTCCCCGTGCCGGTGTCGAACCGGAGCCTATGTTCAAGCGCAAAAAGCGCGGTACGCCTGCGCGCCGCAAGCCGAAAGCAAAAGCCAAAGCCCGCGGGTCGCGATTTCACCTGCCACAGGCCCTGGAGCAGCGCCACCTGGATCTGATCGGGCTCTTCCTGATCGCCTCCGGCGTCTACCTCAGCTTCGTGCTGTTCTTCGGCTGGGATGGTGGCAAGGTCGGATACGGCCTCGAAACCGCCCTCGTCTATCTCCTCGGCACCGTCGGGGCGCGGATCTTCACGATCCTGATGCTCGTCGTCGGCGGCCTGCTCGTTACCGGGACCTCGATCTCGACGCTCTTTCGTGGAATCGGGCGCGGGATGCGGCGGGTCTTCCTGGGCAGTCGCGGGGTTGCGCAGACGGCGATTCAGAGTCGGCGGGATCAGCGCGAGGAGAAGACATTTGCGTTTGAGACCGAGCCCGGGCCGACCGATGTGATGAGCGCTTATCCCGACGAGGAGGAGATGGAGCCGACCGTGGCCTTGCTTGAGGAGGCCGAGGAGCCCCTCGAGGAGCCGATCACCGAGAGCTTCGACAGCGAGCTGGCCGAGATCGAGTCCGAAGAAGAGAAGGCCGTCGAGGGCGAGCTGCCGGTGCCCGAGCCGCTGACGTTGACCCCACAGGGCAACAAGCGCGGGGTCACCGCCTCCGAGGAGATCGACTATCGCCCGCCCCCGGCAAAAGCCCTGGAACGGGGCAAAGCCGACAAGGGGGTCGACCCGCGCGACCAGGAAGCGGTCGGGCGCAAGCTGGTCGAGGCGCTGGGCCACTTCGGGGTCGAGGCGAAGATCGTCGGCATCGTCAGCGGCCCGCACGTCTCCCGCTACGAACTGCGCCTCGCGCCCGGCACCAAGGTGAAGAAGGTGACCGAGCTCTCCAACGACCTCGCCTACGCGTTGGCATCGACCGACATCCGCATCCTCGCCCCGATCCCCGGCAAGCAGGCGGTGGGCGTCGAGGTGCCGAACACGCGCCGGCGCATCGTCCGCCTCGGCGACATCTATTCGGGCCGCCCGGAGAAGACCTCGCCGCTGGTCGCCTGGCTGGGCAAGGGAATCGACGGCAACCCGGTCTGGACCGACCTGGCGAAGATGCCGCACGTGCTCGTCGCCGGCACCACGGGCTCGGGCAAGTCCGGCTGCGTCAACGCGATCCTCTCCTCGATCCTGATGCAGGCCTCGCCCAACGAGGTCCGCCTCGTCCTGGTCGACCCCAAGCAGGTCGAGCTCAACCACTACGAGAACGTGCCCCACCTGCTGACCCCAGTAGTGACCTCGCCGCGGCTTGCCGCCAACGTGCTCGCCAACCTGATCGGCGAGATGGAGAGCCGCTACGGGATCATGGGCCAGGCCCGCTGCCGCAACCTCGCCGAGCTCAACCGGGCGCGGGCCAAGGCGGGAGAACCGCAGCTTCCCCACATCCTCTGCGTGATCGACGAGCTCGCGGACCTGATGATGGTCTCGCCGGCCGAGGTCGAGGACTCGATCATCCGCCTGGCGCAGAAGTCGCGCGCCACCGGCATCCACCTCGTCCTCGCCACCCAGCGTCCCTCGACCGACATCATCACCGGCACGATCAAGGTCAACATCCCGGCCCGGATCGCCTTCGCCGTCTCCTCGCAGACCGACTCGCGGGTGATCCTCGACCAGGGCGGGGCGGAGGCGCTGCTGGGCCAGGGCGACATGCTCTTCCGCGGCGCCGGCACCTCGAAGCTGCAGCGGATCCAGGGCGCCTTCGTCACCGAGGAGGAGATCGCCCGCATCACCAAGCACTGGGCCAAGCAGGGCGAACCCGAATTCGAGGCCGAGCTGCTCGAGGTGGTCGAGGAGAAGGGCGTCGAAGCCGAGGGCGACTACGACCCCGACTCAGACGACCTGCTCGACGAGGCGATCCGCGTCGTGGTCGAGACCGAAACCGCCTCCGTCTCGATGATCCAGCGGCGCCTGCGAGTTGGCTACACGCGAGCCGGTCGCCTCGTCGACATGCTCGAGCGCCGCGGCGTGATCTCCGGCTACGAAGGCTCCAAGCCGCGCCAGGTCCTGGTCACCCAGGCCGACCTGGCCAGGCTCACGGGCGGCGGCGAGGTCCCAGCCGAGCCCGAGCCCTCCAGCGCTTTGCCCGAGTAGCCCCGGGGAGGACAATGGCTGCATGGACAGCCATGTCGGCGACATCCTTCGCCAGGCGCGAAACCGCCGCA
Organism: uncultured Solirubrobacterales bacterium; assembly: GCA_963778715.1. Taxonomy (GTDB): domain Bacteria; phylum Actinomycetota; class Thermoleophilia; order Solirubrobacterales; family 70-9; genus VRUE01. Next base: position 34,953 of record CAVZVK010000011.1, read on the forward strand.
AGGTCGAGCTTTCCGAGGTCGAAGCCGCGACACGGATCCGCCTGCGCTATCTGCGGGCGATCGAGGCTGAAGACTGGGACGTGCTGCCGGGCGGCGTCTACACGCGCGGCTTCATCCGCACCTACGCCAACTTCCTCGGCCTCGACGGCGATCGGCTGGCAGAGGACTACCGGGGCAGTGTGGAAGGAAAGGCGTCTGACAGCGCCGCCGTGGCGCCGGGCGCGGCGCCTCCTCATCCGAGCAGCGGCCAGAAGCCAAGCTGGGACCGCCGCCTTGGCTGGCTCGCAGGCGCCACCGGCGCGGTACTCATAGCCGCCGCCGTCATCGCCCTTCTTCCCGGCTCCGACGGTGGCGGGGTGGCCAAGCAGCCGCAACAGCGCGAACACGGGCAGCGCGCCGATGGCAAGCCGGAAGGACAGGCACAGCCGGCGCCGCACGGGGTCTCCCTCCAGCTGACGGCAAGCGCCGAAGTCTGGGTCTGCCTGCTCAGCGCCGGCGGGCGGCCTCTGGTCGACGGGCAGATCCTCGAAGCGGGAACGCAGGCTGGTCCGTTCCGCTCCGGTAGCTTCACCGTCTCCTTCGGCAACGGGGAGGTCTCGATGATGGTCGACGGCAGCGAAGCTGACATACCCGCGACGTCCAGCCCGATCGGGTACTCGATCGGCCCCGCAGGCACGCTGACGGAACTGAGCGAAACGGAACGGCCGACCTGCGCATGAGCGAGGTGCGGGCGGGGATAGTCGTCACCGGGACCGAGGTCCTGACCGGGCGGATCGCCGATCGCAACGGCCCTTGGATCTCCGAACGCCTGGCCGAGCTCGGGGTCGACGTCGCCCACATCCTCGTCGTCGGCGACCGCCCGGACGACCTCGAGGCGGCGCTGCGCTTCATGGCGAGCGAGGGGATGGACCTGGTCGTCACCTCAGGTGGGCTCGGCCCCACCGCCGACGACCTCACCGCCGAGGTCGTCGCTCGCTTCGCCGGGTGCGAGCTCGTCCTCGACGAGGAGACCGAGGAGAAGATCGCGACAATCCTGCGCAACTTCGCCCGCCGCTTCGACTTCGACGAAGAGGCCGTGCGCGAGGCCAACCGCAAGCAGGCGATGATCCCCGAGGGCGCGATCGCACTCGACCCGGTCGGCACCGCTCCCGGCCTGGTCGTGCCGGCCGACGGCCGCGTCGTGGTGGTTCTCCCGGGCCCGCCGCGCGAGCTGCAGCCGATGTGGCCGGCGGCGCTGGAGAGTGAGCCGCTGCGCCAACTGCTCGAGCGCGCCTCGCCGCTGCACGGCTACACGCTGCGAATGTTCGGCGTGCCCGAGTCGGAGATCGCCAAGAGCCTGCGCGAGATCGAGGAGGGGGGAGTCGCCCTGCCCGAGGTCGAGATCACCACCTGCCTGCGCCGCGGCGAGATCGAGATCGACGTCCGCTACCGCGACGAAGCGGTGGGGACAGCCGAGGCGGTGCGGACCGGCCTCGCCGACCGCCATCCCCGCCACCTCTTCAGCCTAGACGGCGAGACGATCGACTCGCAGGTGGCGCAGCTGCTGCGCGGACGCCGCCTGGGCCTGGCAGAGTCCTGCAGCGGGGGCCTGCTCGCGGCACGGATCACCAACCTGCCGGGCGCCTCCGCCTACTTCGCCGGTGGCGTCGTCTCCTATTCCAACGAGGCCAAGGCCAGCCTGCTCGGCGTCGACCCCGCCCTGATCGAGGCCAAGGGCGCCGTCTCACCTGACGTGGCCGAGGCGATGGCCCTCGGCGCGCTGGAGCGCTTCGGGGCCGACGTGGCGGTCTCGGTCACCGGCATCGCCGGCCCCGAGGGCGGCAGCGAGGAGAAGCCGGTCGGCTACGTCTGCTTCAACGCCCGCCTCGCCGACGGCACCGCGATCGCCCGCGAGCCGGTCATCCCCGGCGGCCGCGCCGACATCCGCGAGCGCTCCGCCCTGGTCGGAATGCACCTGCTGCGCATCCTGCTTGGCGACGAGGAAGCGCCTCTGTAGGGCAAACCGGCTCGCATTCGTCACACCCGCGCGTTGTTCCGCGCGTCGCGGTCCCCTAGCGTGGTCGGCGATGGCGAAGGAGAGACTGAAGAGCCCGCGGGCGCGACTGTTCGTCGCCCTGGACCTTCCCGAGGCGCTGCGCGAGGGGATCGCGGACTGGGGGAAGCGGGAGCTTGCGCGACCCGGCGCTGCGGGTGGTGCCGACCGAGTTCCTCCACGTCACCCTGGCCTTCCTCGGCTACCTGCCCGAGCGGGAGATCGAGACGCCTGGCCGAGATCGTCGGCAGCCTGGAGGCTCGGGCGCCACAGGTCCAGCTCGGCGATCCCGTGGCCAAGCCCTCGCTGCGTCGGGCGCGGCTCTTCGCCCTCCCCGCCGAGTCGCCCGGTGCCGTCGCCTTGCAGGCCGAGCTGGAGCGTAAGCTCGTCGCAGAGCGGCTCTACAAGCCTGAGAAGCGAGCCTTCTGGCCCCATCTGACCGTGGCCAGAGTCAAGTCCGCTGGGCGTGGAAGCAAGCGCCCGCGGCCGGTGGAGAAGCCACCCGGAGCATTGCCGCGGGCGCTCTTAAAGCCCGCTCGTTGCGTCCGAGTGACGCTCTACCGTTCTGAACTCCAGCCGCAGGGTGCGCAATACATCCCGCTGGCGCAAGTCGAGCTGTCCGAAGACGGGCGGCAGTGAGGTGAAAGAAGAGATGGCAGATAAGAAGACGCCTTTGAACGATGTCTCGGCGAAGGAAGCCAAGGCAAAGGACGCGGCCCTCGAGGCGGCGGTAACCCAGATCGAGCGCGACTTCGGGGCGGGCTCGCTGATGCGGCTCGGCGCCGACAGCAAGCTGCCGGTCGAAGCGATTCCGACCGGCGCCGTAGCGCTCGACCTGGCGCTTGGGATCGGCGGCGTGCCGCGCGGCCGCATCGTCGAGATCTTCGGCCCGGAGTCCTCGGGCAAGACGACGCTGATCTACCACATCATCGCCGAGGCCCAGGCCAAGGGCGGGGTCTGCGTCTTCATCGACACCGAGCACGCGATGGACCCGATCTACGCGCGGGCGATCGGCGTCGACACCGACGAGCTGCTCGTCTCCCAGCCCGACTACGGCGAGCAGGCGCTGCAGATCGCCGACCGCCTGATCGCCTCAGCAGCGGTCGACGTGGTCGCGATCGACTCGGTCGCGGCGCTGACGCCGAAGGCCGAGCTCGACGGCCAGATCGGCGACACCACGGTCGGCCTGCAGGCGCGGCTGATGTCGCAGGCGATGCGCAAGCTCGCCGGCAACCTCAACCGCACCAACACGGTCTGCGTCTTCACCAACCAGATCCGCGAAAAGGTCGGCGTCCAGTTCGGCTCGCCGGAGACCCAGCCTGGCGGTCGGGCGCTCAAGTTCTATTCCTCGCAGCGACTCGACATCCGCCGCATCGAGACGCTCAAGGACGGCACCGAGGCGGTCGGCAACCGGGTGCGGGTCAAAGTCGTCAAGAACAAGTGCGCGGCGCCCTTCCGCCAGGCCGAGTTCGAGATCGAGTACGGCCAGGGCATCTCGCGCGAAGGCGAGCTGCTCGACTTCGGCATCGAGCACAACATGGTCAGCAAGTCGGGGGCGTTCTTCTCCTACGGCGAGACCAGGCTCGGCCAGGGCCGCAACAACGCCAAGCAGTTCCTCGCCGAGAACCCCGAGATCGCCAGCGAGATCGAGGACAAGATCCGCACCGCGCTCGGCATCGGCGCCGAGGGCGCACCAGCAGCTCCCGAGCCAGAGGCACCCCCGGTTGCGGAAGCGCAGGCTGCCTGACGGCGCCTGCGCTTCACTGGATAGGATTCCGGCCGCATGAGCAACGGTGATCTCTTCTACGTCTGCGGGGGCCTGCTTGCGGTCTCTGCCGTGCTGGTCAGCTTCGCCGGCCTGCGGATCAAGGGCTTTCCGGGCAAAGCCGCGCCGATCGTCGCGCTTGGCTTTGTGGCCTTGATCGGGGTGACCACCACCTTGGCGGTGCTTCACGCCCGGGACGAGGAGGAGGCCAAGGCCGCGGAGCTCTCGAGCGCGAACGAAGAGATCACCAAAGAGGAGGCCTCTCCGGTCGAAGCCGAAAGCGAAAAGGCGCCCGCTCCCAAAGCCAAGTCGGGTGCCAAAGAGGGCCCGGGTGGAACCCTGCAGCTCGCCGCCTCGCCGAGCAAGCTCGCCTTCGACACGACCAGCCTGACCAGCAAGCCGGGCAAAGTCACGATCGACTTCAACAACCCGTCGGCGCTCGAACACAACGTCGCGATCGAGCAGGACGGCAAGGAAATCGCCGTCTCCGAAACGCTCGCCGAAGGCAAGACATCGGTCAGCGCCGATCTCGCGCCCGGCACCTACAACTTCCTCTGCACCGTGCCTGGTCATGCCGAAGCTGGCATGGAAGGAACTCTCACAGTCAAATAGCACTGCTGGCTCGCTAACCTCGCCGTATGAGCAGCGGCAGGCGGTACCACGTCACCACGTTCGGCTGTCAGATGAACGTGCACGATTCCGAGCGTATGCAGGGCATGCTCGAGTCGCTGGGCTACGAGGAGGCGCCCGACCGTGACGGCGCCGACCTGATCCTCTTCAACACCTGCTCGATCCGCGAGTCGGCCGACAACCGCTTCATCGCCCACCTGGGCGAGGCCAAGCGGCTCAAGTCCGAATTCCCCGATCGGGTGGTCGGAGTTGGCGGCTGCTGGGCCCAATCGGTCAAGGACGAGGTCTTCCAGCGCTTCCCCTTCGTCGACGTCGCCTTCGGCCCGGGGCAGATCCACAAGCTGGCCGAGTTCCTCAACTCCGACTCGCTCAGCGCCCAGGGCTACTTCGAGTTCGAGGACTTCTCCGGCCACCTGCCGACCCGGCGTCTGCGCGAGTTCCAGGGCTGGCTGCAGGTCTCCCAGGGCTGCAACTGCAACTGCGCCTACTGCATCGTGCCTTCGACCCGAGGGCGCGAGGTCAGCCGCGATCCGGATGAGCTGCTGCGTCGAGGCCGAGGCGCTCGCCGACGACGGCGTCCGCGAGCTGACCCTGCTCGGCCAGAACGTCAACAGCTACGGGCGCGACCTGCCGAAGGAGTCGCGAATCGGCTTTGCCGAGCTGCTCGGCGCGGGTGGATGCGGTCGAGGGGATCGATCGCATCCGCTACACCAGCCCGCACCCGAAGGACATGAAGGAGGACGTGATCCGCGCCCACGCCGAACTGCCCTCGGTCTGCGAGCACATCCACCTGCCGCTGCAATCGGGCTCCAGCGCCGTGCTCAAACGGATGCGCCGCACCTACGACCGCCAGCGCTACATGGACCGGGTCTCGCTGATCCGCGAGCACGTTCCCGATTGCGCGATCACGACCGACATCATCGTCGGCTTCCCCGGTGAGACTGAGGAGGACTTCGTGCAGACGCTCGAAATTGTCGACGAGGTCGGCTACGACAGCGCCTTCACCTTCGTCTTCTCGCCGCGGCGGGAAACCGAGGCGGCCGAGATGGGCGAGCAGGTTCCGCATCCGGTCAAGGTCGAGCGGATGGAGCGGCTGGTCGAGCTGGTGCAACGCCGAGCGACCGAGCAGAGCCAGCGGTTCGTCGGCCGTGAGATGGAGGTGCTGGTCGAAGGGACGAGTCGGACCGACGAGACGCGGCTGCGGGGGCGGACGCGGCACAACAAGGCGGTCAACTTCGAAGGGACGGCGGAGCCCGGGAGAGCTGCGTCGGCGTCGAGATCGTCGGGTGCGGCCACCTCACAGACGCCTGGATGGGGACCGAGAGGCTTCTCAGCCGCTCCGCCTAGGTGTCCCTCGGTGACGTATCGCGATATTCGGCCCGACCGGGGTCGGGAAGACCGGCGTCGCCGTCGCTCTGGCGGAGATGCTGCGGGAGCGGGGGGAGGATCCCGGTCGCGATCTCCTGCGATGCGCTGCAGGTGTATGAGGGGCTCGAGACGCTTACCGGGGTCGCGAGCGCTGAGCAGCAGGAGACGCTGGAGCATCGGCTGGTCGGCTTTGTGCCGGTCACACAGCCGTTCTCGGTTGGCGATTACATGCCGCTGGCGCATGCGGAGATCGATGCGGCGTTGGAGGCGGGGCGGCGGCCGATCGTGGTGGGGGGGACGGGGCTCTACCTGCGCGCGGCGCTGGCCGAGCTGTCGCTGGTCAAGGTGCCGCCGGAAACCGAGGACTCGGAGCTCTGGTCGCCCGAGACGCGGCACCCGACGACGATCTTCGGTCTCGACATGGATCGAGCTCAGCTCTACGAGCGGATCGACGCGCGCACCGAGGCGATCTTCGGCGCCGCGGGCACGGGACGAGGTGCTGCGAGCCGAAGAGGCCGGGCCGTCCCGAACCGCCCGCAAGGCGCTGGGCTTCGACGAGGTGCTGAGCGGCGACCTGGAGCGATGCAGCAGCGCTCCCGCAACTACGCCCGCCGCCAGCTCACCTGGATGCGCAAGATGCCGGACGTCCACCGGATCGACCGCACGGCGTCGCGACCGAGCGCCGCCGATCGCCAGCCGATCTGATCGCGTTCGCCGCATGCGGCTCGAATCCGTAGGCTGCCCGGCTGCCGATGCGATTCGAGAAGTGGCAGGCGCTGGGCAACGACTACCTGATCGTCGAGGCAGACGGCGCTTCCCTGGGAGCTGACCGCGGCCGGGTGCAGCGGCTCTGCGATCCGCACTTCGGGATCGGCTCCGACGGCGTGCTGCTGCTGTCGCGCAGCGACGATCCCGGCCTAGGTCGCCGAGCTGCGGATCTTCAACCCCGACGGCTCCGAGGCGGAGCTCTCCGGCAACGGGGCGCGGGAGGCGATCCTCTACCTGCGCCGGCACGGCTGGACCGACGCGAGACGCTTCACGATCCTCACCGCCGCCGGGCCCGTCACGCCGACGATCACCTCGGAGCGCACCTGCTCGGTCGAGATGGGACGGGCCTCGACGACCTCGAAGGACTTCCCCTCGGGGGGCCCGATGGCGCGGGACGCTCAGCGCCGCCGGGCGGCGACTGGGACTTCCAGCACGTCTCGATCGGCAACCCGCAGTGCGCGATCGAGGTCGGCGACGAGCTGGAGGAGCTCGACCTCGGCGAGATCGGGCCGCCGATCGAAGGTCACGAGCTCTTCCCGAACCGCACCAACGTCTCGTTCTTCCGCGTCGACGGCAGCCGGGTGCGGGCGCGGATCTTCGAGCGCGGGGTGGGGGAGACGCTCTCCTCCGGGCACCGGCGCCAGCGGCGCCGCCGTGACCGCCTTCCTGCGCGGCGCGCCGAGCCCGATCACGGTCGAGCTCGACGGCGGCGAGCTCGAGGTCGAGATCTCGCCCGATCTGGACGTAACGCTGAGCGGCTGGGCCGAGCCGATCTGCTCCGGGGAGCTCTCGGCGGAGCTGCTCGCCGCGCTTGCCGGGCTGGACGGCTAGATTTCCGCGCCGATGGCGATCTCGGACCCGTCCAAGCGGCTGGAGGCGATGCCTCCCTACAAGTTCCAGGAGCTGGAGCGGACGATCGCCGACAAGCGCGCCGCCGGCATCGACGTGATCAGCCTCGGCATCGGCGACCCCGACGAACCGACCTACCCGCACATCGTCTCGGCGATGCAGGAGGCGGTGGCCGAGCCCGGCAACCAGAAGTACCCGAGCAACCGCGGCCGGGCCGAGTTCCGCGAGGCCTTCGCCGAGTTCTACGACCGCCGCTTCGGGGTCGAGATCGACCCCGAAAGCGAGGTGATCCCGGCGATCGGCGCCAAGGAGTGCATCTACAACCTCTGCTTCGCCTTCCTCGACCCCGGCGGCGTCGCCCTCGCCTCCGACCCCGGCTACCCGGTCTACACCGGCGGCCCGATCCTCGCCGGGGCGACGGCGGAGCTGCTGCCGCTGGTGCCCGAGCTGGGCTTTGCCCCCGACCTCAGCGCGGTGCCCGCCGACGTCGCGGCCAAGGCGCGGCTGATGTTCCTCAACTACCCCAACAACCCGACCGGCGCCGTCGTCCCCGAGGGCTTCTTCGAGATGGTCGTCTCCTTCGCCCGCGAGCACGAGATCCTCGTCGTCCACGACAACGCCTACTCGGAGACCACCTACGACGGCTACGTCGCGCCCAGCTTCCTCGCCACGCCCGGGGCCAAGGAGGTCGGCGTCGAGGTCTTCTCGCTCTCCAAGGGCTTCAACATGACCGGCTGGCGCTGCGCCGCGATCCTCGGCAACGCCGAGGCGGTGCAGACCTACTGGCGGCTGAAGACCAACGTCGACTCGGGCCTCTTCGAGGCCGTGCAGATGGCCGGCGTCGCCGCCCTGCAGGGCCCGGCCGGGCCGCTGCAGCGGATGAACGAGACCTACACCCGCCGCCGCGACCTCGTCGTCGACGCCCTGCGCGAGATCGGCGTCGAGGTCAGCACCGCCGAAGGGCACGATCTACGTCTGGGCGCCCGTCCCCGAGGGCCACACCTCGACCTCCTTCGCCGAGCTGGTGCTCGAAGAGGCCGCCGTGGTCGTCTCGCCGGGCTCGATGTACGGGCCGAGCGGCGAGGGCTTCTTCCGCATCTCGCTGACCACGCCCGATGACCGCATCTCCGAGGCGGTCGAGCGGATGCGCAAGTACCTGGCTTGACCCTCGTCGATCTTCCCGAACGGAAAAAGAGACACGAAATCGAGTCAAACTGACGTAATTTTCCCGAACGGGAAAATCTGGCCTCTTTTCGGTCCGAGGCAGGCTATATTTACCCGAACGGGAAAATGGATCGCCAGCCAATACGCACCGCAGAGGAACTCGGAGAGCAGATCCGCGCCCGCAGGACCGCGCAAGGCCTGACCCAGACAGAGCTCGCCGACGTATCGGGGGTCACGCTGCGGTTCGTCAGCGAACTCGAGAACGGCAAGGAGACCGCGCAGCTGGCCGGCATTCAGCGTGTTCTCGCCGCCCTGGGCCTCAACTGGTACCTGGAGCAGCGATGACGCTTCGACGTCTACCTCGGCTGGAGCGGCTCGGAGCAAGGCCTGCCAGCTCGTCGCTCCGTCGCTCTCCCCGTCCGCAGTGAGCCATACGAGGACGACGAGTGCCGGCCGTTCTTCTCCGGCCTGCTGCCCGAAGGTGAGTTCCTCAAGTCGATCGCCCGCCGCTTCCACGTCTCGGCCGGGAACGTGTTCTCGGTGCTTGCAGAGATAGGCGGAGAGTGCGCCGGGGCGATTTCGCTTGCCGCGGAGGGAGAGTCGCCACCGTTTCTGGATGCGCCACCTCCAGAGTGGCTCGACGAGCGCCAGCTCGGGAATACTGCTGGCCGAACTACCCGAACGCCCCCTTCTGGCAAGACCCTGGCGAGGACGACGAAGGCGTTCGGCTCTCGCTGGCCGGCTCGCAGGACAAGCTGCCCGTTCTCTGGCAGGGGGACCGAGTTGGGATCACCCGCGGGAGGCCTCCCAGCACGCACATCGTCAAGGTTCCCCTGGCCTCCGATCGACGGCATGGTCGCCAACGAGGCATATTGCATGGCCCTGGCCTCGGCTGCGGGACTATCCGCCGCCGAGGCGATGCCGATCGCCGCCGGCGAGTCCGAAGGCTTGCTCGTGCGGTCGTTATGACCGTATCGGGTCGACGGCACCGAAACGGTCCACCGCATCCACCAGGAGGACTTCTGCCAAGCGGCTGGCTGTATCCGGAGAGAAGTACCAGGCGCACGGCGGTCCTGGTGTTGCCGAATGCGCGACGCTAATTCGCTCACACTCCGGCTCCCCAGGAGCCGATCTATTCGCCTTTCTCGATGCCCTTATCTTCAACCTGCTGATCGGCAACGCCGACGCCCACAGCAAGAACTACTCCTTGCTGCTCGAGGGAGAGAATCGCCGCGACTGGCCCCTCTCTATGACTTGCTTTCCACCCGGGCGTACGGGCGGCGCTTCAATCGCAAGATGGCGATGAAATACGGCGGCGAGTACCGCCCAGAAAGGATTCGAGGTCGACATCTCGATCGCCTCGCGGCCGATCTGGAAATACCTCCGCGCGGTGTCCGAAGGCGCATCGGTGAGGTCATCGAGAGGGTCTCAGCGTCGTCGGAGCTGGCGCGCCAAGGCCTGCCCGGAGGCTGGCAGGAGGCGCCGGTCATCGACCGGATCGCGGCAGTCGTCAACGAGACGACCGACGAAGTCCAACGGGCCGCCGCCGACTCCGCCTGAGGCTAGGCAGCCGCTTCGCGCTCGGCGCGCTTGCGCCAGTAGCGGTCGAGGCCGCGCCACTGGTACTGGGGCGGGACGCACTGGATCAGCTCCTCGGCCGTCTCGGGGCCGACGCTCTCGACCACGAGCTCGCGATGGTGGCGCTCGTAGTCGGCCTCGGAGAGGTCACGGGCGACGCTCAGCCTCCTCGCGCAGGCGGACCCGCACCTTCTCCAGGTGCTCGATCGGGTCGTCCACCTGGCCGAAGTGGGTGAGCGCCAGGCGCTCGGGGCGCCAGGACTCGACGATCGCGATCGAGTCGAGCCAGGTCTCGATGTCGATGTCCGGCGGCGGGGTAGGGGGGACGATCAGGTCGCCGGGCGGGATTCGGACCGCGGCGACGTCGCCGACGAAGGCGGTGCCGCTCTCCTCGTGGAAGTAGCAGACATGGTGGGAGGCGTGCCCAGGCGTATAGGCGACCCGCATCCCCAGCACGTCCTCGCCGCCAGCCAGCGGCTTCACGTTGGCCTCCGGCACCGGCACGATCTCGCCCCACAACTCCTCCATCGCGCTCCCCGTAGAGCCGCTCGGCGCTGGCCAATAGCTTCGAGGGATCGATCAGGTGCGGTGCGCCGCGCTCGTGGACATAGACCTCGAGATCCGGCCAGCGCCGCACCAGCGCCCCAGTCGCCGCCGCGTGATCGAGGTGGATGTGGGTAAGCAGCAGCGCCCGCGGCTGCTCGCCACCGAGCGCCGCCAACAGCGTCTCCATCGAGGACTCGCGGCCCGGGATCGACAAGCGCTCCGTCGACCTCCCAGCAGCCGATCACATGCGGCCGCCCGAGATGCATCACGTCGATTACGCGCATCGCGGCAGCCTAGGGGAGTCGGGGGAGGGTCTCCCGGAGCCTCCCCGCTGTTGCTCCGGGAGACCCTCCCCCGACTCCCTCAAGCAACCGGTTCCGGGAACCGCTCATCCCCTTCAAGCGTCTGCCGCATCCCCTCTTCCATACCCCGCGGCGAGTAACCAAGCTCACGGCCCGCCTTCTCATGGCTGGCCCAGAAGGTGACGCCGTCGGCCGAAGAGATCAGCTCGCGCAGGTTCGGCGGCTGGCCCATCAGCTTGCCGACCAGCGGCCCGATCGGCGTCATCGCCTTCATCAGCGCGGTCGGCATCGCGCGCTTCGGCGCCTTGCGGCCGCTGAGGCCGGCGACGGTCTCGATCGCCTCGCGCATCGTCGTCGCCGGCCCGCTGATCACGTAGGTCTCGCCGACCTTGCCCTTGTCGAGGGCGAGGAGGATGCCGGCGGCGATGTCCTCGACGTGGGCTGAGGCAGATGCCCAGCTCCGGGAAGGGCAGCAGCGGCAGCTTGCCGGCGAAGAATTCCTCCAGCAGGTCGGCAACCTGCGAGGTGTCGCCGGGCCCGTAGACGCCGCCGGGCTGGACGATCACGCAGGGCAGGTCCTCCTCGGCCATCATCCGCTTGGCGATCCGGTGCGCCTCCAGCTTGGTCTCCTCGTAGTAGGAGGTGAACTCCTTGCCGGGGTGCTCGTAGCTCTCGTCGACGACCTTGCCGTGCGTGTTGCCGAAGATGCCGACGGTGGAGACGTAGACGATCTTGGCACCTTGCCTCCAGTGCCGCGCGCAGCACGTGCTCGGTGCCGGCGACGTTGGCCTCGTACATCGCCGGGTGCTGCTTGGCCGGGATCCCGACCTCGTACATCGCCGCGGCGTGGACGACCCCGTCGCAGCCCTCCATGCCCTGCGCGCAGCGCCGCCTCGTCGCCGAGGTCGCCCGCGACGAGCTCGCAGCCCAGCTCGGTCAGCTTCGCCGCCTTCTCCGGGCTGCGGACCAAGCAGGCGACCTCGTCGCCGCGCGCGCGCAGCTGGCGCACGACCTCGCCGCCGATGAACCCCGTCCCACCCGTCACGAAGACCTTCACGGCGAGCTAAGCCCTTATCGCGGCCGTATGCGGAACAGCGCTCGCGATGCCTACAATCGAGTCGAGTGCAGAGATCTAGAAACGGGCGCAACGGGCAGACCAGGTACGCGGCCGGACGGCGCCGGCGTCTCCAACCCGCGCGCCCGCCAGCGGGCGCTGGCGATCGGCGTCGTCCAGCGGCCGCGAGCAGGGCGATCCGCTTGCCGAGCTGAAGGAGCTGCTGCGCACGGCCGGGGTCGCCACCGCCGGCGAGGCGGTGCAGCAGCGCGAGCAGCCCGACCCCGACCGCTACTTCGGCCGCGGCAAGCCTGGCCGAGCTGAAGGCCGAGATCGCCGCCTGCGACGCCAACCTCGTCGCCTGCGACGACGAGCTGGCGCCGCGCCAGGAGCGCAACCTCGAGGCGGCGCTCGGGGTGCCGGTGATCGACCGCACCGCGGTGATCCTCGACATCTTCGCCGACCACGCCCACTCGGCCGAGGGCAAGCTGCAGGTCGAGCTCGCCCAGCTCGAATACAACCTGGCCCGCATGCGGGGCCTGTGGACCCACCTCGAGCGGCTCGGCGGCGGCGATCGGCACCAGGGGCCCGGGCGAGAGCCAGATCGAGACCGACCGCCGCCTCGCCCGCGACCGCATCGCCGCGCTGCGCCGGCGCCTCGACGCGGCTCGAGCGCAACCGCGGCGTGATGCGGGCCCAGCGCGAGCGCTCCTCGCTGCCCCGGGTCGCCCTCGCCGGCTACACCAACGCCGGCAAGTCGACCCTGCTCAACGCGCTGACCGGGGCCGAGGTCGGGGTCGGGGACAGGCTCTTCCACACGCTCGACCCGACCACGCGCAGCGTCGAGCTCTCCGGCCGCGACTACCTGCTGACCGACACCGTCGGCTTCATCGAGAAGCTGCCCCACCAGCTGGTCGAGGCCTTCAAGGCGACCCTGGAGGAGACCGTGCTCGCCGACCTGATCCTGCACGTCGTCGACGCGGCGGCGCCGGAGGAGCGGCGGCTGGCCGACATGCAGGCGGTCGACGAGGTGCTGGAGGAGATCGGCGCCGGCGACAAGCCGCGCCTGCTCGTCCTCAACAAGGCCGACCTGCTCGACGAGGAGGAGCGGGCCGAGGTGCTGCTGCGCCACCCGACGGGGTGCTGGTCTCGGCCCTCGACGGCGAGGGGCTCGACGATCTGCGCGAGCGGATCGAGGCGGCCTTCGAGGACACGCTGGCCGAGGTCGAGCTGCTGATCCCCTACGCCGAGGGCGCCCGCCTGCACGAGCTGCACGAGATCGCCGGAGACCTCGACCGCACCGACCGCGACGACGGCGTGCTGGTCCGTGCCAGGGTCCCGGTCGCCGAGCTGCACCGCTTCGAGGACTCTCGCGGTCGTCTGGCTTCGCCGCCGTGGAGCTGCCGATCGCCAGGCTGAAGGACGAGGCCGTGCTGCCCAGCCGGGCGCACGAGGGCGACGCCGGCCTGGATCTCTACGCCTGCGAGGCGGCGCATATCGGTCCGGGGGAGCGGTGGAGCGTCGGGACCGGGATGGCGGTCGAGATCCCGCCGGGACATGCGGGCCTGGTGCTGCCACGGTCGGGCCTGGCGAAGAAGCACGGGATCGCCCTGGTCAACAGCCCCGGGCTGATCGACGCCGGATATCGCGGCGAGATCGGGTGCTGCTGCTCAACACCGACCCGGCCGAGACCTTCCGGGTCGAGCCGGGCGACCGGATCGCGCAGCTGGTGATTGCGCCCCGATCGCCCTACGCCGAGCCGGTCGAGGACGGCGGCGCTGGCGGATTCACTCCGCGGCGACGGCGGCTTCGGCTCCAGCGGCCGCTGAAGATCCCTCGAGCGACGGCGGCGAGCCGACGGATGCGTCGGTGGCCGTGGCAGATCTGCGCGCTTAGCTCCTGGAATTGACCGGCTATCGGGCTTATTCCGCTGCCGGCGTGCCGACTCGTGCGCAGCGACCTCGAGAGAGTCATCGAGAGGCGCGAGCTGGGGCGGGGTGCCGTAGCGACGCTCGAGCGCAAGCGCAAGCAGGCGGTCGGCGAGCCAGGCGTTCTTGGGCAGTAGCGGCCCGTGCAGGTAGGTGCCGATCAGGTTGTCGCGACGCACGCCCTCGAAACCGTCCTCGCCGTTATTGCCGCTCCCCTCGAGCACCCGGCCGAGCGGCTTCTCGCCGGCGCCCAGATATGTCCGGCCACCGTGGTTCTCGAAGCCGGCCAGGGTCTCGGTCCCGGTGCCGAGGTCGACCTCGATCGCGACGTTGCCGATTAGCCGCGGCCCCGGCTTGCGCACGGTCTCCAGGTCGACCAGGCTCAGACCGGGCAGCCGCTCGTCGTCGAGCTGGTAGCTGTGCCCGAGCAGCTGGTAGCCGCCGCAGACGGCGAGCACGACGGCACCGTCCGCGACCGCGGACGCCAGCGCCCCCCGCTTGCTCTCGACCATGTCGGCCGCGACTGCACGCTGGTCGCGATCCTGGCCGCCGCCGAGGTAAATCAGGTCGTGGGCGCCGGGATCGAAGCCCTCGCCAGGGCCGGCGACTGCGTGCTGGAACTCAATCCCCCGCCACTCGCAGCGCCGCTGCAGGAAGAGGATGTTGCCGCGGTCGGCGTAGATGTTCATCTGCTCCGGATAGAGGGCAAGCAGGCGCAGCTCCATCAGGCCCCCTTCTCCAGCAGCACGACGGTCGAGCCGACGTGTGCATCGGTCGCCGGGATCTGACGACGGCCGATCGGCTTAAAACCGACGCTGCGCGCCTCCTCCTCGAGCGCCTCCGCCGAGAGCAGGCAGAGCTCGACCTCGCTCATCTCCTCGCTCATCTCGCCGTCGGGGTCGACGGTCTGGCGCAGCCGGCGCAGGACGATCTTGCCTTCCACCACTGCGGCTCCAGCGGCAGGCTCGAGTAGATCCAGCCTTCGATCTGGCGCACGTCCGGCAGCGGCGGCATCGCACCCTCGGGCGCAGCCGGCATGCTCCTCGACGATCGCAAGCGCTGCCTTGCCTCCGGGGAGCATGTTGTCGAGCGTGCAGCCGAGGCAGGAGATCCGCTCCTCGCTGCCGGCCAGCAGCTGGATCAGCTGCATCGGCGCGAGGACGAGCCTGAACTGCGTCGCGAAGGAGAACTCGCGCACATCGCGCGAACTCGCGTCTCCGGCGAGCTCCCTCGCCGCGCGTTCCCACACCGCCTCGACCAGCGCCGGGTCGCGGTCGAGGCCGATAACCAGGTAGGCGCCGCGCCGGGCCAGGTGCAGCGTGACGCGGCCGGTCCCGCAGCCGAGCTCCATGATCGGCTCCTCCGCACCGTAGGCTCGGCCAGCTCCTCCCAGAGCGGCAGGTCGGCGGTGTAGCCGCCGCACTCGACTTCGTGCCAGATCACCTCGTTCATCGCCAGAACTCCTCGGCAAGGCCGCGATCGGCGAGCAGCTTGCGCAGCTCCAGCAGCGCCGTGTAGGTGGGCAGGGCGAAGAGGCGCCCCGGCGCGTCCGCCGAGCGCGCGCGTCGAGCGAGGCCTCGATACCGGGCTCGACCGCGATCCTCTCGACCGGCCAGCCGGCGTACTTCAGCCGCACCGCCATCTCTGCCGCGCGCGTGCCGGTGCAGACGACCCGGCGCACGGCGCCATCGAGCAGCTCGAAGTCGGCGTCCCAGACCCAGGAGACGTCGCGGCCGTCGGCGATCCCGTCGTTGAGCGCGATCCAGAGGTCGAGCCCGTCCTCGCCGGCCTCGAGGCGCAGCGTGCGCAGGACCTCGTTGGCGCCGGCCGGGTTCTTGATCAGCAGGATCGAGAGCAGCTTGCCGGCGACGTCGATCGTCTCCACCCGGCCGAAGGCGGCGCGCATCCCGGCCAGCGCAGCGGCGATCCGCGGCGCCTCGACGCCGAGCTCCAGCGCCGCGGCGACGGCGGCGAGGGCGTTGTAGACGTTGTAGAGGCCGGGCAGCGGCAGCTCCAGGGCGAGCTCGCCGGCGGGCGTGCGCATCAGCACCCGCGAGCCCTCCATGCCGCGCAGCTCGATCGCCGTCGCGGCGACCGTCGGGCGCGGGCCGCTCGGGCGCCGCAGTGCGGGCAGGAGTAGTGGCCGAGGTGGCCGACGAAGGCGCGCTCGTAGGTGTAGGGATGGCCGCAGCGGCGGCAGTGGTGGGCGTCGAAGGCGTGCTGCAGCTCGGGCAGCGCCTGGGAGCGGTCCTCGACGCCGAAGTAGGTGATGCCCTCGCGCTGGGCGCCGGCCTCGTCGCGGCCGAGGTCGGCGATCGCCGGGTCGTCGGCGTTGAGCACGAAGCGGGTGCGGCCGGTCCGCGCGGCGACGGTCTTCGCCCAGCTCGTCGGCCAGAGCCTCCATCTCCCCGTAGCGGTCGAGCTGGTCGCGGAAGAGGTTGCCGAGCACGATCAGGCGCGGGTCGAGCTGCTCGGTCACCTGCGAGAGCCAGGCCTCGTCGACCTCGAAGAGGCCCTCCTCGCCACGCTGCTCGAGCAGGGCCGTGGCGACGCCCCAGGTCATGTTCGAGCCGGCCCGGTTGTGGACCGGCTTGCGGCCGGCGGCGGCGAGGGCGGCGGCGATCATCCCGGCCGTCGTCGTCTTGCCGTTGGTGGCGCTGATCAGCGTCGTGCCGCCGCTCAGGCGCGCGCCGAGGCGGCGCAGCGCGTCGGGCTGGAGCCGCAGCAGGAGGCGACCGGGCAGGGTCGTGCCGCCGCCGCGCCCGCTGCCGCGGCTGGCGGCGCCGATCGCGCGCGCCGCGCCGAGCTTCGCGCCGAACAGCACTCAGGCCCCGGCGCCGGCCGGCACGAGCACGCTGAGCGCCCGGGGGAGGACGCGCAGGGAGGCGGGCAGGTCGGTCAGGTGCTCGCCGTCGGCGTAGACGGGGAAAGGGCGGCTGGCGCTCAGTTCCAGATGGGGGGCGCGGAAGACGCGCACCTCGTCCTCCTCGACGTGGGTGCCCTTGAACACCTTCGGCAGATTACCCACGAAGCGCAGCTTGCCGACCTCGCCGACGGTGACGATGTCGAACTCGCCGTCGTCGAGCTCGGCGTCGGGTGCGATGAACATGCCGCCGCCGAAAGCGCGGCTGTTGGCGACGGAGACCGAATAGCCGCTGAAGCGGATTCGCTCGTCGTCGACCCGCACGGTGAAGCCGCCGGGCTTCCAGCGAGACCAGGGTGCGCAGGGCCGCGTAGGCGTAGACGAGGTTGCCGTGCAGAAAGCCGGTCTCGTTGGCGAGCCGGTTCGCCTCGGAGTCGAAGCCGACGCTGACGATGCCGAGGAAGCGCTTGCCGTTGGCCTCGCCGACGTCGATCCGCCGCGTCTCTCCGCCGGCCAGGACGGCGACGGCGCCGGCCGGGTCGTCGGGGATGCCGAGCACGCGGGCGAGGTCGTTGCCGCGCCCGCCGGGGACGATGCCCAGCGGCGTCTCCGTCCCCGCCATCGCGCCGCCGATCGCGCCAACCAGCCCGTCGCCGCTGACGACGACCGGCACCTCGTCGGCTTCCACCGCCCGCAGCGCCCGGGCGACGCCGTCCTCCAAGCCGCGGGTGCGCTCGACCCGGAAGGGAATGCGCCGCTCGTCGAGCTCCTGCTCGATTTGGGGCAGCAGCTTCAGCGTGCGCCCGTGCGCCGAGGCTGGATTGACCAGCAGGGTGAACGGCATGCCCTCGATTCCCGGCAGCCGCGGCCGCAGCCTGAATGGCGAGTGCGGGGGAGAAGGTGCCGCCGCCTCGCCCAGAGGCGGTCGCGGGCGCCGGCGACCAGGGCGGCCGCGTCGGTGGGGCGTCGGTCAGACGATCAGGCGCCCCCCTGGACGCAGCACGCGGGCGACCTCCTTGGCCGCCGGGCGGCCTTCGAAGATCACGACGAGGTCGAAGAACTCGTCGGGGAAGGGCAGCGCCTGTCGCTTGGCCTGCCTGAACGCAACCCTGCCCTCGGGATCGAGGCCGACCCGCGCGCTGGCTGCGTGCACGAGGTCGGCGGACGGATCGACCCCGCGGACGCGAGCCGAGGGGAACTCGCGAGCGAGAAAGAGCACCGGCTCTCCTTCGCCGCAGCCAACGACCAAGCCCGTTCGGGCGCGCGGGACATCAAGCACCGCGGCGGCGAGGCGGGTCAGGGCGGGGTCGTGCACGGCGCCGATGATCGCAATTGCCGCCGCGGCGCAGCGATCCTCTAGGCTTCCGGCCGATGCAGGAGGGGACCGACCGCCGCTTGATCATCCTTGCCGTCTTCGCGCTGATCGCGGTCGGCGTCGTCGCGGCGATCCTGATCGGCTGCGGCGGCGGGGGCAGTGACTCGACCACGACCACGGCGGCCAGTGCGAACGGCTGCAAGAAGGTGGACGCACCGAAGCCCAAGCACGTGACGCTCTCGGCGCCGAAGCAGACGGTGAAGAAGGGCGAAAAGCTGACCGCGGTCGTCGCCACCAGCTGCGGCACCTTCGAGATCGCCCTCGACACGACGCCGAGCGCCGAAGACGGCCAACTCCTTCGCCTACCTCGTCGAAGAAGGCTTCTACGACGACCTCACCTTCCACCGCATCGTGCCCGGCTTCGTGATCCAGGGCGGCGACCCGCTCGGCACCGGCATCGGCGGGCCTGGCTACACGGTGGATGAGAAGCCACCCGCGAACCTCGCCTACACAAAAGGCGTCGTGGCGATGGCGAAGAGCTCAGCGGAGCCGCCGGGTCCGCTCCGGCAGCCAGTTCTACGTCGTCACCGCTGCCGACGCCGGCTTGCCGCCCGAATACGCCCTGGTCGGCAAGGTCAGCGAGGGCTACGACGTCGTCGACCAGGATCGAAAAGCTTGGCACGCCAGAAGACCAGAAGGAACGCCGAAGCAGACGGTCTTGATCGAAAAGATGACGATCGAAAAAGGCTAGCTGCACTAGTCTGAGCCCATGGCCAAGGTCGACGTAGGAGATGCGGCGCCGGACTTCGAGCTGCCCGGCAGCGACGGCAAGACGTTCAGGCTCTCCGAGCACCGCGGCAAGAACGTCGTCCTCGCCTTCTACCCGGGCGACGCGACGACCGTCTGCACGAAGCAGTTCTGCTCCTACCGCGACAACAGCGACCGGATCGACCAGCTCGACGCCGAAGTGATCGGCATCTCCCCACAGTCGGTCGACTCGCACGAGCGCTGGGTCGAAGAGCAGGAACTGAACGTGCCGCTGCTGGCCGACGAGGACCTTGCCGTCAGCAAGAGCTACGGCGTGACCGGCTGGCTGGGGCCGCTGGCGCGCTTCACCGAGCTGAAAGACGCGCCAGGCGGCCGCTACATCCTGCGCGCGATCTTCGTCATCGACGGCGAGGGGATCGTCCGCTACCGCCACGTCTCGCGCACCGGCAGCACCTTCCAGACGGTCGACGACCTCGAGCAGGCCGTCGCCGCTCTGGACTGATGCCCGGCGCGGCAGCGCCTTTCACGTCGGGGGAGGGCCCGGCGATCCGCGGGGAGGCTGCCGGGGAGGGGACGCCGATCGTGCTCTGCCACGGGATCACCGCGACCCGGCGGTCGGTCCTCCACGGCTCGCGCCGGCTGGAGCGGGGCGGCTTCAGGGTGATCTCCTACGACGCCCGCGGCCACGGCGAGTCGGATCCCGCCCCGGCGGGGGAGGGTTATGGATACCCGGAGCTGGTCGGGGACCTGGAGGCCGTGATTGTGGAGCAGGTCGGCGAGCGGCCGCCGATCCTCGCCGGGCACTCGATGGGCGCGCACACCGCGGTGTCTACGCGCTGGCGCACCCGCAGCGCCTGGCCGGGCTGGTCGTGATCGGCCCGGCCTACGACGGGGCGATCGAGGCATCCTCGCTGGAGTACTGGGACGGCCTCTCGGATGCCCTCGCCGACGGCGGCATCGACGGCTTCGTCACCTACATCGACCGCCACCAGCGGATCGACCCCGCCTGGCGCGACTCGGTGCTGCGCTTCACTCGCGAGCGGATGCTGCGCCAGCGCCACCTCGAGGCGCTGGTCGAGGCCCTGCGCGAGGTCCCGCGCTCGCGCCCCTTCGAGGCGCTTTCGGACCTGGAGGGGCTGGAGGTCCCAACCCTGGTCGTCGCCAGCCACGACAGGGCCGATCCGGGCCACCCGTACGCAATTGCCGAGGACTACGCCGAAGCCCTGCCGCGAGCCCAGCTGATCAGCGAGGAGCGAGGGACAATCGCCGCTTGCCTGGCAGGGCGGCCGGCTCTCGCGTGAGATCGCCGGCTTCGCCGCAGAATTAGCTTTCCCATAGGCGCTTCCAATAGCGTCCGAATCGATGAAGGCACCCGTCGAGGGGACATTGCGTGGAATAGCCACCTTCCTCGCTACCTTTGGCATCGGCGTCGCCACCTACATCGCGATCGCCGACTCCGGCGGCGGCTCGCCCGTCTGCATCGCCGGCGGCCACGGCTGCCAGACGGTCGCAGAAAGCGCCTACTCGCACCTGCTCGGGGTCAACGTCGCCGTCTTCGGCATCGCCGGCTACGTGCTGCTCCTGGCCTGCGCACTGCTGCGCGGCGACGGCGCCCGCATGGCCGGCTTCGCGCTCGCTCTGGTCGGCTTCGGCTTCAGCCTCTACCTGACCTACCTCGAGCTTTTCACGATCGACGCGATCTGCCAGTGGTGCATCGCCAGCGCCGTGCTGATGACCCTGCTCTTCGCCGTCAACACGATCCGCATGCTCGCCTACGTGGGGAGGCCGTCATGAGCGGCGAAGGACCGCGAGGCGCGCCGGGAGGAGCGGCTGCGGAGCAGCAAGCCGGCGCGGCGAGCGACGGAGCGGCTGATCAGCTGGCGAGCGCGATCGGCTTCCTCGCCGTCGTCGCGGTCGTGGTCCTGATCGTCGATCAGCCAGAGCCAGAGCAGCGGCGGCGATGCAGCAACATCGAGCGACGTCGCCGACGTGAACCAGGGCCTGAGCGGCATCCCGCAGGACGGCATGGTCCTCGGCGACCCCGGCGCCAAGGTGACGCTGTTCGAGTTCGGCGACCTGCAGTGCCCGGTCTGCAAGGGCTTCTCCGAAGAAATCCTGCCGCCGGTGATCGAAAGCCAGGTGCGCGGCGGCGAAGCCAAGATCGACTTCCGCAACTTCACGATCATCGGCGCCCGAATCGACGCCCGCCGGCGCCGCGGCGATCGCCGCCGGCAAGCAGGGCCGCGGCTGGAACTTCGTCGAGCTCTTCTACCGCAACCAGGGCGCCGAGGACTCCGGCTACGTCACCGACGAGTTCCTCACCGCGATCGCCAAGGGCGCCGGCGTGCCCGACATCGCCCAGTGGAACAAGGACCGCAAGAGCCCTCAGGTCCTGGCAGAGGTCAAAAGCACCACGACCGAAGCCGAACGCCTCGGTTTCACCGGCACGCCGTCGTTCGCCGTCGAAGGCCCCGGCACGACCGGCAAGCAGACCCTGGGCACGCCCGGTTCGTCCGGCGAAATCGAATCCGCAATCGAAAACGCCAGCTAACGCCCAGGTGCAACGCTATGTGGCCCTGGCAGGGCCTCAACGCGTTGCACTTCGTCGTAAGTAGACATAACCACCATTATCGTGCGTTGGATCTGAGCGCAAGGCTGGCTCGACGTCATAGACTTGCCGCGATGCGCCCGGAACTCCCCGTCGTCGAGCCGATCACGCGTGGTCTGCTGTTGGCGCTTTTCTCGGTCGCCGTGGCGAGTATCGGCGGGGCTTTCTTCCTTGGCTCAATTCCATCCGCATCGCCGGCGCTACTGCAGAGCCTTGCCACGATCGGCGCGATCTTCGTGCCAGCCTATGTGGTCGAGGTCGTCTGGCTGAGTGCCGCGCATGGGCCACGGTGAAGAATTCGAAGAATGGCTCGGCTTTACGGTGGGAGCCGGTATTGCGGGCTGCTAGCGATCGCGGTCGCCCTGCTCGGCGTGGAGCACCGGGTTGCCGGCCACGCAAATTCGCTCGATGATCTCGGCCTTTCCTTCGTCGTCGTCTCGCTCATGATCCTCGCCGGCTGCCTGATTGCCCAGCCGCTGCTCGCGCACCGCTTCGGCGGCACAGATCCGGACTGAGCGCGACATCGGGTGCAACGCCCTGTCCCCCAACAAGGGGAAACGTGTTACGGCGCCCTACGCGGCAGGGTCGCGACGCCGCGGACCAGCGGCTCTGACGATCGGCGGCGCCTTGGGCAGCTGCCGCGCTCGACCCGCTCGAGCTCGAACGGCGAGGCCTCGATCGTCGCCACCGTGTCGCGGTTGCAGTGGCAGCCGTCGCCGAGGAAGCGCCAGGGCCTCTCGAGGCGGTCCTGCCAGCGCGCCAGGCCCGGGTCCTCGGCGCGCACGTGCTCGATGAAGAGCAGCCTGCCGCCGGGCTTCAGCACCCGCGCCGCCTCGGCCAGCGCGGCGCGCGGATCGGGCACCGTGCAGAGGACGAGGGTGAAGACGGCGGTGTCGAAGCTGTCGTCCTCGAAGGGCAGCTGTTCGGCCGGCGCCTGGACCACCGGCCTCCCTGCCCGACTCGCGCCAGTTTGGGCCGCAGCTGCTTGCAGCATGTGCGGGTCGGGCTCGGCCAGGACCAGCTCCGTCACCGCAGCTCGGGAACAGACTCGAGGTTGACCCCCGTGCCGGCGCCGATATCGATCGTCCGCCCGCTCGCCTCGGATAGCAGCCTCGCGGCGCATCTCCCGCAGACCGGCCTCCTCGGTCGCCTTCAGGCCGCGGTCGTAGAGCGCCGAGAAGGCCCTCCCCCAGGTCGCGTCGTAGATTCGGCCCATGGCTGCGTCGAGTCGTCACTACGCAGCCTCGCGCTGCTCCGCGTTCGATCTGCGGGCTGCGTGCCGCTCGCCACCCCCGGCCGCAGGCTCGCGTGCGCGCCCGCTCCTCGTAGGCGCGGCGGGCGCCGTGGTCGACCTCGGTCATCAGCTTGTCGACCTTCATCAGGCGGCCGAGCGCCTCGCGCACGCCGCGCGGCAGCAGTGGCGATGACCTTGTAGAGGACGCCGTTGGCGCGCGGCACCCAGACGTCGAAGCGCGGCACTTCCAGCGCGTCGACGATCTCGTTGGCGACGTCCTCGGCCTCGACCGGTTTGACCCAGCGCTGGCCGACGCCGCTGGTCAGCTCGGTGTTGACCACGGTCGGCATCACGCAGGCGATCTCGACGCCGCTGCCGCGCAGCTCGGCGCGCACCGCCTCGCTGAGGCCGACCACGGCGTGCTTGGTGGCCGAGTAGGTGGCGATGCCCGGGAAGCCCGCCCTTGCCCGCCTGCGAGGCGATGTTGACGATGTGGCCGCTGCCGCGCGGGCGCATCCGCTCGATCGCCAGCTGGGTGCCGGCGATGACGCCGTGGAGGTTGATGTCGATCTGGCGGTGGATCGAGTCCTCGCTCTCCTCGACGAACGGCGTCACCGGCATGATCCCGGCGTTGTTGACGATCACGTCGAGCGGGCCGAGCTGGCGCTCGGCCTCGTCGAGGAAGGCGGCGAAGGAGGCGCGGTCGGTGACGTCGAGCGGCAGCGCGACCGTGCCGCCGCCCAGGCCCGCCGCGGTCTGCTTCGGCGAGCGCCAGGTCGAGGTCGCCGATCGCGACGCGGCAGCCCTTGCGGACCAGCGCCGTCGCCGTCGCCTTGCCGATCCCGCGGGCACCGCCGGTGATCGCCACGACCTTGCCGGTCAGTGCGCTGTCGCTCCTTCGCCATCGTGCGCCTCCTCCTCCGGCGGCCCTAGGCGGCCGGCTTGTAGACGGTGACCACGGCGGCGCCGCCGAGGCCGATGTTGTGCTGCAGCGCGACCTTGGCGCCCTCGACCTGGCGCTTGTCGGCTTCGCCGCGCAGCTGCCAGGTCAGCTCGGAGCACTGCGCCAGCCCGGTCGCGCCGAGCGGGTGGCCCTTGGAGATCAGCCCGCCCGGAGGGGTTGACGACGACCTTGCCGCCGTAGGTGGTCGCCTCTTCCTCGACCAGCTTGTGGCCCTCGCCCTCGGCCGCGAAGCCGAGCGCTTCGTAGGTGATCAGCTCGTTGGCGCTGAAGCAGTCGTGCAGCTCGCAGACGTCGACTTCCTCGGCGGCGACGCCGGCCTCCTCGTAGGCCTCGTCGGCGGCCTGCTTCGACATGTCGGAGCCGACGATCTTCATGCAGTCGGTGTCCTCGGCGAAGGTCGAGGAGAGGTCGGTGACCATCGACTGGCCGGCGATCTCGATCGCCTGGTCCCAGAGGCCGTGCTCGTCGACGTAGCGCTCGGAGGCGACGATCGCGCAGGCCGAGCCGTCGGAGGTCGGCGAGCACTGCAGCTTGGTCAGCGGGTCGTGGATCATCTTCGCGCGCCCTTGATGTCCTCGAGCGTGTACTCGTCCTGGAACTGGGCGTAGGGGTTGTTGACCGAGTGCTTGTGGTTCTTCCAGCCGATCCAGGCGTAGTGGTCGGGGTTGGAGCCGTACTTCTCCATGTGGTCGCGGCCGGCGTTGCCGAACATCTGCGGCGCCGGCGGCGACTGCTCGGGGTCGCGGATCTCGAACATCCGCATCGCGTGCTTGTCGAGCGCGTTGGTGCGGTCGGTGTACTTGACGCCGAGCGAGCCGGGCTCCATCTTCTCGAAGCCGAGCGCCAGGGCGCAGTCGACGAGGCCGCCCTTGACCGCCTGGCGGGCCAGGAACAGCGCCGAGGAGCCGGTCGAGCAGTTGTTGTTGACGTTGACGACCGGGATCCCGGTCAGGCCGAGCTGGTAGAGCGCCCGCTGGCCGTAGGTCGAGTCGCCGTAGCAGTAGCCGGCGTAGGCCTGCTCGACGTCTCGTAGGGGATGCCGGCGTCGGCGAGCGCCTTCTCCCCCGCCTCCTTGGCCCAGTCCGGGTAGTCGCCCTCCTTGGTGCCGGGCTTCTCGAACTTGGTCATCCCGACCCCGATCACGAACGTGCGGTTGCTCAAAGTCTGCTCCTGTGTCGTCGCCGCCGCCCGCGGGCGAGTTTGGCTGCCTGGCCAGGAAATCTACCGATCGGGCCGATGCGACGGCGATACTGGGCCGGATGATCGCCGACTGCGCCGTCTACGAGCACGGAAAGCGCCGTGCCGGCGGGCTCAGCCTCGAGCAGGCCGGCGCGGCCTGCCGTGCCGATGGTGGCTTCGTCTGGCTCGGCATCGTCGAACCCTCGGCGGAGGAGTTCGAGGAGGTAGCGCGCGAGTTCGACCTGCACGAGCTCGCCGTCGAGGACGCGGTCAAGGCCCACCAGCGACCCAAGGTCGAGCTCTTCGGCGAGACCCTCTTCGTCGTCGTCAAGACCGTCACCCACCCGGACCCCTCCCCGGAGGGCACCCACGCGATCGAGATCGGCGAGCTTCTGCTCTTCGTCAACCCAGACTTCATCGTCACCGTCCGTCACGGCGAGGGGAAGCTGAGCTCGGTCCGGGAGCGGGTCGAGCGCCGGCCCGACCTGCTCACCCACGGCACCGGCGTCGTCCTCTACGCGATCCTCGACCACGTCGTCGACGGCTACGGCGACGTCGCCCAGACGATCGACGGCGAGATCCAGGCGGTCGAGCGCGAGGTCTTCTCGGCGGAGCGGACAAACCCCGCCGAGCAGATCTACAAGCTCGAGCGCGAGGTGCTCGACCTCTACCGGGCGGTGGCGCCGCTGCTGGAAGCGGTCGACGAGATCGACGAAGGCCGCTTCGAGGCGATCCCGGGCGAGCTCCACGACTACTTCCGCGACGTCCACGACCACCTGCAGCGCGTCACCGGCCGGGTCGCGAGCTTCCGCGAGCTGCTCAGCAGCGCCCTGCAGGCGAACCTGACCCAGGTCTCGGTGCAGCAGAACGAAGACATGCGCAAGATCTCCGCCTGGGTGGCGATCGCCGCCGTGCCGACGATGGTCGCCGGCATCTACGGGATGAACTTCGATCACATGCCGGAGCTGCACTGGCGCTACGGCTACTTCACCGTGGTCTTCCTCATCGCCGTGATCTGCCTGGCGCTTTACCGGCGCTTCAAGCAGGTCGGCTGGCTGTAGCGGGTCGCACAGCGGATCGGCGCCGATGCGCTCCTAGCGCCGGCTCGCAGGATTCGACCAGACCAGGAAGGAAGCGCCCGCCACCGCGATTCCGATCGCGGTTGCGAGGGCGCGCTGGCCGGCCGCGTGCAGCGCTTCCTCGCCGATCGAGTCGGCCAGCAGGACTGCGTAGGTGGTGATCCCCGCGGTGAAAAGCGCGTACTGGACGGTGAGCAGCCCGTAGGCAAAGCCGGTCGCCACGGTCAGGGCGACGGCGATCGCCAGGCCGTCTCCGCCCAGCCACTCCGCCAGCGCCGTGGCAACGATCAGGCCGGCGGCGGTTCCAGCGGCGCGCAGGATCAGGCGGCGGTAGGTCTCTTCCTGCTCGGGCCGCAGCACGAAGAGGATCGTCAAGCGGGATCCAGAAGCCGTGTTCGTGCATGCCGACCAGCCAGTAGATCGAGACGCCGGTGGCGAGCGCGGCGCCGAAGCGCAGCGCGTGGCGAAAGCTGACCGAGCTCAGGGTGAGGTTGGCGCGCAGCGTCCGCAGGGCGGCGGCCGTGCTCCAAGCCTCCTGCCCACCCTCCTCGTCGCGATCGCCGGCAGCCCAGACGCAGAGCGAGAAGGCAGCCTGCAGCAGCCCTCCCGCCGTGGCCAGCAGCAGCGCCGGCAGCACGTCGCCGAAGTCCAGCGGGAGGTCCTGGCAGATCAGCAGCGAGAGGGCGACCGAGAGCCCGGCGATCGAGAAACGCAGCGAGACGGCGAAGCAGTAGCCGGCGGCGGCGCCGACCAAGCCCATCGCCAGGATCGCGGTGAAGGCGTTGGCACCGGTGAGCACGCCCAGCGCAGCCGCCAGTCCGATCGCCGGCGCCACCGCCGCCTGCCAGCCGGCGCGAGTGCGCGCCGGGGCGTCCATGCCTGGGAAGCCGGCGAGCAGGGCGCCGGTGCCGATCGCCCCCTTGGTCGGGCTGTCGAGGCCGAGCTCGAGCAGCAGCGCGATCCCGACCGGGATCGCGACGAGAAACCCGCGCCGCAGCGCCGGCCCCGGCGCGCTCGGCCCGATCGCGAACAGCGGCGATGCCCGCAGGCGCCGCGCGGTGCCGCTGGCGTTGAACAGTTCCACGCCGCAGTAGCCTGAAGGGTCGTGATCCTCGCTGCGTTCAGCACCGATCCCGCCGCGGGGGTGGGCGTCTTCGCCGCACTCGCCGCTGGCGTCGTCTCCTTCCTCTCGCCCTGCGTGCTGCCGCTCGTCCCCGGCTACCTCTCCGCCGTCAGCGGCGTCTCCGCGGCGGAGCTCGACAGCGCCGGCTGGCGGCGCATCCTCGGACCGAGCCTGCTCTTCGTCGCCAGCTTCTCGGCGATCTTCGTCGCCGAGGGCCTGACCGCCACCGCGCTCGGCTCGGCCTTCCAGGACCACGAAGAGCTGCTGACCAAGGTCGCCGCGGCGCTGATCATCGCGATGGGCGTGCTCTTCGTCGCCTCGCTCTTCGTCACCCGCCTGAACCGCGAGTGGCACGTCGACGCGCTGCTCGAGCGCGCCGGCCGCGGCGGCCCGATCGTCGCCGGCGCCGCCTTCGCGATCGCCTGGACCCCCTGCATCGGCCCAACCCTCGGCGCGATCCTCACCGCCGCCTCGCTCTCCGGCTCGGCCGCCCACGGCGCCTTCCTGCTCGCCGTCTACTCGGCAGGGCTGGCGATCCCCTTCCTGCTCACCGCGATCGCCTTCTCCCGCATGACCACCGCCTTCACCGTGGTCAAGCGCCACTACCAGGCGATCGTCGCCACCGGCGGCGTGATCCTGATCGCGATGGGCGTCCTGATCTGGACCAACGAGCTGACCCAGCTCAACTCCGAAGCCCAAGCCTGGCTCTCCGGTCTGGGCCTCGACTTCTGGAACTCGGTCTGAGCGATCAGTTGTTGACGACGGGCATGGTCGTCTCGATCTCCTGGCCGATCGCCTCGGTCTCTTCGAGCTCCTCGCCGTCGATATCACGAGAGCAGACGATCCGGAAACGTCCTGTCCCGATCTCCGCATCGGGCACCACCGGCAGGCCGCGAATGTGGTCCCAGCCCAGCCGTTCTACCTCGAACGGGTTCATCCGCACCTCGGCCGCCGGGAACGGGCAGCTGGAGTTGTGCTGGTCGATCGCCTTAGAGATCGCCTCGAGGTTCTTCGCCTCAGGGGACGCCATCGCCCACAGTCTAAGTGGAGTAAGCGCCGTGCCTGCCTCAGGCCGCGTAAATACCAAACGCGAGGGTGAGTCCGAGCGAAGTGAAGAAAACCACGGTTTGCAGGCCTGCAAACCGTCGAACAGAGGGGTTGTAAATGCCTCCGACCGCCCCCGATCCGAGCACCCCCGCCAGCGCCATCAGGGTAAGCAGGCCGAAGAGCACCGAGGCGACGTAGCCAATCCAGGCAAGTTCGAGCAGTGTGGTGTTGGTGCCGTCCGCAACGACGTCCTTCAGGAAGGTCAGTGTTAGTGCGAAGATCCCGACGGCGAGGGTCAGCTGCTGCTTGACGACTTCGCTGGCGAAATCAAAGGCCTTCTCGGATGTCGACGTATCGGATAAGCCGTTCATTCGCAAAAAGGCCAGAGCGGGCACATGTACCTCAGTGCCAATTTCAGGTCGGCTGCGGAAATACGCCTGCTGGCGGGACCGCTCACTGCGCCCAGGAAGATTCCCAGCTCCATACCCGGACCGCTGCTCGCTGGGCTGATGCCGGCGGCGGTGGCGAGAAGCTGCTCGGCCGCGTCCTGCGCCCGGGTGATTTCACCGACGTCGTTCTCCTTGCCCTCGCGCACAACCGTAGCCGCACCCTTTTGCAGAAGCCGCCAGAGGTAGAGGCGGCCAGAGACGGTCAGCCCGATTTCGGCCCTGCGCAGAAAGCGCTCGCTCGAGATAAGTAGATGGCGCCAAACCCGAAAGATGACTACTACGGTACCCATGGGTCCCGACGCTCTCTCAGGTTGGTAAATCCACCACGGTGAGAGGTCGCATCCGTGGGTGCGACTGCGCTACGGCGTCTACAGAGTTCCCCCCGGGTCGTAGGGCTCGCCAGGGGTGGCGCCCAGCGCCAGCAGACGGAGGCCGTCGGGGCCCGCGGTGATCTTGCGCTTGACATCGGGATCGACACGGACGATGTGGTCGGGGTCAATCGGGTAGGTCTCGCTGCCGGCTTCGAGCGTGCCAGAGCCTCTCAGGGCGATGTAGACCTCCTCCTGGCCGAGCTGCTGCGGGCGCTTGGCGAACATCTGACCACCGAGACCGTCCTCGGAGTGGTCGTGCTCGGGGTATTCGTCGGCGCCGGGCTGCAGCTCCTCGATCGAGATGCCGAAGGAGCTGACGCCGAGCGCCGCGGCAGCGCGGCGCAGGCTGACTCGGTCGAACCCCTGCAGCGCATCGATCTCCTCGATCGCGACATGCGTCACCTCGCCCATGCGGCGATGCTACCCACCCGTGCGCCCGCACTAACCGGACTCGGTCCCGTCCCATGACCGTCCTACCATCGGGACGTGCCCGCTTCGAGAACCGTTGCCCACCTCGACATGGACGCGTTCTACGCGTAGCGTCGAGCTGCGGCGGCGGCCGGAGCTGAGGGGGAAGCCGGTCGTCGTCTGCGGGTCGGGGCCGCGAGCAGTGGTGACGACGGCTAGCTACGAGGCGCGGAAGCTGGCCGGGATCCATTCGGCGATGCCGGCGGCGGTGGCGCGGCGGCGGCTGCCCGACGCGGTCTACATCCAGCCGGACTTCACCGCCTACCGGGAGGCCTCGGGGCAGGTGATGGCGGTGCTGCGGCGCAACGCCGAGACGGTCGAGGTGGTCGGGCTCGACGAGGCCTATATCGACCTCACCGGGATTTTCTCACCGAAAGCGACGATGCGGCGGATCGCCGCCGAGATCCGCGAGGAGACCGGGCTGACCTGCTCGGTCGGGATCTCGGAGAGTCGGATGCTGGCCAAGATCACCAGCGAGCTGGGTAAGCCGGCGGGGCTCGTGGTGCTCTCACGGGCCGAGGCGCTGGAACGGTTCCGCGGCGAATCGCCGCGGCTGATCCCCGGGATCGGACCGAAGTCCGTCGCCAAGTTGGAGGCGATGGGGATCCGCACGCTCGCCGACCTGCGGGCGCGCGAGACGACGGCGCTGGAGCAGGCCTTCGGCCCGCGCCAGGGGCGCTGGCTGTATCGCCGGGCTCGGCTCGAAGACGAGACCCCGGTTACCGTCGTCCGCGAGACCAAGTCGCAGTCGGCGGAGACGACCTTCGACGTCGATCTCGCCGACCGCGCCAAGATCGAGCAGCACCTCACCCAGCTCGCCGAGGAGCTCTGCCGGCGCCTGCGCAAGCGCGAGCTGGAGGGACGCACGATCGGGATCAAGATCCGGCTCGACGACTGGACAAACGTCAGCCGCGCCCACACGGTCGAGGCGCCGACCAGCGACCCGGCGATCGTGGGCTCGGTCGCCCTCGACCTGCTGCGTGCCTATGACCCGCAGCGCCCGGTCCGCCTGCTCGGCGTCCGCGTCGCCGGCTTCGACAGCGGTGAGTCGACCGAGACCGACGAGACACCGGAAGCGCAGCTACAGCTCGGTCTGGCGTCGTAGGGGCTTGTGCGAAGATTCGGCGGTGAGTGCTGACAGACTGACCGGGCTCGATTCGTCCTTTCTTCATATGGAGCGGGCTGGCGCGCACATGCACGTCGCCTCGACCAGCATCTTCGAGGGGCCGGCGCCGAGCCACGAAGAGTTCCGCGACCACATCGCCTCGCGCCTGCACCTGGTGCCGCGCTTCCGCCAGAAGCTGCGCTTCGTCCCCTTCAGCCAGGGACGGCCGGTCTGGGTCGACGACCCCCACCTCAACCTCCATTACCACGTGCGGCAGACCGCGCTGCCGGCGCCAGGCTCCGAGGAGCAGCTGCGCAACCTGGCGGCGCGGATCTTCTCCCAGCAGCTCGACCGCAGCAAGCCGCTCTGGGAGCTGTGGCTGGTCGAGGGGCTCGATCGCGACCGCTTCGCGATCGTCGGCAAGAGCCACCACGCCCTCGTCGACGGCATCTCCGGCGTCGACATCACCACCGTCCTCTTCGACACCGAGCCCGAACCGGCGAACCCGCCCGCGATGCCGCCCAAGTGGGCGCCGCGGCCCGAGCCGACCGACCTCAAGCTGCTCGGCGACGCACTGCGCGAGCGCGCCACCAGCCCGAAGGAGATCGTCCGCGGCATGCGCGCCGCGCTGCGCGGTCCGCGCCAGGTGCTGCGCGGCGTCGGCGCCACCGGCAAGATGGTCAGCGCCGGTATGGCCGCTCCCTCGACCCCGTTCAACGTCGAGATCGGCCCCCACCGCCGCATCGCCTTCGTCCGCACCGACCTCGGCGCGCTGAAGGCGGTCAAGAACGAGCACGGCGGCACCGTCAACGACGTCGTCCTCTCGGTCGTCACCGGCGCGATCGGCAACTACCTGCGCGCCCGCGGCCACGACACCGAAGGGCTGGAGCTGCGGGCGATGGTCCCGGTCAGCGTCCGCGCCGACGAGGAGCGCGGCGCGCTCGGCAACCGGATCTCGGCGATGATGGCGCCGCTGCCGGTCTGGTGCGAGGAGCCGGTCCGCCGCCTGCACCTGATCACCGAGACGATGGGCGACCTGAAGGGCTCCGGCCAGGCCGTCGGCGCCGAGATCCTCACCCGCGTCGTCGACTTCGCCCCGACCACGATCGCCTCGCAGGCCGCCCGGCTGCAGCCGGCGCAGCGCTTCTTCAACCTCGTCGTCACCAACGTGCCGGGGCCGCAGTTCCCGCTCTACGTGCTGGGACGGCAGATGGAGTCGATCTTCCCGATGGTGCCGCTGGCCCGCCGCCAGGCGCTCTGCGTGGGGATCATGTCCTACAACGGTCAGGTCAACTTCGGCCTGATCGGCGACTACGACGCGATGGCCGATCTCGACAGCTTCGGTCTAGACCTCGAGGGCGCGATCGCCGAGATCACCGGCGAGCCGGTCGAAGGCGGCCCTCAGCGAATCAACCGCGCCGAGAGCGCGGAACGGCGCGCTGTCGGTCAAGTAGGCCCAGTCGAGGCGGCGGGCGCTGAAGCCGGCGGCGTCGGTGTCGGCGTTGACCAAGCACGGCGGTGAGCCGATTGAAGCGACCGGGCCGTGAGAGGCGCACGGTCAGCTCGCCCCCGTTGCTGCTTGAAGCGCAGCTTGGAGACCACATGCCCGTGGCGCTCGCTGCCGACTGCGGCCGACCAGGGCCAGGCCGGCGGCGATCCCGCGCGGGGCGACGATGCTGACCTTGACCGCGCGCCCGCGGCGGGCGTGGACGCCGCAGGAGCTGGAAGGTGGTGTGGTTGAGGCGGCGATCGAGGACCCGCCCGTCGAGCGGCAGGCTGCCCTGGCGCGAGACGTCCGGGTAGAGTGTCGGCCTCGGCGAAGACCCTGTCGGTGCGCCACTCGGGCAGGTCGCGGGCGAAGCGGGCGAAGTCGCGGCTGAAGTCCGAGCCACCGGCCGCTTCGATCGCCGAGTCGTAGGCGGCGACCGAGAAGCCACCCGGCTTGGTGTGCGATCGCGCGCGCCCAGGCGCGGCGGATGATCGCCCGCCCGTAGCGGTGCGCCAGCCACTTGTTCCAGACCGCCGAGCCGTACTCCTTGATCGAGTTCGCGGTCAGCGGCGTGTCGTAGCGCCTGACCCAGCGGCGCACGTAGCGCAGGTAGTCGTCGATGCCGTTGTAGACCTCGTCCTCCATCCAGACCGCGGTCGACTCGGCGAACCAGGCGTCCTGGTAGGCGTCGTAGCCGAACTGGAGGATGTGGTTGTACTCGTGGGCGAAGGTCACCTCGAGGTCGTGCATCGGGTGTCGTGCCGGGGAACTCGAGCGGGTCGTAGTCGTTGTCGAGGACGAGGTAGCCGTGCAGGCGGCGCGGCAGTCGGTGCGCCTTCGTCGCCTGGCCGCGGTCGGGCGCCGCGTAGCCGAAGAGGGCGCCGCCGATCTGGTCGAGGTAGATGTCGGTCTTGCCCCTGCCGCCGCCCTTGCGGCCGTCGGACTTGGGGTCGCGCCAGCCGAGCTTGCCGTTCTCGATCGAGTAGACGTGCTCGGCGACCGCCTGGACCGTCTCGACGAAGTCGGGGACGCCGTCGCCGTTCGGCGTCGCTCGAGCGAGGGCGCATCGAGCCCCTCGGCGACCCAGTGGACGCAGAAGTGGGGCGTGCAGGCGGGCGAGCGCGGCGCCTCGGGGACGCGTGTAGGCGTTGCGGTTGGGGTCGGGGTGGTCGGTGGGTCGCGCCGCGGGCGCGCGGAAGACCCACTGATCGCCGGCGCGCGGCCGACCGCGGGCAGCGCAGCGAGCAGCGGCCGCACGACGCCAGCGATGCCCCGATCAGCCGCCAGCGCGCATGCACGCGCGGCAATCTACAGCCTCGCCAGGCGCGGCCCGCCGGGCCGGGCGGCGATACTTCAGCGCGTGACTCCCCTCAGGACCGCCGCTTGCGCGTAGCGCTCGGCCAGATCGACCCGACCGTCGGCGACATCGACGGCAACGCGGCCAAGATCGCCGAGTGGATCGGGCGCGCCCGCGGCGAGGGCGCCGAGCTGGCGATCTTCCCCGAGCTCTGCCTGCCCGGCTACCCGGCCGAGGACCTCTACCTGAAGCGGCACTTCGTCGAGGCCAACCGGCGGGCGGTCGAGGAGCTCGCCGGCGGCGTCGAGGGGATCGTCGCGCTGGTCGGCTTCGCCGAGCCGGTCGCCGGGCGGCGGCGACTTCCGCCACGCCCACAACTCGCTCGCCGTGCTCGCCGAGCGGCGCCGTGCAGGCCGTCTACCGCAAGAACCGGCTGCCCAACTACGCGGTCTTCGACGAGCAGCGCTACTTCGTCCCCGGCGCCGAGCCGGCGACGGTCGAAGTCGGCGGCGAGCGGGTCGGCCTGACGATCTGCGAGGACGTCTGGGTCGCCGGGCCCGCCGGCCTCGAGCGAGGCGGCCGCGGGCGCGAGCCTGATCGCCAACCCGTCGGGCTCGCCGTATCACCGCGGCAAGGGACGCGAGCGCGAAGCGATGTTCGCCGAGCGCGCCCGCGCCTACGGCGCCGGCTTCGCCTTCTGCAACCTCGTCGGCGGCCAGGACGAGCTGGTCTTCGACGGCCACAGCTTCGTCGTCGACGCCGAGGGCAGCGTGATCGCCCGCGCCGCGCAGTTCGAGGAGGAGCTGCTCGTCTGCGACGTCCCCTCCGCCGCGCCCGGCCCGCTCGCCGAGCCGCTGCCCGACCTCGCCGAGGTCTACGGCGCGCTCGATCCTCGGCCTGCGCGACTACGTGCGCAAGAACGGCTTCCGCCACGTCGGCGTCGCGCTCTCGGGCGGCATCGACTCCGCCCTCGTCGCCCTGCTCGCGGTCGACGCGCTCGGCGCCGAGCACGTCAGCTGCGTGGTCATGCCCTCGCCGCATTCCAGCTCTGAAACACAGGCGGACGCCCGGACTATCGCCGCCAACCTCGGCGTCGAGCTGATCGAGATCCCGATCGAGCCGGCGATGGATGCGTACGAGACGCGCTCTCGGCGGCTCCTGACCGCTCCGAAGACGACGAAGCGGCGGACGAGCCGCTGCCGCGCGATCCGACCCGGCCCTCGGAGCCCGACCTCGCCGCCGAGAACATCCAGGCGCGGATCAGGGGCAACATGATGATGGCGCTCTCCAACAAGCACGGCTGGCTGGTCCTGACCACCGGCAACAAGAGCGAGATGTCGGTCGGCTACGCGACCCTCTACGGCGACATGGCGGGCGGCTTCGCGGCGATCAAGGACGTGCCGAAGACGCTCGTCTACGAGCTGGTCCGCCACCGCAACGAGGTCGCCGGCCGCGAGCTGGTCCCGGCCTCGGTGCTCGAGCGGGCGCCCTCCGCCGAGCTGCGCCCCGACCAGCTCGACAGCGACTCGCTCCCCCCCTACGAGCTGCTCGACCGCGATCCTCGAGGCCTACGTCGAGCGCGACCAGGGCCGCGAGGAGATGATCGCCGCCGGCCTGCCGGCCGAGGTCGTCGACGAGGTCGTGCGCATGGTCGACCGCTCCGAGTACAAGCGCCGCCAGGCGGCGCCGGGGATCCGGATCACGCCGCGGGCGTTCGGCCGCGACCGGCGCCTGCCGATCACGAACCGCTTCGGCGGCTAGGCCGCCCTTCGGGCATCGGCCTGACGGCGATCGTCATCTGCGCGAGCGCGCAGAGCCGCCATCCTGGCGTCGCTGACCTCAGCCTCCCAGACCCAGGTGGTGCGGCCGCGGTGGCGGGCGCTGGGCGCTGGACTTCGGCGTGGCCCTCGGTGATCGGGCGGATGAAGTTGACGTTGATCGACTGGCCCATCGCCATCATCCCGTCGTCCGATCACGGCGAGCGCCGTCGCCCGCGAGCAGACGCTCTCGACCAGGCTCGACATCACGCCGCCGTGCAGGAGGCCGAACGGCTGGCGCAGCTCGTCGCGCATCTCGACGCGGACGCGGGCGTGCTCGGGGTCGTCGTCGAGCCACTCCGTCCCGAGCAGGCCGTCGAAGTGCGAGAGCAGTCCGCGCGGATCGTCGGCCATCGGGCCAGACCCTATCCCAGGGGTCTGAGTTATGTCTATATGACCCCTTAACCTCAGACACGCCCTGCCGCGGTGCTCGCGTAGGCTTCCGACCCGTGGCGCTGACCGACGACCAGAAGGCGATGCTCCGGCTGCTCGCGCAGCCGGCGAGGAGGGCTACGAGGACATGGCGGCGCTGATGGGGATCAGCGTCGAGGAGGTCCGCGAGCGGGTCAAGGAGGCGCTGGCCGAGGCCGACGGGGCGACGCAGGCGCCGGAACCTGCCGCCGCCGCCCCCGACTCCGCCGCCTCCCGCCGAGCCACCACCGGTGCCTCCCACGACCGAGACACCAGCCCCGCAGCCCAAGCCCCCTGCAACTCCGCCGCCGGCAAAGCCACCGGCGAGCCGGCCAAGGACCCCGAGGCCCAAGGTCTCCAACCTGCGCCTGCCCAAGGACCGCGGGGCGCTGATCGGGCTCGGCGCCGGCGTCGCCGCCCTGCTGATCTTCGCCATCGTCCTGCTCGTCAGCGGCAGCGGCTCGGGGTCGGACTCGAACACCACTGCCGCCAGCTCGACCGAAGGCGCCAGCACGACGGCCGCCGAATCGAGCCTCACCGAGGCGATCCTGGCGCCGACCGACGGTGGCGAAAGCAGCGGCAAAGCGCTCTTCGGGCGCTACAAGAAAAGCGTCCTGCTGCAGGTCGAAGCCGAAGGCCTCGAACCCTCGCCGCAGGGCAAGTCCTACACGGTCTGGCTCTACCGCTCGCCCAAAATCGCCGCTGCAGATCGGCGCCGTGCCGGTCGGCAAGGAAGGCAAGATCGCCGCCCAGTTCAAGATCCCCGCCCAGCTGCTCGCCTACGTCGCCAGCGGCGCCTTCAACCAGATCGACATCGCCCTCACCGACACCGCCGAATACAAAGCCGCGCTGGACAAGGCCAAGGGCGAAAGAAAGCTGCCGCCGTACACCGGCGGAAAGCGTGCTGCGCGGCGAAATCACCGGTCCCGGCGATCAAAAGCCGAGTAGTCAGCCGGAGCAGCTTGCCGGGGTTCATGATCCCGGCCGGGTCGAGCTGGTCCTTCACGCGCCCGCAGGACGTCAGACCCGGTCCTCCCGACCTCGGCCTCCATGTAGGGGGCGTGGTCGCGGCCGACCGCGTGGTGGTGGGTGATCGTGCCTCCGGCGGCGACGATCGCCTCCGAGGCGGCCCGCTTCACCTGCCGCCACTGCTCGATCTCGCGCGCCGCGCGCGGGCGCGGGAGATGAAGGTGAAGTAGAGCGAGGCGCCGTCGGCGTAGGCGTGGGAGAGGTGGCAGAAGACGAGCCCCGGCGTGCCCTGCGCCGGCAGCGAGTCGCGGATCGCCGCGCCGACGGCCGCGTGCAGCTCGCCGCAGCCGCGTCCAGGTGTGCGAGGTCTCCAGCGTCTCGACCATCGCTCCCATGTCCATCAGCGTGTCGCGCAGGTAGGGGCCCTGGAAGCGGCCGTGCTCCCAGGAGCGCCCGGCCGACTGGCCCAGGTAGACGGCGCCGCCCGCGCGCAGCGCGCGGACGGCCAGCGCCCGGCGGCGCGCGACCGACTCCTCGTCGCCCTCGAGGCCGACGATGATCAGGCAGCCGCCGCGACGCCGGCGCAGGCCGAGGTAGCCGCCGAAGAGGCTGCCGGCCACGCCGCGCGGCCCCGAGAGCGCCAGCGAGACCTCGGTCTCCTCCTCGTCGGAGACCCGGATCACGTCCGGCAGGCCCGGGCCCTGCGCCAGGGCGCGGACGATCTCGGCGCCCGGCCTCGAAGTCCTCGGCGATCCAGGCCTCGTAGCGGCGCTGCCGCGGCGCCGGGCGCACCCGCACGGTGACCTCGGGGATCACGCCGAAGACGCCCTCCGAGCCGACGACCAGCTCGCGCAGGGCCGGGCCGGCGGCGGTGTGCGGGGTCTCCAGCGTGCGCAGCGTCCCCGGCCGGCGCGATCAGGCGCACCGAGCTGACCAGCGCGTCGAAGCGCCCGTAGCCGCTCGAGGCCTGCCCCGCCGAGCGGGTCGCGGCGAAGCCGCCGATCGTCGCGTACTCGAAGGACTGCGGGAAGTGGCCGAGGACGACGCCGTGCTCGGCCAGCGCCGCTTCGGCCTCCGGGCCCGCGCAGGCCGGCGCCGAGGCGTCGCGGTCAGCGAGCGGCGCGTCGACCTCGACCCCGCGCAGGCGCGCCAGGTCGAGGCTGACGAGGCGCTCGTGGCGCGCCGCGCAGCGGCTCGACCCCGCCGACGACGCTGGTGCCGCCGCCGAAGGGGACGACCGCGACGCCCTCCGCCGCGCAGACCTCCAGCACGCGGCGCACTGCGTCCGGCGTCGGCCGGGAGCAGGACGGCGTCGGGGGCCGCCTCGAGCCGGCCGGAGCGCAGCCGGGCCAGGTCGGCGTAGCCGCAGCCGGTCGCGTGGCGGACCCGGTCCTCGGCGCCGGTGAAGACGTTCTCCGCGCCGACCGCCTCGATCAGCGCCTGGGGCAGCGGCTCGGCGGCGGGCAGCTCGAACTCCTCGAGCGTCGGCGGCCCGCGGCGAGGGCCGCAGCTCGCCGACCCGCTCGCGCAGCGTCGCCAGCGCCGGCCCGTCGAGCTCCGGCGTGTCGCGGGTCCCCCCAGCCCCACCACTTCGAGTCGCGGCGCGGCTGCGCCGTCTCACTCCCGTCAGCGCCCGCTCGATCCCGTCCAGCGCTTCGTCGAGGAGCGCGCCCTGGCCGCGGCGCATCATCGGCGAGCCGAGCCGCGACATGCCGCGCAGCGTCTGCTCGGCGGTGAGGCTGACCTCGGTCCCGCCCTCGTCCTCGGCCAGCGCCGATCTCGACCTCGGAGCGGCGCAGGTGGCGCTCGAACGGCGTCCCCGGCGAGCTGCTGCTCCCAGACGTAGCGCTCGCCCTCGGCCGAGCTCGAGGCAGCGGAAGTCGGCCCGCACGCCGCGCCCCTCGGCGGTCTCCAGCACCTTCGTCCACTCGGCGCGCCGGCCTCCGCCCTTCGCGCTCGACGTTCTCGACCCGCTCGTCCGCGGCCACCAGCGCGGCAGGCTGTAGGGGTCGGAGACCAGCTCCCAGACCTCGCCGACGCGGGGCCGCGATCGTCCGGCGGCGGGTGACCGCGGCATCGCCGGCGGCGCCGTCAGTCGCCCGCCAGGCGGCGCAGGTCCCTGACCAGCAGCAGGTGCTTGAGGTGGCTGACCGTCGCCGCCAGGCTCTCGAGGCTCTCCAGCGCCTCCTTGCGGCGGTCGGGGTTGCGCGAGCGCAGCGAGGGGCCGAGCAGCGCTTCGAGCAGGTTCGCCTCGCGGTCGGCCGAGGTGCGGAAGACGCGCAGGTTGCGGGCGCCGACGCCGAAGCGGGAGAGTTCGTTGGCGGCGCGGACGACCTCGCGGTCGGTCTCGTCGTAGACGGTCTTGCCCTCGCGCTTCTCGGGCTGGACGATGCCGAAGTTCTCCAGCTCGGCGATCAGCTCCTCGCGGGCGCCGGTCTCCTCGATCACCTCGTCGAGGGTCAGGTAGGCGCTCGAGGTGTTGACCAGGATCGCCCGCCGCACCGCGCCGGCCGAGTGCCGCCGCTCGCCGCTGCCGCCGCCGAGGTCGATGTCGCCGCCCGCGGCCAGCTCCTGGCGGATCACCCGCAGCGGCAGGAACTCGTCGCGCTGCAGGCGCAGGATCGTGCGCAGCCGTTCGACGTCGGACTGGCTGTAGAGGCGGTAGCCGCCCGAGCGTGCGGCGCGGCGTCAGCAGCTTCTGGTCCTCGAGGTAGCGGATCTTCGAGATCGAGATGTCGTCGAACTCGCTCTGCAGGATCTTGCAGACGGCGCCGATCGTCAGCGCCTTGCGCGGGCGCGAGTCGCGCTCGGCGGGCCTGCTGTCTCGGAGACGGCCATCGCCTCACTTCTCCAGGTAGCTGAGCTTGTACTTGCCGACCTGGATCTCGTCGCCGTCGGCGAGCCGGTGGGACTCGATCCGGCGCCGGTTGACGTAGGTGCCGTTGAGCGAGCCGAGGTCGTCGATGTAGAGGCCGTCGCGGCGGCGCACCAGCAGCGCGTGGTTGCGGGAGACGGTGACGTCGTCGAGGAAGACGCCGGCGTCGGGGCTGCGGCCGATGCTGATCCGGTCCTCGGTCGACGGTGAAGCTCTCCCCCGCGCGGCCGCCGCCGGCGCGGATCACCAGCGCCGCGCCGCTGCGCTCGACCGCCTCGTCGATGTCGATCGGCTGCATGTCGCCGGTGTCGTCGACCTTGTAGGTCATCGTCGTCGGGTCCTCGCCGCCCTCCGCCGTCGCCGGCCGCCCAGGTAGGCGCCGCACTTCTGGCAGTAGTTGGCGCCCTCGGGGTTGACGAACCCGCACTCGGGACAGTGGACGGCCATCGGCCTGCTCCCCGCTCAGGCGGCCGGGCTCGTCCTCGGGCGGCGCCTGCGCCTTGCCGGCGAGGATCTCGGTCAGCTGCGCGACGTCGTCGCCGGAGATCAGCGAGTCGCCCTGCTCGCGCTTCTGGCGCAGCCGGTTGACCAGCTCGGCGCGAAGGATGTCGATCTTGCCGTGCAGCACGCGCCGCTTGTAGGAGATCTCGTTCTCCTCCTCGGTGAGCTTGTCGATCAGGTCCTTCAGCTCTTCGTCGCTGAGCGAACCGAGATCGGGAAAGGTGTCCTCCATCTCGCTCCTTCTTCGCGAGGTCGTGGCGCCTCCGTTGGCTGCTGTCAGCCGATTATAGGTGGCCAGTCGCCCAAAGGTTCAACCGAAGGTTGAAGGTTTATCGGACGACTGAGCGACTTCGCCTTGCGATAGCGCCACGGTCGCGCGGCGGCGCTTCGCGCATGCCGGTGCGGGCGTAGAGGACCGTGGCGAGGATCGCCAGGGCCGAGGCCGACGATCAGCAGGGCCGTCGGGGACCCAGCCGGCGAAGACCATGGCGAAGAAGATCCCGCCCATGATCGGGAAGACCGAGATCCGCCCGGGCCAGTTGACGCGGATCTCGACCCCGTGGCGCAGGCCGTACTGGGCGAGGCCGAGCATCGACCAGCTCGCGGAGCGACGAGCAGGGCCAGCGCCCAGCGCGGCAGCAGCTCGAAGTGCCAGCAGACGACGGCGCCGGAGAGGATCGTGAGGCGGTCGATGAGCGGGTCGAGCATCGTGCCGAGGCGGCTGTACTGGCCGGTGACCCGGGCGAGGAAGCCGTCGAGGTAGTCGCCGGCGGCGATCAGCCAGAAGACGATCGCGGCGGCGGCGCTGCGGCCGTCGCCCGATTCGAAGGCGAGGTAGAGGAAGAGCGGGAGCGCCGCCAGGCGCACGTAGCCGACCGAGGTTGGGGATCGTCCACGGGTTGAGCGGTTCCCCCTTCGCGCGTCTGGCGCGGCGGCGGCCCGCTGCGGTCGAGGCCGAAGAGGCGGCGGACGCGGCCGCGGCCGAACGGGGCGGCGTCAGGCCATCGAGCCCTGGAGCAGGAGCTCCGGCGCCTGCGCGGCGGCCTCCTCCACGGGCAGCTTGTGCTCGGCGCCGGCGCCGCGCTCGCTGGCCTCGACCACGCCCTCGGCGAGGCCGCGGCGGCCGACCACGATCCGCAGCGGGCAGCCGAGCAGCTCGGCGTCGGTCAGCTTCTCGCCGGGCCCGGCGTCGCGGTCGTCGTAGAGGACCTCGACGCCCGGCGCTCGCTGCAGCTCCTCGTAGAGGCGGTCCGCGGCGTCGCGCTCCTCCTCGCCGGCCTTGGCGAGCGAGACGAGGTGGACCTGCCAGGGCGCGATCGGCCGCGGGCCAGACGATGCCGCGCTCGTCGGCGCCCTGCTCGATCGCCGCGGCGACGATCCGCGCCGGGCCGATCCCGTAGCTGCCCATCACGATCGGCCGCTCCTTGCCCGTCCTCGTCGAGGTAGGTGGCGCCGAGCGGCTCCGAGTAGCGGGTGCCGAGCTTGAAGATGTTGCCGACCTCGATCGCCGGCTCGATCTCGATCGTGCCGCCGCCGGGCGCGGTGTCGCCCGGCCTCGACCGCGCGCACGTCGATCTCCTCGAACTCGAAGTCGCGGCCGGGCTCGACGCCGCGCAGGTGGGCGTCGGCCTCGTTGGCGC
The DNA here is from genome assembly GCA_963778715.1 of uncultured Solirubrobacterales bacterium. Classification (GTDB taxonomy): domain Bacteria; phylum Actinomycetota; class Thermoleophilia; order Solirubrobacterales; family 70-9; genus VRUE01. The sequence continues at coordinate 76,509 of CAVZVK010000011.1, forward strand.
CGGTGACGTAGGAGTCGCCGGCGATCGCCGCGTCCTTGATGCATCGGCAGCCTTGGCGCCGACCGGGCCGATGAAGCCGACCGGGCCGAGCTCGGCCTCGATCTCCTCGGCGCTCGCCTGGCGGAAGTCGGCGCCGAGCGCGTTGCGCAGCTTGATCTCGTTGAGCCGGTGGTCGCCGCGGATCAGGACGACGACCATGCCCCGGCCCTCGACGACCATCGGCAGGGCCTTGATCAGGGCGCCGGCGGGAAGGCCGAGGTGGCCGCGAGACCTCCTCGACCGTGGTCAGGCCCGGCGTCAGACCTTCTCCGGCGCGTCCAGCGCCGCCGGCAGCTCGACCGGCTGCGGCTCGGCCGAGGCGACCTCGACGTTGGCCGCGTAGCCCGGCGCCAGCGCGACCTCGTTCTCCCCCGCCGCGCAGGGCGCCATGTACTCGTGGGCGCCGGAGCCGCCCATCATCCCGACGTCGGACTCGACCCGGTACCAGCGCAGCCCGCAGCGGTCGAAGATCCGCTCGTAGGCGCCCGCCTGCAGCTCGTAGGAGCGCGCCAGCCCCTCCTCGTCGCGGTCGAAGGAGTAGGCGTCCTTCATCGTGAACTCGCGCGTGCGCAGCACGCCGGCCCGCGGGCGCGGCTCGTCGCGCTCCTTGGTCTGGATGTGGAAGAGCATCAGCGGCAGGTCGCGGTAGGAGCGGACCTCGCGGGCGACGTGGTAGGTGACGCACTCCTCGTGGGTCATCGCCAGCACCATCGGCGAGCCCTTGCGGTCCTCGAGCTTGAACAGCTCGTCGATCGCGTAGCGGCCGGTCTTCTCCCAGGTCTCGGCCGGCTGCAGCACCGGCATCAGCATCTCCTGGCAGCCGATCGCCTCCATCTCCTCGCGCATGATCGCCTCGACCTTGCGCTCGCACCCGCCAGCCCGGCCGGCAGATAGGTCCACAGCCCGGCCCCCAGCTGCCGGATCAACCCCGCCCTGACCATCAGCTTGTGCGACACCGCCTCCGCGTCGGCGGGCGCATCCTTGAGCGTCGGGAGGAATGTCTGGGTGAGCCGGGTCACCGGGGAAACCTATCCCGATGCTCGGGCGGGTGGCGTGGTGGCGAGGGTCCCCGCAGCGGAAGCGCTGCAAGCGGCGTCTGACATGTGGGGGAGGGCCGCCGCGACAGGACCCGCCGCCGACGTCAGGCCCGGGTGAATCGCCGCCCGGCGGTCGGCGAGGCCTCCTCGTCGAGCAGGACCTTGTCCGACTCGCCCTTTTCGGCCGCTTCGTGCTCCATCTGGGCGATCTTCTCGGGCGTCAGGTCGCCGGCGTTTTCCTCCTCGATCTTGGCCAGCCACCGGCGCCCTCGCGCGACTCGGCCTCGTCGAACTCGACCTTGCCGCGGTCGAGCGACTTGTCGATCTCCTCGAAGAGGGCGTCGACCAGCGTCGCCTGCGGGACCTTCCGCAGCGGCTTGCCGTGGGCGAAGATCAGGCCCTCGTTCTTGGCGCCGGCGATGCCGAAGTCGGCGTGGCTGGCCTCGCCGATGCCGTTGACCGCGCAGCCGAGCACGGCGACCTCGATCGGCTCGGCGTAGCCCTCCAGCCGCTGCTCGATCTCGGCGACGACCGAGTCCATGTCGAACTGGAGGCGGCCGCAGGTCGGGCAGGCGATCAGCACCGGGCCGCGCTCGCGCAGCTGCAGCGCCTTGAGGATCTCCCAGGCGACCTTGACCTCCTCCTCGGCGTGGAAGGTCGAGAGGCTGATCCGGATCGTGTCGCCGATCCCGTCGGCGAGCAGCGTGCCGAGGCCGACCGAGGACTTCAGCGAGCCCGACCATTTCGTCCCCGCCTCGGTGATCCCGAGGTGCAGCGGGTAGGGGATCTTCTCGGAGAGCAGGCGGTTGGCGGCGATCGTGTTGGGCACGTTGGTCGACTTGATCGAGACCTTGAAGTTCTCGAAGTCGAGGCCCTCCATCAGCTCGACGAACTCGACCGCGGCGGCGACCAGGGCCTCGACCGGCGCCTCGCGCTCGAGCGCGTGCAGGTGCTTGGGCAGCGAGCCGGAGTTGACCCCGATCCGCATCGGCACGCCCGCCGCGGTCGCCCTCTCGGCGACCTCGGCGACTTTCTCGCGGCCGCCGATGTTGCCCGGGTTGAGGCGGATGCAGTGGGCGCCGGCGTCGATCGCCTTCAGCGCCAGGGTGTGGTTGAAGTGGATGTCGGCGATCACCGGGATCGGCGATTCCTTGACGATCGTCTTCAGCGCCTCGACGTCCTCGTCGCGCGGCACCGCGCACGCGGACGAGGTCGGCGCCCGCGTCGGCGACCTTGCGGATCTGCTCCATCGTCGCCGCCAGGTTGGCGGTCTCGGTCTTGGTCATCGTCTGCACGGCGACCGGGGCGCCGCCGCCGATCGGCACGCCGCCGACGAATATCTGGCGCTTCGAAGCCATCGGGCCAAGCGTAGCGGGAGGGCTTCGCCAGGCCGGATTGAACCTGGCCCTGCGACTGGCCGTATGCACGAGACGCATGGGTGCGCAAGGCCGCGGAAGGGGAGGACGGCCGTCGCCACCAGCGCGGGCCCGTCTTGCCGTGCCGCTGCTCGCCGGCCGTCGGCTGCGCTGGTCCTGCGCGCCGCCGGCGCAGGCGACCTTCCACGTGATGTCGATCCGCGAGGTCTACCCGGGGAGCGCCGACAACGCCAGCTACGTCGAGCTGCAGATGTGGGCCGCGGGCCAGAACTTCGTCGCGCACCCACCACCTCGTCGCCTACAACGCCGACGGCAGCGTCAACGACAACTTCACCTTCGCCAACGACGTCGCCAACGGGGCCAACCAGTCGACGATCCTCGATCGCCGACAGCGGATACGCGATCGTCTTCGACGAACGGCCGCTGCCCGACGAGACGCGACGACCGAGCCTCAACCTCTCGCCGGCCGGCGGCGCCGTCTGCTGGGTCGAAGGCTCGCCGCCCGACTGCGTCGCCTGGGGCAACTTCACCGGCCCGCTGCCGACGCAGATACCGGCGCTGAAGCTCGGCAACCCGGCCTCCCCGCCGGCGTCAGCGCCGGCAAGGCGCTGCGGCGCTCGATCGCCAAAGGCTGCGCCACTCTGCTCGACGCCGGCCGACGACAGCGACGACAGCGCCACCGACTTCAGCGAGGTCGACACCGAACCCGCGCGACAACGCGACGCCCCGGTCGAGCACACCTGCGCCCCCGGTCCCCAACACGGCGATCGACACTAAGCCGGCGAACCCGACGAAAGCCACCTCGGCCGCCTTCACCTACCACGCGATCCCCGCCACCGAAGCCAGCTTCGAATGCCGACTCGACGCCGACCCGTTCGCGAGCTGCCCCAACGGCGGCAAGGAATACCCCGGCCCGCTCGCCGAAGCCAGCCACACCTTCGAAGTCCGCGCCGTCAACCCCACTGGCACAGACGCGACCCCGGCCTCCTACACGTGGACGGTCGATAGCTCCGAAGAAGAAGAAGAAGAAGAAGAAGAAGAAATACTCGCCGCCGATAACGACGCCGCCGGATCTGCTTTTGCCGCCGCTTCCTCCCTTGGCAGAACCTCCCGCGACACCGCAGACAAAGCTTCTCGGCAAAGGGGTCGGGACAACCCACGACCGCACGCCCACATTCCGCTTTCGCTCCCCAGTGCCGGCACGCGCTTCCAGTGCAGGATCGACGGCGGTCCCTACAAGCCCTGCCGCTCCCCCTTCACCGCCCCGGCGCTCGCCTTCGGCCATCACGTCCTCAAGGTCCGCGCCGTCCTTGCCGGCGTCCCCGATCCCACCCCAGCCACGACCCAATTCACCGTCGCCAGGAACTAACCATGCCCTCCTCGACATCGAACTGCATCAACTTCTCCATCTAGCAGATAGACAAGTTGATGCAGTTCGGCTGGTTGGCGATGGGGCTGGCGTTGCTTGGGCTCGCTGTCGTGGCTCCGTCGGCTTCGGCGACCTTTCACGAGATGTCGATCCGCGAGGTCTACACAGGCTCGGCCGAACATCCCGAACGCCGAGTACGTCGAGCTGCAGATGTGGCGCGGCCGGCCAGAACTTCGTCGGCGGGCACGACCTCGCTCGCCTACGGCGCCGGCCGGCTCGCCGAAGGAAAACTTCCTCGCCTCCGACGTGCCCGGCGGCGCCAACCAGAGCACGATCCTGATCGCGACCCCGGAAGCAGCCGAACAGTTCGGGATCACAGCCGACGAGACGCTGTCGCCGGCCAGGCCAGCTCGACCCGGCGGCGGCGCAGTCTGCTGGGAAAGCCTCGACTGCGTCTCCTGGGGCAGCTTCAGCGGCTCCCTGCCCAGCCCGACGCGGCGCCCCTGCCCCCGCGTATCCCCGACGGCATGGCACTGCGGCGCACGATCGCGCCCGGCTGCGCCACCCTGCTCGAGCCAACCGACGACCGCGACAACAGCGCCGCCGACTTCAGCCTCGTCTCCCCGCCCCGCGCCCGAACTCGGCCGCCCCGAGCGAGCAAGCCTGCGGGGCGTCCGCCGGCTCGCCCGAAGGTCCCAACGGAACCGGTGGAAAAGGCCGCGGAGCCCCGCAGACGACGCTGAAGCGCAAGCCGCCGCACAAGACCCACGACCGCACGCCGACCTTCCGCTTCAGCTCCGACGAGCAGCGGCGCGACCTTCCAGTGCAAGCTCGACGGCAAGCCCTTCACAGCCTGCCGGTCCCCCTTCACGACCAAGCGAGCTCGCCCTCGGTCAGCACACCTTCAAGGTCCGCGCCCGCGACGAGTGCGGCGAGCTCGACCCCTCCCCGGCCTCTTACTCCTTCCGGGTGCGTGGCGCGGCGACTGAGCCGCGCTAGCGGACGTTGAAGCCTTCGCCGGTGAGGCGGCCGATGTCGTTGCGAGAGGCCGAGGAAGAAGAGCATGATCACGAGCACGAAGCCGATCGCGCCGGCGCGCTCCATACGCCCGCAGGGAACCCGCTTGCCGCGCACCTTCTCGACCAGGCTCCAGAAGATGTGGCCGCCGTCGAGCGGCAGGAACGGGAAGAGGTTGATCAGGCCGAGCGAGAGGCTGACGATGGCGAGCAGGATGAGCGCCTCGGTCGCGCCCGAGCTGTCGATCGTCTGGTTGGCGACGTCGCTGGTCCCGACGACGCCCGAGACTTCCTTGCGCTGCTTCGGCGTCGAAGAGGTTGGCGAAGACGGTCACGGTCTTGTGGTGACCAGCCACATCGAGTCGCCCGGCTGGCCGGCCGCGCCGCCAGCGCCGAGGTTGGCCGGCTTCGGTGCCGTAGGAGAAGCCGATCAGCGTGCGCCGCTGCGGACTTCGCTCGTATTCGGGCCGCACCGAGATCGTCTGCGACCTGGCCGTCGCGCTCGACCGTCAGCGTGACCGGCGTCGCGGCCATGCAGCCGTCCGTCTGCTTCGCCGGCGCATTCGTGGGAGGCGACCTGCTTCGCCGAAGCGTTCGAGCGCGCGTCTTCGGTGCTGAGGCCGGGATAGCGCTTGCCGTCGACGGCGAGCGATCCTGTCGCCGGGCTTCGAGCACGCCGCCGGCGGGCGTCTCCGGCACGACTTCGCCGACCGTCTGGTTGCCGTGCTGCGCGCCGAGGAGGAAGACGCACGAAGAGGATCGCGAAGGCGAGCACGATGTTGACCGCCGGGCCCGGCGCCGATCACGACGATCCGCTTCCAGACCGGCTGGTCGTAGTAGCCGCGGTGCTCGTCCTCCGGGGGCAGCTCCTCCTCCGGGTTCATGCCGCTGATCTTCACGTAGCCGCCCGCGCGGGATCGCTGCGATCCCGTACTCGGTCTCGCCGCGTTTGACCGACGAGAGCTTCGGGCCGAAGAAGAGGAAGAAGCGCTCGACCCGCATCCCGGTCGCCTTGGCGGCGAAGAAGTGCCCGGCCTCGTGGAGGATGATCAGCAGCGAGAAGCCGAGGAAGATCCAGACCCAGTTCATGCGTGTCGTCAACCCCCCGACCTGCTCTTCGGTGCGGCGGCGGGCCTCGGCGTCGACGGCGAAGAGGTCCTCGAAGTGGGTCAGCGGCGCGGGCCGGCATCTCGCTCCAGCACGCGCTCGATCGCCGCGGCGATCGCGGCGAAGCCGATCCGGCCGTCGAGGAAGGCGGCGACGGCGACCTCGTCGGCGGCGTTGAGCACGCAGGGCGCGGTGCCCCCCGCCTCGCCGGCCTCGCAGCGCCAGCCGCAGGCAGGCGAAGGTCTCCAGGTCGGGCGCCTCGAAGGTCAGCTCGCCGACCGCGGCGAGGTCGAGGCGCGGCACGTCGACGTCGGCGCGCTCGGGGTAGTGCAGCGCGTAGGAGATCGGCACCCGCATGTCGGGATGGCCGAGGTGGGCGAGCGAGGAGCCGTCGTTGAGGTCGATCAGCGAGTGGACGATCGACTGCGGGTGGACGACGACCGTCGATCCGCTCGTAGGGGACGCCGAAGAGGTGGTGGGCCTCGATCGCCTCGAAGCCCTTGTTCATCAGCGTCGCCGAGTCGATCGTGATCCGGCCGCCCATGCGCCAGGTCGGGTGCGCGAGCGCGTCCTCGACGATGACCCCGGCGAGGTCGGTGCGGCCGCGGAAGGGCCCGCCGGAGGCGGTCAGGACGAGCCGCTCGACCGTGCCCGGCGGCTCGGCCGCCGATCAGCTGGAACAGCGCCGAGTGCTCGGAGTCGACCGGCAGCAGCCGCGCGCCGGTCGCCTCGGCCAGCGCCATCGTCAGCTCGCCGCCGATCACCAGGCTCTCCTTGTTGGCGAGGGCGACGTCGATCCCCTCGCTGAGGGCGACGATCGTCGGGCCCAGGCCGGCGGCGCCGACGATCCCGTTGAGGACGAGGTCGGCGCCGGAGGCGGCGATCAGCTCGCGGATCCCCTCCTCGCCGGCGAGCACGCGGCCGTCCCAGGCGGAGCCGCGCGCGCTCGGCGGCGCTCGGCGTCGGCGAGGGCGACGTGCCGGCACGCCGTGCTCGGCGCGCCTGCTCGACGCACCGGCTCCCAGCTCGACCCGGCGGCGAGCCCGACGACCTCGAGCTCGTCGGAGCGCGGCGACGATCTCCAGCGCCTGCGTCCCGATCGACCCGGTGCAGCCGAGTATCACCAGCTTCTTCATCCAGGCAGAGTATAGGTACCGCCGCCTCGGCGGCCTCAGCGTCGCAGCGTCAGTAGACGAGCTGGACGGCGAGGTAGTAGCCGACGACGACCGTGAAGAAGACGGCGTCGAGGCGGTCGAGGATGCCGCCGTGGGGGCCGAAGAGCGTGCCGGTGTCCTTCTTGCCGAGGTCGCGCTTCAGCATCGACTCGAAGAGGTCGCCGACCGGGGCGATCGCGGCGACGGCGGCGCCGATGATCAGGGCGTCGACCCCCGAGAGCCAGTCCTGGTAGAGGCCGGCGAACCAGAAGGCCATCGTGCCGATCAGGAAGCCGCCGATCAGGCCCTCGAGGGTCTTGTTGGGCGAGAGGCTGGGGGCGATCTTGTGGGAGCCGAACATGCGCCCGGTCGCGTAGGCGCCGGTGTCGGCGGCGAAGGTGCCGACGAGGACGTCGACCAGCAGCGCCGCGCCGTGGTTGGGCAGGTCGCGCAGCAGGACCGCGTGGACGAGCGGGATCCCGATCCAGACGATGCCGAGCAGGGTCACCCCCATCGAGACCGACGATCCCGTCGCGGTGGCGCGCGGTCGGCGCCGAAGGCGAAGAGCACCGGGAAGGAGGCGGCGAGGACGAGCAGCACGTTGAAGGCGGTGCCGAAGTGGGCGGCGACGATCAGCGCCGGCACGGCGAGGTAGGCGGCGCGCTGGATCGGCCGCAGCTCCTCGGTCATCGCCATGGAACTCGCGCAGGCAGAGCACGCCGATGCCGATCATCGCCAGCGCGAAGACGAGCCCGCCGGCGACGTGATCGCGATCGCGAAGACGATCCAGGGGATCGCGACGAGGACGCGCTTGGCCGTCTCGCCCGCATCGCGGCGCCGCCGCCGCGGCGCCGTTTGCGCGGCGGGCGCGGCGCGCGGCTTCTCCGTCGCTCCTCGGCGAACATCTCGTCGTCGAAGAGGTCCTGCATCAGGCCCTCGCCCCGAAGCGGCGCTGGCGCGACTCGAACTCCTCCAGCGACTCCTCGAACGCGTCGCGGCCGAAGTCCGGCCAGAGCTCGTCGCGGAAGACCAGCTCCGAGTAGGCGCACTGCCAGAGCAGGTAGTTGGAGATGCGCTGCTCGCCGCTGGTGCGGATCAGGAGGTCGGGATCGTGCATCTCGGGCGCGTAGAGGTGGTGGCGGAACTCCTCCTCGGAGCTCTCCCTCGAAGCTTCGCGCCGCGTCGACGATCTCCGCCCTGCCGCCGTAGTTGAAGGCGACGAAGAGGGTGATCCGCTCGTTGGCGGCGGTCGTCTCCTCCGCCCAGCCCATGCGCTCGACCAGCTCCGGCGCGACCCCCTCGCGGCGGCCGATGAAGCGCATCCGCACGCCCTCCTCGTCGAGCTCGGGCGTCTCGGCCTCGATCCGCTCGCCGAACATCGCCATCAGGCCCTCGACCTCCTCGGCCGGCCGCGACCAGTTCTCGGTCGAGAAGGAGAAGACCGTCAGCTCCTCGATCCCGAGCTCGACCGCGTCGCGCAGCCGTTCCTTGACCACGTCGGCTCCCGCCCGGTGCCCCTCGACCACCGGCAGCCCGCGCTGCTCGGCCCAGCGCCCGTTGCCGTCGGTGATGATCGCGACGTACCGCGCGGAGGCACTCACACCTCCAGGATCTCCTCTTCCTTCCCCTTGAGGAGAGCGTCGATCTCGGCGATCGCCTCGTCGGTCTGCTTCTGCAGGGCGGACTCGGCGCGGCGCTCGTCGTCCTCGCCGGCTTCGCCCTCCTTCTTCAGCTCGCGCAGGTCGTGCATCACGTCGCGGCGGACGTTGCGGATCGCGACCCGGCCCTCCTCGGCGACGCCGTGGACGACCTTGACCATCTCGCGGCGGCGCTCCTCGGTCATCTCCGGGATCTGCAGGCGGATCACGTTGCCGTCGTTGCTCGGCGTCAGGCCGATGTCGGACTCCTGGATCGACTTCTCGATCGCCCCGATCGAGGACTTGTCGAAGGGGGTGACGGTCAGCAGGCGGGCGTCGGAGGTGGCGACGTTGGCGAGCTGCTTGAGCGGCGTCGGCGCCCCGTAGTAGTCGACCATGATGCGGTCGAGCAGGTGCGGCGAGGCGCGGCCGGTGCGCACGGTCGCCAGCTCGCCGCGGCTCGACTCGACCGACTTGTCCATCCGGCCCTTGGCGTCCTCGAGCAACTCGTCGATCAGCTCCACTGTGCCTCCGTCCTCCGTACTATTCCGCGGGCGCGCTGGAGACCAGCGTGCCCACCTTCTCGCCGCTGACGATCCTATCTATGTTGCTCTCGTCCCCCATGTTGAAGACGTAGATCGGCAGGTCGTTGTCCATGCAGAGCGAGAGCGCGGTCGAGTCCATCACCTTGAGGCCGCGCTCGATCGCCTCGCGGTGGCCGATCGCGGGGATGAACTCGGCATCGGGGTTGGTCGCCGGGTCGGAGTCGTAGACGCCCTCGACCCCGTTCTTGGCCATCAGGATCGCCTGCGCGTGGATCTCCAGCGCCCGCAGCGCCGCCGCGGTGTCGGTGGTGAAGAACGGGTTGCCGGTGCCGGCGGCGAAGATCACCACCCGGCCCTTCTCGAGGTGGCGCATCGCGCGGCGGCGGATGTAGGGCTCGGCGACCTCCTTGACGTCGATCGCCGAGAGCACCCGGGTGTGCTGGCCGAGCCCGCTCCAGCGCGTCCTGCAGGGTGAGCGCGTTGAGCACCGTGGCCAGCATCCCCATGTAGTCGCCGGTGGCGCGGTCCATGCCCTCGGCGGCGCCCGTCGAGGCCGCGGTAGATGTTGCCGGCGCCGACGACGATCGCGACCTCGACCCCGCGGTCGCGGATCGCGGCGACCTGCTCGGCGAGCCGCTGCACCTCGTCGGCGTCGGTGCCGTAGTCGAGCTCGCCCATCAGCGCCTCGCCCGAGAGCTTCAGCAGGATGCGTCTGAACTTCGGCTCGGCGGCCATCTAGGCCGCGAGCCTATTCGCCGACGCGGAAGTAGGCGAAGCGGGCGATGCGGATGTTCTCGCCGGTCTTCGCGGCCAGCTCCTGGCGCAGCTCCTCGATCGACTTCGAGTCGTGCTTCTCGGCGTTGACGTGGGACTGGTCGAGCAGGGCGACTTCCCTGCGCCCACTTGCGCGAGCTGCCCCTCGACGATCTTCTCGACCACGTCGTCGGGCTTGCCTTCTTCGCGCGCCTTCTCCTCGAAGACCCGCTTCTCGGCCTCGCGCTCCTCCTCCGGGATCTCCTCGATGGAGACGTAGCTGCGGCGCCGTCGCGGCGACGTGCAGGGCGACCTCGTAGGCGAACGCCTTGAAGTCCTCGTTGCGGGCGACGAAGTCGGTCTCGCACTGGACTTCGACCATCGCCCCGACCTTGTCGTTGGCGTGGATGTAGGAGGCGACGACGCCCTCGTCGGTGCCCCGGCCTTCGCGCTTGGCGGCGGAAGCCTGGCCCTTGACCCGGAGGATCTCGATCGCCCGGTCAGACATCCCCGTCGGCCTCGGTCAGGGCAGCCTTGCAATCCATCATCGCCGCCCCCGTCCGATCCCGCAGCGCCTTCACATCAGCAGCAGTGACGCTCATTTGCCCCTCCTCAGCTTTCTCCGCCGCAGCAAGTTGCCGGCTGTCGCCTCGGGGACACGGTGCTTTAGCCGCCTCTGCCGGCAGGCCCGCTGCTGTGTCGAGGTGGGGGCCTGCGCTTGAGCATGAGCCGCCTCGGCCTGGTTTCGCTGCCTCCGCTTCAGCCGCAGCCTTTTTCGCCGCCTCCTCGGCCTCGACCCGCGCCTTCTCTTCCTCCTCGCGCTTCTTGCGCTCTTCTTCCTCTTTTTTGCGCCGCTCCATTTCCTCGGCGATGCGCTTCTCCTCCTGCACCCGCCAGGCGCTGGCGCCCTCTCGATCGCGCCGCCGATCGTGCCGATCACCAGCTGGCAGGAGCGGATCGCGTCGTCGTTGCCGGGGATCACGTAGTCGATCGGGGTCGGGTCGCAGTTGGTGTCGACCAGGCCGATGATCGGGATCCGCAGGCGGGCCGCCTCGCGCACCGCGATCTCCTCGGTTTTGAGGTCGGTGACGAAGACCGCGTCGGGCAGGCGGTCCATGTCGCGCACGCCGCCGAGGTTGAACTCGAGCTTGGCGAGCTCGGCCAGCATGCCCATCCGCTCCTTGGTCGGCAGCAGCTCGAGCTTGCCCTCCTCGCGCCAGCCGGTCAGCTCGTGCAGGCGGGCGATCCGCGCCGACATCGTGTTGAAGTTGGTCAGCAGGCCACCCAGCCAGCGCTGGTTGACGTAGGGCATCTTGCAGCGGTCGGCCCATTCCTCGACCGGGCCGCGGGCCTGCTTCTTGGTGCCGACGAAGAGCACCGTGCCGCCGCCGCTGGCGAGCTCGCCGGCGAACGCGCGCGCGTTCTCCAGCAGCGCCTCGGTCTGGACCAGGTCGATGATGTGGATCCCGTCCAGCTCGCCGAAGATGTAGCGGCGCATGTTCGGGTTCCAGCGACGCGTCTGGTGGCCGAAGTGGACTCCGGCCTCCAGCAGCTCTTTGAGGCCTGCCTCTGGCATGGGTAAAGCTCCTTGGTTTTGCGATGCGTTTCCCCGCCGTCCTTGCCGGGACCCGGCGTCGACGCCGGTCAGGATCCGGTTCGGGGCACCGACGGGGGTCGGTTTCCGAGCCGATGGATTGTAGACGGGAGGCGTCCGCTAGGCGGCGCGGGCGGCCTCGAGGGCGGCGGCGAGGTCGCGCGGGCAGCTCGGAGCTGAAGCTCATCCGCTCTCCGCTGATCGGATGGTCGAAGGCGAGGCGGTGGGCGTGGAGGAACTGGCGCTCGAGGCCGTACTTGCGCTCGCCGCCGTAGGTGGCGTCGCCGACCAGCGGGTGGCCGATCGCGGCGAAGTGGGCGCGGATCTGGTGGGTGCGGCCGGTCTCGAGGCGAGCCTCGAGGTAGGTCTCGGCGCTGAGCAGCTCGAGCACGGTGAAGTGGGTGCGGGCCTGGCGCGAGGCGGCGCCGGAGACGGCCATCCGATGGCGCTGGCGCGAGGCGCGGCCGATCGGCGCGTCGATCGTGCCGGTGCGGGAGGCGAGCCGGCCCCTGGCGAGCGCCAGGTAGATGCGCTCGACCTCGCGGCGCTGGACCTGCGCCTGCAGCGCCGCGTGCGCCTCGTCGGTGCGGGCGACGACGAGCAGGCCGCTGGTGCCCTTGTCGAGCCGGTGGACGATCCCGGGCCGCTCGGGGTCGGCGCCGCCGCCGAGCAGCTCGCCCAGCTCGTCGACCAGGGTCGGGCCGCTGATGCGAAGGCGCCGGGTGGACGACCAGCCCCGCGGGCTTGTCGACCACCGCCAGCGCCTCGTCGAGATGGACGATCCGCAGCTCCCACTCACGGTCGCCGTCCGCTCCGGTGCGCTTTATGTGGGCATAGATGGCACAAGGCGCACCGGAAGCTCATCGCGGGCTCCTTCGCGGAGCGTAGGTCAGGGCAGAAGGAGGACGCCGGCGGTGATCGCGACGTCGGCGAGGTTGAAGGCCGGCCAGCTGCCGATCTGGATGTAGTCGGTGACGGCGTCGGCGCGGACGCGGTCGGCGAGGTTGCCGAGGGCGCCGCCGGCGAGCAGCCCGGCGGCGACCCACATCCCGGGCCGGGTCGGGTTGCGGGCGAAGACGAAGCCGACGACGGCGAGGGCGAGGGCGGTGAGCAGCGATCAGCCGCGTGCCGCCGCCGCTGGCGAGGCCGAAGGCGACGCCGCTGTTGTGGGAGAGGGTGAGGCCGATCGGGCCCAGCACGTCGACGTCCTCGCCCGGGACCAGGTGCGCTTCGATCGCCGCCTTCGCCGCCTGGTCGAGCGACCACGACGAGGCCGCAGAGCGCCCCCGCGAGGCGCCAGGCGCGCCCGCTGGCGCCGCCGTCGCTCACCCTTCGATCAGGCCGACGACGATCGCCCGCACGACGAAGAGCAGGATGATGCCGAGGATCGGGCTGAGGTCGAGGGCGAAGCCACCGCCGCCGATCGGCGGCAGGAAGCGCCGGAAGAGGTTGAGGTAGGGGTCGGTGGTCTCTTTGATGAAGTCGAGCGTCGCCCGCAGCGCCCGGTTGTAGGGCATCCGCGGTATCCACGAGATCAGCACGTTGAGCAGGATCGAGGATGATGTAGACGAGGAAGAGCGCGCCGACGTAGTCGGCGACGTCGAAGCGGGTGAGCGCGAAGAGATTCATCCCCGCATCCTCTCCAGCGAGGCCCGCACCGCGGCCTCGAACGCCTCGCGAGCGCCTTCTCGATCCAGCGCCTCCAGCCCGGCCTCGGTGCTGCCGCCCGGCGAGGCGACCGCCTTGCGCACGTCCGCCGGATGCCGCACCCGCAGCAGCTCCGCCGTCCCCGCCGTCGTCTCGACCACCAGCTCCCGAGCCAGCTCCGGATCCAGCCCGTCGGCGGCCCCCGCATCGGCGATCGCCTCGACCGCGAGCGCCAGGTAGGCAGGCGCACAGCCCATCACCGCGGTCGCGGCATCGAACTGCTCGTCCGGCAGCTCGACCACATGCCCAAGCCCCTCGAGCAAAGCCCGCAAGCTCCTCATCCGGCTCGCCGGCCACGACAGAGCACCCCCTCGCGGACCTCGACCCCGACATTGGGCATCACCCGCACGACCTCGGCGCCGGGAAAAGCGCCCCGAACCCGCTCCAGCGAGGTCGCGCCAAGCAGCGAGACGACCGTCTTCGCCTCAGCCAGCTCGGCCGCCACCTCATCGAGCTTCGCCGGCTTCACAGCCAGGACCACCACATCGGCCCGCTCGGCAAGCTCGACGTTGGACTCAACGGCCTCGCCGCCAACCTCGGTCGCCAGCTCCCCCGCCCGCCCCGACCCTGAATCCGTAAAGAGCAACTCATCGAGCCCCGTCCTTGAGCCCACGCGCCATAGCCCCAGCCATGCTCCCCGAACCAACGAAGCCAACAATCATGGTCAGCAGCCTAGCCGCGCCCTGGAAGACGGGGTCGGGCGCCTCGCCCGCGCGCGGCGCTCTCTTTTTCGCACGGCATCCTCAGCGAGAGTGAAGACGCGTCCAGCGAAAAAGACAGCGTGCGGGAGAGGTGGCCGACCCCGTCAACCCCGCTCGGGGTTAATGCTCCAACCGCACCTCATAAGTCCGGTTATCCCCATGCTGCTGCGTGTAGAACCAACGCCACTTCCTGCTGCCCAGTTCCGGCAACTTGGCCCCGAGCACTCCGCTGGTGCTCTTGTCCCCGTCAGAGACGAGCAGCCCGGTGATCTCGTTATCGCCCTCGTTACTGCCGAACCCACCGTTGTCAGCATCGAGCGTCGCCGAAGCATCGCGGCCCTCGGCCAGCCAGCGCACCGGCTGGTTTTTGGCGTTCGAGTAGTCCGTCCCAACCTGCCAGACGAAGGCCGAGTCGAGCCCGTTGCGCTGCGTGTGCAGGGTGTCGCCCGGCGTCTTCGCCAAAGCTGATCGAGTTGCGCGAGAGGAACGTCACATTGTCGATCCCGGCGTGCGCTTCGTCGCCGTTGTAGAATACTTTGATGCTGCCGGTGCCAGCGCTCGGCGAGCTCTGAGAGAGCTGGAAGATCGATCCCCAGCCGCCGGCGTTCGCGTTCTCGACGCTTTCCTTGTTGGTGTCACCGGTCTCGTCGAAGAAGAACTTCGTGAAATCGGAACCGGGCTGGAAGGCGCCGTTCTCCGGCCGCTTGAACGGGGTCGCGTTAGCGGCTTTGGCCAGCGGGCCGGCGACGAACGGGGAGTTGCCTTCGGTCGCCGTGTCGCGGACAGTTATCCAGCGGGTTTTGAACGATTTGCCGTAGGTGTGAAGGGCCATCTGGTCGGGGCTGTTGACGGCTTCCTGGCTGGCGAAGGTGATCGGTTCCCCGCCCGCGTTCAGCACCTGCAGGGCCTGCAGCTTGCCGTGGAGCAGGTCGCCGGGATGACTGGGCACGTAGCGGAAGATGTAGCTGTTCGGCTGCTTCGCCTTGGTCCCCGGCTTGCTCGAGCCGCCGATGTCCTCGCAGATCCAGATGTTGCCGTCCAAATCGTCCTGGATCCCCTCGTAGCCACCACGGCCAAGCGCGCCGGAGACGTCGAGGACCTGCGAGGGATAGCCCGGAGTAGCCGCGTAGGTCGGCGCGCCAGCGTTCTCGGTCGTCAGCAGCAGGCGCTTGGCCCACGGGTCCCAGGTCGAGCCGTCGATCGTCGCCAGCGGGTTGCCGAAGGCGTCCTGAGTGGCCAGCAGGGTGATCCGGTGCGCCGCGTCGGCGTCGAGGTTGACGCGGGTGATGTAGCTGGCGCCGCCGGCGCCTCCCTCGTGGCCTTGGAAGAGGAAACGCGTGCCGTAGTCGTAGTTGGGGTCGGCACCCGTGAGGCTGTCCGGAAAGACCAGGTAGGTGTTCTTGTCCGGCTCGGTCTTGTGCGCCTCTTTCGGGTTGCTCGGGACCGGCAGCATCTGCGGCTGGCCGGCGAGGTTGAGGACATCGTTGTCGTAGCCGTAGTAGGAGGTCAGGGCCGATGGGTTCTCGAGGCGGTTGGAGCCGCGAGCGACGACGAGCTGCTCCAGCTCCGGGGAGAGAACGCTGGCCGGCGCGTAGCCTTCCGACCTGGTGTTGGCCGAAGGAACGCCGGTCAGGAAGGGACTGGGTGTAGGCGACGCTCCGGCGGACGCGGCAAGCGCGCCGATGGCCAGCGTGCAACCGGCCAGGAGCGAGATCGCCCTCGTGCTTCTCAGCATCAGTGGATCTCCTTTGGATGGATTGCGGCTCGCGATTGAGCCCTCGCGGCCAACCTAGGAGCGGTCAATGGCCACGATGTGGCCATGCCGTGGTCAAGCGGTGAAGATCGTGTGGCGAGGCGCTACTAAGACTGGTTGAAGAAGCCTTTGTCGAGCAGCCGCGCCTTCTCCTCGGCGGAGACCTCGACGTTGCGCGGGGTGAGAAGGAAGATCTTCTCGGCGATCCGCTGCATGCCGCCGTCGAGCGAGTAGGTCAGCCCGGAGCAGAAGTCGATCATCCGCTTCGAGAGCTCGTGGTCGGTGGTCTGCAGGTTGAGGATCACCGGCACCTTGCGCTTGAACTGGTCGGCGACCTGCTGGGCGTCGTTGAAGTTGCGCGGGATGACCAGGTGGACCTGGACGTCGGAGTCGCCGTTGCCGACCGGGCGCAGGGTGCGCGTGCGCGAGGCCTGGATCGGCTCGTCGTCGGCGAAGATGTCGTCGATCTCGTCGCGGCGCGAGCGGCGCGAGGTCGGCAGGCGCCGCACCTGGCCGGAATCGCGGCGGCTCTCGAAGGCCTCTTCGGAGCCGGTCTCCGGCTCGAAGTCCTCCTCGTACTCGGGGCCGTAGTCGTGGTCCTCGGCAAGGCCGAAGTAGACCAGCGCTCTATGCCATGTATCGCGTAGGGCCATGGTTATCGCTTGTTTCGGCCTTTGGCGACCGATTCCTCTAGGGATTATGGCTCAGATTTGGCGTATCGGCCGGCGGGTCCTGTCGCCGTTTTGGTGCCACCACCCCTGCGGGGGCGGCTGCGCCGCCTCCTCGGGGCGGTCCCCCAAAACCGCGCCACCCGCCGGAGACGCGTCAGACATAGAGCGCCGTGCCCAGGCGGACGATGGTTGCTCCCTCCTGGATCGCGATTTCCCAGTCCTGGGACGTTCCCATGGAAAGTCGCTTTAGGTCGTGCTGGACAGCCAATTCTTTGAGGCGGGCGAAGTGGGGGCGGGAGGCCTCTGGGTCCTGGCTGAAGGGCGGCATCGTCATCAGGCCGCCAACCGGCACCGGGCAGCGCTCGATGAAGGCACTGAGGTCGGCTGGCGCGACGCCGCCCTTGCCCTCCTCGCCGGCGACGTTGACCTCGACCAGGATCTCGGTGGTCTCATCGCCATGCTTGCTGAGCTGCTCCAGCACCGACTCCGTTGCCACTGAGTGGATCAGGCGGCAGAGCGGCAGCAGCTGCTTCACCTTGCGGCTCTGCAGGTTGCCGATGAAGTCCCACTCGAAGGCGTCCCCCCAGCGCTCGTGCTTGGCGGGGAGCTCCTGCTGGCGGTTCTCGCCGACCAGGCAGACGCCGGCCTCGACCAGCGCCCCCATCTCCTCCACCGGGACGTACTTGGTCGCGGCGAGGATCTCGACCCCTGGGCCGGCGACCTCGCGGGCGCGCTCGAGGTTGGCGGCGATCCTGCCGGGGTCGAGCCCGTGGATCAGCCCCGGCACCCTCAGCTCCCCTCCCCATCCAGCCAGACGAGGCCGGCCTGGCGCCGCGGGTCGCCGTCGCGGCGATGGGAGAAGAAGAGCTCGGGCTCGCAGCAGGTGCAGAGCTCGCCGGACTCGATCTCGTCGACACCGGCCTCGCGCAGCTGCCGGCGCGCCTCGCTCCAGAGGTCGACCTCGTAGCAGCAGGGGCCGATGCCGGGGCCGATCGCGGCGGCGGTCGCGCCCACCGCCGCCGCCCCGCTGAGCGCTATCCCCTGCTCCAGGCCACGCCGGCCACCGTGCACGATCGCCGCCCCGCCGGGGCCGACACAGGCGATCGGCAGGCAGTCGGCGCCGAAGACGAGGCCGACCGTGCCGGTGTCGGCGATCACGTGGCCGTCGGCCTCCGCCGGCACCTCGCCACCGTCGTGGAAGGCGAGGTCGGTTCCGTGCACCTGCCAGGCGCTGACGATCGACTCGGGGTCGACTCCGAGGGCCGCCAGGGGCGCAAAGCTCTCCCGCGCCGAGCCGAACGCACGGGTGGTGAAGGCAGCGGTCGCGCCAGGCAGGCGCGCCTCGAGCCAGCGCTTTCCGTCGGCCTCACGCCACTCCATCGTCGCCCCTCGCGGCCTCCAGCGCCGCCGTCAGCTCCTGGTCGGCGCCGGAAACCTCGCCGTCGAGCTTGCGCCGCAGCGCCGCTTGCAGGCCGCGGCCGACCGCCGGGCCCTCGGGGATCCCGGCCCGCATCAGATCGTCGCCATCGATCTCGAGGGCGACGTCCCGCCACTCGGCCAGGTAGCGATCGAGCCACTCGGCGCCGAGCGCCCGGGCGAGGAGCAGCTCCAACGGCGGGCGGCGGGCGGCCAGCTCAACCGCTTCCGAGGGTTGCGCCGGGCGGGCGGCGGCCAGGGACGCCTCCTCCCCCGGCGGCCCAAGCGCGGCTCTGAACATCGCCCGGTCGCGCTCGGCGACCTTGCTCCAAGGCTCGGCCTCGAGCAGCGCGGCGACAGCGCTCGCCAGCTGGATCCCGCTCTCGCGCAGCTCGACCAGGCCCCACTCGGCGAGCAGCGCGAAGCCGCGCACCGCCTGGACCTCGCGGGCGAGCCGCAGCAGCTCGGCCTCCCGCCGCTCGGCCGAGACCGTGCCCAGATCGGCCAGCCGCAGCAGGTCCTCGGTCTCGGGCTCGAGCTCGAAGCCGAAGCGGGCGGCGTAGCGGGCGGCGCGGATCGCCCGGGTTGGGTCGTCGACGAAGGAATGGGGATGGAGCACGCGCAGGCGCTCGGTCGCCAGATCGGCCTCACCTCCGTATGGATCGATCAGCTCGGGATCGCCGTGCAGCGGGATAGCCATCGCGTTGATCGTGAAGTCGCGCCGCGCCAGGTCGTCCTCCAGCCGGGCACCGGTCCGGACCTCGGGCAGGGCGCCCGGATGCGCGTAGGTCTCCGAGCGGGCGCCGGCGACGTCGAGCTCGTGGCCGGCAAACTCGACCTTGGCGGTGCCGAAGCGCTCGTGCGAGGTAACCTCGGCGCCGAAGCGCGCGGCAAAGGCGGCCGCGTCCCCCTCGACCACGAGGTCGATGTCGGCTCGGCCGCGGCCGAGCAGCAGGTCGCGCACAGCGCCGCCGACCAGGTAGACCGGCTCGCCCGCCTCGCGCAGGGGCCGCAGCTCCGGGTGCATGTGGTCGAGCGCCTCGGCGACGCTCTCGGTGTGGCGATTGGGGGCGGCCATGGCTGCGTTGCCTACCATGATCGCGTGCGCTGGAGACGAGCAGGGGCCCTCGCCGCCCTGGTGGCGGTGGCAATCGCGGTCGGCGCCGAACAACTCGAGGAAGAAGTCGCCGGCTCGCGGCGCATGCTGCGGCGCGAATACGGCGTCCCGGTGGCGAACTTCTGCTACCCGGCGGGGCAGTTCGACGAGACGGTGATGCGCCGGTCGAAGGCGGCCGGCTACACCGGAGCGACCACCGAGATCCCCGGAGACGCGACGCGCGAGGCGCCTTACGAACTGGACCGCTTCGAGATTCTCGGCTCCAGCGGGGTGCGCCGGGCTCGCGGAAGACCTTGGGCTGAAGGTCGCCTGCTGCCTCAATGGCGTACCGGAATGCCGGCAGCGGCCATGTGCTCCTTGGCTTCGTGGACGGTGAAGGTGCCGTAGTGGAAGATCGAGGCGCAGAGGACGGCGTCGGCGCCGCCCTCTGCAGATTGCCTCGCTGAGGTGCTCGAGCGTGCCGGCTCCGCCCGAGGCGATCACCGGCACCGAGACGGCATCGGCTACCGCCCGGGTCAGCTCGATGTCGTAGCCGTCGTTGGTGCCGTCGCGGTCCATGCTGGTCAGCAGCACCTCTCCGGCTCCCCGCTCGACCGCCTCGTTGGCCCAGGCGACTGCGTCGCGCCCCTCGACCCGCTTGCGGCCGCCGTTGACGTAGACGCCCCAGCCGTCCTCCTCGCGCTTGGCGTCGATCGCGATTACGACGCACTGGGCGCCGAAGTGGTCGGCCAGCTCGGTGAGCAGCTCGGGTCGCGCGAGAGCTGAGGAGTTGACCGAGACCTTGTCGGCGCCGGCGTCGAGGACCGCCTGGGCGTCCTCGACCGAGCGGATGCCGCCGCCGATCGTGAAGGGGATGAAGACGTTGTCGGCGGTGCGTCGCGCCAGCTCGACGATCGTCTCGCGCTTTTCGTGCGAGGCGGTGATGTCGAGGAAGACGAGCTCGTCGGCCCCCTCGGCGTCATAGCGCTCCGCCAGCTCGACCGGGTCCCCCGCATCGCGCAGGCCGACGAAATTGGTGCCCTTGACGACGCGGCCGGCGTCGACGTCGAGGCAGGGAATGACCCGCTTGAGCACCATCCCTACAGCCTAGTGTGGCGACTTATCCGTCATATACACGGATAAGTCGCCACACCCCTCGGCTCGCTCAGCGGAGCGCAGCGATGCCCTCGGCGACCGTGAACCTGCGCTCGTAGAGGGCGCGGCCGACGATGGCGCCTTCGACGTTGGGAGCACCGATTCGCCTGAGGGCATCGAGGTCGGCGAGGGTGCCGACGCCACCCGAGGCGATCACCCGGGCCTCGGTTGCCGCCGCGATCCGGTTCAGCTCCTCGAGCGCCGGTCCCTCCATCGTGCCGTCGACCTCGATCGCGGTGCAGAGGAAGCGCGAGACGCCTCGGGAGCTCAGCTCCGCGACGGCCTCGACCACGCCCTCCTCACCTGCTTCTGTCCAACCCGCCAGCGCCACCTTGCCATCGCGGGCATCGACCGAGACGACGACGCGCTGGCCGTGCTTCTCGAGAGTCTCAGCGAGGAAAGCCGGATCGCGCAGAGCCGCCGTGCCGATCACGACGCGCTCCGCGCCGGCATCCAGGACCGCCGCAACCGACTCCGCGTCGCGCAGCCCGCCGCCAACCTGGATCGGGCACTCGACGGCCGCCGCGATCCTGCCACCGCCTCCAGGTTCCGCGGCTCCCCCGCCTTCGCCCCGTCGAGATCGACCACATGCAGGAACTCGGCGCCTTCGCCGGCCCAGCGCTTCGCGGCGTCGACCGGGTCGGCGTCGTAGGCGGTCTCGCGCTCGTAGTCGCCCTGCAGCAGCCGCACGGCCTGGCCGCCGCGGATGTCGATCGCCGGGTAGAGGATCACGTCACGCCGGGACGGAGGCGCAGATCCCGGCGAAGTTGGAGAGCAGGCGCAGGCCCGCCGCGCTCGACTTCTCCGGGTGGAACTGGACGCCGAAGACGTTGTCGCGCTGCGGCCGCGCAGGCGAAGCGGGCGCCGTAGGCGGCGGTGCCGAGCAGGTCGCCCTCCGAGGGCCGCGGCGCGAAGGAGTGGACGAGGTAGAAGGGGGTCAGCGAGTCGATCCCCTCGGTCAGCCGCGACTCCTTCTCCCAGCGCACCGGCGACCAGCCGATGTGGGGGACCTTGAGCCCGGGCGCGTCGAGCCGGTCGACCTCGCCCGGCAGCAGGCCGAGGCCCT
Source organism: uncultured Solirubrobacterales bacterium (assembly GCA_963778715.1). Lineage (GTDB taxonomy): Bacteria > Actinomycetota > Thermoleophilia > Solirubrobacterales > 70-9 > VRUE01. The sequence continues at coordinate 97,701 of CAVZVK010000011.1, forward strand.
CGGCCCCGCCCAGCTCGGTGGTCGAGTCGAAGAGCAGCTGCAGGCCGAGGCAGATGCCGAGGATCGGCACGCCGGCGTCGCGCCGCTCGGCGATCAGCTCGTCGAGGCCGCGCTCGCGCACGCCCGCCATCGCCTTCGGGAAGGCGCCGACGCCGGGCAGGATCAGGCCGTCGGCGGCGCGAATCGTCGCCGCGTCGTTGGCGATCGTCGCCGTCGCGCCGACGTGCTCGAGCGCCTTCTCGACCGAGCGCAGGTTGCCCATGCCGTAGTCGAGGATGCAGATCCGCACGGTCATTCGCTCAGCGTCCCCTTGGTCGAGGGCACGCCGCTCTCCTCCGGGTCGACCGAGACGGCGACGCGCAGGGCGCGGGCGAAGGCCTTGAAGCAGGCCTCGATCATGTGGTGGGCGTTGGTCCCGTAGCGGACCGAGACGTGCAGGGTCAGCTTGGCGCTGTTGGCGACGGCGCGGAAGAACTCCTCGGCCAGCTCGGTGTCGAAGCCGGCGATCGAGGTCGTCGGCAGCTCGGCGTCGAAGACGCACAGCGGCCGCCCGGAGATGTCGATCGCGCACTCGGCGAGCGACTCGTCCATCGGCACCAGGGCGGAGCCGTAGCGCCTGATCCCGGCCCGGTCGCCGAGCGCCTCGTCGAGCGCCTGGCCGAGCACGATGCCGACGTCCTCGACCGTGTGGTGGGCGCCGGTCTCGAGGTCGCCGCTCGCCTCGACCTGCAGGCCGAGCCGGCCGTGGCGGGCGAGCAGGTCGAGCATGTGGTCGAGGAAGCCGACGCCGGTCTCGGCGCTCGCCTCTCCCCCGTCGAGGTCGAGCGAGAGCCGGATCTGGGTCTCGGCGGTGCTGCGCTCTCTGCTGGCTGTGCGGCTCATGGCTTGGCCCTAATCATCGCGGACTCGCCGTGGACGGGGAATCCCTCGGCGCGGGCGATGCGATCGACGTGCGGGGCAAGCTTCGCCGCCGCCTCGGCGGAGATCTCCACCGTGGAGATCTTGCGGCGGAAGGCGCCGGGGCCGAGCGGCCCCGAGAAGCGCCCGGCGCCGCCGGTCGGCAGGACGTGGTTGGAGCCGGCGACGTAGTCGCCGAAGGCGGTGGCGCCGTAGGCGCCGACGAAGACGCAGCCGGCGGTGGTGACGCGGTCGGCGCGCGCGGCCGCCTCGTCCCCAAGAAGCTCGAGGTGCTCGGGGGCGAAGGCGTTGGCGAGCTCGATCGCCGCGTCGGCGCTCGGGGACCTGGACCAGGGCCAGCGGCGCGTCCCCTGGGTCGATTCCGCTTGTCTGCAGCGATCTGCTCGCTCGCCGCGGCCGATCGCCTCGAGCACGCCTCCTCGATCGAGACAGCGACCAGCAGCCGCACCGTCCCCGTGCTCGGCCTGGGCGCAGAGGTCGAGCGCCGCCCACTCTGGGTCCGTGTCGGCTCGGCGACCAGCATCAGCTCGGAGGGGCCGGCGTAGGAGTCGATCCCGACCTGCCCGTAGACAGCCGCTTCGCCTCCTGGACCCAGGCGTTTCCCGGGCCGGCGATCACGTCGACCGGCGGCGATCGTCTCGGTGCCGTAGGCGAGGGCGAAGATCGCCTGGCGCCGCCCATCGCGTAGATCTCGTCGACCCCGCAGAGCGCTGCGGCGGCGAGGACCAGCTGGCTGAGGCGCCCGTCCCGGCCGGGCGGCGAGGCGAGCGCGATCCGTTCGACGCCCGCGACCCGGGCCGGAATCGCGCACATCAGCACGCTCGACGGGTAGGCGGCGCGGCCGCCCGGCGCGTAGATCCCGGCGGCCCCGACCGGGACTTCTCGCACCGTGCACCGTCTGCGCCCTGGCGGGAGCCACGACCGGCTGCGACTCGGACCGACCTGCGCCTCGGCGACGGCGCGGATGTTGGCGCGCGGCCAGCTCCAGCGAGTCGCGCAGGTCGCGGGTCGAGATCGGCCAGGGCCGTGGCTCGCCACGTCGGACGCCGACTCGCAGCGAGGCCGGCGGGCTCTCGGTCGCATCGAAGCGCGCGGTGAGCTCGCAGGACCGCGCGTCGTCGCCTTCGGCCATCACCTGCTCGTCGATCGCGCCCAACGTCACGCCGAGGCGCGGACCTCTCGAGCCACGCTGCGTATCGCTCGTGCCGTCGACTGCGCGTCTCCCACTCGAATCGGTTCGACCCTCATCCGCGCGCTCGCCTCCCGCAGCTTCGCCGTCAGCTCGTCGACCTCGCGTCGCGCGCAGCTTGTGGGCGACCCGGTTGGCGACGAAGCGCGCCGTGCACTCGACGATCTCCTCGCGCACCTCGAGGTCGTTCTCCTCCAGGGTGCGGCCGGTGGCGACGAGGTCGACGATGCCGTCGGCGAGGCCGATCAGCGGCGCCAGCTCGACCGAGCCCTTGACCTCGATCACCTCGACCTGGCGGCCGGTCGCCTCGAAGTGGCGCTCGGCGATGCGCGGGTACTTGGTCGCGATCCGCATCATCCCGAGGCGCCGCTCGGACTCGCCCAGGCTCTCGTCGCCCCTGCGCCCGGCGAGCACCATGCGGCAGCGGCCGAAGCCGAGGTCGAGCAGCTCGTAGACGACGCGGTCGGACTGCTCGAGCAGGACGTCCTTGCCGGTGATGCCGACGTCGGCGGCGCCGGCCTCGACGTAGGTCGGGCACGTCGGAGGGCCGCATCGTCACCAGGGTGATCCCTCGCCCTCGAAGATCAGCGAGCGCGACTCGCCGCGCACCTCGGCGGTGTCGATCCCGACCGCGTCGAGCACGTCGAGCGTCTCGCCGAGCAGGGCGCCGCGCGGCACCGCCAGCTTCAGCGGCCCGTCGGCCTTGGCGCGGCCCATGCCGGCGACCTCGACGCTCACGAGCCCTCCCCCGCGTCGCGACTCCTCCTCCATCTGGGCGACGTGGACCCGCTCCAGGTAGAGGGCGAAGCCGGCCGCCGGCAGGTCGACGCCGAAGCGCTCGAGCAGGTCGTCGTAGCGGCCGCCGCCGCCGAGCACGTGGCCGAGCGCCGGGTCGTAGACCTCGAGGATCGCGCCGCTGTAGTAGCCGAGGTCGCGCAGCAGGCCGAGGTCGATCTGGACGCGGTCGGCGACGCCGCGCGCCTCGAGCGCCTCGAAGGTCTCGCCGATCCGGGCGGTGGCGCGCTCGACCGCGGCGCCGCCCAGGGCGCGGGCCTCGTCGAGCACCTCGGGGCCGCCGCGCAGCTGCGAGAGCGCGACGCAGGTGGCGCCCTGCTCGTCGCCGATCCCCTCGAGCTCGGAGAGCTCGGCCTCGAGGCCGACCAGGTCGTGGGTGGCGAGCCGGCCGAGGATCGCGTCGCGCGCCTCCCCCTCGACGCCGAGCTCGGCGAGCAGCTGGCGGTAGAGGTCGGCGTCGCCGAGGCCGATCACGGCGCGGTCGAGCCCGGCCGCGTCGAGCGCCGCCTCCAGCACCTCGACCACCTCGGCCGTGCCCTCCGGCGCCGGGGCGCCGATCAGCTCGACCCCGGCCTGGGTGAACTCGCGCATCTGGCCGCGCTGGGGGCGGACGGCGCGGAAGGCGTTGGCCAGGTAGCAGAGGCGCAGCGGCGGCTCGGCGCCGGCGTAGCGGCTGGCGACCAGGCGCGCGATCGGCACCGTCATGTCGGAGCGCAGGGCGAGCAGGTCGCCGCGCTCGTCGAAGAAGCGGTAGGCGGAGTCGGCGGTGCGGCCGTCGCCGCGCGCGAGCACCTCGTCGTACTCGATCGCCGGCGTCGCCACCTCGCCGTAGCCGCGCGCTTCGAAGACCTCGATCAGCGCGAGGTGCAGGCGCGCGCAGCTCGCGCATCTCCTCGGGGAGGACGTCGCGCGTCCCGGGTGGGATCGGGTGGATCATCGCGCCGGACCTTACGAGAGTGGGCGCGAAAGCCCTGCTAGGCAGGGACCTCTGACGAAACCCGTTCGATCTGGGCGCCGAGGCCGCGCAGGCGCTCGTCGATCTGCTCGTAGCCGCGGTCGATCTGGCGGATGTTGCCGATCTCCGAGATGCCGTCGGCCGCCAGGGCGGCGATGAGCATCGCCATTCCGGCGCGGATGTCGGGGCTCTCGACGCGTTCGCCGTGAAGCCGGCTCGGACCGCTGACGATCGCCCTGTGGGGATCGCACAGCGTGATCCGAGCGCCCATCGCGACCAGCTTGTCGACGAAGAAGAGGCGGTTCTCGAACATCTTCTCGAAGATCAGGATCTCGCCGTCGGCCTGGGTGGCGAGCGCCAGCGCGATCGAGGTCAGGTCGGCCGGGAAGGCCGGCCAGGGGCCGTCCTCGATCTTCGGGATCGCGTCGCCGAGGTCGGCCTGGATCCGCAGCCGCTGCCCGGGCGGCACGAGCACGTCGCTCGCCCTCGACCTCCGAGCTGAGGCCGAGGCGGCGGAACTGGCGCCGGACCATCAGCAGGTCGGCCGGCTCGGCGTCGCGGATCCGCACCTCGCCGCCGGTCGCCGCGGCGAGCGCCATGAAGCTGCCGACCTCGATGTGGTCGGCGCAGATCGTGTGCTCGGCGCCGCCGAGCCGGTCGCGGCCGTGCACGGTCATCACGTTGGAGCCGATCCCGTCGACCTCGGCGCCCATCGCGCTGAGCAGGCGGGCGAGGTCCTGGACGTGCGGCTCGCAGGCGGCGTTGGAGATCGTCGTCGGGCCCGGGCGTCAGCGCCGCCGCCATCAGCGCGTTCTCGGTCCCCATCACCGAGGGCTCGTCCATGAAGATCGCGCAGGGGCAGCAGGCCGTCGGCCGGGCGCGCTGAGCTCGATCCAGCGGTCGCCGTCGACCGTGGCGCCGAGGTCGGCGAAGGCGTCGAGGTGGGCGTCGAGGCGGCGGCGGCCGATGAAGTCGCCGCCGGGCGGCGGCATCCGCGCCTCGCCGAAGCGGGCGAGCAGCGGGCCGGCGAGCAGGAACGAGGCGCGGATCTGCTTCGAGAGCTCCTCGTCGACGGCGACGTCGGCGACGTCGGCGGCGCAGAGCCGGACGCTGTTGTCGCCGATCCACTCGACCTCGACCCCGAGCCGCTCGAGCAGCGCGATCTGCGCCTCGGTGTCGCGGATCCGCGGCACCCGGTGCGAGCAGCAGCTCCTCCTCGGTGAGCAGGCAGGCGGCGAGGATCGGCAGCGCCGCGTTCTTGTTGCCGGCGACGGTCAGCTCGCCCGAGAGCGGCACGCCGCCGTTGATGACGAATTTCTCCATGGAAGTTCCGGCTAGGGTAACGGCCGCCATGCGGAGAGGCTGGAAGATCCTGATCGGGGTCGGTCGTCGTGCTCGCGGTGCTGCTCGCGCTCAACGCGCTCAGTCGTCGACCACGAAACCAAGTCGGCCGAGGTGACCGAACCGGGCGGGCGGATCCTCGAGCTGCCCGGCGGCGAACTCCAGGTGGTCGAAAAAGGCCCGCGGGACGCCAGCCCGATCGTCCTCATCCACTGCTTCACCTGCGCGATCAACTGGTGGGACGGGATGATCCCGCTGCTCGACCGCGACCACCGCGTCGTCGCGATCGACCTGCTCGGCCACGGCGGCTCGGAAAAGCCGGCCTCCGGCTACTCGATCGAGAACCAGGCGGACCTCGTCGCCCAGGCCCTGGGACGGCTCGGGCGTCAGCAACGCCGAGGTCGTCGGCCACTCGCTCGGCGGGCCGGTGGCGATCGCCCTGGCCGAACAGTCGCCGCAGCTGGTCGACCGGGTGGTGATCATCGACAGCGCCCGACGACGCCTACGGCGACGTCGGGCTTGATCGGCGAACTGGCGTTCAAGCCGGTGATCGGCGAGGCGCTCTGGCGGGTCAAGCCGGACTTCGCGATCAAGAACGGCCTCGAGGTCGCCTTCGCACCCGGCTTCGACGTGCCCGACGCATTCGTCGAAGACGTCAAGCGGATGACCTACAGCGCCTACACACGGCTCGCACGATGCCTTCGACGAATACACCAGGCGAGCAGCCGCTCCCCGAGCGCGCCGCCGCCCTGCAGCAAGCCGCTGCTGGCGATCATGGGCGCCGAAGAGCAGATCGCCAGCGATCCCCGCGAAGCCCTCGCCGCCTACAGCGACCGGTCCCCGGTGCGGAAACGAGGCTGATCGCCGGCGCCGGCCACTCCCCCAACGTCGAGAAACCGGCCGAGACCGCAGGCCTGGTGCTGAGGTTCGAGCACCCGCTGAACCCCGCCAAGCCCACCGTCAAGCTCGACTCCGAAAAGCCGAAAAAGCCCTAGGCCATTCGGTTTCCAGGCACGAAATGCAAGAAGCGCTGCAACTCCGGGCTTCCATCCGGGGGGCTACGTAGAGTCGAACCTATGTTCGATACGACGAAGACACCAATGACCGACCGACTAGCCGACGCCGCTGACCTCGCGATCGACTTCGCCACCCTCGGCGAGTACGGCCTCGAGCCGGTCGAGACGCCGGCCCGCCCCTGCGAAAGCCGGCACCGGAGCGCCGCCCCCAAGCGCAGCACAGGTTCCTGGTCCTCCGCGGTCGACCGTTTCGCAACGCACAACTGTTGACGTGAACGAGCGGCTTGGCGGCGGCGAGACCGCCGGCTGCGCTGTTTTCTCCTGCAAATCAGCCCAAGAACAGCTCGAGCCCGACCGGCGGGGTCGGGCTCGAACGAATGAAGAACCGGCGGCGACCTACTCTCCCAGGGGGTTGCCCCCCAAGTACCATCGGCGCTGAGTGGCTTAACTGCTCTGTTCGGAATGGGAAGAGGTGTCTCCCCCTCGCTATGCGCCACCGGAATTTTGCGAGACGACCGCCCCGGTGGAGCTTGAAAACCGCACAAGGCCGCAATGGGTAAGTAATAAATATCCGTCAAGCCCTCGACCCATTAGTACCGGTCGGCTGAGCACATCACTGCGCTTCCACCGCCGGCCTATCAACCTGGTGGTCTACCAGGGGTCTTACTCCCTCAAGGGGATGGGAGAGCTCATCTCGAGGACGGCTTCCCGCTTAGATGCTTTCAGCGGTTATCCGTTCCGTGCGTAGCTAACCTGCGATGCCCTTGGCAGGACAACAGATACACCAGCGGCACGTTCATCCCGGTCCTCTCGTACTAGGGATGACTCCTCTCAACTCTCCAACGCCCACAGCAGATAGGGACCGAACTGTCTCACGACGTTCTGAACCCAGCTCGCGTACCGCTTTAATGGGCGAACAGCCCAACCCTTGGGACCTACTCCAGCCCCAGGATGCGACGAGCCGACATCGAGGTGCCAAACCGGTTCGTCGATGTGGACTCTTGGAACCGATAAGCCTGTTATCCCCGGAGTACCTTTTATCCGTTGAGCGACGGCGCTTCCACTTGCTACCGCCGGATCACTAAGCCCAACTTTCGTTCCTGCTCGACCCGTCGGTCTCGCAGTCAAGCTCCCTTGTTGCCTTTACACTCTACGCACGATTTCCAACCGTGCTGAGGGAACCTTTGGGCGCCTCCGTTACATTTTAGGAGGCGACCGCCCCAGTCAAACTGCCCACCTGACACTGTTCACCACCCGGATCACGGCATGGTGTTAGAAGCCCGGACTACCAAGGGTGGTATCTCAAGGGTGACTCCCCAGCAGCCAAAGCCGCCGGTTCACTGTCTCCCACCTATCCTGAGCGAGATACCCCAGACTCCAATATCAAGTTGCAGTAAAGGTTCACGGGGTCTTTCCGTCTAGCTGCGGGTACTCGGCATCTTCACCGAGACTTTAATTTCACCGAGCCTCTCGTTGAGACAGCGTCCAACTCGTTACGCCATTCGTGCAGGTCGGAACTTACCCGACAAGGAATTTCGCTACCTTAGGACCGTTCCTCATTGTTACTACTCGAAAGCGGATGCTTTGAAGCGGGTGGCACATTTCTGACGACCTCTCACGGTCGCCCGTGAGAGCGGACTATCTCATCTCACGCTCTCTCCAGAGCGTGAGCTCGGCGTATAGTCTCTGAGGATTCTCTGCATCGTGTAGCGCCTCTTTCCGCCTCCGTTCATTCCGTTCGCGGAGAACTAGAACTTGAGCGTAGTCCTGGTCATGAGAGGTCCTTCCTCGAACAGTATCCGCGCAGCTGCGCGGAACCGATCGAAGTCCTCAGCCTTCCTGCCGTATGCAGCGGAAACCGCTCGAAGAACGGAACGATGCGAGTCTGGATGTCGGAGAGGTCGATTGACCTCCCAATACCAGCCATCGTTTCCGGCCTTGCGAATGGATCCGCATCCAAGCGTCTCCATGAAGAGATCGAGTGGAGCCCGATCCTTCTGTGAGACGTTGAAGGCCGCTGAGAGCTTCCAGCTTCACGGTGTAATCGCTGCGTCGACGAGCGACAACCATGAAGCTTCCCTCTCCCAGCGCAAACCCTGACAGAAGAAATCCGACGTCCGTCGGAATCGCCTCGATACAGAGTCTTTCCTGCTGATTGCCTGCACCCGACACATTTTCACTGTACAGCGACTATCGGATGCCAGCATGGCATCCGCTGTACGAGTAGTGCGGGATACTGCACCTTTTCAGGACAGGCGTTCCAGCATATAGCCGAGTTTTACAACTACCTCGGTCAACTGATAGTTACGGCCGCCGTTTACCGGGGCTTAGCTTCACTGCTTCGCACCGAAGTGCTAACAAGTCCGCGTAACCTTCCGGCACCGGGCAGGCGTCAGCCCCTATACGTCGTCTTGCGACTTAGCAGAGGCCTGTGTTTTTGGTAAACAGTCGGTTGGACCAATTCACTGCGGCCCCCTCGGGCTCCCTCCGTATGGAGTTCACCCTAACGGGGCGCCCCTTCTCCCGAAGTTACGGGACGATTTTGCCGAGTTCCTTAACGAGAGTTAGCTCGCTCACCTCAGTATGTTCTACTTGTCCACCTGTGTCGGTTATCGGTACGGGCACGCGAATCCTGCCTAGAGGATTTTCTCGGAGGCATGGGATCGGGGACTCGCCGGCGGTCAAGCCAGCTGGCATCGCACCTCGCGTCAAAACGCCGCTGCGGATTTCCCTACAGCGACTGGCTACGTGCTTGCCCCAGGACAACCATCGCCTGGGTTCCCTTACCCTTCCCCGTCCCCCCATCGGTCATAACGGAGACGACGTGGTACAGGAATATCAACCTGTTGGCCATCGGCTACGCCTTTCGGCCTCGCCTTAGGTCCCGACTAACCCTGAGCAGACGAACTTTACTCAGGAAACCTTGGACAATCGGTGGAGGGGAGTCTCACCCCTCTATCGTTACTCATGCCGGCATTCTCACTTCCAGCCGCTCCACGGAGGCTTACGCATCCGCTTCACGCAACTGGAACGCTCTCCTACCGCGTGCAGAGCCCGCAGGCCTGCACACCCATAGCTTCGGAGACTAGCTTGAGCCCCGTTGAATTCTCCGCGCCCGAACACTTGACCAGTGAGCTGTTACGCACTCTTTCAAGGAATGGCTGCTTCTAAGCCAACCTCTTGGTTGTCTCTGCACTCGGACATCGTTTGCCACTTAGCTAGTACTTAGGGTCCTTAGCTGATGGTCTGGGTTGTTCCCCTTTTGCGTACGAAGTTTATCCCCCGCACACTGACTGCCGAGTTAACCGTAACGGTCTTCGGAGTTTGCCTGAAGTCGGTAACCTGGTAGGGCCCCTAGTCCAAACAGTGCTCTACGGCCGAAACGCAAATACTCGACGCTATACCTAAATATATTTCGGAGAGAACCAGATATCTCTGAGCTTGATTAGCCTTTCACTCCGATCCACAGGTCATCCGCCCAGTTTTCAACCTAGGTCGGTTCGGCCCTCCACGAGGTCTTACCCCCGCTTCAGCCTGCCCATGGATAGCTCGCTCAGTTTCGGGTCTACCGCCAATGACTGTGTCGCCCTATTCAGACTCGCTTTCGCTACGGCTCCGCTCATCGCTTAACCTTGCCACTGACGAGTAACTCGCCGGCTCGTGATGCAAAAAGCACGCCGTCACACCCGAAGGTGCTCCGACCACTTGTAAGCTTACGGTTTCAGGTACTATTTCACTCCCCTTCAGGGGTGCTTTTCACCTTTCCCTCACGGTACTAGTTCACTATCGGTCACCAGGTAGTACTTAGCCTTGGAGGGTGGTCCCCCCAGATTCAGACCGCGTTTCACGGGTGCGGTCTTACTCAGGAACATCAATCGGCAGATCAGTGTGCTTTCACCTACGGGACGATTGCCCTCTGTGGTGCGAGGTTCCACTCGCTTCGGCTAACACCTGATTTTGTAACTGCCGCCGAGCCAGGCACGGCTCGGGCATGACGTCCTACAACCCCCGACAGGCAACGCGTGCCCGCTTACACCTGTCAGGTTTGGGCTGATCCCTTTTCGCTCGCCACTACTAAGGGAGTCTCGGTTGATTTCTATTCCTCGGGGTACTTAGATGTTTCAGTTCCCCCGGTTGCCTTCCGGCGGCTATGTATTCACCACCGGATGACGCCGCATTACCGGCGCCGGGTTTTCCCATTCGGAGATCCGCGGGTCAAAGGCTGTTCAGCGCCTCACCGCGGCTTATCGCAGCCGTCCACGTCCTTCATCGACTCCTGGTGCCAAGGCATCCACCGTAAGCCCTTAATATCTTGACGGTGAGCGACCCACACACGAAGTGTGCGGGTCGTAAATTAAATACCCTCGAATTCCGCTTACGCGGATTTCGATATTGGCCTTGTGCAGTTTTCAAGGTCCACCGAGGCGCACGCAACGGGTGACTGCCGCTGGCGGTCTCTCAAAACTGAGCAGCGTACCCAGTGACACACAGTCACTGGGGAGCCCGGTCGACGTTCTAGAGAAATCTCCCTAGAAAGGAGGTGATCCAGCCGCAGCTTCCGCTACGGCTACCTTGTTACGACTTCACCCCAATCACAAGTCCCACCTTCGACGGCTCCCTCCAAAAGGTTAGGCCACCGGCTTCGGGTGTTACCTGCTTTCGTGGTGTGACGGGCGGTGTGTACAAGGCCCGGGAACGTATTCACCGCGGCATTGCTGATCCGCGATTACTAGCAACTCCACCTTCATGGAGGCGAGTTTCAGCCTCCAATCCGAACCGAGACGCACTTTATGGGATTCGCTCCACCTCACGGTATTGCTGCCCTTTGTATGCGCCAATGTAGCACGTGTGTAGCCCTGGACATAAGGGGCATGATGACTTGACGTCATCCCCACCTTCCTCCGGTTTGTCACCGGCAGTCTCCTATGAGTCCCCAACTAAATGATGGCAACATAGGACAGGGGTTGCGCTCGTTGCGGGACTTAACCCAACATCTCACGACACGAGCTGACGACAGCCATGCACCACCTGTGAAGGTGTCCCGAAGGAAAACCGTGTTTCCACGGCGGTCACCAACATGTCAAGCCCAGGTAAGGTTCTTCGCGTTGCGTCGAATTAAACCACATGCTCCGCTGCTTGTGCGGGCCCCCGTCAATTCCTTTGAGTTTTAGCCTTGCGGCCGTACTCCCCAGGCGGGGCACTTAGTGCGTTAGCGACGGCACGGGAGGAGTCGACACCTCCCACACCTAGTGCCCATCGTTTACGGCGTGGACTACCAGGGTATCTAATCCTGTTCGCTCCCCACGCTTTCGCGCCTTAGCGTCAGTACCGTCCCAGCGAGCTGCCTTCGCTATTGGTGTTCCTCCTGATATCTGCGCATTCCACCGCTACACCAGGAATTCCACTCGCCTCTTCCGGACTCTAGCCCTGCAGTATCCATCGGCTTTCAAAGGTTGAGCCTTTGACTTTCACAACGGACTTACAGGGCCGCCTACGCGCGCTTTACGCCCAATGATTCCGGACAACGCTTGCTCCCTACGTATTACCGCGGCTGCTGGCACGTAGTTAGCCGGAGCTTCTTCTGGAGGTACCGTCAATCCACACGGCTATTCACCGGTGAACCTTCGTCCCTCCTGAAAGGGGTTTACAACCCGAAGGCCGTCTTCCCCCACGCGGCGTTGCTGCGTCACGCTTTCGCGCATTGCGCAAGATTCCCCACTGCTGCCTCCCGTAGGAGTCTGGGCCGTGTCTCAGTCCCAGTGTGGCTGATCGTCCTCTCAGACCAGCTACCCATCGTTGCCTTGGTAGGCCGTTACCCCACCAACAAGCTAATGGGCCGCGAGCCCCTCCCAATGCGGAGGCCGAAGCTTCCTTTAGTACACAGGCTTAGACCCGTGCACCACATCCGGTATTAGCCCGAGTTTCCTCGGGTTGTCCCGGTCATCGGGGCAGGTTACTCACGTGTTACTCACCCGTTCGCGGCTTTGCCCCAGGGCAAGCCCTGGTTCGTCGCACCACTTGCATGTGTTAAGCACGCCGCCAGCGTTCGTCCTGAGCCAGGATCAAACTCTCCGTGAAAGGTACTTCTTACAGAGAGTGTCATGCCTGGCAAATTGCCGCCGGGTACACAAACATCGGCGACCGGCATGACGGGTAAATCAGACCACCCGGCGCGCTGGCGCACCGAGTGGATCGGGCTCAAACAACCCACGGACACGAATGTCCGCGGGGTGCACGCTGCTCAGTTTTCAAAGACCGCTGCGCCTCGTGCGGCGGGACTCGCCGCCCTTCACGCATGGGCCAGGCACCGGGCCTTGCCCAGAGGGACCGAGGAGTATAGCGCCGTGGCGGCGCTTTGCCTAGCCGCCGGCCGCGCGAAGGCGGCGGAAGCGCCGCTTGCCGACCTGCAGGACCGCCCGTCGAGCTCGGCCGGCGCAGGTCGAGCGTATCGGCGGGCAGCGTCTCGCCGTCGAGCTTGACGCCTCCCTGCTTGAGCAGGCGCCGCGCCTCGCTGGAGCTGATCCCGAAGGCGTCGGCCATCAGCGCGCGGCAGGTGGACCAGGCCGCCGTCGTCGCCCGGCGTAGGGGCCGAGGTCGAGCTCCTCGATCTCCTCCGGCGCCTGGCGCTCGACGAAGAGCCGGTTGAAGTGCTCCTCGGCGGCCGCGGCGGCCGCCGGCGTCGTGGAAGCGCTCGACGATGCCGCCGCGCCAGCGCCCGCTTGGCCTCGTTCGGCGGCGCGCCCGCCGGCGGCTCCTCGCCGAGCAGCAGCCGGTAGTACTCGGGCATCGCCTCGTCGGGGATCCGCATCAGCCTTGCCGAACATCTCCTCCGGCGGGTCGGTCACGCCGACGTAGTTGCCGAGCGACTTGCTCATCTTCTGGACGCCGTCGGTGCCGACCAGGATCGGCATCGTCAGGATCGACTGCGGCTGCTGGCCGTAGGCGGACTGGATGTCGCGGCCGAAGAGCAGGTTGAACTTCTGGTCGGTCCCCCCCAGCTCGACGTCGGCCTCGACCGCGACCGAGTCGTAGCCCTGCAGCAGCGGGTAGAGCAGCTCCAGGGCGGCGATCGGCGCGCCCGCCGCGAGCCGCTTCTGGAAGTCGTCGCGCTCGAGCAGCCGCGCGACCGTCGTCTGCGCCAGCAGGCCGAGCAGCGCCTCGGGCTCCATCCGCAGCCACTCGCTGTTGAAGCGGACCTCGGTCCGCTCGCGGTCGAGCACCTTGAAGGCCTGCTCCTGGTAGGTGGCCGCGTTGGCCTCGATCTCCTCGGGCGAGGGCAGCGGCCGCTGGGCCGAGCGGCCGCTGGGGTCGCCGACCCGGGCGGTGAAGTCGCCGATGATGAGGACGACCTGGTGGCCCTGCCTCCTGGAACTCGCGCAGCTTCTCGAGCACGACCGTGTGGCCGAGGTGGATGTCGGGCGTGGTCGGGTCGATGCCGAGCTTGACCCGCAGCGGCCGGCCGGCGGCGAGCTGCTCCTCGAGCCTCCCCGCCGGCAGCACGTCGACCGCGTTGCGCGTCAGGTCCGCCACGGCGCAATGCTAGACTGCCGCCTTCGCTCGGCAGCTCGTGCTCCTGCGGCCCTGGACAACCTCCTGGACTGGCGGCGCTCCTCCGGGAAACGCAGCAAGCCGCGCCTCAAGAAGCTGCGCTTCCTCTTCGTGCTGCTCGGGCTCGGCGTCCTGGCGCTGGTCTCGATGGTCTTCGGGATGATGGCCGCTGTCTCGCAGGACCTGCCGGCGATCTACAACTTCGCCCAGTACAAGGCGTCGAAAAACAGCGAGGTCTTCGACGCCTCCGGCGAACCGATCGGGACGCTGACCAGCGACCAGAACAAGATCCTGCTCACCTCGGGCCAGATCTCGCCCAACATCAAGAACGCGGTGGTCTCGATCGAGGACTCGCGCTTCTACGAACACAACGGCGTCGACTTCCAGGGCATCGGCCGCGCCCTGATCAAGGACATCCTCAGCCAGAGCGCCGCCCAGGGCGCCTCGACGATCACCGAGCAGTTCGTCAAGAACGCGCTCGAAGCCGAAGGCAGCCGCACGGTCTTCGAGAAGTTCCGCGAGGCGGCGCTCGCCTACCGGCTCGAGCGCCACTGGAGCAAGGACAAAATCCTCACCGAGTACCTCAACACGATCTACTTCGGCGAGGGCGCCTACGGGATCGAGGCCGCCGCGCGGACCTACTTCGGCAAGGCCCACCCCGGCTGCGGCACCCCGACCGAGCCCTGCGCCTCGGTGCTGGAGCCCTGGGAGGCGGCGACGCTGGCCGGCGATCATCGCCTCGCCCTCGGCCTACGACCCGAAGGTCTACCCCGAAAACTCGCTGATGCGGCGCAACCTGGTGCTGGAAAAGATGTACGAACAGGGCTACATCACCCAGGAGCAGTTCGAGGAAGGCACGCCAGCAGGCCCTGCCCGCGCCGGACGACATCGAGCCGCCCAAGCTCGACTCGAAGGCGCCCTACTTCACCGCCTGGCTGCGCCAGCAGCTGGTCGACCGCTACGGCGCCGCGAAGGCCTTCTTCGGCGGCCTGAAGGTGAAGTCGACGCTCGACCTGCGCCTGCAGGGCGCCGCCGAAGAAGCGGTCAACTCCTACCTCGGCTACCTGCCGGCGACCGCCTCGGTGGTCGTGCTCGACAACCACAACGCCGGCGTCAAGGCGATGGTCGGCGGCCCCAACTTCGAAACCAAGCCCTTCAACCTCGCCACCCAGGGCCACCGCCAGCCCGGCTCCTCGATCAAGCCCTTCACGCTGATCACCGCGCTGGAAGAGGGGATCTCCCCCTACACGACCTACGAATCGGCGCCGCAGGAATTCCACTTCGGCAAGCACGGCCAGGAAACCTTCGTCGTCCACAACGACGAGGACTCCTACCTCGGCTCCTGCGACATCGTCTGCGCGACGACCTACTCGGACAACTCGATCTACGCCCAGCTCGGCGCTCGAAGGCGCTGAAGGGCAAGACGATCCAGGACCGCACCCACTCGATCGCCGGCGACGATCCACAAGATGGGCTACGCCGACCCGATCTCGACCAACCCGGCGATGGTGCTCGGCGGGCTCGAACGACGGCGTCACGCCGCTGGGCTGGACCTACGCCTACTCGACGATCGCCAACAACGGCGACCGGGTCAGCGGCACGCTGGCGCCGCGGCCCGGCGACAGCCCCGTCGCCTACACCCAGGTCACCGACCAGGACGGCCACACGATCAAGGACGGCGACAACGACTCGATCCACACGCAGGTGATCCCGGAAGGCGTCGCCGAAGAAGCGAAGAGCATCCTCGAAACGGTGGTCAGCAGCGGCACCGGCATCCACGCCAACATCGGCGCCTCGGGCCAGTGGGGCAAGACCGGCACGACCGAGAACAACGGCGACGCCTGGTTCTGCGGCGGCATCGAAGACGAAGTGACCGCCTGCGTCTGGGTCGGCTACGCCGACACGACGACGCCGATGACGACCCTCTACAACGGCGGCCCGGTGATGGGCGGCACCTTCCCGGCGCTGATCTGGGCCAGCGTGATCTCGGCCTGGGAGAACATCAAGGCCGAACGGGCGGCGGAAGCGAAGGAAGGCAAGAGCGGCTCCGGCTCGTCGGGCTCGACCTACACGCCGCCGGAATCCAGCCGAAGGCGAAGAAGTCGTCGCCGGTCGAACCGGAAGAAAGCGAACCGGCCGAACCGGTCGCGCCCGAAGAAGCCCCGGAAGCGGCGGAACCCGCCGAACCGGCCCCGGCCGAACCCGCGGCGCCCGCCGAAGGCGGCGGCGTCACCGCCGGATAGGCGGCTTGGAGACGTAGGGGCTGCCGGCGGCGCAGAAGCGCCAGGGGCGCTCGACGGCTTTGGTGATCCCGATCCGGGGGCCGGTCAGGACCTCCCCGCTCCAGTCGTCATCGGGCGGCAGGAGCAGGAAGGGATCGCTGGGAGAGGTCGGCGCCGTTGGCGTCGAGGCCGATGCCGAGCGCCTCGGTCAGCTTGCCGGGGCCCGAGCAGAGGTCGCTGTCGGGCGCGCTCGCCCCGGCGCGCCCGCATCGACTCGATGCCGGCGGTCGGCTCCAGCGCCCGGATCAGCACCGCCGCGGCCTCGCCCTCCGGTTCGGCGACGACGTTGAGCAGCGAGTGGATCCCGTAGGAGAGGTAGACGTAGGCGCGGCCGGGCGGGCCGAAGAGGACCTCGGTGCGCTCGGTCAGGCCGACGTAGGCGTGGCAGGCGGGGTCGTCGCGCTCGTAGCTCTCGGTCTCGACGATCGTCCCGCCGACGCCCTCGTAGAAGAGCCGGCAGCCGATCAGCTCGCGGGCGACGAGGTGGACGGAGCGGTCGAAGAAATCAGCCCCCAACGGCTCTGCGAGCCGTTGGGCCCGACTTCCGGACCCTGAGTGCTCCCGCTTCAGCCCCGCTCCTCCTGGGCCCGCGCTTGGACCGCGGCCAGGGTCTCCCCGGCCTGCACGAGCTGGCGGGCCAGCGAGGCCGAGCCGGTGCCGCCCTCGATCTTCTTCGACTCCAGCCAGCTGCTGCGCTGCAGCACCTCGTAGAAGGAGTCGTCGAGCATGCTCGGAGCGGGCGCGCAGCTCCTCGCGGCTCAGCTCCGAGAGCGGCTTGCCCTGCTCGACCGCGTCGCGGACCAGGCCGCCGACGATGCCGTGCGCCTCGCGGAAGGGCACGCCGCGGCGGACCAGCAGGTCGGCGACCTCGGTCGCGGCCAGCATCTCGTCGCCGGAGGCGTCCTCGAGCCGCTCGCGGTCGAACTCGATCCCGGCCAGCATGCCCTCGGCGGCGTCGAGGCAGGACTCGACCGTGTCGATCGCGTCGAAGAGCGGCTCCTTGTCCTCCTGCATGTCCTTGCCGTAGGTGAGCGGCAGGGCGTGCATCGTGCCCAGCAGGGCGGCGTAGTCGGCGGCAACGCGCGGGCTCTTCGCCCGCAGCAGCTCGGCCGAGTCGGGGTTCACCTTCTGCGGCATGATCGAGGAGCCCGAGGAGAAGGACTCGTCGAGCTGGCAGAAGCCGAACTCCGTCGAGCTCCAGATGACGATCTCCGAGCCGAGCCGCGAGAGGTGCATCGCGCAGGTCGAGGCGGCGGCCAGGTAGTCGAGGACGAAGTCGCGGTTGGAGGCGCCGTCGATCGAGTTATGGGTGACGTGTTCGAAGCCGAGGTCGTCCGCCACCGCGTTGCGGTCGATCTCCCAGTTGACGCCCGGCCAGGGCGCCGGAGCCGAGCGGCATCACGGAGGCGCTGTCGAGGGCGAACTGGAAGCGCAGCACGTCGCGGGCGAGCATCCAGAAGTAGGCGAGCAGGTGGTGGCCGAGGTAGACCGGCTGGGCGCGCTGCAGGTGGGTGTAGCCGGGCATCGGCCAGTCGCGGTGGCGCTCGGCCAGCTCCAGCAGCCGCTCCATCGCAGCCCCGGCCAGCTCGATCGCCCGCAGCGAGTGCGCCTGCACGACCATCGCCACGTCGGTGGCGACCTGGTCGTTGCGCGAGCGGCCGGTGTGCAGCTTGCCGGCCAGCGGCCCGATCTCCTCGCCGAGCAGGCGCTCGACCGCCATGTGGATGTCCTCGTCGGCATCGTCGAACTCGAAGCCGTGCTCGCCCATCCGCGCCCGCACCCGCTCCAGGCCGGCGTCGATCTGCTCCAGCTCGTCGTCGTCGAGGACGCCGACCTCACGCAGGCCGCGCGCGTGCGCCTGGGACTGGTCGATGTCGTAGGGAGCCAGCCGCCAATCGAACTCGATCGAGCGATTGATCCGCCAGAAGCGGGGGTCGGGGTCTTTGCGGAAGCGAGACATCAGCGCAGGGATTGGGCGAGAGCCTCGCACACCCGCTCGACCTGGGACTCGCTCATCGACGGGAAGAAGGGCAGCGCCAGCGAGCGGGCCGAGGCGGCTTCGGCGACCGGGAACTGGCCCTCGCGGTAGCCCAGCTCGCGCAGGTGCGGGAAGAGGTGGATGCAGGGCAGATAGGCCTTGCTGGCGACGCCGCGTTCGGCGAGGCGACCGACGGTCGCGTCGCGGTCGACTCCCTCCGGCAGCTGGACCGGGTAGACGAACCAGCTGCGCCGCTCCTGACCTCGGCCAGCAATCGGAGCGACAACCCCCGGGTGACTTCGCGGGTCGTCCCGGTATGCGGAACTAACCACGAAGTCAGCCTGCGGAGAGAGCGTCGTCGTACAGGGCTGCGACGCGCTCGCGGGCCGACAGCATCGAGTCGAGCTTCTCCAGCTGGGCGACGCCGAGCGCGGCGGCGAGGTCGGAGAGGCGGTAGTTGAAGCCAAGCCGGTCGTGGTCGAGCCAGCCCATGTCCTCGGCCCGCCCCTGGTTGCGCTCGCTGCGCAGCGCGCGCGGCGACAGCGGGATCGGTGGGGACGATCATGCCCCCCTCCCCGGTCGTCAGCTGCTTGTTGGCGTAGAAGGCGAAGGTGGCGAGGTTGCCGCGGGCGCCGACCTTGCGGCCCTCGGAGTCGACCGCGCCGAGCGCCTGGCAGGCGTCCTCGAGCAGGCCGAGGCCGTGCTTGGCGGCGAGCGCCTCCAGCTCGGGCATCGCCGCCGGGTAGCCGAAGATGTGGATCGGCAGGATGCCCTTGGTGCGCTCGGTGACCGCCGCAGCCGCTGCCGCCGGGTCGAGGTTGAGCGTCGCGGGGTCAACGTCGCAGAACACCGGCCGCGCCCCCTCGTAGAGCAGGCAGTTGGCGGAGGCGACGAAGGTGAAGGGGCTGGTCAGCACCTCATCGCCGGGTCCCCAGCCGAGCGCCCGCACGCCGAGGTGCAGGGCGGTCGTGCCGCTGGAGACCGCGACCGCGTCCTCGACCCCGAGCCAGGCGGCGAACTCGCGCTCGAAGCGCTCCGCCATCGGGCCCAGCGAGAGCCGGCCAGAGCGCAGCACCTCCAGCACCAGCTCCTCCTCGCGGGCGCCGATATCCGGCCTGGCGAGCGGGATCTGCTCGGTCTCGGTGCCGTCCATCGCGGCGGACCCTACCCGTCGCCGCGGGGCTGGAAGGCGTAGGCGAGCGAGTCGACCAGCGCCTCCCAGGAGGCCTCGATGATGTTCTCCGAGACCCCGATCGTCCCCCACTCGCGCTTGCCGTCGGTGGAGTCGAGCAGGACGCGGGTGACGGCGCCGGTGCCGTGGGCCTCGTCGAGGATGCGCACCTTGTAGTTGGTCAGCTCGATCTCGCGCGAGATGCGGGTGGCGGGCGCCGATCGCGGCGCGCAGGGCCTTGTCGAGGGCGTTGACCGGGCCGTTGCCCTCGGCGACCTCGACGTAGCGCTCGCCGTCGACCTTGACCTTGATCGTCGCCTCGGTCTCGACCGCGCCGCCCTCGCGCTTCTCGGTGGTGACGCGGAAGCTCTCCAGCTCGAAGAGCGGCTCGTAGACGCCGGCCTCGCGCCGCAGCAGCAGCTCGAAGGAGGCCTGGGCCGCCTCGTAGTGGTAGCCGCGGTGCTCGCGCTCCTTCAGCCGCTCGACCGCGCTGGGCGGCGGCCGCGTCGTCGAGCTCGAGCCCGGCGCGCTCGGCCTGGCTGCGGATCGTCGCTTTGCCCGAGAGCTCGGAGGCGAGGATGTCGCGCTCGTTGCCGACCGCGGCCGGGTCGAGGTGCTCGAAGGTGCTGGCGTCGGCCTCGACCCCGGCGGCGTGCATGCCGGCCTTGTGGGCGAAGGCGTTGCGGCCGACGTAGGCGCGGTCGGGGTTCGGCGTCATGTTGCAGAGCTCGTCGAGGTAGTGCGAGGTCGGCGTCAGGCTCGCCAGCTGCTCGGCGCTGACGACCTCGAAGCCCATCTTCAGCTGCAGCGCCGGCAGGATCGAGGCCAGGTTGGCGTTGCCGCAGCGCTCGCCGTAGCCGTTGACGCAGCCCTGCACGAGGCGGGCGCCGGCCTCGACTGCGGCGAGCGAGTTGGCGACCGCGCACTCGGCGTCGTTGTGGGTGTGGATGCCGATCTCGACCGCGCCGTCGAGCGCGGCGATGACCGCCGCGGTGGCCTCGCCGACGAAGCCGGGCAGGCTGCCGCCGTTGGTGTCGCAGAGGGTGACGTTCTCGGCGCCCGCGTCGGCCGCGGCGCGCACGCATTCGAGCGCGTAGGCGGCGTCGTCGCGGTAGCCGTCGAAGAAGTGCTCGGCGTCGAAGACCGGGCGCTTGCCCTGCTCGCGCAGGAAGGCGATCGAGTCGGCGATCATCGCCAGGTTCTCCTCGGCGGAGACCTTGATCACCTTGTCGACGTGCAGGCGCCAGCTCTTGCCGACCAGGCAGACGACCGGGGCGAAGGAGGCGGCCAGGACGGCGAGGGCCTCGTCGTCCTCGGCCGCGACGCTCGCGGCGCCGGGTCATGCCGAAGGCAGCGATCGTCGCCTGCTGCAGCTCCGGCTCGGCGAGGCGCTCGAAGAGCTCGGCCTCCTTCGGGTTGGAGCTGGGGAAGCCGGCCTCGATGAAGTGGACGCCGAGCGCGTCGAGCGCCTGGACGACCTTGAGCTTCTCGCCCACCGAGAGCGACATGCCCTGGCCGCCCATGCCGTCCCGCAGGGTGGTGTCGTAGAGCTTTACCTGTTCCATCTGATGCCTTTCGCTTCGAGAGATCGGGGTGAGGGCCTGCCGGCCCGATCGCACGGCATCGCCGCGCCAGCCGCTAGGCGGCTGCGGTAATTCGCCCGATTGCCTCGAAGCTGCGTTGCATCAGGAACTGACCTTACTCGGTTCGTCCGCCCCGGCTGGGAGCCTCGACGAAGTCGAGCCACTCGAGGTACTCCTCGGCGCGGCCGTGCAGCGCGTCGACGAATTTCGTCTGGACACGCGGGTGATCTCGCCCGGCTCGCCGATCGGGTGGTCGTCGATCTCGCGCACCGGCACCAGCTCGGCGGCGGTGCCGGTGAGGAAGACCTCCTCGGCGAGGTAGAGCTCGGCGCGGGCGATGTCGCGCTCGACCACGGTGTAGCCGAGGTCGCGGGCGATCTGGATCACCGACTTGCGGTTGATCCCGTCGAGGATCGAGGCGACGTGCGGCGGGGTGACGATCTCGCCGTCGCGGACGAGGAAGATGTTCTCGCCCGAGCCCTCGCAGACGAAGCCGTGCTGGTCGAGCAGGATCGCCTCCTCGTAGCCGGCGTTGGTGCGCCTCGGTCTTGGCGAGGATCGAGTTGAGGTACTGGCCCGAGGCCTTGGCGTGCGGGATCAGGCCGCCGGGGCCGATCCGGCGCCAGCTCGAGACCTTGGCGCGGATGCCGTGCTTCTGGCCCTCCTCGCCGAGGTAGGCGCCCCAGGGGAAGGCGGCGATGATCACGTCGATCGGCGCGTCGGTGGCGTAGAGGCCGAGGTTGCCGTAGCCGCGGAAGGCGAGCGGGCGGATGTAGCAGGAGCCGAGCCCGTTGCGGCGGATCAGCTCGCGCGTCGCCTCGGCGATCTCCTCGGTCGAGTAGGGCAGGCTGAGGTAGTAGAGCTCGGCCGACTTGGCCAGCCGGTCGAGGTGGTCGGCGTGCCTGAAGACCGCCGGCCCGCGCTCGGTCTCGTAGCAGCGAATGCCCTCGAAAACGCCCGTGCCGTAGTGCAGCGCGTGGCTGAGGACATGCACTTTCGCGTCCTCCCAGGGCACGAACTCGCCGTTCTGCCAAATCAACTCCGCCTGCTCCATGTTGGGGGAAGTATGCCCGATAGCGCAAGGGCATTCGAGCCAAGCCCAGAAGAGAACCGCGTCAACCGAAAAGGAGACCCCTGATGATCGCCGCAGTGCGCAACAGACTCACCTATTCCAACGTGATCGGCACGGTGGCGCTGTTCATCGCCCTCGGCGGCGTTGCCGTCGCCGCCGGCCTGCCCCGCAACAGCGTCGGCGCCAAGCAGCTGAAGCGAGGAGCCGTCACCGCGGCGAAGATCCGCAAGCAGGCCGTGACCAGCGCCAAGCTGGCGCCGAAGTCGGTGATCAACGGCAAGCTCGGCCCCAACTCGGTCGGCCCAGGCAACATCGGCAACGGCGCCGTGACCACGGCCAAGCTGGCCGAAAGCTCGGTGATCGCCTCGACGATCAAGAACAGCGTGGTCACGACCAACAAGCTGAACAACGAAGCCGTGACGACGCCGAAGCTGGCCAACGAAGCGGTGACCAGCGCCAAGCTGGGCAAAGGGTCGGTGACAGCCGGCGAAGCTGAGCGACGAAATCGGCCCGCTGATGGGCACGCTGAAGAGCGGACAGACGCTGCGCGGCGTCTTCGACGTCGGCGGGGATCGGAAGTCGCCCGCGGCGCGATCAGCTACCAATTCCCGCTGCTGAACGCACCCGGCCGTCGACGTCCTGAAAAAAGGCGAAACGAGCGCCAACTGCTGCGGCCTGCGGCGGCGGGCAGACTCCGCAGGCGACCGCCGGAAACCTCTGCATCTACACGACCGAAGAAGCCGGCACGCCGGCCCTCGCCGCCGAGAACAACACCCGGCTCGGCTTCGGCCTCGAAATCGGCCGGCGCGGCGGAAGTACTTCGCCTACGGCCAGTGGGCGGTGACGGCGCCGTAGCCACCGTTCCGGTGCGCTTTATGTGCCCATAGGGGGCATAAGGCGCACCGGAAGCTAGGGGAGCTCGGCCAGGACGGCCTCGGTCACCTCGTCGGTGCCGACTGCGGTCTCCCCCTCGCCCGCCAGGTCCGGGGTGCGGAGGCCGCGGTCGAGCACCGCGTCTACCGCCGACTCGATCCGGGTCGCATCCTCGGGCCGGTCGAGGCCGTGGCGCAGCATCATCGCCGCCGAGAGGAAGGTGGCGAGCGGGTTGGCGACGCCCTGGCCGGCGATGTCGGGGGCGGAGCCGTGGACGGGCTCGAAGAGGCCCGGGCTCGCCGTCGGCGCCGAGGCTGGCCGAGGGCAGCATCCCCAGCGAGCCGGTGAGCATCGCCGACTCGTCGCTGAGGATGTCGCCGAAGAGGTTCTCGGTGACGATCACGTCGAAGTCGGCCGGGCGCGAGACGAGCTGCATCGCGGCGTTGTCGACCAGCAGGTGGTCGAGCTGCGACGTCGGGGTAGTCGGGGGCGACGCGGCCGACCACCTCGCGCCAGAGCCGTGAGGTCTCGAGCACGTTGGCCTTGTCGACCGAGGTGACGCGGGGCTTGCGGCCGGAGCCCGCGGCGCGGCGCTGGGCGGCCTCGAAGCCGACCCGGGCGATGCGCTCGATTTCCGCGGCCGAGTACTCGCAGGTGTCGTGGGCGGAGTCGCCGTCGCGGCCGCTGTCGCCGAAGTAGATGCCGCCGGTCAGCTCGCGGACGACGAGCAGGTCGGTGCCGGCGATCAGCTCGGGGCGCAGCGGGCTGGCGCCGACCAGGGCCGGGCTCGGCCGCACCGGGCGCAGGTTGGCGTAGAGGCCCATCCCCTTGCGCAGGCCGAGCAGGCCCTGCTCGGGGCGCGGCGCGTCGGGGTCGGTCGTGTCCCATTTCGGCCCGCCGACGGCGCCGAGCAGGACCGCGTCGGCGGCGCGACAGGCGTCGAGCACCTCGTCGGTGAGCGCGGTGCCGTGGGCGTCGATCGAGCAGCCGCCCATCAGCTCCTCGCTGAACTCGAACTCGCCCAAGCGCTTCGAGCAGCCGCGCGGGCGGCGCCGACGATCTCCGGGCCGATCCCGTCGCCGGGCAGCAGGACTATGCGGGGCATCTCACTCACGCGGCGCCACTCTAGCCGGCTTAGGCCGGGCGTCTTGGCCTCGATGTTGAGGCGGACGTAGTCGAGGGTCAGCGGCTGGGGTGACGCGCTCGAGGATCGCCTCGGCGAAGGGGCGGCGGAGCTCCTCGGGCAGCCGGGCGAGGTGCGGGCCGAGGGTGACGGTCATCGTGAAGCGCAGCGGGTCGTCGGGCGTGACCGGCTTCGGCTCGAGCCAGCAGCGGGCCTCGGCGAAGCCGGCGGCGCGCAGCCTGCGCCTCGGTCTCCTCGGGACCGGCGAAGTTCCACATCAGGGTCATGCCCTCGAAGTGGCGGGCGTACTCGGGGCGCGCGGCGACTGCGGCGATCGCCTGCGCGTGCTCGGCGACGTTGCCGCGCCCGCCGCACTGGGCGACCAGGCGGCCGCCCGGGCGCAGCGCCGCGCGCAGGCGGGCGAAGAGGCGCTCGTGGTCGAGGATCCAGTGGAAGGTCGCGGTCGAGAAGATCAGGTCGACCGGCTCCTCGATCTCGCAGCTCGGAGAGGTCGGCGACCAGGTAGGAGGCCCGGTCGCCGAGCCGCTCACGCGCCTTGGCGACCATCGCCTCGGAGGCGTCGACCGCGAGGACGCTGCCGCCGGGCAGACGCTCGAGCAGCTGTTCGGTGACCCGGCCCGAGCCGCAGCCCGGCGTCGATGACGGCCTCGTCGCCGCGCAGCTCGAGCCGCTCGAGCACCTCCATCCCCCAGCTGAACTGGGGGTCGGAGATCGCGTCGTAGGTCTCGGCGTCCCACTCGCGCGGGCCGCTGTTCATCGCGCCGGCCATCGGCCGCCTCAGAGCGCCGTCGTCACCGGGCCGCGCTCGGCGGCGCCGGACTGCTCGAAGGCGTCGATCGCGCCGGCGTTCTCGAGGGTGATGCCGATGTCGTCCAGCCCGTTGAGCAGCCGGTGCTTGACGTCGGGCTCGACCTCGAACTCGAAGACGCCCGCGGCGCAGGTGACGGTCTCGTCGTCGACGTCGATCCGCGCCTCGCCCGCCTCGGCCACGGCGCGGCAGTGCTCCTCGTCGAGGATCGCCGGCAGCAGGCCGATCTTGGTGCAGTTGGAGTAGAAGATGTCGGCGAAGGACGGGGCGACGATCGCCTCGAAGCCGAAGTCCTCCAGCGCCCAGGGGGCGTGCTCGCGCGAGGAGCCGCAGCCGAAGTTGCGCCCGGTGACGAGGATCGGGTTCGGCTCCAGCTCGATCTCGCCGTCGCGGATCCAGTCGTAGAAGAGGAACTCGCCGAAGCCGGTCCGCTCGACCCGCTTGAGGAACTGCTTGGGGATGATCTGGTCGGTGTCGACGTCGGCGCGGTCCAGCACCGAGACCTTGCCCTCGATCACGTCTATCGGTCGCATCTCTAGCTCCAATCCCTGATGTCGACGAAGTGTCCCTCGATCGCCGCGGCCGCGGCCATCTTCGGGCTGACCAGGTGGGTCCGGCCGCCCTTGCCCTGGCGGCCCTCGAAGTTGCGGTTCGAGGTCGAGGCGCAGCGCTCGCCCTCGATCAGGATGTCGGGGTTCATGCCGAGGCACATCGAGCAGCCCGCCTCGCGCCATTCGAAGCCGGCGGAGCGGAAGACGTCGTGCAGGCCCTCCGCTTCGGCGTCGGCCTTGACCTGCTGGGAGCCGGGCACGACCATCGCCCGCACCGAGCCGGCGACCTTGCGGCCGTCGACGATCTCCGCGGCCTCGCGCAGGTCCTCGATCCGCGAGTTGGTGCAGGAGCCGATGAAGACGCGTTCGGGCGCGACCTCGGTCATCGGCGTGCCGGCCTCGCAGGCCCATGTAGGCGAGGGCGCGCTCGGCCGACTCGCGATCGGCCGGCGAGTCCATCTGCGCCGGGTCGGGGACCGAGTCGGTCACCTGCACGACCATGCCGGGGTTGGTGCCCCAGGTGACCATCGGCGAGATCGCGCCGGCGTCGACCTCGACCTCGGTGTCGAAGCCGGCGCCGTCGTCGCTCGGCAGCTGGCGCCAGCGCTCGACCGCGGCGTCGAAGTCGGCGGGCGCGCCCGGGCGGCCGCGGACCCACTCGAAGGTCGTCTCGTCAGGGGCGATCATGCCGGCGCGGCCGCCGCCCTCGATCGTCATGTTGCAGATCGTCATCCGGCCCGGCATCGAGAGCGCCTCGATCGCCGGCCCGGCGTACTCGACCGCGTGGCCGGTCATGCCGCCGGTGCCGAGGCGGCCGATCGTCGCCAGGATCAGGTCCTTGGGCGTGACCCCGGAGCCGAGCTCGCCCGCAGTAGGAGATCCGCATCGTCTTCGGCCGCTTCTGGACCAGGCACTGGGTCGCCAGCACGTGCTCGACCTCGGAGGTGCCGATGCCGAAGGCCAGCGAGCCGAAGGCGCCATGGGTCGAGGTGTGGCTGTCGCCGCAGACGATCGTCATCCCCGGCTGGGTCACGCCCAGCTCGGGGCCGATCACGTGGACGATCCCCTGCCGGTCGGAGCCCAGCGAGTAGATCGGGATGCCGAACTCCTCGCAGTTGCGCTCCAGCGTTTCGACCTGGACCCGGGAGAGCTCGTCGGCGATCAGGCGCGCCGCCATCGTCCCGTCGGTGGGCGTGTTGTGGTCGGCGGTGGCGAGGGTCTTGTCGGCGCGGCGCACCGGCGACCGGCCAGCCGCAGGCCGTCGAAGGCCTGCGGCGAGGTGACCTCGTGGACCAGGTGCAGGTCGATGTAGATCAGGCCGTCGGAGACCTCGTGCGCCTCCCAGAGCTTGTCGAACATGGTTTGCGGCATCGGGCCTCCTCCTAGCTCCGCCGCAGCCCGGCGGCGATCACGGCGAAGAAGCGCGTCGGCTCCTCGCCTTCGTTCTCGAAATGGTGAGGCAGGTCGGCGTCGAAGGTGACGCTGTCGCCCTCGTTCAGCTCGTGGCGGGTGCCGTCGACGACGAGCACCAGCGTGCCCTCGAGCACGACCGCGGTCTCGCGGCTGCCGGGCTCGTGCATCGGCGGGTCGTCGCGGCCGCCGGTGGTGGCGCCGGCGTCCAGCGTGTGCAGGGAGACGTCGGCGCGCTGCCCCGGCAGCGGCGGCGTCAGCTCCTCGAAGCGGTGCCCCCCGCGCTCCAGCGCGCGGCGCCCGCCGGCGCGGCTGACCGCGACGTGCTCGCCCTCGTCCAGCCGCAGCAGCTGCGACAGGGTCAGCTCCAGCCCGGCGGCGATCTTCGCCGCGACCGCCAGCGTCGGGCTCGTCTCCCCCCGCTCGACCTGCGAGAGCATCGGCGCGCTGACGCCGGACCGCTCCCCCAGGTCCCGCAGCGAAAGCCCCATCGCCTCCCGCAGCGCCCGCACGCGGTCGCCGATCCCGGGCTCGTCGACGGCGGGAGCCACGATCTTCCCCGGTCGGCTGTCGGCGGTGGTAGCGATCATGATCCGTACGCTATCACATACGTTTGTATTGACTCAGTAGTTCCCGAAGGTCGTCGGCAACCGCCTTTGGCTCGTCGTGCAGCTGCCTCCAAGTGACGCGAACATTCGAGTAGCCGGCCGACCGCCAACCTCCTATCGCGCTCTCGGTCTGCCTCGAAGGCGCTGCGGGTGCCGTGCGTCGCATAGCCGTCGAGCTCCACGATCAATCGCTCCCTCGGCCACAGGCAATCGACCTGATATCGATGCGCGCCAACGGTGAGCCAGGCGTTGAGGCGGGGGGCCGGGAGGCTCTGGTCGTCGACGAAGGCCCGAAAGCGTGCCTCGAGTTCTTCGCGGGTGACACCTGGGGGCATCTCGCGACGGCGACGCAAGCAGGCGCGAATCGACTTGTTGCCTCGGTGACGCCGGTACCTGTCGAGAAGAACGGGAAGCGAAAGGGCGTCGTAGAGGCGTAGCCGTTCGGACTCACGCAGAGCGTGCTCAACCCCATCCACACGCAGGACGGTTGCAAGGTCGAAGACGGTGCGGGGAACCGTGGTCGTGGGGATTCCCTCTCGGATCGTCACCTCATCCGCCGGCAGGACCGCAAAATGCCGCCGAATACCCTCACAAGAGCGGCTTTTGACGGGCGTCATGACATCGATTGCGCCAGGCGATCGACCCCGAATACCCCAGAGCGCCGCAGCCGAGCGATGACTGAGTATCGCGTTTGGCCCGCAGAACAGCACTGCCGCCATCCACAGGGCCTCGCGCGAGAGCACCCGATGGCCAACGGCGTAGACGCCAGGATGCACCCGGTGGAGCCGTCCCAGGCGGACCCGCCGGCCGATCGCAGGCGCAGACAGACCGAGCTCCAGGAGCTGCCGCCGCGCCACGACGCCGTGCTGCCTCTCCGCCAAGCTCGCGAGCGCCCGATCGATCCCCACCGTGGGCGCAAAGCCACGAGTCTGCTCCGGTGTTCGCATATCGAATATAAGGGCAGACTCGTGGAGATTCGCCCCCCCTCGCGGGGGTGGATGATGGTTAGGGACCTGGGGTGCGTTCCAGGGACGCGTCGGCGGTAGCGGCCTCCGCCTCGCGGATCGCGGCGCCCTCCAGGGCGTTCGACAGGGCGCGGACGTAGGCGCGGGCCGACGCCTCGAGGATGTCTGTCGCCACTCCCTGGCCGGTGGCCAGGCGACCTGCCGCTCGCAGCATCACGGTCACCTGGCCGAGGGCGTCCTCTCCCCCGGTCACGGCCTCGACCGTGTACTGGCGCAGGTCGCACTCGGTGTCGGCGGCCTTCTGGATCGCGCGGAAGATCGCGTCGACCGGGCCGTCGCCGCTGGACTCGCCGACGGCCTCCTCGCCGGAGGGCATCTTGACCGCGACCCGGGCCAGGGGCTCGCGCCGCGAGCCGGCCTCGACCTCGAACCAGGCCAGCTCGTGGGCATCGTCCTTCTCGCGCATCTCGTCGGAGACGATCGCCTCCAGGTCCAGCGAGGTCACCTGCTTCTTGCGGTCGGCAACCTCCTTGAAGCGCTTGAAGGCAGCGTTGAGGGCGTTGCCCTCGACCTTGAAGCCCAGCTGATCCAGCGCATCGCGCAGGGCGTGGCGGCCCGAATGCTTGCCCAGCACGATCGAGTTCGACTCCAGGCCGACTTCGGTCGCGTCCATGATCTCGTAGGTGGTGCGCTCCTTCAGCACGCCGTCCTGGTGGATTCCGGACTCGTGGGCGAAGGCGTTGCGGCCGACGATCGCCTTGTTGGGCTGGATCGCGTAGCCGGTCAGGCGCGAGACCATACGGCTGGTGCGAGCCAGCTCCTTGCTGTTCAGGCCGGTCCGCAGACCGTGTACGTCCTCGCGGGTGCGGACCAGCATCACGATCTCCTCCAGCGAGCAGTTGCCGGCTCGCTCGCCGATCCCGTTGACCGCGCACTCGACCTGACGGGCGCCGGCCAGCACCCCGGCGTAGGAGTTGGCGACGGCCAGGCCCAGGTCGTCGTGGCAGTGGACCGACAGCTCCACCTCGCGCAGCACCGGGACCAGCTCGTACAGCCGCCGGAAGTAGTCCGCGTACTCCTCGGGAGTGGTGTAGCCAACCGTGTCGGGGATGTTGACCACGGTGGCGCCCTCCTCGACCGCGATCGCGCAGACTTCGGCGGTGAACTCGATGTCGGCGCGGGTCGCGTCCATCGGCGAGAACTCGACGTCCTCGCAGTAGGACTTAGCCAGGGTGACGGCAGCGCGGGCCTGTCCCTTGACGTCCTCGCGGTCGGTCTGCAGCTGGTGCTCGATGTGGATGTCGGAGGTCGAGATGAAGGTGTGGATGCGCGGCCGCGCCGCGTCCTTGATCGCCCCCCAGGCGGCGTCGATGTCGGCCTTGTGGGTGCGGGCCAGGCCGCAGATGACCGGGCCCTCGACCTTGCGGGAGATCGACTCGACCGCCTCGAAGTCGCCGGGCGAGGTGATTGGGAAGCCGGCCTCGATCACGTCTACCCCCAGGCGTGCCAATTGCTGGGCGATCTCGACCTTCTCCGCAGTGTTCAGTGAGATCCCGGGCGACTGCTCGCCGTCTCGCAGTGTGGTGTCAAAGATGTGGACGCGGTTTGCGTCGTCTTGTGGTGCCACTGGGTCTCCTCCTTCTCTGCTGCTTTCGAATGACCTTTTCTCTCGCGGCTATCGCGCCGCCCAGCGCTATTCCCCCCGGAGGGGGAGGAGAAGGAGAAGCGCGAGGCTGTCGAGCCGGTGCGTCATTCGGTCGCCTCAGCTTAGCGTAGGCTGCGCCCATCGCAAGCGAGGCATCCTCAGGCTCGATCCCCCGCTCAACCTGGTTCGCGCTCTTCGCGATGGGCGTCGCGGTGGTGGTGATCGCCAACGACTTCTCCGCGATCAACGTCGCCCTCCCCACGATGGAGAGGGACTTCCACACCAACGTCAACACGATCCAGTGGGTGGTCAATGCCTATGCACTGACCTTCGGGGTGATGATCGTTACCGGCGGCCGGCTCGCCGACATGTTCGGAAGGCGCAACGCCTTCTTCCTCGGCACGGCGATCTTCGCCTCGATGTCGGCGCTGGGCGGGGCGGCGCAGACGGAGACCTGGCTGATCGCGACGCGGACGCTGATGGGGATCGGCGGGGCGCTGATGTGGCCGGCGATCCTCGGCATGACCTACGCCCTGCTGCCCGAAGACAAGGCGGGGCTGGCGGGCGGGATCATCATCGGCGCCGCCGGCCTCGGCAACGCGATCGGGCCGCTGATCGGCGGCGTGCTCACCGACGCACTGAGCTGGCGCTGGATCTTCTTCCTCAACGTGCCGATCTCGATCTTCGCCGTGCTCGTCACCTACCGGTTGGTCAAGGTCGCCGAGCCGGACGCGGGCGAGCAGCGGATCGACTACCCCGGGGTGGCGACGATCTCGGTCGGCCTGGTCTCGCTGCTCGTCGCTCTCGACCAGATCGACGACTGGGGCTTCGGCGACCCGCGGGTGATCGGGCTGCTGGTGCTCTCGGCGGTGCTGCTGATCGCCTTCGTGCCGATCGAGCGGCGGGCCGGGGCGAACGCGCTGGTGCCGCGCGCGGTGATGGCCAACGAGAGCTTTCGCGCCTCCTGCCTGGCGATCCTCTTGATGTCGGCGACCTTCTTCGCCGCGCTGCTCTACCTACCGCAGTTCATGCAGCACCAGCTCGGCTACTCGCCGCTCGAGGCGGGCCTCGGGATGCTGCCCTTCCTCGCCACCTTCGCCGCGGTGTCCTTCGTCGCCGGCCCGCTCTACGAGAGGCTCGGCGCCAAGGTGCTGGCCTCGGTCGGCGCGCTCTGCATCGCGATCGCCCCGTTCGTCTTCTCCCTGATCGGCGACCGCTCTCATTACAGCTCGCTGATCGCCGGCATGGTCGTGCTGGGGATCGGGATCGGCAGCTTCTACCCCACCGCCACCACCGCCGGCGTCACCTCCGTCGACGAATCGCAGACCAGCCTCGCCGGCGGCATCGTCTACATGTTCCAGATCGCCGGCGGCTCGATCGGGCTGGGGCTGACGACGACCGTGTTCTCCTCGCAAGCCTCATTCGTCGACGGTATCGAGGCGGCGTTCCGGCTCGATGCGGCGCTCTCGCTGGTCGGCTTCCTGATCGCGCTCTTCTTCGTCGGCGGCCGGCTACTGCGGCGCGGCGCGCCTGTGGGCGCATCAGCCTAGAGCGGCCGCATGTCCTGACGGATGCCGTTCCGGCCCGAGCCGCCGCCGATCGTGTCCGTGCCGGGACCGCCGCGGAGCCTGTCGTTGCCACTGCCGCCGCTGATCGTGTCGTCGCCCGGTCCGCCGAAGAGCAGGTCGTCGCCGGCGTGC
This sequence comes from uncultured Solirubrobacterales bacterium, assembly GCA_963778715.1. Classification (GTDB taxonomy): domain Bacteria; phylum Actinomycetota; class Thermoleophilia; order Solirubrobacterales; family 70-9; genus VRUE01. Next base: position 129,253 of record CAVZVK010000011.1, read on the forward strand.
CCCGAGAGACGGTCGCTGCCGGCGCCGCCGATCAGCTTGTCGGCCCCGCCGCCGCCGGAGAGGGTGTCGTCGCCCGGGCCGCCTCGCATCGTCACCGGGATCGTCACGGTGGATGCAACGGCCACCGAGTCGTTGCCTAGGCCGGCGTTGACTTCGAAGCCGGCGACGAGCGGCGCTTTGCAGACCAGCTCGTTCGGGTTGCCGGGGGTGTTTTCGCAGACCGTGCCGCCGACTTCGAGCGGCACCGCCGAGTCGATCACGTAGCTGTGGCCGTCTGGCGTGAGCCAGATGTGGATCATGTTCTGAGCCGCGCCGCCGGCGAGGACGACCGTGTAGGAGGTCGTTTCGGCGTGCGCGACCGTCGCGGTCTGCGCCGCCAGGATCGCCAGCATGATCAGGATCGCCCTCTTCATCGTCAAGTCCCTGTCCCGCGCGGACAGGCGCCTACTCTGGGAACAACACGACCTTGCCGACGTTGCGGCGCTCGGCGATGAATCGGTGCGCCTCGCCGGCCCGCTCGAAGGGGAAGGACTCGGCGACGACCGGCTCGAGACGGCCGGCCTCGAGGTCGGCCATCAGCGGCTCGGTCACCCGGTCGAGGCTTCCCTCGCGTTCCCACCACTTGAGCATGTTGAGCCCGAAGATGCCCTTGTTCTCGTTCATCAAGGCGAGGCTCTTCCACCAGGGGATCGTCGCCAGCGGCATCTTGGCGAGGCTCTTCAGGGCCGCGGGGATGTCGCGTCCGCTCCCCTTCGAGGCCTCGGAAAGCCCGTACATGACCATGCGCCCGCCGGGGCGAAGCAGGCGGTAGTCCTTGCGGAACGAGGTCGGGCCGAGCGCGTCGATGATCAGGTCGACGCCCTCGCCGCCGGTGAGGCGCGTTGACCTCGGCCTCGAAGTCCTGGTTGCGGTAGTCGATCGGGTGGGCAACGCCCTGGGCGCGGATCGCATCGTGCTTGGCGGGCGAGGCGGTGCCGAAGATCTCGGCGCCGGCGTTGCGGGCGATCTGGGTGGCGGCGATGCCGACGCCGCCGGCCGCGGCGTGGATCAGGACGCGGTCGCCCTCGCGCAGGCCGCCCATCAGGATCAGCGCCGCGTAGGCGGTGCCGTAGTTGACCGGGAAGGCGGCGCCCTGCTCGAAGCTGAGCCGCTCGGGCAGCGGCAGCGCCTGATCGGCGGGGACGGTGACGAGCTCGGCCTGGCCGCCGAAGCGGGTGCCGGCGACGACGCGGTCGCCGACCGCGAGCGGTCGACCCCGTCGCCCACCGACTCGACCTGCCCGGCGACCTCGTAGCCGAGCACGCAGGGGGGCTTCGGCGCGTCCGGGTAGAGGCCGACCCGCGCCATCGTGTCGGCGAAGTTGATCCCGGCAGCCTTGACCGCGATCCGCACCTCGCCGGGCCCGACCGGCGGGTCGGGGCGCTCCTGCACCTGGAGCACATCGGACCCCCCGTTCCCTGTCTGCACCAGCGCCTTCACCGGGCAAAGACTACTGCGTTAAGGCCGTCTGACCTAAAGGTCGACCGAGCGGCCGACGGAGAAGCCGTCGAGCTCGAGGATCTTGGCGATCGTCTCGTCGCGGACGGCGGCGTCGGTGGTCAGCGCCATCACCGCGCGCTCGCCGTCCCGCCTCGGCGCCGACCGCGGCGGAGACGATGTTGACGCCCTCCTCGCCGAAGACCGTGCCGACCCTGCCGATCATGCCCGGCCGGTCCGCGTAGCGGAAGACGGCGATGTGCTCGGCGAAGGGCAGGTAGAAGCTCTCGCCCCAGACCGAGACCAGGTAGGGCTCGTTGCGCGGGCCGACGCCGGTGCCGGCGACCTCGACGTCCTCCTCGCCGGAGCCGATCCGCACCGTGACCAGCTCGGTGAAGTCCTCGGCGCTCGACGTCCTTGGTCTCGACCAGCTCGATGCCGCGCTCCTCGGCCATCTGCGGCGCGTTGACGAGGTTGACCGGCTCCTCGGTGTGGCCGGAGAGGATGCCGACGAGGACGGCGATGCCGAGCAGGCGGGTGTCGTGTGAGGCGATTCTGCCGCGGAACTCGGCCGTGACGCGGTCGACCGAGCCCTCGCCGAGGCCCTCGGCGAGCCGGCCGAGCTTTTCGCAGAGCGGCACGAAGGGCGCCAGCGCCTCCATCTCCTCGGGGCGCACGGCGGCGATGTTGACCGCGTTGGTGACGACGCCGCCGGTCAGCGCGGCGGTCACCTGCTCGGCGGTGACGATGCCGGCGCGGTCCTGGGCCTCGGCGGTCGAGGCGCCGAGGTGCGGGGTGACGACGACGTCGTCGCGGGCGAAGATCGGGTGCTCGGTGAAGGGCTCGGACGGGAAGACGTCGAGCGCGGCGCCGCCGACCTTGCCCGACTCGAGCCCGGCGAGCAGCGCGTCGAGGTCGACCAGCTCGCCGCGGGCGCAGTTGACGATCCGCACGCCGTCCTTCATCGCGGCGATCGCCTCGGCGTCGATCAGGCCGATCGTCTCCGGCGTCTTCGGCACGTGCACGGTGACGACGTCGGCGCGCGCGAACAGCTCGTCGAGGCTCCGTCGACGCCCTCGACGCCCGAGCTCGCGGAAGCGCTCGGCGGAGACGAACTTGTCGAAGGCGATCACGTCCATCTCGAAGGCCTGGGCGCGCTTGGCGACGAGCTGGCCGATGCGGCCGAAGCCGACGATGCCGAGCGTCTTGCCGTAGAGCTCGGCGCCCTTGAACTTGGCGCGCTCCCAGCGCGCCGTCGACCAGCGACGCCGTGCGCCTGCGGGACGTTGCGGAAGAGGGCGAGCAGCAGGGCCAGCGTGTGCTCGGCGGCGGCGACCGAGTTCGATTCGGGCGCGTTGGCGACGATGATGCCGCGGCGCGGTCGCGGCCGGGATGTCGACGTTGTCGACGCCGGTGCCGGCGCGGCCGATCACCTTCAGGCTGGTCGGCGCGCTCGATCAGCTCGGCGGTCAGCTTGGTCGCCGAGCGGATCAGGATCGCGTCGTAGCCGCCGATCGCCTCGCGCGAGCTCCTCGTCGTCCATCTCGAGGCCGAGGTCGACGTCGAAGTTCTCGCGCAGCAGGTCGACGCCGGAGTCGGCGATCTTCTCCTTGACGAGGACCTTCACGGCCGCGGCGCACGTCCCCTCGACGTTCTCGACCACCCAGTCGATGCAGGCGGTCAGCGCCTCGACGTCGGCCGGCTCGACCGCGGGGAACATGCCGATCCGCAGCTGGTTGCGGCCGAGCTTGCGGTAGGGCTCGACGTCGACGATGCCGTTGGCGCGCAGGGTGGCGGCGAGCGCGGCGGCGTCGACCGAGTCGTCGAAGTCGATCGTGCCGACGACCAGCGAGCGCTTGGCCGGGTCGGCGACGAAGGGCGTGGCGAAGTCGGCTGCGCTCGGCCCAGCCGTAGAGGTGGCCGGACGAGGCCGACGGTGCGCTCCACGCACCAGTCGAGCCCGCCGCCGGCGAGCATCCACTCGACCTGGTCGGCGAGCAGGAGCAGGGTCGCGAGCGGCGGGCGTGTTGTAGGTCTGGTCCTTGCGCGAGTTCTCGAGCGCCGTCTGCAGCGAGAGGAAGCCGGGCTGCCAGCGGCCCTCGGCGCCGTCGAGCTCCTCGATCCGCGCGATCGCGGCCGGGCTGAGCAGCGGCCAGCCAGAGGCCGCCGTCGGAGGCGAAGCCCTTCTGCGGGGCGAAGTAGTAGGCGTCGGCCTGGCTGGCGTCGAGCGGCAGGCCGCCGGCGCCGGAGGTCGCGTCGACGAGGACGAGCGCGTCGCCGGCGCCGGCCGGGCGCTGGACCGGCGACCATCACGCCGGTCGAGGTCTCGTTGTGCGCCCAGGCGATCGCGTCGGCGGCGGGGTCGGCCGTCGGCGCGGGCGCGTCGCCGGGCTCGGCCTCGACCAGGATCGGGTCGGCGAGGAACGGCGCGCCGGCGGTCGCCTTGGCGAACTTCTGCGAGAACTCGCCGTAGGTGAGGTGCAGCGCGCGCTCGCGCACCAGCCAGGCGGCGGCGGCGTCCCAGAAGGCGGTCGTGCCGCCGTTGCCGAGCGCGACCTCGTAGCCGTCGGGCAGCGAGAACAGCTCGGCGAGCCCGCCACGCACCCGCCCGACCAGGTCCCGGACCGGCTTCTGGCGGTGCGAGGTGCCCATCAGCGCCGACTGCTCGGCGAGCCTCTCCAGCGCCTCCGGGCGCACCTTCGAGGGCCCGCAGCCGAAGCGCCCGTCGGCGGGCTTGAGCTCGGCGGGGATCTGGGCGGCGGTTGTCGTCGTCATCGGGAGGCGACAGGTTATTGACCGTCGCGGGTGGACCTCGCACAGGCCCGCCACGTAAGCTCCCGGGCCATGAGCGAGACCACAGAGCAGGTGACGAAAGGCGACGGCTACGCCGTCGCGAACCTCTCGCGACCTCGGCGAGGGCACGGGCTTCCGCAAGATCCGCAAGACCCTCGGGCGTCACCGCCTTCGGCGTCAACGCGATCGTCTGCCCGCCCTCCTACGCGACCGGCAGCCACTACCACGACGAGCAGGAGGAGCTCTACTTCCTCCACAGCGGCCACGTCGCGATCGAGTTCGGCGACGGCAGCAGCCACGAGCTCGAGCCCGGCGGGCTGGCCTGGGTCGACGCCTCGACCGTGCGCAAGACTCCGCAACCTCAGCGACTCCGAGGACGCCGTCTACGTCGATCGTCGGCGGCAAGGACGGCTACGTCGGCCGCGACGGCCGACTGCCCGAGGGCGAGACGCACCGCTAAGGGGCTATCTCGGAGCTTGAAGGAGGCACGGCAGCCCCTCTCCATGAAGCTTGGCAACCACGCACCGAAGCACCGCGCCGGATCTGCTGCGCGACGGCTTCAGGGAGAGGGGCTGCCGTGCCTCCCCCACGCCTGGAGTTGACCTCAGAACTCCTGGTCGATCCAGGGCATCATGTCGCGGAGGTCCTTGCCGACCTCCTCGACCTGGTGCCCCTTGCCCTCCTCGCGCATCCGCGCGAGGTTCTCGCCGCCGGCGCGGTTCTCGGCGATCCACTCGCGGGCGAACTCGCCGGACTGGATCTCGCCGAGGATCTCCTTCATCGCCGCGCGGGACTCCTCGCCGATGACCCGCTTGCCGCGGGTCATGTCGCCGTACTCGGCGGTGTTGGAGATCGAGTAGCGCATGCCCTGGATCCCCTTCTCGTACATCAGGTCGGCGATCAGCTTGAGCTCGTGCAGGCACTCGAAGTAGGCGAGGCGCGGGTCGTAGCCGGCCTCGACCAGGGTCTCGAAGCCGGCCCGGACCAGCTCGGAGGCGCCGCCGCAGAGCACGGCCTGCTCGCCGAAGAGGTCGGTCTCGCACTCGTCCTTGAAGGTCGTCTCGATCACCGCGGCGCGGCCGCCGCCGATCCCGGAGGCGTAGGCGAGGACGAGGCCGTGGGCGTTGCCGGTGGCGTCCTGGTGGACCGCCATCAGGCAGGGGACGCCGTTGCCTTCCTCGTACTGGCGGCGGACCAGGTGGCCGGGGCCCTTGGGGGCGACCATGCCGACGTCGACGCCCGGCCGGCGGCACGATCTGCTCGAAGTGGATCGCGAAGCCGTGGGCGAAGAGCAGCAGGTTGCCGGGGGCGATGCCGTCGGCGATCTCGGACTCCCAGACCTCGGCCTGCTTCTCGTCGGGCAGCAGGATCATCACCACGTCGCCGCGGCTGGCGGCTTCGGCGATGTCGAGCACCTCGAGGCCGGCCTCTTCGGCCTTGGCGCGGCTGGAGGAGTCGGGGCGCAGGCCGACGACGACGTCGACGCCCGAGTCCTTCAGGTTGAGGGCGTGCGCGTGGCCCTGGGAGCCGTAGCCGAGGATGGCGACGGTCTTGCCCTCGAGCAGCGAGAGGTCGGCGTCTTTGTCGTAGAAGATGTCTGTGTCATTGGGCATGGGCGCGCAGGCTAGCGGAGGGCGCGCCGCATCAGCTTGCCCGAGGGCGTGCGCGGCAGCGCCGCCGCCAGCTCGACCCGCTTCGGCACCTTGAAGCCCGCCAGCGACTCGGCGCAGTGGCGGCGCAGCTCGTCGGGGGTGGCGGCCGAGCCGTCGGTGAGGACGACGATCGCGGTCACCGCCTGCTGCCACTCGGGGTCCTCGCGGCCGACGACCGCCGCGTCGGCGACCTCGGGGTGGCGCAGCAGCACCTTCTCGACTTCGGCCGGGACGACGTTCTCGCCGCCGCTGACGATCAGGTCGTCCATGCGGTCCTCGACGTAGAGGAAGCCTTCCTCGTCGATGCGGCCGAGGTCGCCGGTGTGCAGCCAACCGTCGGCGTCGGCGCGGCCGGGGGCGACGGTCGGCCCCTGGACGAGGATCTCGCCGTCGAGGATGCGCAGGTGGGTGGTGAGCAGCGGCCGGCCGGCGGAGCCGAGCTTGCGCTCGCGCCTCGCCGGGCGCGAGCGTCGTCACCTGCGAGCAGGCCTCGGTCAGACCGTAGGTCTGGACGACCGTGGCGCCGCGGCCGATCGCCTCCTCGAGCGGGTCCTCGGGGACCGGCCCGCCGCCGATCAGGATCGCCCGCGGGCCGGAGAGGTCGGCGCCGGCCTCGAGCAGGCGGGTCAGCATCGTCGCCACCAGCGAGACCACGGTGATCTCGTCGCGCTCCAGCGCCGCGGCGACGCGGTCGACGTCGAAGCCGTCGTGGACCACCGCCGTGGTCCCGTAGATCACCGAGCGCATCACGATCCCGAGGCCCGAGATGTGGCTGAGCGGCAGGCAGCAGAGCCAGCGGTCCTCGGGCTCGACGCCGATGTTGAAGGCGGAGGCGACGGCGCTCCAGAGGAAGTTGCCGTAGGTGAGGCCGACCGGGTCGGGAGCGCCGGTGCTGCCGCTCGTCATCACCTTGCAGGCGAGCGCGTCCATGTCGTGCTCGCCCAGCAGCGGCAGGTCGGCCTCGGTCTGGGTCAGCTCGCCGGCGTCGTCGAGGTCCATCGCCGGTTCCTCGGCGGCGATCACCGCGGCGCGCTCCTCGGCGGAGAGCCTGGGGCTGAGCGGCAGCAGCACCGCGCCCAGCTTCATCAGCGCGTGCACGAGAACTACCTGCTCGCGGCGCGGGTGCATCGTCATCGCCGCGATCGAGCCGCGGCGGACGCCGTGGGCGGCGAGGCGCCGGGCGACCCAGGTCGCCTCGGCCTCGAGCTCGGCGTAGGTGACCTCGGCGCCGTCCGCGACGAGGGCGGTGCGCTCGGGGCAGCTCTGCGATCTCTGGGCCAGCCAGTCGTCGAGTTTCATCGGCGGGATATCGTGCCCATCATGCCCCAACGCCATAAGGAAGCTCCAGCCGAGGCGGACCTGCGCGCGCCGATCGAGTGGCAGAGCGTCGCCGAGTACGACGACATCCGCTACGAGAAGGCCGACGGGATCGCCAAGATCACGATCGACCGCCCCGAGGTGCTCAACGCCTTCCGGCCGCAGACACTGATCGAGGTCTCGGCCGCGCTCGAGTTGGCCCGCGAGGACACCGAGGTCGGCGTGGTCGTCCTCACCGGCGCGGGAGAGAAGGCGTTCTGCTCGGGCGGCGACCAGCAGGTCCGCGGCGACACCGGGTACGTCGAGGAGGGCGTAACACTCGGCCGCTTCCACGTCACCGACCTACAGGTGCAGATGCGGCGACTGCCGAAGCCGGTGGTGGCGATGGTGGCCGGCTACGCGGTCGGCGGCGGCCACGTGCTCCATGTCTGCTGCGACCTGACGATCGCCGCCGACAACGCCCGCTTCGGTCAGACCGGGCCGCGGGTCGGCTCCTGGGACGGCGGCTTCGGCGCCTCGCTGCTGCGAGACCTGGTCGGCACCAAGAAGGCCAAGGAGATCTGGATGCTGTGCCGGCTGTACGACGCCGAGGAGGCGCTCGAGATGGGTCTGGTCAACACGGTCGTCCCGCTCGACCGGCTCGAAGAGGAGACCGTCGCCTGGTGCCGCGAGATGCTGGCGCTCTCCCCCTTCGCCCTGCGCCTGGTCAAGGCCAGCTTCAACGCCCACGAGGACGGCTACGCCGGGATCCAGCAGCTGGCCCACGACACCAACCTGCTCTTCTACGGCAGCGAGGAGGCGCGCGAGGGCCGCGAGGCCTTCAAGCAGAAGCGCCAGCCCGACTTCTCACGGTTCCCGAGGCGGCCGTGAGGATCTGGCTGATGGCGGCCCGGCCGCGGACCCTTCCCGCGGCGATCGCGCCGGTGCTCGTCGGGAACGGCCGCCGCGGTCGAATGGGCCGGGAAGCTGCCGCGGGTCGGCGCCTTTCTCGCCGCGCTCGTCGGCTCGATCTTCATCCAGATCGGAACGAACCTCGCCAACGACTACTCGGACGCCAAGCGCGGCGCCGACACGGCGGACCGGCTCGGGCCGGTGCGAGTGACCTCGGCGGGTCTCGTCACTCCTCAGCGGGTGCTGAACGCAACCTGGATCGCCTTCGGCGTGGCAATCGCCTGCGGGATCTACCTGGCGACGGTGGCGGGACTCGTGATCCTGCTGATCGGCGCGCTCTCGATCGCCGCCGGCGTGCTCTACACCGGCGGCCCGCGCCCCTACGGCTACGCCGGCCTCGGCGAGGTGTTCGTCTTCCTCTTCTTCGGCCTGGTCGCCGTCAACGGCTCCTACTACGTCCAGGTCGAGGAACTCGACGCGCTGCCACTCGGCCTCTCGATCGCGGTCGGCTTCCTCGCCACGGCGATCCTCGTCGTCAACAACGTCCGCGACCTGGAGACAGACCGCCGCGCCGGCAAGATGACCCTGGCGGTGCGGATGGGACGCCACAACGCCGTCGTCCTCTACCGAATGCTCGTGCTCGGCGCCTTCGTCGTGCTGCCGATCGCCCTCCTCGCCGGTGGCGGCAGCGCGCTGCCGCTGATCGGCCTGCTGGCGCTGCCGCTGGCCCTCGGACCGATGCGGGCGATCACCAACCGCACCGACGGCCCCTCCCTCAACGCCGCCCTGGCCGGCACCGGCGCCCTGCTCGGAGCATTCAGCCTGCTGGTCTCGCTGGGGCTGCTGCTCGCCGCCTGACCTGGCCGCCCGGGGCCTACGGTAAGGCGACGAGGTGGAGTAACCCGGTCGGTTCGGTCAGCGACCCTTCGCCGGACCATTCGCCGTTTTCCGGGCAAAGCGCCGACCCGCCCGATTTGTGCCACACGGTCCCCAGCTCGTGGAATTTCAGTGGGTTCCCGCCGACGACAGACCATAAGTCGGCTGTGCTGCTGTACTGACAGGTGAGGTTGAGCCCGAGGCAGCCTTTCAGCGAGACGCCCGGACTTCCGCTGCCCCCACTGGCGTAGTTCAGGCGTTGAGTTGCGGCCGTCCATTCGCTTGCCCAGGGCAGGTTCAGAGCAGAGGCTTCACTGCATTCTCCTTTGACTTTGCTGAAGGTCGCCGCTTCGATCGCACCCGTCAGCCCTGCGTCCGCACCTTTGTTTTTGACGGTTGATTCTTTCCAGACAACGCTGCCTTCCGAGCAACCCGTCATGCAGAATTTCCATGCTTCCGACCTGACGAAGCTGGCTTTTTCGGGGAGGCTGTTGGCTTTCGAGCAGGGGTTTTCGTTCGCTTTGCAGATCGTCTCGGCAGAGGCCACGCCCGGCACCCCGCAGACCAAGGCAATCGAAACCACCAGGACCGCGCCGCTGAACGCCTTGATCCTTCTCATTCGCTCTCCTCGGCGGCGCCATGCCGCGACTCGAAGCTTGACCGGGGCATGTTACACGAATTTATTTGATCATAAATCGCTTCTGGTGGCCCTTCCCCCTCCCTGCGATGCTTGTCGGGTGAAGATCGCCTCGGTCGAAGTGACTCCCTACGCTCTGCCGTTTCGCAAGCCTTACGTGACGGCGCGCGGGCGGCTGGACAGGCGGGAGATGGTGCTGCTGCGGCTGCGCTCGGACGACGGGCTCACGGGACTGGGTGAAGCGGTGCCGCTCGCACTGCGGGGCGGCGCGGGACTGGCGCAGGTGGTCGAGGAGCTGGAGCGGCTGGACGAGCGCGACTCGCTCGACGAGGCGACGCTGCGTGGCGATGCGCTGGATCTCTCAGCGCCAGCCCGCTGCGGCGCGCTCACCGCGCTGCTGGACCTGCGCGGTCGCAGAGCGGCGGCTGAGGGTCTGGTCCAGCCCACGGAAGCCGAGCCGGTCGACTGCAACGCAACCCTGGTCGGCGGCGAGCCGGCGGCGGTCGCCGCCGAGGCGGCGCGTTGGGCCGAGGACGGCTTCGAGACCTTCAAGCTGAAGCTCGGCACCGGCGACGACTTCGCCCAGACCTACGCCGTGCGTGAGGCGGTCGGGCCGCGGGCGCGGATCCGCGTCGACGCCAACGCCGCCTGGGACGTGGAGACGGCGAAGCGGATGCTCCAGGCGCTGGAGCCGCTGGAGGTCGAGCTCGCCGAGCAGCCGGTGGCGACGCTGGAGGAGGCGGCGGAGGTAGCGGCGTCGACCTCGATCCCGATCGCCGGTGACGAGAGCGTCGAGAGCAAAGCCGACGCGGAGCGGGCGCTGGGGTTGAACGCATGCGCGCTGACCGGAGTCAAGCTCTCCAAGGTCGGTGGCCCGGAGGCGGCGATCGAGATCGCGGAGGTCCTGCCCGCCTACCTCTCCAGCGCACTCGACGGCCCGGTGGGAATTGCTGCAGCCGCTCAGGTTGCGCAGACCCTGCGCGAGGTTGCGGGAGCGGACGATCCCGGCCTCGCCCACGGTCTCGCCACGCAGCGCCTCTTCTCCTCGACCATTGCCGCGGTCGAGTGCGAGGTCCGCGACGGCATGCTGCACCCACCCCCGGGGCCAGGCCTGGGCGTCGAGATCGATGAGGCGGCGCTCGCCGCGCATCGAATCTGAGCGGGTGTGGCGACTTATCCGTCATATAGACGGATAAGTCGCCACATAGTCTTCCGGAGCATGGACCCAACCAACGGCAACACGGCGCTCGCTTCAGCCTTCGTCGAGGAGCTGGCGCGCGGCGGCCTGCGGCACGCGGTGGTCTCGCCCGGGTCGCGCTCCACTCCGCTGGCCGTTGCGCTCTGGCGCCAGCCCGAGATCGAGGTGAGCGTGATCGTCGACGAGCGCTCGGCGGCGTTCTTCGCCCTGGGCGCCGCCCAGGCGAGCGGGGCGCCGGTGGCAATGCTCTGCACCTCGGGGACCGCAGCAGCGAACTACCACCCGGCGATCTGCGAGGCGGACGAGTCGGCGCTGCCGCTGGTCGCGCTCACCGCGGATCGTCCGCCTGAGGTGCGTGGGATCGGCGCGGGACAGACGATCGACCAGATCAAGCTCTACGGCTCGGCGGTGCGCTGGTTCTGCGAAGTCGGCACCCATGCGGCGGATGACGAGGGGCTGCTCCACTACCGCTCGGTCGCCTGCCGGGCGCTGGCGGCGGCGCGGGGCGAGCCTCGGCCTGGCCCGGTCCACCTCAACCTGCCCTGGCGCGAGCCGCTGGCGCCGGTCCCCGTGGACGGCGCCGTGACCGCGACGGACCCCCTTGCGTTGGAAGGCCGCGACGGCCGGCCGCTGACCGCGGTCACATCGATCGAGCTCGAGCCCACGACCTTTCTGCTCGACGAGGTCGCCGGCCACATCGGCGACGCGATCTCCGGAGTGATCGTCGCCGGTCGCCAGCTCGACCCCGAGCTGCGCGAGCCGCTCGCCCACCTGGCGAGAGCATCGGGCTTCCCGATCCTCGCCGAGCCCACCTCCCAGCTCCGCTGCGGCCCGCACGACCGCTCGAACGTGATCTCGACCTACGACCTGCTGCTGCGCAACGAGCACTTCGCCAGCTCCGTGGTGCCGGACCTCGTCCTGCGCTTCGGTGGGATGCCGACCAGCAAGCCGCTGCGCAGCTGGCTGGCGGCAAGCGGCGCGGATCAGATCGTCATCGACCCTCTCAGCGGCTGGAACGAGCCGACGAACCGAGCCGCCGCCGTGCTCCGCGCCGACCCAACCGAGCTTGCCGCCGGCTGGGCGACTCGTCTGGAGAAGGAGGAGCGCGGAGCGCCACAGCGCTGGCTCGACGCCGAGCGCGCCGCGAGCGGCGCGATCGAGTCCGCGCTCCCAGGCGACGACATATCCGAGCCCGCACTCCATCTCGCCCTCGGCCGCGCCCACCGCGACGGCGACCTCGTCTACACCGCCTCAAGCATGCCGATCCGCGACCAGGAGGCGTTCCTGGCGCCGAGCGAAACCGACGCCCTCTTCCTTTGCAACCGTGGCGCCAACGGCATCGACGGCCTGATCTCCTCCGGCATCGGCGCCGCCCACGCCAGCGGCCGCCCGACCACGATCGTCACCGGCGACCTCGGCCTTCTCCATGACATCGGCGCCCTCGCCGCCCTCCGCGACGTTTCGACCCCGGCACGCATCGTCGTCATCGACAACGACGGCGGCGCCATCTTCGGCTTCCTGCCCCAGGTGGACGCGCTCGACAGCGACGAGTTCGAAGCGCTGCTGGGCACTCCGCGTGGGTTGGCCGCCAAGAAGGCCGCACACCTCTTCGACCTGCAGTACACCCACCTCGAGCACCTAGACCAGCTCCCAGACGCACTGGCCGCCGGAACAGGCCTGATCGAGATCAAGACGAACCGCGAGACCAACGCCGCCCTCCACCATCAGCTAACCCAACGCGTCCACGCCGCACTGAACGATCTCAGCGAGCGGTGAAGCTGGTCGGGTCGGGAGCCCTCCACCTACTCGGCAAGCAACGGCAGCAGTGCCCCCAGCTTGATCTCCGTCTCCGCCAGCTCCGCGGCGGGGTCCGACCCCGCGACGATGCCAACGCCGGAGTAGAGCCGCGCCTCCCGGTCCCGCAGCAGGGCGCTGCGCAAGGCAACGCAGAATTCGCCGTCTTCGGTCGCATCCATCCAGCCGACCGGGCCGGCGTACCAGCCGCGGTCCATCTGCTCGAGCTCGTCGATCGCCGCCCCGGCCTCGGGCCAGGGCTCGCCGCCGACGGCGGGGGTCGGGTGCATCAAGCCGACGAGCTCGACCGCCGAGCGCGGCTCGGCCAGCTGGGCGACGATCGGGGTCGCCAGGTGCTGGATGTTCGCCACCTTGACGATCTCCGGCTCGGGGGCGCTCTGCACCCAGACGGCGTGCGGGCGCAGCTTGCGGGCGATGCGCTCGGCGACGATCGAGTGCTCGCGGCGGTCCTTGTCGCTGCGCAGCAGCTGCTCGCCGAGGTGGTCGTCGACGGCGGGGTCGGAGCTGCGGCGGGTGGAGCCGGCGAGGGCGACCGTGGAGACGCTGGCGCCGGAGCGGCGCAGCAGCAGCTCCGGGCTGGCGCCGATGAAGGCGGCCTCCGGCGTGCCGCAGCAGAAGCAGAAGCAGGAGGAGAACTGCTCGCGGATCGCGCCGAAGAGCGCGGCGGGGTCGTGCGCGGCGCCGGCCCGGACCAGGACCTCCCGCGCCAGCACCACCTTCGAGATCTCCCCCGCCTCGATCCGCTCCGTCGCCGCCGAGACCGCCCGCTCGAACTCGTCCGGCGGCCGCATGCTGCTGATCTCGACGTGGGAGGTCGGGTGAGGGTCGAGCAGCGGCAGCGGGTCGTTGCGCAGGCCGGCCAGGCGGGCGTTGAGCCCACGCGCCTTGGCCTCGGGATCGTCACCGGGATGAACGACCGCATTGACGGTGAGAAATGTCTGCTCACCGCTGCGGCAGATCGAGAGCTCAGGTAACGCCAGCGAGGCCGGGTCGAGAGACGACCACGGTGCGCTGCCGCCACCGTCGGGGTCGAAGGCGAAGCCCCCGAGCCAAACCGGGCCGGCCCCCGCCGGCAGCCCGGGCGGCTCGTCGACGATCGCCTCCCCGCCCAGGCACTCCCGCGCAACGTCGCGGAAGCGATCCTTGCCGCGAGATGAGACCTCCAACGCAACGCCCAGACCAGCGAGCGCGAACTCGCGGTCCGGCTGCTCCCAGCAAAACCAGCGGTCGGAGGCTAGACGCGAGGCGAAGACGGCCGCACAGGGATCAATGCCTTCCACCGGCACGGTAATGCTGACGAAAGTCTTTCTTCGCCGGGCGAGAGCGCGCTCGACCGTCGGCCTCAGATTAGGAAATGACGAGGTCCAGACGTTGCCAGGCAAGGACGCAGGGAGCCCGAATAGCAGCGCTATTCGGGCGACTGAGGACGCCGCATAGCGACGTCTGGGGCCGTCATTTTCAATCTGCACCACGAGCGATGGCGATCTCGCCTGTGCGGACCATCTCTATGAGGCCGTGCGGGCGGATCATCCGCTCGAAGGCCTCGATCTTGTCGGCCGAGCCGGTGACCTCGATCGTCATCGTACGGCGCGCCACGTCGACGATCTTGGCGCGGAAGATCTCGGCGAACTGGATGATCTCGGCGCGGTTCTCGACCGCGGCGGAGACTTTGAACATGGCCATCTCGCGGGCAACCGTCTCCTCCGGCTCCATGTCGCGGATCTTCAGCACGTTGACCAGCTTGTGCAGCTGCTTGGTCACCTGATCGATCGGGTGTACGGCGCCGTCGAGGGTGAGCGTGATCCGCGAAATACTCGGGTCGTCGGTGGGGCCCACCGCGAGCGTGTCGATGTTGAAGCCGCGGCGCGAGAAGAGCCCGGCGACGCGCGCCAGCACGCCCGGCTTGTTCTCGACCAGGATCGAGAGGATGTGTTTGCGCCCGCTGAGCTGGCCCGGGACGCGCAGGTCCTCCAGTTTCACCAGCTCGGGGGTTCCGGCCTCCATCAGCCCACCATGTCCCTTGCGGCCGCTCCGGCGGGAATCATCGGGTAGCAGTTCTCCTCGGGCGAGACGCGCACGTCGAGCAACACCGGACCGTCGGTCTCCAGCGCCTTGGCCATCGTCTCCTCGAGGTCGCCGGAGTCCTCGCAGCGCAGGCCGGTCGCGCCGAAGGCCTCGGCGAGCTTGACCCAGTCCGGGCTCGGTCCCATCTCGACCGAGCTGTAACGGCCGTCCCAGAAGAGCTCCTGCCACTGGCGAACCATGCCCATGTAGCCGTTGTTCATCAGGAAGACCTTGACCGGGATCTCCTGGCTGACGCAGGTCGCCAGCTCCTGGCAGTTCATGATCAGGCTGCCGTCGCCGGCGAGGCAGACGACGTCGTCGTCCGGGCAGGCGATCTTGGCGCCGACCGCAGCCGGCAGGCCAAAGCCCATCGTCCCCAGCCCACCGGAGTTGATCCAGCGGCGCGGCTTCTCGAAGCCGTAGTACTGCGCCGCCCACATCTGGTGCTGGCCGACGTCGGAGGTGACGATCGCGTTGCCGCCGGTCGCCCGGTGCATCGCCTCGACCATGAACTGGGGCTTTATCTCGCCGTCCTTGCCCTCGTCGTAGCGCAGCGGGAACTCGTCCTGCCAGGCCTTGATCTGCTGCCACCAGCCGTCGAGGCGGGAGGCATCGGTCTGCAGCGCCCTGTACTCGCGGGTCAGCTCGGGCAGAACCAGCTTGGCGTCGCCGACGATTGGGATGTGGGCCGGGACGTTCTTGGAGATCTCCGCCGGGTCGATGTCGATGTGGATGAACTTGGCCCGCGGCGCGAACTCGGAGAGTTTGCCGGTGATGCGGTCGTCGAAGCGGGCGCCGATTGCGACGATCAGGTCGGCCTCGTCCATCGCGTAGTTGGCGGCGCGAGTGCCGTGCATGCCCAGCATCCCCAGCCACTGCTCGCCCGAGGCCGGGTAGGAGCCGAGGCCCATAAGGGTCGAGGTGATCGGGAAGCGGTCGGCGGCGGCGAGCTCGCGCAGCTCCTCGGAGGCGTTGGCGTTTACCACGCCGCCACCCGTGTAGAGGATCGGCTTGCGGGCGTTGGCGATCGCCTTGGCGGCGATGCGGATCTGCTTGATGTTGCCGCCGTGCGGGGGTTTGTAGCCGGCCAGCTCGACTGGCTCGGTGCGCGGCGCGTAGTCGATGTCGGCGCGAGAGAGGTCCTGCGGGATGTCGAGCAGGACCGGGCCCCGGGCGGCCGGTCGAGGCGACGTGGAAGGCCTCGTGCACGTACTCGGGGATCTGGCGTGGGTCGGTGACCTGGAAGGAGTGCTTGACGAAGGGCAGGGTGGCGCCGAGGATGTCGGCCTCCTGGAAGCCGTCGGTGCCGATCAGCTCGGTCCGCACCTGGCCGGTGACGAAGACGGTCGGCACCGAGTCCAGCATCGCGTCGGCGATCGCGGTGACGAGGTTGGTCGCGCCGGGCCCGGAGGTGGCGAAGGCGACCCCGACTTTGCCCGACGCCTTGGCGTACCCCTCGGCGGCGTGGCCTCCTCCCTGCTCGTGGCGCACCTGGATGTGCCTGAACTCTGCGTCTACGAGGGCGTCGTAGGTCGGCAGGTTGGCCCCGCCGGGGATCCCGAAGACGTGCTCCACGCCCTCGGCCTTGAGGCTCTGCATCAGCGCGTCAGCGGCTCTCATCGTGAGGCGATGCTACCAGCGGGCCTGTGCCTGCCACGCAGGCGATTCAGAGCTGCACGGGGGCGCCTGGACGCCAGCGAGTCTTCGGATCGATCGTGCCCTCGATCACGCGACCCTTGTGTCGCTCGATCACGTGAATCATCGACTCGACCAGCTCCTCACCGAGCAGCGTCGGCTCGAGGCCGAGGTCGAGCAGCTTGGTGTGGACCGCGTTGTAGTAGTGATGCTCCTTCTCGACCCGCGGGTTCTCGTAGTGCTGCACCTCGACCGCGTAGCCGAGATGCTCGCCGGCATGTTTGACCAGGTGGGCCAACTCGATCACCGAGAACTGCTCGGTGAACTGGTTGAAGACGCGGAACTCGCCCGCCTCGGCCGGGTTGAGCGCGGCAAGTTCGACGCAGGCGAGCGTGTCACGGATGTTGAGGAAGCCACGGGTCTGGGTGCCCGCGCCGTAGACCGTGAGCGGGTGGCCGATCACGGCTTGCAGGCAGAAGCGGTTAAGCACGGTGCCGAAGACCTCGTCGTAGTCGAAGCGGGTGATCAGGCGCTCGTCGCCGGCGGTCTCCTCGGTCTCGATCCCGTAGACAACGCCCTGGTTGAGGTCGGTGGCGCGCAGCCCCCAGGTGCGACAGGCGAAGTGGATGTTGGTCGAGTCGTGGACCTTCGAGCAGTGGTAGAGCGAGGCCGGCAGCTTCGGGAACGGCAAGGTGTCCTTGCGCCCCTTGTGCTCGATCTCGATGTAGCCCTCCTCGATGTCGATATCGGGCTGGCCGTACTCACCCATCGTGCCGAGCTTGACCAGGTGGCACTCGGGCACGTGATCGCGGATCGCGAAGAGCAGGTTGAGGTTGCCGATCACGTTCGCGTACTGGGTCTCGACCGCCTTCTCGCGCGAGGCCATCGAATAGGGCGCGGAGGCCTGCTGGCCGTAGTGGACGACCGCCTCAGGGCGGATCTCGGCGACGACACCGTCGAGGAAGTCGCCGTCCTGCACCGACGCCAACGAAGCTGCGGATCTCCTCACCGGAGAGCTCCTTCCAGGCTGCGATGCGCTCGTCAAGGCCGCCGATCGGCGTCAGGGAGCCGCTGCCGGCTTCCTCGTGCCAGCGCCGGCGGGAGAAGTCGTCGACGACCGCAACCTCGTGGCCGCGGGCCGAGAACCTCAGGGCAGTCGGCCAGCCCAGGTAGCCGTCGCCCCCAAGAATGAGAACGCGCATAGGTCGCGGCAGGGTACCTCACGGGGCCGATCCCGAGCCCTTCAGGAGGACCGGGACCAGCCCTCGCATTTCAAGCCCAGCCTCTAGGCGTGCTTGTAGACCTGCACGCTCGGAATAGTCGAGCCGACCTTGCTGATCGTCATCCCTGCTCACCTCCCCTCCCGCGTCGTCACCCCGGCGCGCTTGCCGGGACGGGAGGGGTCGATGGTAGGGATTTCCGGACTATCCGCGTTTTCCCTAATGACTTGGAAAACCCAGGCACGAAAGCCCGTATGCTCCGCCCGTATCGAATAGCCAAATCACGCTGACCGGGAGGGATCGTCCGTGGTAGTCACCGTCAAGGAGGGGCAGAAACGAAGCGTCGAGGAGGCGCCGTCGTACGGGGTCGGGCACCGGATCAGAATCGAAGTGCTCGGCATTCTCAACGAGGGCACCCGCACCGCATCTGAACTCTCCAAGCTGACCGGCGAGTCCATATCGAGGATCGGCCACCACATCAAAGAACTGCTCGACTCGGGTTGCATCGAACTCGCGAGGGTCGAAAAGGTACGCAACGTCGACCAGCACTTCTACCGGGCCGTCGAGCTTCCGATCATCAGCGACGAGGAAGCCGAGGCGCTGCCATTCGAGGCAAGGCAGGAATACGCGGCGGTGGTTCTCCAAGGTCTGATGTCCGAGAGCCTGGCCGCACTTTGGGCTGGCAAGTTGAGTGTCGATCCGGTCTGGATGAGCTGGGCGGTGGTTCAACCTCGATGCACAAGGGCGGCAAAGGGTCCAAGAGGAAGAGGCGGCATTCTGGGAGCGCATGAAAGACATCGAGGCTGAATCGCTGAATCGCGCCGCCGAGTCAGGCGATGCAACCACTTCGACCATCGTGGGAGCGCTGAGCTTCGAGCGGTTCCGACCGGTCGATTCAAGTGCTCCGGCGATGCACAGACTTGCCCCAGGGAAAAGCTGACTGACAGGCAAACCTTGCTCTAGAAATCAGTATGGACTGACAGGTTCCGATCTGAAACCGTTCAATACTCTAGATCGGATTATCACCCAGCGTCGTCAGCGCGAAGCGGGTGCGTCCGTTCGGAGCCCCGGGCAGTGGCAATCGCCTTGAACGCCGCCGTCCGGGGCACAGCACACCGCCTCCCATGCGCCGCAAACGTGTCGAATCCCGCAATCCCGAGCCTCTCGGCCTGGGCCAGGCTATTCGCCATGCTCGTCCACCCGACCAAGGTCCAGATCGTCGAAGCGATGTGGTGGATTGACCGTCCGCTCTCGGCGTCCGAAATCCGGCAGGTTTTCGACTGCGAGCACAGCGTGTCGGCGCTCTCCTACCACTTCAAGACGCTCGTCGAGCTGGGCGTCCTGACACGGAAGGAAAAAGTGAAGGTGCGCGGGGCGTGGAAGAGGCTCTACGTCTTCTCGTCGGTCGTAAAGGAGCGAGGCCGAGGCTAACCGCGCGGCTCGCCCCTCGAGGCAGCCATAGCATCCGGGCGATGAGCGGCCTCGCGGAGCGGAATGGAGGGCGGGCGGGGATCGCGATCCTCGCCGCGATCCTGCTGCTCGGCCTGGGATTGCGGGTCAACGAGGCGTGGCAGGGACGGACGCCGGTCTTCGACGCGGCTGCCTACGCCAAGATCGCGGCACGCCTCGGTCGCGACGAGGGGTTCACGCTCGGCCCGAGCGCGACCCAACCGGCCAGCAACTACTCCCCCGGCCTGCCGCTTCTCGCCGCCGGCGTCTACAAGCTGACCGGCGGGGTGCACGAACGGCTCGTGCGCTTGGTCCTGGCCCTGATCGGTACGCTCGCGGTGCTCTTCACCTACCTGATCGGGCGTCGACTCTGGGGACCGACGGCAGGACTGGTCGGCGCCGCGGCGATCGCGATCTACCCTGCCCTGCTCGAGTACCAGGGCATGCTGATGGGCGAGCCGCTGGGGGCGACGCTGCTCGCTGGGGCAGTGCTGGCGGCGCTCTGGGCAGCGGACCCGGACGACTCGGCACGTGCGCGGTGGCTACTCCCGGGCGCCCTGTTCGGGGCGCTAGCGCTGGTCCGTCCAGAGTACCTCGGCGTGGCACTTCTCGCCGCCGTCGCGGTCGCACTTCTCCCCGCATACCGGGGAGAAGTGCGACCGGTTGGTGGACCGCGCGGTGGATGGGGTCGGGCCGGGGTCGGCGCAGGGCTCATGCTCGTCGCGGTCCTTCTCGTGATCGCGCCGTGGACCTTTCGCAACGCGATCGCGCTGGATCGGTTCGTGCCGATCTCGACTGGTGGCGGGCAGGTGCTGTTTGCCGGGACTTATCTGCCGTCGGATGGAGATCCCGAAAAGGTCGGGGCCGAGGTGGTCGAGCGGCACCCGGAGCTGTTCGGGCCACACGCGGTTCAGCGGCTGCGGCTGGAGCAGATCCTGGCGCGGCTGGCAGCGCAGCGGTATCCGGGGCTGGAAAGCGACAAGGCGCTCTCGCGGATGGGGCGGGAACAGCTCTGGGACGACATCAGCGAAGAGCCGCTCGAATACGCCGGCTTCGTGGCGACGAAGATCGGACGGATCTGGTCGCACGGACCGCGGAACGTGATGCGGGAGCCGGGCTGGGAGCTGCTGCACTGGACGCTCGTCGCCTTCGGCCTGCTCGGCCTGATCGTGCTGGCAGCCCAGCGACGTTGGGAGGCGCTCCTGCTGGCGACGAGCTTCGTCGGGATCACAGCGATCAGCGCCCTGCTGGTCGCCTCGCCCCGCCGTGTCCTGGTCATGATGCCGCTGGTTGCCGCCCTGGCCGGCGTCGGAGTCGTGACCTGTCGGGATAGCCTCGCGCGACGATGGCAAAGTTGAAGGCCTGGCTGCGGGGGCTGCCGCAGCGCGCACGGGCGCACGACGCTGATTCTGCTCGCCGGGATTCTCCTGCTCGGCTTCGGCCTGCGTGCCTACCGGGTGGTCGATCCGTTGCCGACACCTGGCGACGATGCTCACGCCTACTACGCGCTCTCCAAGGCGCTCTACACGGAAGGCAGCTTCGGCGGCCCCACATTCGAGGACTCGAGCGACTGGTCGCCGGGAGCCCCGCTGCTCTACGCGGCAAGCTTCTATGCCACGGGCGGAGCTCGTGAAGGCACAGCTCGCGTCGTCGAGCTGCTACTTGGCTTGGCGACGATCGTCGTCGTCTACCTGCTGGGCCGCCGCATAGCCTGCCGCCCGGCCGGCCTGCTCGCAGCCTTCGGCGGTAGCCGTCTACCCACCCTTCATCCACTCCGTCGGCGCCCTCTACAGCGAGCCGCCCGCAATCTTCACCCTCCCGGCTGCAGTCCTGGCCTTCCTCTGGGCGGTCCGAACCGGCCGCCGGCGCGCGGTCCTGCGTGGGGCCGTGCGATGGCTGGCCCCTCGCCTCCCGCGCCCGCAGGTGGTTGGTGCCAGGCCTGCTGTTCGGAGCGACCGCGATGTTCCGGCCGGAGTACTTGCTCGTCGGGATAGCTTTCGCGGGACTGGCCATGATTCGGGTCGGCGCGCGCAGCTGGAAACCAGGCCTCGCCGGGCGCCGCGCTGTTCGTCGCCGCGCTCCTGCTCCCGATCGTGCCCTGGACGATCCGCAACCAGACGTCCTCCACCGAACCGTGCCGATCTCGACCGGCGGCGGCAAGGCGCTCTACGTCGGCACCTTCCTCCCCGCCGACGGTGAATACCAGCGGGTCAAGGCGATCCTCGCCAAGCGCTACCTGCACCGCGACCTCGATCCCCACTCCGAAGCGCTCGACCGCGTCGACCCGACGCCGCTCTTCAACCGCGTCGCCGACCGCTACCCCGACCTGCCGCGCGACTCGGCGCTGGGCAAGATCGGCAAGCAGAACTTCTCCCACTACTTCGGCGAAGACCCGGTCGAATACCTGGCGATGACCGTGCGCAAGACCTGGCGGATGTGGAGCGCCGGGGTCGGCGAGGCGATGAGCAGCACCGCCGGCCGTGTCGTGCAGACCCTGATCGTCCTGCTCGCGCTGGCCGGCCTGGGCGTGCTCGCCTGGCGTCGCTGGTGGTGGGAGCTGGTCGCGATGGCGACGCCGCTCGTGCTCGTCACCGCCGTCGGCGCGGTCTCGCTGGCGGCGAGCAGGCGCAACGAGGTGCTGATGACGCTGATCTTTCCGCTTGCCGCCGCGGCGCTTGCGCGGGGGACCGCGGCCCTATTGTCCAGCCGACGATGGTCCCCACAGCAGGCATCTTCCCCGCCGAACTGACGGCGCTGCGCAGCTTTGGGCTGATCGCGGCGATCGCCCTCGTCGCCTACGCGGTCGCCCGCCGCCGCTCGCTGCGCAACGTCGACGTACTGATCCTGCTCGCCGCCGGCATCGGCCTGGCGATCGTCTCGGGCACCGAAATCACCGACAAGCTGCTCTCCGCCTTCTCCTTCGAGAAGGGCAACGGCGGTCGCATCCTCGGCCTCGCCGTCTTCGCCATCTTCATCCTCTTCCTGCTCAGCCTGCGGGCGCTCTCGCAGGCGGCGCGCAACGCCCGCCAGCTCTCGGCCGTGCTCGAGGGCCTCGCCTGGGAGGAGTTCCGCCAGGCGGCGCTGCCGGAGCGCTTCCGCGACCGGATCGCGATCCTCGTCCCCGCCTACAACGAGGCCGAGAACATCGGCTACGTGCTCGACCGCATGCCGAGCGAGGTCTGCGGCGTGGCGACCGCGGTGCTGGTGGTCGACGACGGCTCGCGCGACGGCACCGGCGACGTCGCCGCCGAGCACGGCGCCGTGGTCGCCCGCCACGTGATCAACCGCGGCGGCGGCGCGGCGCTGCGCACCGGCTACCGGCTGATGGTCGAATCGGGCGCCGAGATCGTCGTCACCCTCGACGCCGACGGCCAGCACCTGCCTTCTGAGATGGAGCGCCTGGTCAAGCCGGTGCTCGACGGTGAGGTCGATGTCGCCCACGGCTCGCGCGTGCTCGGCCGCGCCGATCGCAACCATTTCGCCCGCGAGCTCGGCATCGTCTTCTTCAACCGCTTGGTCTCGGCGATCACCCGGACCAAGGTCAGCGACTGCTCCAACGGCTACCGCGCCGTGCGCACCGCCGTCCTGCCGCAGCTCGTCCTGCGCCAGGAGCAGTTCCACACCTCCGAGTTCATGATCGAGGCGATCAAGCGCGGCATCCCCGCCAAGGAGGTGCCGATCACGGTCGAGCGCCGCCTCCACGGCCACTCGAAGAAGCCCGCCGTGGTCCGCTACGGCCTCGGCTTCGCCAACGCGATCGTCCGCACCTGGCTGCGCTAGCGGGCCGACTTGGCTGCGCTGGATGGACTGTCAGCCGCCGCGAGCGGACCGAGGCGTCGGCCTCAAGCAGCGCCCTGAAGGTCGAGCGCCGGCGCACGCGCAGCCGGAAGCGCGCGGCGCATTTGCGATCGACGGGCTTGACGCGGAGCCGCTGGCCGCCGCGGTTGAGCTGCAGCTCGCGTGGGCTTGGCCCG
Organism: uncultured Solirubrobacterales bacterium; assembly: GCA_963778715.1. Lineage (GTDB taxonomy): Bacteria > Actinomycetota > Thermoleophilia > Solirubrobacterales > 70-9 > VRUE01. The sequence goes on from CAVZVK010000011.1 coordinate 152,250, forward strand.
CGCAGGGCGCAACGCGGGCGATCAGCTTGATCCGGGCACCGCTGCGTTTGACCCCCAGGCGGATGCGGACCCGGACCGGCTGGCGCTTGCTGATGGCGACGACTTCGGGGGGCGGGCAAACCGCCGGGGCGGGCCTTCGATGCGGTAGACGGGGCCGGCCCGAGGCGACGTAGACCCGGCCGCAGGAGTCCTGGCCGAAGGAGGTCGGGCTTTCGACCGACAGGCCCTCGGAGCGATCGCCGCTCGCCCGGCCGCGTGGCGGTCAGGCCGGCAGGGCAAGCGAGCGAATTTCTTCGTTGCAGTAGTCGCGAATAGAGGTAGCGACCGTAGAGGTCGGGGACGCTCTGGTCGCGGACCACGTAGCCGCCGATGATCGAGCAGCCGTGCAGCCCGCCTCCGCTCGGTTCGTCGTGGGGGTAGTCGAAGACGGGATCGGCGAAGCCCGTCGGTTCCGCATCCGCTCGGGCGCGCCGGAGTAGGGGATGAAGCCCTCGCGGCAGTTCCAGCCGTAGTTGGCGCCAGCGCCCCCGACGACCCCACCGCCGCTGCTCGGAGCGAAATCGATCTCCTCGCGGGCGTCCTGGCCGACGTCGGCGATCACCATGTCGCCGGTCAGTCCGGTCGAAGGAGAAGCGCCACGGGATTGCGCAGACCGTAAGCCCAGACCTCGTCGCGCCCCGGGCCGGCAGCAAACGGGTTCCCGGGCGGGATCGTGTAGGCAGGGACCTCACCGGGATGCGGGTCGACGCGGATGATCTTGCCGAGCAGGGTTTCGGTGTTCTGACCGTTGCCGTTGGGATCGCCACCGCCGCCGCCATCGCCGACGGAGAGGTAGAGGTGGCCGTCGGGACCGAACTGGAGCTGGCCGCCGTTGTGATTTTCGTTCTGGGAATGGGCGACGGCGAGAATTGGATCGCGGGCCATCTGACCGCCAGCCAGTGGGTGGAAGGAGTCGACGTGAATGTCACCTTCGGCGCCGCCGGCGGCCGGCGTGCCGGTGTAGGCCACGTAGAAACGACCCGTGCTGTCGAAGTCCGGGGCGGGCGCGAGCGAGAGCAGGCCGCGCTCGGATTCGCAGCAGCTGACGAGCTCGTGGATGTCGAGCAGTTGCCTGGTCCCGCCCGGTCCGACTTCGCTCACCCCGCCTTCTCGTTCGGCGATCAGCAGGCGGTCGGGATTGAGCGGATCGGAGGTGACGAAGATCGGCTGTTTGAATTTGCCGACGAGCGTCGAGCTTCGCGGCGCTGGCCCCCGCGGCACCCCAGAGTGCGCACAGCCATATGCAAACAGCCGCAATCCAGATCAAGCGACGCACGCAGCCTCCTCGTCGGTGGCGATCAGCCTCTACCCGGCTGCAACCCCTAACCAACCCCAGGGTGGCGGACCTCGGCCGGATCGGGCAGATAGAGGTCCATGCCGCAGCGCGGGCAGACCTGGACGTAGAGCTTGACCGCCTTGTGGCAGTTGGGGCACTGGCGTTCCGGTTCGTCCTTCTCCCTGCGGTAGAGGATCACCGCGATCAGTCCGAGCAGCGGCAGCACGGTGCCGATCAGCAGCCAGAGCCAGAACGAGCTGCCCTTGCCCTTGGCCGATGATCGCCGTGGCTAGGCCGAAGAAGAAGGCGATGACGGGGTACTCGAATCCCACGGGCAGATCATGACGCGCGGTCGTCATTTCGCCCGCTGTCCGGACAAATGACGACCGCAAGGGCTCGGGGTGGCCGATCGAGCCGACCTCGGAGATGTCGCGGCGGAAGGGCAGGCTCGCCGTCCAGTCGATCACCGCGCGGGCCTTGCGAGCCGCGCCCGGGATCTGGCTCATGTGGTAGGTCCGCGCCATCCACCATGCCGGGAAGCCGCGGAAGGTGCGGCCGCCGACCTTGCCGACCGCCTTGTAGCGGCCGAGGTTGACGAAGGAGGCGTTGCCGCGGTACTCGAAGGGGCGCGCTGAGCCGATCCCGAGCTCGGCGGCGATGTTGCGGGCGGCGACAGGGCCCTGGCGCACGGCGTGCTGGGCGGTCGGCGGGCAGAGGCCGCCGCGCGGGTCGGGTGCCGCGGCGCAGTCGCCGATCGCCCAGACCGAGTCCATGCCCCTTGACCCGCAGGTGGTCGTCGACGGGAACCCGGCCGCGCTCGTCGAGCGGCAGCGAGAGCTGGCGCAGGCTCGGGTGCGGCGCGACGCCGGCAGTCCAGACGACAGTGCGCGTCGGCAGCGTCTCGCCGGTGGCGATGCCGGGCGCTGTCGGCGGTCACCTCCTCCAGCGTCGTGCCGAGGCGGATGTCGATGCCGCGGCCGCGCAGCTCGCGCAGGGCGTAGTCGGCGAGCTCGGCGTCGATCTCGGGCAGGACCCGGTCTGAGGCCTCGACCAGGACCCAGCGCATGCCGTGCAGGCGGGCCCGCGGGTAACTCTCGATCGCGTCGGCGGCGAAGTCCTGCAGCTCGGCCAGCGCCTCCAGACCGGCGTAGCCGCCACCGACGAAGACGTAGGTGAGCAGCTCCTCGCGGCGGGCCGGGTCGTCGGTCGCGTTGGCGGCCTCCAGGGTCTCGATCACGTGGTTGCGCAGCCAGATCGCGTCGGCCAGGCTCTTGAACCCGATCGCGTGCTCGGAGAGGCCGGGCACCGGCAGCACCCGCGAGACCGAGCCCAGCGCGACCAGCAGCTGGTCGTAGGGAAGCTGCTCGGCTTCGCCCTCACGCGTGCGCAGCTCGACCGTCTTCGCCACCGGGTCGTGCGCCGCGATCGACCCGAGCCGCAAGTAGGTACGACTGAGGATCTCCCGCAGCGGCGTGACCACGTGCCGCGGCTCCAGCGTCCCCGCAGCCGCCTCGGGCAGGAACGGCGTGTAGAGCATGAAGTTGGCGTCGTTGACCAGTACCAGCCGCGTCGACTGCCGCGGCAGGATCCGCTCCAGCTCCCGCGCAGCCATCGCCCCGCCGAAGCCTCCACCGGCGATGACTACGTTCCAGGCCACGTAGTCAACTTAGCACTTTGTAACACTTTGTTACAAAGTTGCATTTGCCACCTGCTTCCCTTCCTAATGCCGCTATATTTAGCTTAATAAGTGATCTAAATATGAAGGATAAAAATTGGGCATCCAGATGGAGCAAGGACAGGCGATCCGGCGTGTGGAGTTGCACGAAACCCTCGGGGGCCGTCGTCAGGGGGGAATCAGTCCATCGAGCAAGACGCCCAACGTCCTCCTCTTCACCGACCAAGCCCAGGGCATCCTCCACGGCTACATCTACGACGGCCAGCGCAAAGACGGGTATTTCCACTACACCGGAGAGGGACAGCGTGGAGACCAGCGCATGGTCCAGGGCAACCGGGCCATCCGTGACCACCGCGGCGAAGGCCGCGAGCTCCACCTCTTTGATGCCGGCTCCGGATTCGCCACCTACGCCGGCGAGTTCGAGTACGTCGACCACTACACCGCCGACGCGCCAGAAACTGGCGACGGAGAAATCCGCTCGGTGATCGTCTTTCGCCTCCGCTCCCTAGACGGCGCCGCCCGTCTCGCCACTTCGCCGCTCGACAACCTCGACCCCGATCGGGTGAAGGCGGTGCCGGTCGAGCAGCACCTGACCGAGCGCATGCTGATCGAGCCGAATCGTGAGCCATATGAGGCAGAGCGCCGTGAGCAGCGACTGGTCAGGGAATACATGGCTTCGCTGATTGCCGACGGCCACGAAGTTTGTCGGCTTCAGCTGCGGCCAGACGACGAGCCGGCGGCCCTGTACTGCGATCTCTTTGACCAGACCACGAACACCCTGGTCGAGGCCAAGGGCAGCATCTCTCGACCAGCTTTCCGCATGGCGATCGGCCAGTTGGCTGACTACGAGCGTCTTGTTGAGAAACCCCCACGCAAGGCGATCTTGGTACCCGAAGAACCCCGGCAGGACCTGCTCAAGCTGGCCGAAAGTCAAAACATTAAGGTGATTTGGCCCGACGGCGGCAAGTTCGCCGGGTAGGGGCCTACTACAAGCCGAGCTTCGCGCGGATCAGGCGGTTGACCTCGCCGCCGTCGGCGCGGCCCTTGGTCTCCTTCATCACGGCGCCGACGATGGCGCCGATCGCCTTCTGGTTGCCGGTGCGGATCTGCTCGGCGGCCTCGGGGTTGGCCTCGACGGCGGCGGCGACTATTGCCTCCAGCTCGCCGCTGTCGGAGATCTGGGCCAGCCCCTCGCGTTCGACGATCGCCGCCGGGTCGCCGCCCTCGGCGACGAGGGTCGCGAGAACAGTCTTGCCGCTGCCGTGGGAGATCTTCTTCTCCTGGACCATCGCGATGAGGGCAGCGAGGGAGTCGGGCTCGACCTTGGAGCTCGGCAGCACTCGTCCCTCCTCCGTCCTGGCGCAGCACCGCTGCAAGCTCGCCGGTCACCCAGTTGGCGACGACACGGGGCTCGACCTCGCCCGCTTGCCCGAGAGTCTGCTCGAAGTAGCCAGCGGTCTCGGGGTCGCCGACCAGCAGCGCCGCAGCGTCCTCGGCCAGGCCCAACTGCTCGCGGTAGCGCTCCGCTCCGCGCCGCCGGCAGCTCGGGCAGCGACTCGCGCGCCTCTCGAAGCATCTCCTCGCTCGGCGCCAGCGGCACCAGGTCGGGCTCGGGGAAGTAGCGGTAGTCGTGCGCCTCCTCCTTGGAGCGCAGCGGGGTCAGGCTGCCGTCGCCGGGATCGAAGTGCAGCGTCTCCTGGACGACCGGCTCCCCCGCCTCGATCAGCTCGCGCTGGCGCGCCAGCTCGGCTTCGATCCCGCGCTCGAGGAAGCGGAAGCTGTTCATGTTCTTCAGCTCGGTCTTCGTCCCCAGCTCCTCGCTGCCGGCCGGCCGCACCGAGATGTTGCCGTCGACGCGCAGGCTGCCCTCCTCCATGTTGACGTCGGAGACGCCGAGCTGGCGCACCGTCTCGCGCAGCAGCCGTGCCCACGCCGCCGCCTCGGCGGCGCTGCGCAGGTCGGGCTCGGTGACGATCTCGACCAGCGGCGTGCCGCCGCGGTTGAAGTCGACCAGCGAGGCGCTGGAGCCGTGGATGCGGCCCGAGTCGCCGACGTGGATCGTCTTCGCCGCGTCCTCCTCGAGGTGGGCGCGGTGGATGCGGATGTCGCCCAAGCGGCCGTTGCTGGCAAGCGGAATGTCGTACTGGCTGATCTGGTAGGCCTTGGGGCTGTCGGGATAGAAGTAGTTCTTGCGGTGGAAGATCGAGCGCGGCGCGACCTCGCACTCCAGCGCCGCGGCGATCTGCAGGGCGTAGCGGATCGCCTGCTCGTTGGTGACCGGCAGCACCCCGGGGTGGGCGAGGCAGATCGGACAGGTGTGCACGTTCGGCTCGTCCCCAAAGGACAGCTCGCACCCGCAAAACATCTTCGTCCTCGTCGCCAGCTGCACATGAATCTCCAGCCCAATAACCGCCTCGAGCTCAGCCACCGGGCACCTCCCCGCTTCCGGTGCGCTTTATGTCATCCATAGCCACATAAGGCGCACCGGAAGGGCGGGCGTCGAAGCCGATCGCCTGCTCCAGCGCGTAGGCGGCGTCCAGGAGCTTTTGCTCGGCGAAGGCGGGGGCGGCGATCTGGAAGCCGACGGGGAGCTGGGGGCCACCGCTGGCTGGTTCGCAAAGGCCGGCCGGGATTGAGATCGCCGGGATGCCGGCCAGGCTCATCGGCACGGTGAAGAAGTCGTTGAGGTACATCGCCAGCGGATCGTCGGTCTTCTCGCCGAGGCCGAAGGCGACCGAGGGCGAGGTCGGCGTGACGACGAAGTCGAATGACTCGAAGGCGGCGCTGAAGTCGGCAGCGATCTTCGTCCGCACCTTCTGCGCCTGACCGTAGTAGGCGTCGTAGTAGCCCGAGGAAAGCGCGTAGGTGCCAAGCATGATGCGCCGCTTGACCTCGGTGCCGAAGCCCTCGGCGCGCGTCGTCTCGTACATCTCGATCAGGTCGCCCCCCGTCTCGGCACGCATCCCGTAGCGAACGCCGTCGTAGCGAGCAAGGTTGGAGGAAGCCTCGGCAGGGGCGATCACGTAGTAGGCGGAGATGCCATGCTCGGCGTGCGGCAATGAGGTCTCGGCGACCTCGCCGCCGAGCTGCTCGATCCTCGCCAGCGTCGCCTCGAAGACCTCGCGCACCCCGGACTCGATCGCGTCGCGGGCGAGGTCCGCGGGGACGGCGAAGCGCAGCCCCTTCAAGTCCTCGCGATCGGGCAGCTGCGGCGCCTGCTCGAGGCCGACCGAGGTCGAGTCGCAGGCGTCCCGGCCCTGCAGGATCGCCAGCAGCAGCGCGGCATCGCTGACGTCGCGGGTGAGCGGCCCGCACTGGTCGAGCGAGGAGGCGAAGGCGATCATCCCGTAGCGGGAGATCGCGCCGTAAGTGGGCTTGAGGCCGACGATGCCGCAGAGCGCCGCCGGCTGGCGGATCGAGCCACCGGTGTCGGTGCCGATCGCCCAGGGGGCGAGGCCACCGGCGACGACCGCCGCCGAGCCGCCCGAGGAGCCGCCGGGCACACGACCCCGATCCCAGGGATTGAGCACCGGCCCGTAGGCGGAGTTCTCGTTCGAGGACCCCATTGCGAACTCGTCCATGTTGGTCTTGCCGAGGATCGGCGCGCCGGCCTCGAGCAGCCGCTGGACTGCGCTCGCGGTGTAGGGCGGCCGGTACCCCTCGAGGATGCGCGAGCCGGCGGTGGTCGGCACCCCCTCGGTGCAGAAGATGTCCTTGACGGCGATCGGCGCCACGCAGGGCCGCTCGACCGCAATCGCACCCTCGTCGCCGTCCGGGCGCCACAGGTAGGCGTTCAGCTCATCGGCTGCGGCAGCCTCGCTCCAGGCCGCGGCGTACTCGGCCGCGTCGAGCTCTCCGGCGCTCATCGCCTCATGGGCCTGAACGGCCGTCAGCTCGAGCATCCCCGCCACTATTCGGCCTGCGGCGAGGGGACGCGGAAGGCACCGTCCACCGGGTCCGGTGCGGGTGCAAGAGCGACATCGCGCGGCAGGCTCTCGTGCGGCTCGTCCGCCCGCAGCACGTTCTCCAGCTCAACCACGTGCGAGGTCGGCTCGACGCCCTCGAGATCGAGCTCCGAAATTCGGTCGACGTGCTCGAGGATCCCCGAGAGCTCTCCCGCCATCGTCTCCACCTCGTCGTCGGAGAGGCCCAGCCGGGCCAGCCTCGCGACGTGCAGCACCTGCTCCCGCTCGATCATCGGCGGGATTCTAGGAGTTAGAGTCCGTGCCCGGATGAGGGGAGAAGCCGCCGAGAAGCTAGTGGTCCTTAGCCTGCGCCTCCTCGCCCTCAGCTTCACGGTGGTAGGCCTGCTCTTCATCGTCACCCCCAACGGCGTTGGCAACGTCATCTCCGACCTCGGTGATTCGCTCGGCGGCTTCACCCGCGCCCCGCACACCCAGCAGCAGCTCTGGCTGGCGCTCGGCTTCGCCTACATGGTCGTGATCACCGGCATCTGCCTGGTCGCCCAGGCCGACGTGGTCCGCTACCGGCCGCTGCTCTTGGTGCTCGCCGCCGGCAAGACGGCCTCCTCATTGGCCTCGCTCGGCTTCTATCTCTTCGACTCCGACGTCTTTATCTACCTACTCAACTTCCTCGTCGACGGCTTCCTCGCCCTGCTGGCGCTGTGGCTCTGGTCGCTGGCGGGACGCACCGGGCGCGCCGCGGCGCCTGGCTGACAGCGCCCGCCGGGGCTCTCCGCCGCCGAGCAGCGCACCATGAGCGCGATCTGCGAGGCGATGGCCCCCGGGCTCGACGGCCTGCCGGCGGCCGAGCGCGAGATCGAGGTTGCCGCTCCGGTGGCCGCCTTCCTCACCTCGCTCTCCCCCAGGGTCCTGGCCCGGATCAAGCTCGGCCTGCGCGCCTTCGAGCTATTGCCTTTCCCCTGGCGCTTCAGCCGTCTCGCCCTCGGCGCCCGCGAAGACTTTTTGCGCCGCATGGGCGGCTCGCAGCTCTCGCTCTACCACGAGCTCCTGCTGATGGGAAAGGTCTTCTCGACGCTCGGCTACGCGGTCGCGCCGGCGGTCGAAGAGCGGATCGGGACGGTGGTGGAATGCCGACTCGCCGACGGCTCGCTGCCTGAGCCAGCCAGGCCACTCGGCGATATCGCGCCTGACGGTGACGGCGAGGAATGCGACGTTGTCATCGTCGGCTCCGGCGCCGGCGGCGCTGTCGCAGCCGCGACCTTGGCCGAGGCCGGCCTCGACGTGATCGTGCTTGAGGCGGGCGAGAGCTACAACCGCGACACCTACCCCGCCAACCCGCTAGATGCGATCGCCTCTCTCTACCGCGACGGCGGCCTGACGATCGCCGAAGGCCGCCCGCCGATCCCAGTGCCGGTGGCGCGCACCGTCGGTGGCACGACCGTGATCAATTCCGGTACCTGCTTCCGAGCGCCCGAACCGGTGCTTACAGACTGGCGCGACCGCTTCGGCGTCGAGCTGGGCCGACCGGCTCGACCCGGCCTACGCCGAAGCCGAGGACTTCCTCCACGTGAGCCCAGTCGATCCCGAGCGCATGGGCCGCAACGGCCAGCTCGCGATGGAGGGCGCCGCAGCGCTGGGCGCCTCCGGCGCCCCGATCTCCCGCAACGCCGGCAACTGTGTCCAGTGCAGCTCCTGCCCCTGCGGCTGCAAGATCGACGCCAAGCGCGGCATGCACGTCAGCTACCTGCCCCGCGCCGTAGCTGCGGGAGCACGCCTGCGCAGCGGAGTTGAAGCGCGTCGCATCCTGGTCGAGCACGGCCGCGCTGCGGGAGTGCGCTGCGCCGTGCAGGCTGACAACGGGCGAACGCCCGCAGCTACACGGTCCGTGCCCGCCAAGCGACGATCGTCGCCGGCGGCGCCCTCGGCACCCCGGAGCTATTGCTGCCCTCCGGCCTCGGAGGCACACAGGTTGGCCACAACCTCCATATCCACCCCGCCTGCTGGGTCGGAGCCCGCTACGACGAGGAGGTCCGTGGCTGGGACGGCGTGATGCAGAGTTACTACATCGACCAGTGGGAGCCCCAGCGCCTCCTCCTAGAGGCGACCTTCACCCCCTTGGCCTTCGGCGGCGCCTGGCTACCCGGAACCGGCCGCGAGCACCAGCAGTCGATGCTCGACTTCGGCCACGTCGGCTCAATCGGCGTCCACCTCTCGGACGAGTCGAGCGGGCGAATCAACCTCACCAGCAACGGCTCCCTACGAGCCCGCTACAAGCTCACCACGGCCGATGCCGACCGCATCACCTTCGGCATAGCTAGAGCCGCAGAAGTCCACTTCGCCGCCGGCGCCACCGAGGTCTACCCCAACATCCCGCGCGCAGGCGTCCTGACCCCGCAGCGCTTGCCCGACTTCGAGGCAACCAGCTTCAAGCCCTCCGAGCTACGTCTCGAGGCTTTTCACCCGATGGGTACCGCCCGAATATCAGCCGATGAACGTGCCGGCGTCTGTGCTCCCGACGGTTCTGTTCACGGCGTCAATGGCCTCTACGTCGCCGACGCCTCCCCGCATTCGCTCACCAAATCGCTGGCGAGGTCAAGTGCGGTGAAGAGGGGTGGGTGACCCCTCCCAAAACGCTCGGCAGGAGCCTCGCCGAGTGTTTTGGGAGGGGTCACCCACCCTCTCCCGCTTTCAGCTGCTCGGAGGGGAAGGAGGAGGCGGAGGGCTGGAGGGTGGCGGTGCTGAGCTCGGTGGCGGAGGTGGAGGTGGAGGTGGCGCCGAGCCAGACGGAGGTGGTGGCGGTGGGGCAGATGAGGATGGCGGCGAGGGTGACGATCCCGCAACCGGGCCACCGCCGCCCGAAAGCCGATCGGCAGCGTCGCCGAAGGTGATCCCTTCTTCTTGCATAGCTGCTGTAGCCGCCGTAGGCGATGCCACCCGGCCGCGATCAGACCCGAGGAAGATTCCGAGGTTGAGCGTCGCGTCCACCGAGACTCCGCCGAAGCTGGCGAAGCTCGGCGGATCGATGATGCGGAAGAGGATCAGCAGGACAGAGAGACGCCAAGGACGGTGACGATGGCGCTCATCGGAACCGGCGGCTCTGAGGGAGAGTCGGCGAGCCGAAGACCCGCCATGACCAGCGCAGCGATGATCGTGAGCACAAGAACTATTGGGATGAATTCGAGCGCGTCCCATGCGTTGCCGCCGCCGCCGGGCACACTGCCGGAGAAACCGCCGACGCCCGAGACTTCGACGCCGAACCAATCGAAGAACATGAAGACGAAGAGCAGGATCGCTGAGCCGCCCGCGATCTTCTCGCCCGGGCTGAGCTTGTCTAGTTCCATCTATGCTGTCCTCCGGTCCGTGGAGCTAGGGGTCTGGGCTCGACACTACACCCGAGTTCGGGCGGCAGCCAACGTATTTACGAGCAGCATTGCGATCGTCATCGGGCCGACGCCGCCCGGCACCGGCGTGATCGCTCCCGCGACCTCGGAGGCCGCCTCGAAGTCGACGTCGCCGCGCAGGCCGTCGTCGGTGCGGTTGACGCCGACGTCGATCACGATGGCGCCCGGCTTGACCGCGTCGGCGCCGAGCAGGCGCGGGCACGCCGACAGCCGCGACCAGGACGTCGGCCCGGCGGCAGACCGCCGGCAGGTCGCGGGTGCGCGAGTGGCAGATGGTCACGGTCGCGTTGGCCGCCAGCAGCAGGCGTGCGACCGGCACGCCGACCAGCTTCGAGCGGCCGACGACGACCGCCTCGGCGCCTTCCAGCTCGACTCCCTCGTGGCGCAGCAGCTCCATCACGCCGGCCGGCGTGCAGGAAACCAGGCCCGGCATCCCATGGGCGAGGAGGCCGGCGTTCATCGGGGTCAGCCCGTCGACGTCCTTGCCGGGATCGATCGCGGCGACGATTCGATCGGGATCGATCTGCTCGGGCACCGGGAGCTGGACGAGGATGCCGTCGACGTCGGGCTCGCCGTTCAGCTGCTCGACCAGCGCCAGCAGCTCGGCCTCGCTCGTCTCGGCCGGGAAGGCCGTGGTGGCTCGAGCGCATCCCCACCTCCTCGCAGGCGCGGTGCTTGCCGCGCGACGTACACCTCGGAGGCCGGGTCGTCGCCGACGATCACGGTGGTCAGCAGGGGCGTGCGGCCGCGCTCGGCCTCGAAGGCCTCGACCTCCTCCGCGACCCGTGCCCGCACCGCCGCCGCAACCGCTTTGCCGTCGATGATCCGCGCCGCCATCCCTACCTCCTCCTGATCGGCGCGTAGTCGGCCATCAGCTTGCGCTCGGTGCCGTCGGAGGCGAAGCGGACGACGACGACTCCCCCGGGCTCGACCGCGGTGACGACTCCCTCGCCGAAGCTGGCGTGGACGACGTCATCGCCGGACCCCAGCTCAAGCGTCGGGCCGGGGTCGATCGGCGCCGCCGCGTCGCTCGCCGTCGTCTCCCAGCCCAACCCGGTGGCGGCCCCGGGCGCGCTGGAGTGGCGCTCGGTCAGCTCCGCCGGCAGCTCGTCGATGAAGCGCGAGGGCAGGTTGCGCTCGGCGCGCCCGAAGAGCCGCCGTTCGCGCGCCCAGGTCATGTAGAGGCGCCGGCGGGCGCGGGTGATGCCGACGTAACAGAGCCGCCGCTCCTCCTCTTCGCTGCCCTCTTCCAGCGCCCGCATGTGGGGGAAGGCGCCGTCCTCGCAGCCGACCAGGAAGACCGTGTCGTACTCCAGTCCCTTGGCGTTGTGCAGGGTCATCAGGGTGATCAGCGACTCCTCAGCGCGCAGCTCGTCCTGCTGGGTGTAGAGGGAGATCTGCTGCAGGAACTCTTCCAGCGGCGAGACCTCGGAGTCGCCCTCCAGCTCGAGGTTGGAGTCGAACTCGGCCGCCATGCCGACCAGCTCCTCGAGGTTCTCGGCCCGGCCCTCGGCCTCGACCGTGCGCTCCGCCGCCAGCGCGTCTAGGTAGCCGCTCTCCTGCAGCACCGCCTCCAGCAGTGCCGACGACCGAAGACTCCTCGGCCCGCGCCCGCAGCCCCTCCATCGTCTCGTGGAAGCGCTCGATCGCCTTGATCGCGGCGGCGCCGAGCCCGGGCACGTTCTCCGCTTGAGCAGCGACCTCCCAGATCGGCAGCCCGGTGGTGTTGGCGTGGGCGGCGAGGCGACCCTGGCTGGTGTTGCCGATCCCCCGCCGCGGCGAGTTGACGATCCGGCCGAAGGAGACCTGGTCGGCCGGGTTGACCAGCAGGCTGAGGTAGGCGACCGCGTCCTTGATCTCGGCCCGCTCGTAGAACTTGGTCCCGCCGATCACCTGGTAGGGCAGCTCAAAGCGGACCAGGGTGTCCTCCAGCACCCGGCTCATCGCGTTGGTCCGGTAGAAGACGGCGACGTCCTCGCGCACCACGCCCTCCTCCTCGGCGAGGCGCTCGATCTCCCCCGCCACCCAGCGCGCCTCCTCGTGCTCGTCGGAGAGCTCGGAGAGCTGCACCGGCTCGCCGCCGGCGATTTCGGTCCAGAGCTGCTTCGGCCGCCGTTCGCGGTTGCGCTCGACCACGGCGTTGGCGGCGGAGAGGATCGTCTGGGTCGAGCGGTAGTTCTGCTCGAGCTTGACCACCTCGGCCTCGGGGAAGTCCCGCTCGAAGTCGAGGATGTTGCGGATGTCGGCGTGCCGGAAGCCGTAGATCGACTGGTCCTCGTCGCCGACCACCATCAGGTTGCCGTGCTCGGCGGTGAGCAGCTGCAGCAGGCGGTACTGGGCGTGGTTGGTGTCCTGGTACTCGTCGACGAGGACGTGGCGGAAGGTGCGGCGCCAGCGCTCGCGCGCCTCGTCGGAAACCTCCAGCACGTTGACGGTGCGGACGAGCAGGTCGTCGAAGTCCATCGCGTTGGCCTCGAGCATGCGCTTCTCGTAGAGCGCGTAGACGTCGGCCGCGGTTTCCTCGAAGACGCTGCCCTGGGCCTGGCGTAGGCGGCGGCGTCGACGAGCTTGTTCTTGGCGCCGGAGATCTGCGAGCGGATCGCCCGCGGCGGATAGCGCTTCGGGTCGACCCCGAGCTCGGCCATGCACCGTTTCAGCATCCGCAGCGAGTCGGACTCGTCGTAGATCGTGAAGCTGCGCGAGTAGCCGAGCCGCTCGGCGTCGGCGCGCAGCATCCGGGCGCAGGCGGAGTGGAAGGTCGTCACCCACATCGCCCGCACCGAGCGGCCGACCAGGGCGCCGACCCGCTCGCGCATCTCCGCCGCGGCCTTGTTGGTGAAGGTGATCGCGAGGATCTCGCCCGGCCGGGCGGCGCCGGTCGCCAGCAGGTAGGCGATCCGGTGGGTCAGCACCCGGGTCTTGCCCGAGCCGGCGCCGGCGAGGACCAGCAGCGGCCCCTCGCCGTGGCGGACCGCCTCGCGCTGGGGCTCGTTGAGCCCGGCGAGCAGGCGCTCGGCGCGGTCGGCGCCGGGCTCGGTCGGCGCCCCGCGGGACTCGAGCGCTCTCCGAGGTCTCGGGCTCGGTCTGCAGCGCCACCCGCCGAGCATAGCCAGGGCCGCGGCCGCGTCTGGGCGGGTCCGCGTCAGCCGCCGGCCGAGGAGCGGCCGGTGCGCTCGCGCAGCTCGGCCGCGTGCTCGTCTCGGGCGGCTCGCCGCCGTCGAGCTCGGCGAGGCGCTGCTCGAGCTCGCCGATCCGCTGCGAGAGCGTCTTGATCGCCTCGGCGATCGGGTCGGGCAGGTGGATCCAGTCGGCGTCGGGGCCCTCCACCCGCTTGCCCTCGACCTTGACCGGGTGGCCGGGGTTGCCGACCACGGTCGAGCCCGGCGGCACGTCCTCGACCACCACCGTGTTGGCGCCGATCTTGGCGCCGTCGCCGACCGCGATCGGGCCGAGCAGCTTGGCGCCGGAGCCGACCGTGACGTTGTCGCCGAGGGTCGGGTGGCGCTTGCCGCGCTGGAAGCCGGTGCCGCCCAGCGTCACTCCCTGGTAGAGGGTGACCCGCTCGCCGATCTCGGCGGTCTCGCCGATCACGACGCCGGAGCCGTGGTCGATGAAGAACTCCTGGCCGATCCGCGCCGCCGGATGGATCTCGACCCCGGTGACCGCGCGGGTCAGGTAGGCGATGCACGCGCGGCGCCACGGCACCCCCGCCTCGAGCAGGGCGTGCGCGACGCCGGTGGGCGAGCAGCGCCTGCACCCCGGCCCAGCTGAGCGAGGATCTCGAGCGTGGAGACCGCTGCGCCGCCGGGTCGCGGTCGCGCGCCGCGGCGACGTCCGCCGCGCACCTCCGAGACCACACGCGCTTCCAACGGCTTCACGGTGCAGAAGAAGGGTAGGGACACGTAGCGCTCGCCCGAGTCGCAGACGATCGTCACCACCCGCTTGCCGGCCATCTCCGGCCGCGCCGCGACCTCGAGCGCCGCCTTGATGTTGGCGCCGGCGGAGATCCCGGCGAGGATGCCCTCGCGCTGGGCGGCGAGGCGGGCCGTCTCCAGCGCGTCCTCGTCGCCGACCGCGATCATCTCGTCGATCACCGAGCGGTCGAGCACCGGCGGCACGAAGCCGGCGCCGATCCCCTGGATCTTGTGCGGCCCGGGGGCGCCGCCGGAGAGCACCGGCGAGGTGGCGGGCTCGACCGCGACGATCAGCGTCTCGGGGCTGCGCTCGCGCAGCATCGTCCCCACCCCGGTGATCGTGCCGCCGGTGCCGACGCCGGCGACGAAGGCGCCGACCTCGCCGTCGGTGTCGCGCCAGATCTCCTCGGCCGTGGTGCGCCGGTGGACCTCCGGGTTGGCCGGGTTGGCGAACTGCTGCGGCATGAAGCCTTTGCGCTGCTCGCAGATCGCTTCCGCCAGCTCGACCGCCTCGGTCATCCCGCCGAGCGACGGCGTCTCTCGCACTTCGGCCCCGTAGGCGCGCAAAAGCTTGGCGCGCTCGCGGCTCATCCCCTCCGGCAGGGTGAGGATCAGCTCATAGCCCCGCGCCGCGCAGACCATCGCCAGCGCGATCCCGGTGTTGCCGCTGGTCGGCTCGACGATCACCGACTTCCCCGGCTCGATCAGCCCGTCCCGCTCGGCCGCATCGATCATCGCCACCCCGATCCGGTCCTTCACCGACCCCCCTGGATTGAGGTACTCGAGCTTGACGCAGACCTCGGCCCCAAGCCCCTCGGCCAGCCGCGAGAGCGAGACCAGGGGCGTCTCCCCCACAACCGCCGCAGCCGTCTCCCCAATCCGCACGGGCTTTGGGTCTACGCGGCCGAGAGTGGACGATCGGTCAGCGTCGCCGTCGCAACGTGCATCGGCCCACCCTGCTCACCCTCGTCGGCCAGGTAAAGCGCAACGCCCTCTTGCAGGGACTCGAACAGCTCGTCCAGGGTGTCGCCGGAGGCGAAGCAGCCCGGCAGCTCTGGAACGTCGGCCCAGTAGCTGCCTTCCTCGATATGGATGCGGGCGGTCAACTCCATTGGCGAATCCACTTCATTGTAGCCCGGCCTGTTTGAGAATCGCGCTGGTTAGCCCAGCCTGGTAGTCGCGACCCTTGTGTTGCGGGAGGGTGATCGGGCGGCATCCCGGCTTGGTCATCTTGACCTGGTGCTTGCCGCCGCGAACTTGCGTCCAGCCATTTTCCTTCAACAGCTTGATCGCCTTGATCGCCTTCTTCTGGCTGAGCGTCCCCTTCATCGATTGGCGGACGGTAGCCTCCAGCGCGGCGGAATGTTTTGTCGTCAGCCTTGCCTAGATGAAGTACATCCCGAGCAGGGGGGCACAATCCCGCATGGGCAAGCGGTTTGCCGTTTCCGTGCGCCAGTTATGCGCCAGTTGGTGCGCCAGTAAGCACCGCGCCAGCCGCGCGGGCGGCTTCTTCGTCCCGCTCTCTTCGAGCTTCACGCGGGCGTCAGCGGTCGATCCGTCAACGTCGCCGTGGCGACGTGCAGTGGGCCACTCTCCCCGCCCTCGTCAGCGAGATAGAGGGCGACTCCCTCTTGCAGAGATTCAAAAAGCTCGTCAAGAGTGTCCCCGGAGGCAAAGC
The DNA here is from genome assembly GCA_963778715.1 of uncultured Solirubrobacterales bacterium. Taxonomy (GTDB): domain Bacteria; phylum Actinomycetota; class Thermoleophilia; order Solirubrobacterales; family 70-9; genus VRUE01. The sequence goes on from CAVZVK010000011.1 coordinate 168,156, forward strand.
AGCCAGGCAACTCCGGAACGTCCGCCCAGTAGCTGCCGTCCTCGATATGGATACGCGCCGTTAGCTCCATAGGTGAAGTTCCTTCATCTTAGCTCTGCCTGCTTGAGAATCGCCTGGGCCAGGCCGGTTGGGTAGTCGCGCCCCTTGTGCTGCGGAAGCGTGATCGGACGACAGCCGGACTTGGTCATCTTGACCTGATGCTTGCCGCCGCGAGCCTGCGTCCAGCCGTTTTCCTTCAGCAGCTTGATCGCCTTCTTCTGATTCAGCGTCCCCTTCATTGGCTGAGCGACGGTAGTCCTCGATGCGGCGGAAACGTTTCGGCGGCGTGCCTCATGCACCAGTGAGCACCGCGCCAGCCGCGCGGGCGGCTTCTTCATCCCGCTCTCGCTGGGCGCCGAGGTAGGCATCAAGCAGCCGCGCTCCCTCGGCCTCTGACCCCGGCATCAGGTGGCCGTAGCGGTCCAGTGTGATCGAAATGTTGGCGTGGCCCATGAAGGTCTGTAGTGCCTTGGCATTGACTCCGGCGGCGATCATCAGGGAAGCGAAGGTATGGCGGCACTCGTGCAGCGTGATGCGCTCAAGCCCAGCGTCCCCCCAAGCCTCGTCAGCGCGCTTCGTCAGCTTCGAGGGATCGAACGTGCTGTCGCCCCTCGCAAGCCCAAAGAATCGGTCACGGCCGCCGTAGCCGCTGGCGGTGATCCTCGCGTCAAGGAAGTCGCGGAGGACGGCGCTGATTGGCACCTTGCGCCGACCGGCATTCGACTTGAGGGGAATCTGACCCTCGCGGTACTCCCAGCCGAACTCAACCCGAATCACGCCGTTGGCAAGATCGACGTCTTCCGCGCGCAGCGCCTGCAACTCGCCGCGTCGCAAACCCCCGTACATCGCCGACGCCCAGATCGGCCGGTCAGCGGCAGGGACGGCGGCGATCAGCGCCTCGGCTTCCGCCGGGGTCGCGTAGCGCTCGCGTCGGCCGCGCACGGCCGGAAGCTGAAGACCGCTGCAAGGGTTGACTGCGACCTCGCCCCGCGAGAGCGCGCGGCGATAGATCGCGCGAACCGGAAGCAACGTGACCTGGATCGTTGACGGGTTCCAGCCATCAGCGAGCAGGTCGTCGGCGAACTCTTGAAGGTCGAAGCGTTGAAGGTCGGTGAGGCGAACGCCAGCGAATCGCGGCAGCACCCGGAGCCGCATCCCCGACTCATACGAGCGCAGCGCGGCGCGCTTGTAAGGGTCGCCCGACCGGTTCGGGATCGAGCCGTGCTTCGCACCCTTAATCCATGCCGTCCACGCCTCCCCCAGCGTCGTCTTCTTCGCCGCTCGCATCCCTCCCCGCGAGAGCGCGCCGAGCGCATCGGCCCGCCACGACTTCGCTTCTGCCTTCTGGACAAAGGTGCGGCGAATCTTCTTGCCGTCCCGCTTCGAGAAGACCCAAGCCTCATAACCAGCCTTGCAGTTGCAGCGCCCACCTCGACGCGTATTGCACCCCTTGGAGTGTCGCTTGCGAATGCCCTCCGCCATTAGACCCCACCCCGCTCCGTGAACTGCCCAAGCCGCGTTCCGCCTGGGTCCCAGCCCATCCCGTCGAGCAGTTCCCCCGGGGGAAGGTCGAGGGAACCGGCGAGCTTGATGAGCGTGTCCACGCGGGCAACCCGTTCCCCGCGCTCCAACTGGCCGACCGCCGTACGGTGCAGCGAAGCGCGCACCGCCAACTCTTCCTGGGAGAGCTTGGCCTGTCTGCGGCAGGACGCCAGGTTGTTCCCGAAGCAAGCGGCGATGCCGATCATCGGTTCTCGCCTCCCCTGAGTTGCCCAAGCAATCCGTGCAGCGCCTCGTGCTCGGAGACAACGCGGCGATACTCATTGCCCCGGTCTATGACGTGGGCCAGGTCGCCGACCACCTCTCGAACGTCGGCGTCGGGAACAACCACCAACTCATCCAGCGCCGCGAGTAGCCGCCCATAGGCGGCCTCTTCGCGGTGCAGACGAGCAGGTTCCGTGAGTTTCTTCGGGTAGTCCGCCAACTCGTCCTTGATGCCGTCCAGCGCCATCTGGAAGACGCGGCGCAGGAAGCGAATCTGGTCGGCCGGGATCTGGAGGGCGACGGCAGAGCCGCGACCCGTAGGGTTCTCGTCAGCCATGAGGAGGGTTCGTCTCCTTGTGGTCAGGCGGCCCGTCGCGTTAGCGCGCGGCGGGTCGCCGCTTTGTCTTGGTCGCTGGCAGTTTACCAGCAGTGTCGGTGAACCCCTACGGCAGCTATTTGCCCCGCAGAATTTCGGCAACCCGGCTGAAGTGCAGGCCGGTGTCCCTGCCGATATCGCGCAATGAAAAGCCTGCCGCACGAGCGCGCTCGAAGCTCTTACGCCTAGCTGCACTGGCCTCGTCGCGCTTACTCTGGGCGCGCTCGAAATCGGCCTGGGAGCGACGCAGGTCTTGACTGACCTTCTTCTGATCGGCGTCCGCCATACCGAGCAGCCTAGAAGCTGCCTGGAGTCTCGCGCGGCCGAGACACTGGGATGCACTGCGCCGGTCATGCCAACTCCTCAAGGGCAGGACCGGCGTTTTCCGTGGTCCACCGTTCAAGCTCGGAGACGGGGACCAGTCGCTTACGCCCCCGGCGAACAAGCCGCAACTCCGGGGCCACATTGGCATCGAAGAAATCCGGGCCGACGCCAATAGCCGCCGCAGCTTCCGCCGGGGTGAGAGCAATACGGGGAATCGAAACGGCCAGCTTCTTGGTCATCGCCCCTGGGCTTCGCCTCCATCGCTGCCCTCGCCCTCGCCTAGCCAGTCCACCGCTCGATCCGGCGCGCCTACCTCCCGGAAGATCGACGCGAAGGGACCGCGATTCTTCAAGTCGTCCAGCAGGCAAAAGACGATCGTCACGCCGTGGGCGCGCGACAGATCGGGGTTGCCTTCCAGCAGCACGAGCGCAATGTTGCGGCGACGGATGAGCGCCTTGCGCGAAGCACCAGCCAGGGCGCAGATCACCGAAGGGAAGGTCGGGTAGTGGCTGCCCCACAGCGACTCGCCGCGTTTGTCGCGGGCGCGGCAAAGTTGGCCGTATCGGGCTAGCTCGGCAACCAGGCGTTCCACTGAGAGCGTGGCCCGGTCCACCTCTATGAAGCGCTGCTCATAGACAAAGTGTGTCTCGTCGGCGCGCACGTAGCTCAACACGGCGTCGGCGATCAGCGTCCGCCGAGCGCGGCCACGACCCCGGTTCAGCGGATGGGCGATCTCATGCCGCCAAGAGAGCGGCCCGAATTCGTCGCCGCGCTTCCGTGCCGTGCGCAGGAAGCTGATCCCAACCTCATTGACGCCGAGGGTGTGGGCGCGCAGCGGCCCAGCCGCTTGCTGAGGGCTGAGGACCTTCGGCCGGCGCTCGACCTCGCCGGCGTCGAGCGCAAGTTCAGCGCCATGCTCGGTAAGGAACCAGAGGCGACGGGGAGCGCGGCGGGTTTCGACGTAGGCGATCAGCCCCGCTCGCTCAAGATAGGCGAGGACTTGCTGAGTGCGGCGCAGGCTGCGATCCGGGAAGTGGATCGCGCCGACCTGCGCGGTCGAGAGGACGCGATGCTCCCCGAGCGAGACGATCACCTCTGCGGTTGCCTCCGGCAGCCTCAGCCCTTCTGCCACCTTCCAACTCACGCGGACCCCCAAACCACAACCGATTGACGGCAAAGCGCTGCGAAGCCAGCGCGAAGCCGAAGCCGCTGTGTCGCCAGCGCCGAGGCGACTACGGTCGCCGAGGCGGTGAGGAAGCGATGCGGAGCCAGCGCGGAGGCGATAGCGCAGGCGTCGAGCGCAAGGGACGCGGAGAAGATCGAGAGCGCAATGACGACCGCCATGACCGACTTGATGTCTTGAACCGGGGGTGGCGTAGGAATGTCGGCAAAACGCCAGGCCCGCAAACGGCGCTGCGATGCGCGCTGGCGGGCCTTGGGCCTAGCCAGGCCGCGAAGCAATGGGCGAAGCGATGGCCGCAGCCTCCCCCGAAGTGAGAAGCGAAGCGGCGATGAAGATGCAGCTTCCATATACCTACAGAGGCACGAGCCGCCAAAGTGGTCACAACCAGGTGGTTGTGCGGTTGTACGTTGGGGGCTGCGAAAGTTGGCCTGTCGGCCTAGACGCTCATCCATGAGGCTCTGACCTACGGGCCGATCAACCGCGAAAGCGGCTACCCCGTTGCGGACAACCATGCGGCTATAAGGCATGTACATGCCAGCTTGGTACCGCCGCGAACCGTCGCCGTCTACAAACGCGCCTAAGCGCCTAAGCGCTTAGGCCGATAGGCGAAACCGATCTGCTACATAAAGCTCTTGCGCCTTCTAAATGCGCTGACATCAGCCTGGGTCAGCTCGAACCACTCACCATTGCGACGCCGATCTGAAAATCGCTTGTGCCAGTAAGCCTCGATACCTCGCGGATCGTCGGTCGCGATCTCGTGGACGGGTGTCGGGCGCTCCGGGAGTTGAAGCGCTAGCTCGTAGGCTCGCCGCCCGGTTGAATTGGTGTGCCCGATCTTGTAGTAGCGCCCGGACTTCAAGAGGTAGACAAACCCGCGCTCTCCTGATTCGCTGCTCTCGTCAATCTCGATCGCATCGGCAGATTCGAGAAGGGGCGAAATGATCGTTAGAACATCCCCGTAGTCGCTGTCTCCCTCGCAAAACTCAGCCAGACGCGCAACCAGCGTTGCCTTTGGTCCAAGGCGCTCATAGACGCCATTGCTTGGCAAGCTCTTATCTGCTCGCCGCTGCATTCGCATCTCGGCGAGAGTAGGAAAGCGCCCAAGTCGCCGCGTCTCAAGCGCTAGCCGACGAATGGCCTCCTGATCGTCAGTCCGGGCTTGCAGTGCATTGGGCGCGAAGCCTGCCTCCTCAACCGCATCGCCCCAACGCGCCCAATATCGGCCCAGCCAGTCCGTCTCGCGTATGCCGGTCGCCCCAAAGAAGCGGTTCCGGCCTAGAGGCTTTCCGTCGTTCTCCTCGGCCAAGCGACGAATCTCAGAAAGAATCTCGTCCTTCTCGACCATTCATGGATGCTAATCGAAGGATCGTGATGAAAAGGCAAGCGCTCGCGCCCAGCGAAGGGCCATGACTTGCTTAAAACGGAATTTCATCAGCACCACTCGCCGGGGCGGCTGGCTGGACACTCTCTCGCGCGCGACTTACGCCAATCTCTTCGAGATGGGCGATAAGTACGTCGGGGACAAGCTCGTCGTACCACCATGCATCAGCAATCTGGCTATTAGCGTCTCGCGCCTCTTCGGCAAGCCGTACCAACCCCGGCGTCCAGTCCGAGGCCTTTAGCTTCATGACTTTCTGAAGGTTTGTCCGGGCTTGATCGAAGCTCTGGGACTTCGCGTACTTTCGGACGACCACAGCTGCGGGATCGGGAGTAAAGCTAGGCACCTCGCCCTTGACAAGCTTGCAAATCTCTTTCGCGATCTTCTCGGCAGCACGCGGATCAGTCGGGCTCGCCTCAAATCCTTGCTTTGGAAAAACGAAGCCATGCGGAGCTGCTCCGCTCTTAACTGAGATGACTTCGATTCCCCTCCCCAAGGCAATACCAACCTCCTGATCGCACCACTCGCTCCCAACGAAATCCTCGGTAAAGAGGGCCACCAATACATCGCAGGTCGCGAGGCTCACCCTGATCTCTTCAATCCACTCCTGATTCGTTTCGATCCTGTCGTGAGCAACGAAGACATCAATTCCCTCCGAAGAGAGAGTTGAGCGAATTTCTCCTGCCAGTTTCCGGTGAGCGCTGGTATGACTCAAGAAGACTCGCGCGTGATTTTCCAGCCACGAACCGGCGGCAACTGTCATTGGGGTCTCATCGGAAAGGTGAGCGTTGAGATTGATCAACGTCTCATCGGGCGCAGCCTTCAGCCTGTCCACGACGTAGGCATAGCCTTCGTTCCCCCAGCTCGAAAAGGACCAGCCAGGTCTATCGACCTCGAAAGTCTCCAGGGCCAATTCAGCGTCCGTCGAGCTCTCGGCCACCAATGCCTTAGCAGCGCTCTGAATCAGCTTGATTCTCTCACTCTTTGAGAGTGCCACCGCCCGATAGTAGCGGCGGACGCACCTTCAGAAGTAGAAGTTGGCGTAACCGCATTCCCAGTCCCAAGCTAGTCAATCGGGAGAGCAACCCCAACGACTTTCTGAGCAGCCGCCAGATAGGCATTGCGGTGCTCATCAAACGCTTCGCTCAATTCAATGACTTCGGTGTAGTCGTCGTGATCGCGCCGGTCCTGTCGCTCTCGCCTGCGACCTCCGCCCGCATCGGCCCGGCTCGCGATGAAGTAGACGCTGATGAGAGATCGCGTCTTCGCGACTGCGCCCGCAAGTTCTTCCACAATGGACGTGTCCTGCTCGAACCGAATTCGGATTGCGGCTAGCGCCGATTCCAGCGCTTCGACAGCCGTTTCCAGGTTCCCGATTTCCGCCCCAAAGTTGTCGGGCCAGTCTTTGCCGGTTTCCAAAGGGCGGGAGAACGCAGTGAGCGCGTCCTTCGCGGTGCCCTTGGTTCGGCCTAGCTCCAAAGCACCCTCCGCGAGGATCGAGCGCGCGTCTGCTCGGTCAGCGAGCTTCCGCTCGTGCCTGAAACGGAGCAAGCCCACAGCAACGGTTCCGACCAGGGCTAGAACGGATACGACCAGCCCGAGGACGGTGCCGAGGCTCACGGCCGCACCGTAGCGGCTCCTGTGCGCCACTGGTGCGCCAGCTGTGCGCCAGTCAGACCGGAAATAACCGGACTCAGCCGGATTGCATTCCGCTTGAACAAGCGGAATCGCAGTAGCGATGCGGCCCGATCTAAATGAAGTACATGCCCGAGCCGGCGGCCTCGGCCTCGCGGCGGGCGACTTCGGCGATCGTGGTTTGGCCGAAGACCTTGCGCAGGGCGGTGACTCCCTCGGCCCAGATGCCGCCGGCCTCGTCGGCCTCCTGGCCGACCTTGCCGTCGAGGGCCTGGACGACCTCGAGCACGGTGATCTCCTCGGCGGGGCGGGAGAGCGTGTAGCCGCCTTTCATCCCGCGGTGGCTGGTCAGCAGGCCGCCGCGGCGCAGGGTCGAGAAGAGCTGCTCGAGGAACTGCTCGGGGATCTCGCGGCGCTCGGCCAGCTCCTTGATCGGCACGGGGCGCTCGCCGGAGCGAGCCAGCTCGGCCATCGCGACCACGGCGTAGCGCGACTTCGAGGTAATCGAGATCACGAAGCTTGTTCTACCGCACCGCCCGGACCCGGCTCGGTTAGGATCGGGGCGTAGTGGGCTCCAGGGCTGACGATGGAGCCGTCAGCGAAGACCGAGAGATCGGAAGCAGTCCTGAGCGAGCGTCCCCAGTGTCTTGTGATCGATGGTCACCCGATCGTCCGCCTTGGCGTGCGCCGAGCGCTCCAGGACAGCTTCGAGATCCAGGAGGCGACCAACCGCAACGAGGCGGTCGAGTTGGTGCGCGACATCGGCAGCGTCGACGTCGCTGTGATCGACATGCGCCGGACCGAGGTCGAGCACCCCGAACCGATCGGTGCCGTCGAGGCAATCCGCGCCCTGCTCAAAACCGAACCGGGCCTTGGCATCGTCGCCCACGGCGAGCGCGCCGAGCGGCACCTCGCCAGCGCCGCGTTGCAGGCCGGAGCCAGCGCCTACGTCGCCCGCACTGCTCCCACCGAACTGCTCCGGCAGGCGGTCCAGGCCGCCCTGGCCCAGGAGCGCTTTGTCGACCCGGAGGTGCCGCCGCGCGGCAGCCGCGGCAAGCTGACCAAGCGCCAGCGCGAAATCCTCCAACTGCTGGCGAACGGGGAATCGACGACCGTCGCCGCGCGCGAGCTCGACCTCAGCGAAGAAACGATCAAGACGCACACCAAGAACGCCCTGGCGCGCCTCGGCGCCCGTAATCGCACCCACGCGGTCGCGATCGCGCTGCGCGAGTCGCTGATCGAGTAGCGGGCGGCCTAGATCCAGCCGCGGTCGCGCGCGGTGAGGACTGCCTGGGCGCGGTCAACGGCGCCGATCTTGCCGTAGACGTTGTGCAGGTGGGTGCGGATGGTCGAGACCGAGAGCTGCATCTCGCCGGCGATCTGCTTGTAGACCATGCCCTCAGAGAGATGGCGGAGGACGTCGAGCTCGCGCGCGGAGAGCGGGCAGGGCTCGGAGACGCGCGTGGCGTCGGTGCGGGCGTAGGGAAGCTCATAAAGGAGTTCGCGCAGGGCATCGGCGCCGAACCCACAGCGTTTGGCAGCCGCGTGCAGGCGCTCGGGCGCGACGGCCTCGCCCTGGGCATAGTGGGCAACCATGTCGGCGGTTCCGACCACGGCCGCCAGCCCCTCGGCGTCCTCGGCGTGGTGGCGCTCGATCGCGACGGCGATCCGCTGCGGCAGGTTCCAGCGTCGGGCGAGCACGCCGCCGACCAGGGCATGGTCGATGCCAAGCCGGTCGCGTTCCTCGCGCAGGCGCTGCTCCGGGGTCTTTGCGACGGCGTCAAAGTGACTGCGATCGCCCGGATGCAGGTTGGCGATCACCAGGCGACCGACGTCATGAAGCAGCGAGGCGACGGCGAGTTCGTCGCGGTCTTCCCAGCCGATCGTGCGACCGATGTGGTCTGCCGCCTGCTGGGTGGCGAGGGCGTGGACGCGGAAGCGCTCAGGGCGCATCTCGCGGCCACCGTTGGTCTCGAAGAAGTCGAACACGGGTGCGGTGCCGGCGATCGCCAGCACGCCGGACGGTTTCAGCACCTCGATCGCCTCCGGGATCGTGCCGACCGAGCCGGCGCCACCGCTGCGGTTGGCGAAGCGCAGAGTCGAGATCGCCAGGCCGACATCGGCCTCAACCGTTTCAACCAGGTCGCCGAGGCGGGAAGTCTCCGCGGTGGCGGCCTGCATTACCCGGGCACGGGTCTCCATCAGCACTGGGAATTTCTCCACCGCCTCGAATGCGGCGGCCAGGCGAGCGCCCGGGGCGGGCTTGCCCTCCCCCTTGCGCTTGGCGGCATCTACCTTCACCTTGCCGTTGGTATGCGGTTTCGTGGTCTCCATGGCGGAAATCAGGCTCCGCAAGGCTCATCGGCAGCAAAGGACGCACGGTTTAGCCCCACCATCCCCAAAATTAGGGATCACTTGAGGCCCGCTTGTTCAAATGGGAGAGCGAATGGCGCTTCGCTTGTCCGTCAGGACCGCAAACGAGCCAGGGCCGCGTCGATCCGCGAGAGCGACTCCTCGCGACCGAGGACGGCAAGCGACTCGAAGATTCCCGGCGAAACCGAGGTGCCGGTGATCGCGACGCGAATCGGCTGGAAGACCTTGCCGGGTTTGGCATCGAGCCGCTCCGGCAGCGGTGCCAGCGCCGTTTCGATCGCCGCCGGGTCAAACTTGGCGACCTCTTCCAGCGCAGCCCGAGACGCCTCCAGCGCAGACGAGGCGCCATCCTTCATCACCTTGCCCCAGGCTTTCTCGTCGGAGACCGGGGGCTCGAAGAGGAAACGGATCAGCGGCCAGACCTCGTTCAGCGTCTGCGCTTTCTCCTGAGCGATCTCGCAGGCGGCGCGCAGCCGCTCATCGGCGTCGCGACCGAGGTGCCTGGCCACCGCAGCGGTGTACTCGTCCAGCGGCAGCTCGCGCATGAAGCGGCCGTTGACCCAGCGCAGCTTCTTCTCGTCGAAGATCGCCGCCGATCTGCCCACGTCTTCGACCCGGAAGCGCAAGACCAGCTCATCGGTCGACATCAGCGTCGTGTCGTCGTCGGTGCCCCAGCCGAGCAGCGCCAGGTAGTTGCGCACAGCAGCCGGCAGGTAGCCGGCCTCACGCAGCTCCTGCACCGAAGCGGCGCCGTGGCGCTTGGAGAGCTTCTTGCCGTCGGGCCCGTGCAGCAGCGGCAGGTGCGCGTAGCGCGGCGGCGCGTGGCCGAGCGCGGCGAGGACGAGCAACTGCTTGGGCGTATTGGAGAGGTGGTCGTCGCCGCGCACGACCTCGGTGATCCCCATCTCGGCGTCGTCGACCGCGACGGCGAAGTTGTAGAGGACCGAGCCGTCGCCACGGGCGATTACGAAATCGTCATAGCTGCGGTTGGGGAAGCTGACCGGGCCGCGGATCAGGTCCTCGACCACGGTCTCGCCGTCGTCGGGAACCCGCAGCCGCACGGCCGCGTCGGGCTGCTCGCTCCGCTCGCCGCGATAACCACGAGCGGTCCCGTGCTCGGCCTTCCAGGCCTCGACGTCCTTGGCGGTCGCCGAGTCGCGATAGGCGGCGCCGGACTCAAGCAGCTTCTGCAGCGCCGCGGCGTGGCTATCAGCACGACCCGCCTGTGACACCGGCCCGATGTCCCAATCGAGCTCCAGCCAGCGCAGCGCATCGAGAATCTGCTCGACGTTCTCCTCCGTGGAGCGCTCCCGATCCGTGTCCTCGATCCGCAGCACAAGCTCCCCCCCACCATGGCGAGCGGCGAGCCAGTTGTAGAGTGCCGTCCTCGCCCCGCCGATGTGCAGCGCGCCGGTCGGCGACGGGGCGAAGCGGAGACGAAGCGGAGAATCGGTGGGCACGCGTGGAATCTAGATGAACCCAGCGCGAATACACGACAGGCCCGCCAAAGCGGGCCTGTCGTGAAGAAGCTGCTCCGCAAGCAGCCCGGTCGTGAAACCGAACCTGGCTCAGCGTCAGCAACGCCCTTGACTAAGGACAACAAGCGTAGCGCAGGCCGTACGACGTCGTCCAAATGCAAAGCATCCCCCCGGCAGGATTCGAACCCGCGACCTCGTCCTTAGTCAAAGGCGTGCTCTATCCGCTGAGCTACGGGGGGACGCGAGCGACGATATGCCCGACATCCGGAGCATCAAGGCGCTTCACACAATTGGCTCCATAGGATGCGGAACTCATGTTGATTGGCGCGCATGTCTCAACATCTGGGGGTCTCGACAAGGCGATCGAGCGCGGGGCTGAGCGGGGCTGCGAATCGATTCAGATCTTCAACCAGAGCCCGCGGATGTGGCGGCCGACCAAGTACGGGCCCGAGGACTTCGCTGCGTTCAAGGAGGCGATGGCCGGTTCGCCGGTCGAAGCGGTGGTGATCCATGCCGTCTACCTGATCAATTGCGCCAGCAAAGACAAGGAGTTGCGCAAAAAGTCGCAGGCCTCGCTCACGCACGCGCTGCGGATCGGCGATGAGATCGGCGCTGCCGGCGTCGTCCTCCACCCTGGGGCCCAGGTGAAAGAGCCGCTGGGACCGTCGATGAAACGCGCCGGCAAGACGATCGCCGCCGCGCTTAAGGACAGCGATCGGTGCCCGCTGCTGCTCGAGCAGACCGCCGGCCACAAAGGCCTGCTCGGCCGCGACTTCGACCAGACGGCCGAGCTGATCGAGTTGGCGGGCAGCGGCAGGCGCCTCGGCCTCTGCCTCGACTCCTGTCACCTCTTTGTCCAGGGCTACGACGTCACCGACGAGGAGCACCTCTCCGCGGTCGTCGACGAAGCAGACGCCAAGGTCGGCCTCGACCGCCTCCGCTGCCTCCACGTCAACGACGCCGCCGCCCCGCTCGGCTCCTGCCGCGACCGCCACGCCAACCTCGGCAAGGGCGAGATGGGCAAGCAGGGCCTGGCCGCCTTCCTCTCAGAGCCCCGCTTCGAGGGTCTCCCAGCCACTCTGGAGACGCCAGGACCTGCAAAGAAAGGGCCGGACAAGAAAGAAGTGCAGGCCGCCAAGCGCCTCCGAAGAGCAGGCCTTAAGAGAAGGGGTCTCGACCGAAAGTAGCGCGAGGCCGGGGAGGTCGATGACCAAGCGGGACGGTTCCGACACGAGTCCCGCGTAGCAGCGCTACGCGGGACCTCGGGGAGGGGCCGTATCCGCGCAGCGTCACTCGGCCTCATCCGGACCGCGCTGCTTGAGGGAGCGACCCCTACTGGACGTGGACGCCGGAGATCGCGCGGCTGATCACCAGGCGCTGGATCTCGGAGGTGCCCTCGAAGATCGTGTAGATCTTGGCGTCCCGGTGCATCCGCTCGACCGGGAACTCGCGGGTGTAGCCGTTGCCGCCGAGGATCTGGATCGCCCGCTCGGTCGACCAGACGGCGACCTCACCGGCCTTCAGCTTCGACATTGAGCCCTCGGCGTTCTCGAACTTCTGACCGTTGCGCCCCATCCAGGCGGCGCGCCAGACGAGCAGGCGGGCGGCGTCGATCTCCAGCTTCATATCGGCGAGGGTGAAGGCGATCGACTGGTTCTCGACGATCGCGCGGCCGAACTGCTGGCGCTCCTTGGCGTAGCCGAGCGCGTACTCGTAGGCGGCGCGGGCGATGCCGAGCGCCTGCGCGCCGACGGTCGGCCGGCTCGCCTCGAAGGTCTGCATCGCCGCCTGCGACTTGGAGCGCTTGCCCTCGCGGACGCGGGCGAGGCGTTCGTCGAGCTTCTCTTTGCCGCCCAGCAGGCAGGAGCCCGGGATGCGGCAATCGTCGAGGTGGACGTCGGCGGTGTGCGAGGCGCGCAGGCCGTGCTTCTTAACCTTGGCGCCTTGCTCGCAGCCCTTGGTCCCAGGCGGAATGACGAACGCGGCGTGGCCGCGCGAGCGCAGCTCGCGGTCGACGGTGGCGATGACGACGTGGACGTCGGCGATGCCGCCGTTGGTCGCCCAGGCCTTCTGGCCGTTCAGCACCCACTCGTCGGTCGCCTTGTCGTACTTGGCGGTGGTGCGGATCGCCGAGACATCGGAGCCGGCGTCGGGCTCCGAGGAACAGAAGGCGGCGACCTTGGGGTCCTCAGCGGTCCCGAAGCACTGCGGGATCCACTCCCCCATCTGCTCCGGGGTTCCCTGCCCGAAGATGGCGGCGACGGCGAGCGAGGTGCCCATGATCGCCATGCCGATGCCTGCATCCCCCCAGAAGAGCTCCTCGTTGGCGATCGGCAAGGTCAGCCCGGTCTCGTCGGCCCAGAACTGGCCCAGCGCTTCGAAGCCGTAGAGGCCGATCTTGGCGGCCTCCTGGATCACCGGCCAGGGAGTCTCCTCGCGCTCGTCCCATTCCTCCGCGGCGGGACGGACGACGCCCTCGGCGAAGCCGTGCACCCACTCGCGGATGTCCTTCTGGTCCTGGTTCAGCTCGAGGGTGAACTTCGGCCCCTCGCTCGCCACACCGTCGTTTCCGGCGGCCTCAGCCACCAGCGCCTCCGCCTCTGCCACTGCCGAATCCTCAGTCATGGCGCGGAATTCTACACGGAACCGTGTCGCGATTCGTCGAATCCGACGAAGTGCAACGCGTTGCAGTCCTCAGGGGACCAGAAAACGTTTCACCTGGGCTTGACTGGCGTCAGACGTCGCGGAGGTCGAAGGCCTTGATGCCCTCGGGACCACCGTCGGTCGCGTCGAAGAAGCGGCGGTTGACGCAGTCGTAGGACTCGCCGCTGCCCTCGTAGGCCTGCTCGACCGAGAACTGGCAGTGGGGCAGCGAGTCGCCGGTCATCTTCACGCCGCCGAAGCCGCCCGGCTGCTGCAGTGCCTCGAGCTCGACCTTGGCGGCGTAGACGCCCTGCATGCAGCCGACGTACTGGTTGCCGGTCAGCATGTCGACGAAGCTGTACAGGTAGCGGCAACGCATTTCGACGCAGCCCCGCGGCTCGACCATCTTGTCGCAGAAGGAGCGGCACTGGCGACACTCGCCCGTCTTCTCGCGGATAGCCGGCATGGATGAAGTTTACGGACGCAATGCCCCGAAAACCAAGGCCTGGCCTGGCTAAGCAGCCAACGCAGCGGTGCCGAGAAGGTGGTCCAGCTCGCTCTGCAGGCGGCCTGACGGCCTCACGCGGTAGTCCTCGCCGCACTTGAGCAGGGTGGTCTCCCCACCCGCGCCTTGAATCGCAAGGTGGACGTGGGTGTCGCCCTTGTGGTGCTCGAGCACCGCCTTCAGCTCCTCGAGCAGCGACTCGGAGAACATCTCCGCCCCGACCACGACCTCCACCGGGCCGCTTGGAGCGCTCGGCGCCGAGGGAGCGGCGGCAATTTCAGCCGCATCAGGTTCGAAGCGCTCGGCCTCTTGGACGACGAGCTTGGTCTCGCCGCGGTCCTTGTGATCGATCCGGCCGCGCACGACGACGATCGCGTCGGGGGCGATCGTCTGCGGCGCTCTCGGCTTCGTCGGCCTTGAAGACCAGCATCTCGACCTGGCCCTCGACGTCGTCGAGGGTGGCGAACATCATCTGGCTGCCGCTCTTGGTGCGGATCTTCTTGCACTCAGTGACGATCCCGCCCACCGTCACCCAGGAGCCGTCCTGCTTGTTCGCGATCTCGGCCAGGCTGCAGTCGACCCGGGCGCGCAGCGCGCCGCGGACCTCGGTCAGCGGGTGCGAGGAGAGGTAGGTGCCGAGCGTCTCCTTCTCCAGCGCCAGCAGCTCGGCGCGCTCGAACTCCCCGGCCGCGATCGGCGGGCGGTGGTGGGCCTGGGTCGCGTGGGCGCCGGCGCCGTTGGTCTCCTCGCCGAAGTCGAAGATCGAGCCCTGGCCCATCTGCGCGTCCTCCTGCGCCTTCTGCCCCGCCGACTGCGCCGCCGGCAGCGCTTCCAACATGCCCTTGCGGCTGGCCTCGGTCGAGTCGAGGGCGCCGCACTTGATCAGGCATTCGATCGCGCGTTTGTTGACCGCGCGCGAGTCGACCCGCTCGCAGAAGTCCCAGATCGAGGCGATCGGGGCCTCCTCGCGGGCGCGCAGGATCGCCTCGACCGCGGCGTGGCCGACGTTCTTGACCGCGTCGAGGCCGAAGCGGATCGCCTTCTCGGAGACGACGAAGCCGTGGTCGGAGGAGTTGACGTCGGGCGGCAGCACCTCGATCCCCATCTCCTCGCAGCGGTTGACGAAGAAAGGCACCTTGTCCTTGGTGCTCATCACCGAGGAGATCACCGCCGCCATGTACTCGGCCGGGTAGTTGGCCTTGAGGTAGGCGGTGCGGTAGGAGATCAGCCCGTAGCAGGCGGCGTGGGACTTGTTGAAGGAGTAGTCGGCGGCGGCTTCGTTCAGCTTCCAGAGGTCGGCGGCGACCTTCGGCGCGGTGTTCGATTCCGCCAGCCCCTGCATGAACTTGTCTTTCATCGTCGCCATCAGCTCGCGCTTCTTCTTGCCGATTGCCTTGCGCAGGTCATCCGCCTCGGCGCCGGAGAAGCCGGCCATCTGGCGGGCGATCGCCATCAACTGCTCCTGGTAGACGACGCAGCCATGGGTCTCCTCGGTGATCGCGCGCAGGCGCGGGTCCGGGTAGCGCACCGTCGAGGGGTCCTTCTTGCCCTTTGCGTAGGCCGGGATGTAGGCCATCGCGCCGGGGCGATAGAGGGCGCCGAGCGCGACCAGGTCGGCGAACTCGGTCGGTCCGACCTTGCGCAGGGCGTCGCGCATCCCCTCCGACTCGAACTGGAAGACGCCGGTCGAGTCGCCGCGGGCGAGCATCTCGTAGGTCTTGGCGTCGTCGATCGGGATCGCTTCCATGTCGACCTCCTCGCCGCGCGAGCGGCGAATGATGTCGATTGCGTCCTCGATCACGTCGAGGTTGCGCAGGCCGAGGAAGTCCATCTTCAGCAGCCCGATCTCCTCGATCGGCCCCATCGAGTACTGGGTGACGATCTTGTACTGGCGCTCGGCCTTGCCGCTGCCGTTGGCCGCGGCGGGAGCGCTCTTGTCCTCGGCCAGCTGCAGCGGCACCACCTCCTGCAGCGGGCGATCGGCGATCACCACCGCGGCGGCGTGGATCGAGTTGTTGCGGATGATCCCCTCGAGGCCTTGGGCGACGTCGATGATCCGCTTCGCCTCGGGCTCGGCGTCGTAGGTCTTCTTCAGCTCCTGGCCCGCCTTGAGGCATTCGGAAAAGGAGGGGCTGCGGCCCATGATCGGCTCCGGGATCTGCTTCGCCAGGCGGTCGCCGCTGCCGTAGTCGAAGCCGAGCACACGGGCGGCGTCGCGGGTCGCGGCGCGCGGCGCCATCTTGCCGAAGGTGATGATCTGGGCGACCGATTCGCGGCCGTACTTGTCGGCGACGTAGCGGATCATCCGCTCGCGGCCGCGGACCGAGAAGTCGATGTCGATATCCGGCATCGATTTGCGCCCGGGGTTGAGGAAGCGCTCGAAGAGCAGGTCGTTGGCGAGCGGGTCGATGTCGGTGATCGTCAGCGCGTAGGCGACGATCGAGCCGGCGGCGGAACCGCGACCGGGGCCGACGGCGATGCCGTTGTCCTTCGCGTATCGAACAAAATCCCAGACGATCAGGAAGTAGGACGGGAAGCCCATCTCTTCGATCACGCCGAGCTCGAACTCGAGTCGCTCACGAGCCTCGGCGGAGATCGGGTCGCCGTAGCGGGCGCGCATGCCCTCCTCGGCGATCCGCCGCAGCATCGCCTCGGGCTCCTCGCCGTCGGGAGTCGGGTAGCGCGGCAGCAGCAGCTTGCCGAGCTCGATTTCGGCGTCACATCGCTCGGCGATCTCCAGCGTCGTCGGCACCGCCTCGGGCCACTCGGCGAAGGACTCGGCCATTTCGGCGCTGTCCTTCAAGTAGAACTCGTTGGTGTCGAAGCTCAGCTTCGGCGCTTCCAGCGTCGACTTCGTCTGCACGCAGAGCAGCGCCTCGTGGTTGTCGAAGTCGTCGCGGCGCAGGTAGTGGACGTCGGCGGTGCCAACCAGCGGCCGGCCCAGCTCGCGGGCGTAGCGGACGATTCCCTCGTTGGCCTTGTCCTGCTCGGCGATGCCGTTCTTCTGCACCTCGAAGTAGACCTGCTCGGGGCCAAAGGCCTGGATCAGGTCGTCGAGATGGGCGCGGGCGTCGTCGGGGCGCTCCTCGACCAGGCGCCGGCAGAAACGCGACTGCAGGCAACCGGTGAGCACGATCACGCCCTCGGCGTGGGCGGCGAGCATCTCCATGTCAACGTTGGCCTTGCCGCGCGAGAAGCCTTCGAGGAAGCCGGCCGAGGTGAGCTTGACCAGGTTGGCGAGGCCGGTGTCGTTCTCGGCCAGCAGGGTGAGGTGGTTGCGCTCGTACTTGGGCTTCTCCTTGATCGACTTGACGTCGTCGACGAAGTAGGCCTCGAAACCGGCGATCGGCTTGATCCCGTGCTTCTTGCAGGCCTTGTAGAGATCGACCGCCCCGTTCATCACGCCGTGGTCGGTGAGCCCGAGGGCAGGCTGGCCCATCTCGGCGGCGCGGGCCGCCATCGCGTCGATCTTGCAGTGGCCGTCCAGCAGCGAGTACTCGCTGTGGGCGTGAAGGTGGACGGCGGCGGGGGAGCTCACGGGCAGTGCCGATCATGCCAACCGGCTCAGATGGAGAGGTGCGATTTCGCGCGTCTTCCGCGCACCTTCCGCGGGTATTCGGCCGGGCTATCCGCAGACCCAGGCGCTGGAGCCGGAGTCGGCCCAGATTTCGGCGGCTATGCGGTCCTGTTCGGCCTTCGGAGCATTCTGAGGTTCGCCCTTGCCGCCGTAGAGCTGCCAAGTGGAGGGGAGGATCTGGTAGGCGCCTCCCGCCCCACTCGAAGGGTTGACGGCGCCGTAGTTGCCGCCGGACTCGCACATGACTATGTAGGCTGGGGATCGAGTAGGGGCCGCCGAGCCAGCGTTCGACTTCGCCTTCGGCTTCGGCGGCGCTGATCCGTTCAGCTTCCTGGATGTCGTGGACCCAAGCGCCGATCTGGGATTTGAGCTTCGCCAGGGAGGCGGCGCGGGCGGCGGCGACCGAGTGCAGTTCGGACTCGGCGGCTTCGGCGCTCGCCCGCACGGTGGCGATTTCCGAGCGGGCCGCGGCCAGGCGGGCGTTGTAGGCGTCAACCTTTGCCTTGAGGGCGTCGATGCGTTCGAGCGCCACGGTCGACCGAGCGGCGCACCTGGGCGACGCGGGCGGCAAGGTCGGAGTCGGACTGCTGTATCCGCTGCAGGTATTCGGTGCGGGTCGCCAGCTCGTCGAAGTTGCTCGGAGGCGAGGATGACGCTGGCGGTGCTGGGGGAACCGCTCTCGTAGATGGCGACGAGACGATCGGCGAGTGCGGTGCGGGCGCGGTGGAGCCGCTTCTTCTCGACCGCAAGCTGGTGCTGCGTCTGGCGCACCTTGGCGGCCAGGCGTTCGGCCCGTTCCTCACCGGTGGCAAGCAGCGTCGTGAGCTTGCGCTCGCGGGCGCTCGCCGCAGCGGCCTGTTCTTCGGCGGCGGCGAGTTCGCCCTGCGCGGCCTGCAGCTTCGAGACCAGCGCGCTGGCTTCTCCACGAGCTGCCGAGACCTTGCTCTGCAGCGCGTCGATGTTGGCCGCCTTGGAACCGGCGGCGAGAAGCAATGCCGTCGCGATCAGCGCGCAGGCCAGAACGCCGAGGCCGAGGCGGCCTCCGGGCTTTGCGAGGATCGGCGCCACGGAGCGGCGAGCGTAGCGGACTTTGTGAGCAAACCCTCACAAGTTGTCGAAAAGTCGCAAGGGATCTTGCGACCGAGCGAGGTGCAACGCGTTGTGGTCCTGGCAGGACCACAAAACGTTGCACTTGGATAGGTCAGCCCTCGGGGACGTTGCGGGTGGCGACGTAGGCGGCGATCGCTACGCCGGCTATCGCCACTCCGGCACCGATGCGGATCTCGCGGCGGTAGCGGCGGCGCACGTATCTGAAGGCGAAGCGGATCGCGGCCTTGCCCAGCTTGTCGTAGCTCATCCCTCCTCCTCTTCCCCGCGCTGGCGGATTCGATGCGCCATCCGCGACTGCAGCGACCAGAGCTCGATGAAGCCGGGTGAGGCGGCCTGCGAGAAGAGGCCGCCGGACTCGGCGAAGGAGGCGAGGTCGGCGTCGTAGACGGCGTTGGGCGAGCTGCGGGTGACGACCCGAACGCTGCCCTTGTAGAGCTTGAGGCCGATCGTGCCGGTGACCTGGGCGTTGACCGCGTCCATGTAGGCGTCGAGGTCGCTGCGCAGCGGCTCCCACCAGAGCCCGGCGTAGACGAGGTAGGCCCACTTCTGGTCAAGCGAGGGCTTGAACTGGTTCTGGTGGATCGTGCCGACCAGCTTCTCCAGCTCCTGGTGGGCGGGCAGCAGGATCGCCGCCGCCGGCACCTCGTAGATGTCGCGAACCTTGAGGCCGACGATCCGGTCCTCGATGTGGTCGACGATGCCGACGCCGTGGCGGCAGCCGATCTCGGCAGCGCGTTCGAGCAGCTCGACCAGTCCCCAGCCGCTCGCCGTTGAGCGCGACGGGCACTCCGGCATCGAACTCGACCGTCACCGTCTCGGCCTCATCCGGCGCCTCCTCCGGCCGGGTGACGAGCTGGAAGACGTCGTCCTCCGGCGCGTGGTCGAGGTCCTCAATCCAGCGGCCCTCCGAGGAGCGCCCCCAAAGGTTGTCGTCGATCGAGTAGGGCGCCACCTCGGTCCCGCCCTTGACCGGGATGCCGTGCTCGCGGGCGTAGGCGATCTCCTCCTCGCGGCCCATCTGCCAGTCGCGCACCGGAGCGATCGTCTTCAGCTCCGGCGCCAGCGTCGCCACCGTGCCCTCGATCCGCACCTGGTCGTTGCCCTTGCCGGTGCAGCCGTGGGCGATCGTGTCGCAGCCGGTCCGGCGGGCGTGCTCGACCGCGAGCTTGGCGATCAGCGGCCGGCCGAGCGCGGTGAAGAGCGGGTAGCCGCCGCCGTAGAGGGCGTTGGCCTTGATCGCCGGCAGGACGTAGTCGGCGGCGAACTCCTCGCGCGCGTCGACGACGTGGCACTCCAGCGCTCCCAAGTCGCTTTGCCTTGTCCTCGATCACGGCGTAGTCCTCGCCGGGCTGGCCGAGGTTGACCGTGAGGCAGACGACCTCGGCCCCGTAGGAGTCCTGGATCCACTTCAGCATCACGCTGGTGTCGAGGCCGCCGGAGTAGAGCAGGAGCACGCGCCGCACCTCGGCGGGGTCGGCCTCGTAGGAGGCCGTGCGGGCCTTTGCGCTGGGGTCGGGTGTCACTAGGGGGCGCCGATGCCGCCGCTGCCGTTTTCTTCTTCCGGTGGCGGTGTCGTGGTCGTTTCTTCCGGCGTCGTCGTCGTTTCTTCGGCTGGTCGTGGTCTCGGTGGGGGTCGAGGACGTCGTTTCTGTGCTCGAGCCCGTGGTCGTGCCGGTCGTCGTCTCCGTGGTCGAGCTGGCTTCGCTGGGGACGGTCGTCACGGTCGAGGTCGTCCCGCTGTCGCCACTGCCGGCGATCACGACGACCGCGATCACCAGGCCAACGATCACGGCGATCAGGCCGGCGACGAGCAGGCGCATGTTGCCGTGCGGGTGGTGCTCGTCGTCGGGCTGGCGCATCATCCGGGTCGGGTCCTCGTGCATGTCTCTACTCCTCCGGTCCGAGTATCGCGTCGAGCATCTCGCTCGTGTCGGTCAGGTCGAAGCCGCTGCGCAACCGTTGCTCGATCTCGGCGCGGCTGGCGCCGGAGACCGCCAGCTGGGTGGCGAGCAGGCGGGCGGCGGCGCTGGAGCGACCGTCGCGGGCGGGCGCCGGCTCCGCCGCGGACTCGACCGGGCGCAGGTGGGGCTCGCGGCGTGGCGTGGCCGGCGGGTCGAGCTCGTCGGCGAGCGCGCGCAGGCGCTCGGCGACGATCCGGTCGGCGCGGTCGCCTGCTTCGGAGAGCTGTCGGCGAGCCTGCGCCTCGGCGTCGTCGATCACCTTCGCCGCCGCCTGCTCGGCCGCCTCGACGATCGCCGCCAGGCGCTCCGCCGTGCCACTGGTCAGGGCGCGGGGTTCGGGTGGGCGCTTGTCCGAGCTCATCGCGGCTCGTAGCTTAGGAGCGCGGCGCCGATCGTGGCGACGGCGCGCTCGATCTGGTCGGGTTCGACCGTCAGCGGTGGCAGTAGGCGCAGCGTGCCCGGCTCGGGAACGTTGACGATCAAGCCACGCTCGAGCAGGTCGGCGCCGAGGGTGGCTGCGTCGATCCCGTCGGCGAGGCCGACGCCGACCATCAGGCCGCGGCCGCGGAGCTGCCGCACACCGTCGAGCGCCCGCAGTTCGTCGCAGAGCCGGGTGCCGAGCTCGCGCACCCGGCGCAGCAGCGCCGGGTCGTCGACGATCTCCAGGACGGCGAGCGCGGCGGCGCTCGCCACCGGGCCGGCGGCAAAGGTAGAGCCGTGATCGCCGGGCTCCAGCACCTCGCCCGCCTCCGGACTGGCGATGCAGGCGCCGATCGGCATCCCGCCGCCGAGCGCCTTGGCGCTGGTGATGACGTCGGGACGGACCGGGGTCTGCTCGTAGGCCCAGAGCGAGCCGGTCCTCCCCATCCCGGTCTGGATCTCGTCGAAGATCAGCAGAGCGCCCACCTCGTCGCAGGCCTCGCGGGCGGCGCTCAGCGTCTCGTCGCTCAACGGGTAGATCCCGGCCTCGCCCTGGATCGGCTCGATCAGGACCGCCGCTGTGCTCTCGCCCACCGCGCCGCGCAGAGCCGCCGCGTCGTCGAAGGGGACCGAGCGGAAGCCCGGCAGCATCGGCGCCAGGTCCGGGTTGGCCGCAAGCGCCGGCGTCGCCGCGAGCGCGCCGTAGCTGCGGCCGTGGAAGTCGCGCTCGAAGCTGACGATCTCGGGCGCCTCGATGCCGCGCCGGTGGGCGTGCTTGCGGGCGATCTTGATCGCGCACTCGTTTGCCTCGGTGCCGGAGTTGGCGAAGAAGACGCGACCGCCGAGGCTCGACTCCGAGAGGCGCTCGGCGAGGCGCACCATCGGCTCGGTGTAGAAGAGGTTGGAGGTGTGGATCAGCCGCCCGGCCTGCTCGCGCACCGCCTCGACCACGTCCGGGTTGCAGTGGCCGACCGAGCAGACCGAGATGCCGGCGAGGAAGTCGAGGTACTCCTTGCCCTCGGCGTCCCAGAGCAGCGTGCCCTCACCGCGGACGAACTCGACCGGGGCGCGCCTGTAGGTGCGCATCAGGTAGCGCTCCTCCAGCGCCTGCAGGTCGGTCAGGTTCATGGCGTCACCATCGTGCCGATGCCGGCGTCGGTGAAGAGCTCGAGCAGCAGCGAGTGCGGCTTGCGGCCGTCGATGATGTGGGCCGACTGGGCGCCGCCGCGGATCGCGTCGACGCAGGCACCGAGCTTGGGGCGCATGCCGCCGTCGATCGAGGCCAGCTGCTGCTCGACCTCCTCGACCGTCGCCCGCGAGATCAGCGAGTCCTCGTCCTCAGCATCGGCGCGCCAGCCCTCGACGTCGGTGAGGAAGATCGCCTTGTGGGCGCCGAGCGCAGCCGCGACCTTGCCGGCGGCCTCGTCGGCGTTGACGTTGTAGGACTGGCCGCTCGCGGTCGGAGGCCGAGGAGGCGACGACCGGGATGTAGTCGGCGGCGATGTGGTTGAGCACGTCGACGTCGACCCGCTCGATCGAGCCGACGAAGCCGACCTGCTCTGCGTTTGCGACCGGCGCGACCTCGAACATCGAGCCGTCGCTGCCGGAGAGGCCGACCGCCGGCTGGCCGTGGCGGTTGAGCCGCTGGACGATGTCGGAGTTGAGCTTGCCGAGCAGGACCATCTGCGCAACCTCGACCGTCTCCGCGTCGGAGACGCGCAGCCCCTCGTGGAAGCGCACCTCCATGCCGAGCCGGTCCATGTACTGGGTGATCTCCGGCCCGCCGCCGTGGACGACGATCGGGTTCATGCCAACGTACTTGAGCAGGACGACGTCGGTGGCGAAGGCCTCGCGCAGCTCCTCCTCGCGCATCGCCGCGCCGCCGTACTTGATCACCACGGTGCGGCCGTGGAACTCGCGGATGTAGGGCAGCGCCTCCATCAGCGTCTCGACGCTGACTTCGGCCGCCCGCGATTGCGGCGCCTGCTCGGTCATCGCTGCCCCTCTCGTCGGTCATCAGGATGCTCATGTCGTGTACTCGGCGTTGATCCGCACGTACTCGTAGCCCAAATCGGAGAACCAAACGTGGGCGCTGTGCTCGCCGCGATCGAGCCGCAAGCCGATCTCGGCCTCGGGGACGTCCTCGGCAAGCTCGGCGTTGTCGATGTTCTCGGCGCCGATCTCCTCCAGGTCCTCGCCGGCCAGGGCCATCCCGGCTGCCTGGGCGATCCGCCCCCAGTTGGGGTCGCGGCCGAAGAGCGCCGTCTTGACCAGCGGCGAGTTGGCGATCGCGAGGGCGACGCGCTCGGCCTCCGCCGCCGAGGCGGCGCCGTCGACCTGGACCCGGCCCACCCGCGAGGATCCCTCGCCGTCGGCGACGACCTCGAGCGCCAGCTGCAGCAGCACGGCCTCGAGCAGGCCGTCGGGCAGCGGGGCGCCGGCGGCGCCGGTCGCCTGCAGGAGCAACGTGTCGTTGGTGCTCATCTGGCCGTCGACCGTGATCCGCTCGAAGGAGGCGTCGCAGGCCGCGCGCAGGGCCGCGTCGGGGTCCTCGACGACCGCGTCGGTCTGGACGAAGCAGAGCATCGTCGCCATGTTCGGCTGGATCATGCCGCCGCCCTTGGCCTGGGCGGAGATCGTCACGCCGCCGGCGCGCAGCGTGCAGCGCTTCGGCCAGCGGTCGGTGGTGAGGATCGCGTCGGAGAAGGCAGCTCCGCCGTCGGACGACAGGTTGCCCGCCGCCTCGCCGATGCCGCCCAGCACCGCCTCGACCGGCAGCGGCACGCCGATCACGCCGGTCTCGGCGACTGCGACCGTCTCCGGCCGCAGGCCGAGCGCCTCCGCAGCCGTGTCGCACATCGCCACCGCGTCGGCGTAGCCCTGCTCGCCGGTCTCGGCGTTGGCGTTGCCGGCGTTGACGACGGCGGCCCGGATCGAGCCCCGCTCGCAGCGCTTGCGGCAGACCCGCACCGGCGCCGCGGCCGAGGCGTTGCGGGTGAGCAGGATCGCCGAGGAGACCTGCTCGGCGTCGCAGACGATCAGGCCGACGTCGGTCTTGCCGCCGCCCTTGAGCCCGCAGTGGGCGCCGCCCAGCCCGAAAGCCGGGGGCGAGCTGGGCAGCGTCGAGCTCC
This sequence comes from uncultured Solirubrobacterales bacterium, assembly GCA_963778715.1. GTDB lineage: Bacteria > Actinomycetota > Thermoleophilia > Solirubrobacterales > 70-9 > VRUE01. Next base: position 192,053 of record CAVZVK010000011.1, read on the forward strand.
TCGACCCCCGCTGGTGGCTCGACCCAGCGCGATTTGAAGAAGCCCTCGCTCATGTCAGCCCCAGCGGTCTCCGTCGAGCCCGAGCATCAGGTTGAGGTTCTGCACGCCCTGGCCCGACGCCCCCTTCCAGAGGTTGTCGATCGCCGAGAAGGCCAGCACCCGCCCCCGCTCCTCGACCGTGACGTAGACGTGGCACTCGTTGGTGTCGCGCACGTCGCGCAGGCCGGGCGGGCCGTCGACGACGTGGACGAACGGCTCGCCGGCGTAGCGCTCGCGGTAGAGCGCCTGCACCTCGTCCTTGGAGATCGGCTCGCTGGTCTGCGCATAGCAGCTGGTCAGCTCGCCCTGGTCGAGCGGCAGCAGGTGCGGGACGAAGGTGACCGGCGCCGGCGAGCCCAGTGCCGCCAGCTCCTGCTCGATCTCGGGCCGGTGGCGATGGCCCTCGGTCTTGTAGGCGAAGGCGTTCTCGTCCATCGAGACGTAATGCATCGCGTCGCCGCCGCCGCGGCCGGCGCCGGAGACGCCCTGCTTAGCGTCGATGACGACGTCGGCGAGCAGACCCTTCTCGGCCAGCGGCGCCAGGGCGAGCACGCTCGCGGTCGGGTAGCAGCCCGGGGTCGCGACCAGCTCGGCCTCGCGCAGCTGCTCGCGGTAGAGCTCGGTCAGTCCGTAGACGGCGCCGTCGAGCAGCTCCGGCGCGCCGTGCTCGCCGTACCAGCGCTCGTAGGTGGGCAGGTCGCGCAGGCGGAAGTCGGCGGAGAGGTCGACGACGAGCGCGCCGAGGCCGCGCAGCGCAGCGACGGCCGGCGCCGAGGCGCCGTGCGGGTAGGCGACGATCGCCGCGTCGACGTCCTCGATCTGGTCGAGGTCGAGCTCGGTCAGCTCCAGCGGCACCCGGTAGCGCGGGTAGAGCGCGTCGAGCCGCTTGCCGGCATCGCTGCGCGAGGTGACTGCGACCAGCTCCAGCTTCGGGTGGCGCCAGACGATCTGGGCCGCCAGCGCACCGGTGAAGCCGGAGGCGCCGGCGACGAGCACCCGCGCGGCGGGATCGCCGTCGAGCGGTTGGGTGGGTAGGTCAGGCACGCAGCGACCCCCCGATCTTCTCCAGCTCGGCCTCGATCGCCGCTCGCGCGCTCGGCGACCTCCTCGTCGGTGAGGGTGCGGTCCGGCGCCCGGAACTCGAGTCGCAGGGCGAGGCTCTTGCGTCCCTCGCCCACCTGCTCGCCCTCGTAGAGGTCGAAGACCTCGGCCGCCCGCAGCAACTCGCCGCCGGCGGTCAGCACGTCGCGCGGACCTGGACCGCGGCGACCTCGGCGGGGACGACGACGGCGAGGTCCTGGTTGACGGCCGGGAAGCGTCGTCACGTCCTCGAAGGTCTCCTCACCCGCCGCCGCGGCCGCGACGAGCGCAGCCAGGTCGACTTCGAAGCGACGGCAGACGTCGAGATCCCACTCGCGGCAGACGAGCGGGTGCAGCTCGCCGATCCAGCCGACCGGCTCGCCGCCGACGCTGGACGCGCGCCGAGCGGCCCGGATGCAGGAAGGGCTCTTCGCCGTCTCGAAGGAGAGCTCGCCACCGAGCTGGCCGGCCAGGCGCTTCCAGCACACCCTTGAGCGTGAAGAAGTCGGCCGGCTCCCACCTCCGCGCCACGACTTGGCGCCAACGGGCCAACCGCGAGGCAGCCGATCCGGTGCGGCTCGCTGTTCGGGGCCGGCCGCTCGCCGGGGAAATCGCCCGAGAGGACATCGGGGCCGCCATTCCCCATGCTGGGATGGAGCTCCGGGGGCTCGCCGGGGTCGGCAGGTAGACGCGGCCCGACTCGAAGAGGGCGACGCGGTCAGCGCCGTGGGCGAGGTTGCGCTGGGCGACGTCGAGCAGGGAGCCGAGGACGGTCGTGCGCATCACCGACTGGTCCTCCGAGAGGGGGTTGGAGAGGACGATCGGCGTTGGCCCGCGGATCGTCGGTGGGGATCCGCAGCCGCGCCGGCCTCGCCGGGGTCGGTGAAGCTCCAGCCGACGACTTCGTCGAAGCCGAGGTCCCGCATCGCGTCCTCGGCCCGACGCCGCAGGCGCTGCTCGCGGCTGAGGCCGCCGACGCGGCCGGCGACAGCCGGCAGCGTGCTGGGCAGGTGCTCATCGAGGCCGTGGACGCGGCCGACCTCCTCGATCAGGTCGACCTCGCGGGTGACGTCATAGTGGCGGTCGGGCGGGACCGTGACCTCGAGGTCCTCGCTGGCCGCCTCGACGCCGAAGCCGAGCCGCTCCAGGTAGGCGACCTGGTCGGCCTGGGCGATCGGCATCCCCAGCAGGCCCTCGACCCGCTCGCCGCGCAGGGTCAGCCGCTGCGGCTCGGGGATCCCGGCGGCGACGTCGATCGTGCCCGGCACCAGCTTGGCGCCGCAGAGCTCGACCATCAGCCGCGAGGCGATCCACTGCGCCCGCATGCAGAGATCGGGGTGCAGCTGCTTCTCGAAGCGCGAGGAGGCCTCAGAGCGCAGCGAGAGCATGCGCGAGGTGCGCAGGATGTTCGTCCCGTTCCAGTTCGCCACCTCGAGCAGGACGCTGGTCGTCTGCTCGGAGACCTCGGAGACCTGGCCGCCCATGATCCCGGCGATGCCGGAGGGACCGTTGCTGATCGCAGACCAGCACCGTCTCGGCGTCGAAAGTCCGCTCGACGTCGTCGAGCGTCTTCATCTTCTCGCCCTCGGCTCGCGGCGCGGATCGTCAGCGCCCCGTCGGGAACCTTGTCGAGGTCGAAGGCGTGCAGCGGCTGGGCGGTGAGCAGCATCGCGTAGTTGGTGATGTCGACGACGTTGTTGATCGGCCGCTGGCCCGCAGCGGTCAGCCGCGCCTGCAGCCAGGCCGGCGAGGGAGCGATCGTGACGTCGGTGAAGACGCGGGCGGTGAAGCGCGGGCAGAGGTCCGGCACCTCGACCGCGACCGAGGCGTAGTCCTCGACCGTTGCCCTGGCCCTCGGCGGACGCATCCTCCGCCCACGGCTCGGGCGCCAGCGGCGCGGCGCTGATCGCGTGCACCTCGCGGGCGACGCCGTAGACGCCGAAGCAGTCAACCCGGTTCGGCGTCACCTCCAGCTCCAGCACCGGCTCGGCGATCGGCAGCACCTCGGCCAGCGGCGTCCCCGGGACGAGGCTTCCGGTGCGCTTTATGTCCCTATAGATGGCATTAGGCGCACCGGAAGGTCCGCGTCGAGGACGAGGATGCCCTCCGAGGTATCGCCCATGCCCAGCTCTGAGGCGGAGCAGATCATTCCGGCGGACTCGACGCCGCGCAGCTTCGGCTTCGCCGATCTCGTGGCCGCCGGGCAGCGTCGCGCCCGGCAGCGCGACCGGAACCGTCTGCCCCGCCGCGACATTGGGGGCACCGCAGACGATCGTCCGCTCGCCGTCGCCGGTGTCGACCGTGCAGACGCGCAGGCGGTCGGCGTTGGGGTGCGGCTCGGCGCTCAGCACCCTGCCGACGACGAAGCCGTCGGCCGAGGGCGGGCCGACCGTGCCGACCCGCTCGACCTCGGTCCCGGTCATCGCCAGCCGCTCGGCCAGCTGCGCCGGCTCGACGCCGGGATCGCAGTACTCGCGCAGCCATGAGTACGGAACTCTCATCAGGGGCACCTCATGAGAACTGCTCCAGGACCCGCACGTCGTTATCGAAGAAGCGCCGCAGGTCGGGCACGCCGTGGCGCAGCATCGCGATCCGCTCGACCCCCATGCCGAAGGCGAAGCCCTGCACCCGCTCGGGGTCATAGCCGTTGGACTCGACGAAGCCGAGCACGTTGGGGTCGACCATGCCGGCGCCGCCGATCTCGATCCAGCCGATCCCCTTGCAGAGGTTGCAGCGCTCGCCATCGGCCAGCGCGCCGGTCCCCTCGCACTGGATAGCAGGAGACGTCGAACTCGACGCTGGGCTCGGTGAAGGGGAAGAAGTGCGGCCGCATGCGCGCCTTGCGCTCGCCGCCGAAGATCGCCCGCAGCATCTCGTCGAGCGTCCCCTGCAGGTCGGCGAGCGTGATCCCCTCGCCGATCGCCAGGCCCTCGACCTGGTGGAACATCGGGCTGTGGGTGGCGTCGGAGTCGCGCCGGTAGACCTTGCCGGGGGCGATCATGAAGATCGGCGGCGGCTGGGACTCCATGCTGCGGGTCTGCACCGGCGAGGTGTGGGTGCGCAGCAGCACCTCGGGGTCGGACTGGACGTAGAAGGTGTCCTGGAGCATCCGCGCCGGGTGGCCCGGCGGGTGGTTTAGCGCGGTGAAGTTGTAGTAGTCGTGCTCGACCTCGGGGCCCTCCATCACCCGGTAGCCGAGGCCGACCATGATGTCCTCGATCAGGCGCGTGGTGCGGGTGATCAGGTGGATATGGCCGACCGGCCGCGGCGGCGCGCCGGGCAGGGTGACGTCGACCCGGTCCTCGGCCAGCCGCGACTCGAGCTCGCCGGCGTCGAGCGCGGCCGACGCGCGACTCGATCAGGCCTTCCAGCTCATTGCGCGCCTGGTTGGCGCCGGATCCGACCTTGCCCCGTTCCTCCGCCGGCAGCTCGGCGATCCCCCGCAGGATCGTCGTCAGCTCGGCTTTGCGACCGAGGTAGCGGACCCGCAGCTCCTCCAGCTCGGCGGTGTCCGGCGCAGCCTCGATCGCCGCCGTGGCCTCGCTCCTGATCTCTTCGACCCGATCAAGCATCTGGCTCCACCTCCGGCATGGCGAGCGAAGATATCCGCTCGGCGCAAATTGCGGCTACGGCGGCGACGTTGAGCGACTCGGCGCCGCCGGGCATGAAGTGGGATCGTCACCCGCGCATCGCAGGCCGCGAGCACCTCCTCCGGCAGTCCGTCGCGCTCGGCTCCGAGGCAAAGCGTTGCGGCGCCTGCAAGCGAGTTGAGGCTGCCGCCGCCGTGGGCGACGAGCGCCACCCGCGGCGCCGGTGTCGTCTCGACCGCCCCCCGCGCCAGCGGCTGGGCGAAGATCGAGCCCATGCTCGCCCGCACCGCCTTGGGCGAGAAGGGGTCGGCGCAACCGGGCCCGAGCACGACGCTGCCACCGAGCAGGGCATGCGCGGTGCGGACGATCGTGCCGACGTTGCCGGGGTCGCCGACGCCGTGCAGGTAGATGCAGGGAGCGCTGGCCGACTCGCTCCAGCGCTGCGGCCAGACCGCGATCGCCCGCGTGCCCGAGCCGAGCGCTGAGACCGAGGCGAGCAGCTCCGGCTCGACCTCCTCGCCGCCGAGGCCGCTGCCGGCAGCGGTGAGCAGGAAGCGCGGCTCGGCACCGGCGGCAAGCCCGGCCTCGACCAGGTCCTCGCCCTCGCTGACGAAGGCGCCCTCGCGCTCGCGGTGCTTGCGCTCGGCCAGCTTGCGAACCAGCTTCAGCTTCTCGTTTTGGGGGCTCTCGATCATCGGTCTCGTGTCTCGTGTCCTGGGTTTGTTCTGTTCGGTCGTTTCGTCTCCTGGAACGAAAAAGCGGGCCGTGAAGACGGCCCGCCCGGGAAAGTGGAGTGAATGGCTGCGGCTAGGCGGCCGCACCCTCCCGGGCTAGCTCCACAAATCGGCGGAAGGCCTCGCGGTCGGAGACCGCGATCTCGGCGAGCATCTTGCGGTTCACCTCGACTTCGGCCTTGCCGAGGCCGTGGATCAGTTCGGAGTAGCTCATGCCCTCCAGCCGCGCGGCGGCGTTGATCCGGGTGATCCAGAGCCGGCGGAACTCGCGCTTGCGGTTGCGCCGGTCGCGGTAGGCGTACATCCCCGAGCGCTGCACCTGCTCTTTGGCGAAGCGGTACGAGGAATGCTTGCGACCGAAATAGCCTTTGGCTTCCTTGAGGACTTTGCGCCGCTTCTTGCGCGCGTGGACTGAGCGCTTGACCCGGCTCATTTGCCGCCTCCAAGCAGGTGCCGCACCGTCTTCACGTCAGACGGGGCGATCTCCACCGGCCGCGCCATCCGCCGCTTGCGCTTCGGCGACTTCTTCTCGAGGATATGGCTCGAGTAGGCCCGCCGACCGCGCAGCTTGCCCGTCGCGGTCTTGCGGAAGCGCTTCTTGGCGCCGGAATGGGTTTTCATCTTGGGCACGGGGTCGCTATTGAAGCAGACGGGCGCGCCTGGGCGCTCGCTCTCTTGCAGGTGGAAGGCGACGCGCAGGGTACTGTGGCGCCCGATGCGCATCGTCTACGTCGTCGGAACCCGTCCTAACTTCGTCAAGACGGCGCCCGTGATCGGCGCCCTGCGGGCACGCCTCCCCGAGGGCCGCCACGCGATAGTCCACACCGGCCAGCACTACGACCGGCTGATGTCGGACGTCTTCCTCGAGGAGCTCGGCGTGCCGGCGCCCGACTACATGCTCGAGGTCGGCTCGGGCAGCCACGCCCAGCAGACGGCGCGGGTGATCGAGCGGCTGGAGCCGGTCCTGGAGGAGGAGCGTCCCGACCTGGTGATCGTCCCCGGCGACGTCAACTCGACCCTGGCCGCGGCGCTGACCGCGGCCAAGCTGCAGATCCCCGTCGCCCACATCGAGGCCGGGCTGCGCAGCTTCGACCGCACGATGCCGGAGGAGCTGAACCGGATCGTCACCGACCAGCTCTCCGACCACCTCTTCATCCACAGCCCCGAGGCCAACGACAACCTGCACGCCGAGGGCATCCCGGCCGAGCGCATCCACCTGGTCGGCAACACGATGATCGACACCCTGGTGGCGCTGGAAGACCGCTTCCGCGCCGCCGGGCGCCGCGCGCGCGACTGGGCGTCGAGCCCGGCTCCTACGTCCTCGTCACCCTGCACCGCCCCGCCCTGGTCGACGGCCCGCTGCTGGCCGAGACGGTCGGCACGACTGGCGGACCTGGCCCGCGAGATGCCGGTCGTCTTCCCGGTCCACCCCCGCACGCGAAAGATGATGGAGGCGATCGACTCGGAGCACCCGGGCCTCCTCCTCTGCGAGCCCCTCGGCTACCTCGACTTCCTCTCCCTCCTCGCCGACGCCGGCGCCGTCCTCACCGACTCCGGCGGCATCCAAGAGGAGACCACCTACCTGGGCATCCCCTGCTTCACCCTCCGAGCCAACACCGAGCGCCCAATAACGATCACCGCCGGCACCAACACCCTTCTCGGCCTCGACCCCGCCGCAATCACCCAGATCCCCACAGCTCTCGCCCAGCGCCCGGCCCAGAGGCCCGAGCCGCCGCCCCTATGGGACGGCCGCGCCTCGGAGCGAATCGCCGACATCGTCGCGTCGCCTCAGCAGCTGAAGCAAGGAGGGGCGTCGGGCGACGCTCCCCAAACACTCAAGCGAGGCTCCTGCCGAGCGTTTCGGGGGAGGGTCGCCCGGCGCCCCAGCTCGCCTCAGCCCTAAGCAGCAGCGTCGTCAGCCGATTTCTCGGCCTCTTCAACCGGCTTCTCAGCCGCGGCCTCTTTGCCGGGCGCCAGCAGCATGCTCATGTTGCGCCCTTCCTGCAGCGGCTGGGACTCGATCACGGCAAGCCCGTCGAGGTCCTCGAAGAGCCGTTGCAGCAGCGCCCTCCCCCGCTCGGGATGGGCCTGCTCGCGACCGCGGAACATGATCGTGATCTTGACCTTGTCCTGGTGGCGCAGGAAGCGCTCGACGTGGCCCTTCTTGGTCTCGTAGTCGTGGTGGGCGATCTTCGGCCGCAGCTTGATCTCGCGGATGTTGACCTGCTGCTGGTGCTTGCGCGCCTGCTTCTGCTTCTGCTCCTGCTCGTACTTGTACTTCGAGTAGTCGAGCAGGCGGGTGACCGGCGGTTTCGAGTTCGGCGCCACCTCGACCAGGTCGAGGTCGGCGTCCTGGGCGCGTTTGAGCGCCTCGTTGATCTCGACCACCCCGAGCTGCTCCCCGTCGGCGCCGATCAGGCGGACTTTGGGGACGCGGATGCGCTCGTTGATCCGAGTCGTGTCGCGCTCTGGTGGGCGCCGGTCGAACCTACGCGGAACCGGCACTATCTAAGTGAGTGGTGGAGCTTCAAGAGGACGAGAGATAGGGACCGAGGCACGGGGACGCTCAGCGGCGCGGGGTGTTTGGCGTGCCTGCGATCAAGTTCCCGGAGTATAGACAGAGGAAGGCGGGTGGCAAGTGACCGGGTCAGGCGGGCGCGCTCTCGGCGCGCACGCGGGAGGCGAAGTCCGCGGCGGCATCGCCCCCAGCTCGCCGTCCGCGTGCGAGCGCACGGCGACCGCACCGGCCTCCTCCTCGCGGTCGCCGACGACCAGCATGTAGGGGAAGCGGCCGAGCTCGGCGTCGCGGATCTTCTTGCCGACCGACTCCGAGCGGGTGTCGAGCTCGACCCGCACGCCGGCCTCGCGCAGCTCGGCCGCGACCCGCTCGGCGTAGGCGACGTGGCGGTCGGAGACCGGCAGGACGATCGCCTGCACCGGCGCCAGCCAGACCGGGAAGCGGCCGGCGTAGTGCTCGATCAGGATGCCGGCGAAGCGCTCCATCGAGCCGAGCAGGGCGCGGTGGATCATCACCGGCCGGTGCGTCGCGTCGTCGGCGCCGACGTAGCTGAGGTCGAAGCGCTCGGGCATCTGGAAGTCGAGCTGGCAGGTGCCGCACTGCCAGGAGCGGCCGAGCGCGTCGGTGACGTGGAAGTCGATCTTCGGCCCGTAGAAGGCGCCGTCGCCGGGGTTGAGCTCGTACTCGCGGCCCTGGCGCTCGAGCGCCTCGGTCAGCGCCGCCTCGGCCTTGGCCCACTGCTCCTCGGAGCCCATCGACTTCTCCGGCCGGGTCGAGAGCTCGACCCGCACGTCCTCGAAGCCGAAGCGGGCGTAGAGCTCGTCGATCGCCTCGCAGATGTCGGCGACCTCGTCGGCGATCTGCTCCTCGGTGCAGTAGACGTGGGCGTCGTCCTGGGTGAAGGCGCGCACCCGCAGCAGCCCGTGCAGGACACCCTCGCGCTCGTTGCGCGAGACCCGGCCGAACTCGGCCAGGCGCAGCGGCAGCTCGCGGTAGGAGTGGCGCTCGGAGTCGAAGACGAGGCAGGCCCCGGGGCAGTTCATCGGCCGCAGCGCCAGCCGCTTCTCGTCGGACTGCATGAAGTACATGTCGTCGCGGTAGTTGTCCCAGTGCCCGGAGCGGTGCCAGAGCTCCTCGTCGAGAACCTGCGGGGTGGCGATCTCCTTGTAGCCGCGCTTGCGCAGCTGGGCCTGGACCTCGGTCCTCGATCAGGTGCAGCAGGGTGGTGCCGTTGGGCAGCCAGAACGGCATCCCCGGCGCCTCCTCGCGCAGCATGAAGATGCCGAGCTGGGGGCCGAGGCGGCGGTGGTCGCGCTTCTTCGCCTGCTCGATCAGCTCCAGGTGCTTGGCGAGGTCCTTCTTGGAGAAGAAGGCGGTGCCGTAGATCCGGGTCAGCATCTGGCGCTTCTCGTCGCCGCGCCAGTAGGCGCCGGCGAGCGAGCTGAGCTTGATCGCCTTGATCCGGCCGGTCGAGGGGCCGTGAGGGCCGCGGCAGAGGTCCTCGAAGGGGCCGTTGCGGTAGAGCGAGACGACCTCGACGCCTTCGTTCGCGACGAGGTCGTCGATCAGCTCGACCTTGTAGTCCTCGCCCTGGGCCTTGAAGATCTCGACGCGCCTCGGCGACGGAAACGTCGCGGCGCTCGAAGGCCTCGTCGGCCTCGATGTGGGCGCGCATCGCCGCCTCGATCTTCTCCAAGTCGGCGTCGGTCACCTTGACGTCGTCGGGGAAATCGAAGTCGTAGTAGAAGCCGTTCTGGATCGCCGGCCCGATCGTCACCTTGGTGCCGGGATAGAGCTCCTGCACCGCCTCGGCCATCACATGCGCGGCATCGTGGCGGATCAGCTCTAGCGCCTCCGGATCGCGGTCGGTGAGGATCGAGATCTTGGCCCCGTCGGGAAGGGTGGCGGAGAGGTCGCGCAGCTCGCCTCCAACCCGGATCGCCAGCGCCGCCTTGGCCAGCCCGGGCCCGATCGCCGCCGCCGCGTCGGCGCCCGAGGCGCCCTCGCTCAGCTCCAACGGCGTCCCGTCGGGCAGGCTCACAGTGATCTTCCCGGTCGCCGCCTCGATCCGGCCATGCTACCCCCCCACGGCGACGTACTGTGAGTTCGGTGACGTCGCGGCGCTCAGTCCGGCGCGCCTTGACGGGCCTGGCGGACGGCTATCAGGGGGCAGGGGCTCTCGCCGCGGATCGAGGTCGTTCGTCTCCAGAGGACATAGGGATGGGCAACGCGGGCGATCCGGAATCCCGGCGAACGGAGGTCGTCTGGAGTCGCCTTCGGAGATGACGAAGCGAACGCCTGGCGGCGGGTGGGAGCCGGCTTCCTCGCTCGAGGCGATGCAGACGCGGCCGCCGCGCAGCTCCCAGGCGATGTAGGGGGTGCCGTGTTCCTCGGCGAGCAGTTGCTGGGAGGCGAGGACCAGCGTTGGGCCTTCGCCAACCGTCGAGCGCAGGCCGGTGAGAGCCGGGCTGTAGGACGTGGGGCCGACGGGGGCGTTGGCGAGTGCCAGGAGTGAGCAGCCACCCGCGGCGAGCAGGTAGAGCCAGGCGACCGGGCGGCGCAGCAGGGGCAGGACGATGGCGAGGACGGCCACGGGAGCGCCGATCTCGATCGCCTTGGCGGCGGTGTACGGCGTGCCGCCGATGCGCGCGGCTGCGTAGGCGAGTGCCGCAGCGGCGAGGCCGGCGATCAGCGCGGTTTCGCGGCGGCGCCAGGAGAGGACCAGCCCGTAGAGCAGCAGGATCGAGCGCGAAGGCGGCGCCGAGGAAGTAGCCGAGCGCCGGCACGGCGCCATCGCCGGGCGAGAGGCGGAAATCGCCCGAGGGCCAGATCCCGAGGGCCTCGAAGGGCGAGATCTGACCGAAGAGGTTGCCGAGGCCGGGGCCGTTGGGGTCGAAGGTCTCGAACGAGTGGAAGTCGATCATCCGCCCGACCTCGGGAGCCACGAGAACCGCGAACACACCGAGCGCGAGCAGCATCGGCCTGGCCGGCAGTGCCCTCTCCAAGCGCCAGCCAGACGACCAGAGCAGCGCCCAGCCAGATCAGGCCCGGGAAGCTGTAGGCGTAGACGCTGCCGACCGCCAGGATCGCTGCCGGGACGAAGCGCAGCGGGAGCTGCCGCCAAGCGGGGCTCGAGGACTCGCGCAGGGCCAGCACGAAGGCCAGGAAGAAGAGGGCCTGGATCGTCTCCTTGAAGGAGCCCTGGGCGAGGTAGGAGGCGGCCATGTAGGTGAGGCCGACCACAAGGGCCGCGGGGACCCGGAGAAACAACGGCTGATCTCGGAAAGCCGTCAGGGCGGTCAGAGACGCCAGAACCGCGACGGCGACGGTTAGGCCGCTGAAGCCCTGGACGAGGCAGACGCCAAGGCCCTTGGTCAGGGCGACGACGATCGCGTGAGGGCCGAGGGGATAGCCCTGGTGCAGGAGCTGGGAGCCCTGGCCGTCGGCGAGCCGGGAGGCGGCCAGCAGGTGCTGGGACATGTCGGGGTTGAAGCCGGTGCCGAGGATGCCGAAGCGGCCTTCGACGACGAAAGGAAGCGAGGCCGCCACGAGGGCGAGTAGCGCCACCGGGCCGCCGATGCGGGCCGCCTCCCCCCCGGCCTCGAGCCGACGCCAGAGGTAGGCGACCGATGCCGCGACGAGCAGCAGGACGACGACCGCCGAGATCGTCCCCTCGCCGGGCAGACGCAAGGTGCCCCAGCAGACAGCCATGAGCAAGGCCAGCCCGACGGGCGGCGCCAGCCACGACCAATGCCGCACCCCGCAGAGCGCGATCGCCGCCTGGCCGATCGTCAACGAGGTGGCGCAGACGACCAGCACGGCTGCGTAGGTTCCGACCACGAGGCCGCGAGCCTAGACTGCCTGGATGGCGTTCGTCCCTCCCGCCCGCCACCTGCTGCGCGCCAAGGACCTTGCAGACGCCCGCTACGCCGAGCCGCTGGAGGTCGACGACCTAGCGGCCGCCGCCGGGCTCTCCAAGGCCCATTTCAGCCGCGAGTTCAAGCAGGCCTTCGGCGATTCGCCCCACGCCTACCTGCTGACGCGCCGGCTGGAGCGGGCGGCGGCGCTGCTGCGGACGACCGACCGCTCTGTCGCCGACATCTGCTTCTCCGTCGGCCTGCAGAGCGTCGGCTCGTTCACGACCAGCTTCAGCCGCACCTTCGAGCAGTCCCCGACCGCCTATCGCGCCGCCCACCCGCCGGCCGCCCGCAACGCCCTGATCCCCGGCTGCGTGGTCCGCGCCTACGCTCGGCCCCAACACCGCACGTTTCGAGAAGACAACGCCCCGGCCCGCGCCTAGCATCGCCGTCGACCTTTCCGTTCGAATCAAAGGAGACGACGATGATCAGGATCGCCAACGCGCAGCTGTGGGTGCACGACCAGGACGAGGCGCTCGCCTTCTACACCGAGAAGGTCGGCATGGAGGTCCGCGCCGACGTCACGCTCGCCGAGATGGGCGACTTCCGCTGGCTGACCGTGGGCCCGGCGGGACAGGAGGACGTCTCGATCGTGCTGATGGCCATCCCCGGCCCGCCGGTGATGGACGAGGAGACCGCCGGGCAGGTCCGCGGCCTGATGGCCAAGGGCTTCGCCGGCACCGTCTTCCTCACCACCGACGACTGCCAGGCTTCCTATGAGGAGCTGAAGGCGCGCGGGGTCGAGTTCAGCGAAGCGCCCGAGGAGCGTCCCTACGGGATCGACTCGGCCTTCCGCGACCCCTCCGGCAACAGCATTCGGCTCGCCGAGGTGCGGATGCCAGCCGGGGTCTGAAAACGGCGACCGGGGCCGGGACGATGGGCGTAACTGGGCTCGAACCAGTGACCTCCGCCTTGTCGAGGCGGCGCTCTCCCAACTGAGCTATACGCCCCGGGAACCTGAATCTAGCAGCGGTAAAGCCGCACTCGATCTGTGGCCGATCACGCACCAGCCGGCCTCGGCGGGGATCGATACATGCAGTGCAACTTTCTTGGCAGTGCAACTTTCCAACTAACTCGGTGTCTTTAGCAGTAGCTGCCGATTAAGGCTTGAGGACTGACGAGCCAGGGAACACGAGCTTCGCTGGTGGCACGTCCTTCGGAAACAGGGGGCCCCGTACGGGGCCCTTTTCCGTTCAAACTGACCAAATGTTGGACTACGGTGCGAAAAACGAACCTTCTTCCACGCGTTTCCGTAATGTGGACGCGATGAGCGAACAGAAGCAGATCCTCGTCGGCTTCCGGTCCCCCCAGACGAGGGAGGCCGAGCGCCCGGCCGGGGAGGCAGCCGCCACCCCGGACAGGCGATGGGGCTTGCGCCTGCCGTCGCTTCGCGACCGAGCGAGCCGGGGCAAGGCCGCTCGCGAAGAGCGTGCCGAAGAGAAGGCGCGCGCGAGGCAGCTGGCTTCGGCCGAGACGGCCAAGGAGGCCTTCTTCCAGACACCGGCTGGACGGGCGCGCCTCGCGTACAAGCGCGGGCATCGGCTCTTCCAGTACGAACTCGAGATCAACGAGCTCGAGCCGACTGTTATCCCCGGACCGGTCGGCTCACCCGCCCGCGAAACCACCGATCCAGTCGACATCTTGAACGCGGTGACCGTCGAGGGTTGGAAGCTGGTCACCGGCAAGTTCGTGCACTCCGAAATACGCCACGGAGTCATCGGCTGCTACCTCTTCAAGCGCTCGCAGAAGCGGCGCCTGCCGATGAACAACCCCTGGCAGGACCCGGGCGCAGCTCTCTGAGGAGGCCGCCGGCCAGCACTCAGGGGTGATCTCTCGGCGCGTGCCAGCGGTGGGGCGCGACCAGGGCCTCGGTCTCCTCCGGCCCCCAGGAGCCCTGCTCGTAGATCTCGGCCGGCGCCGGTTCGCGCACGATCGGGTCCGCCACTTCCCAGAGGCGCTCGATCGCCGCCGGATGTGGTGAACAGCGTGCGGTCGCCGACCATCACGTCGTGGATCAGGCGCTCGTAGGCGTCGAGCGCCGCACTCCGGCCCGCCGAAGCTGTCGGCGTAGCTGAAGCGCATGTGGGCCTGGCCGAGCTGCATCTTCGGCCCCGGCACCTTGGCCAGGAAGGTCGCCGAGATGCTGCCGGGATCGCCGAGCTCGAAGGTGAGGTGATCGTGGCCGAACCCCTCCGCCACCTGGCTGCAATCGAGCGGGAACATGCGGCGTGGCGGCTCGGAGAAGGCGACCGTGAGCAGGTGGTGGGTCTCGGCCAGGCGCTTGCCCGAGCGCAGGAAGAAGGGCACGCCCTCCCAGCGCCAGTTGTCGACGAGGGCGCGCAGGGCGACGAAGGTCTCGGTGTCGGAGTCAGGCGCCACACCGGCCTCGTCGCGGTAGCCCGGCGTACTGGCCGCGGACGACGTCGCCGGGCTCCAGGACCTTCATCGAGTCGAAGACCTTCTCGCGCTCGAGCATCAGCGCCTTGGCGCTGAGCGAGGTCGGCGGCTCCATCGCGACGAAGCTGAGCACCTGGAAGAGGTGGGTGACGATCATGTCGCGAAAGGCGCCGGTTTCCTCGTAGAAGCTCCCCCGCATCTCGATCGAGAGCGTCTCCGGCACGTCGATCTGAACGTGGTCGATGTGGTTGCGGTTCCAGACCGGCTCGAACATGCCGTTGGCGAAGCGCAGCGCCAGCAGGTTCTGCACCGCCTCCCGGCCGAGGTAGTGATCGATGCGGAAGATCTGGTCCTCGCCGAAGACCGAGTGCACGAGCGCGTCGAGCTCCCGCGCCGAGGAGAGGTCGCGGCCGAACGGCTTCTCCAGGATTACGCGCGCGTCCTCGCCCAGGCCCTGGCTCCCCAGCCCGGTAACGACTCCGGCGGTGGCGGCGGGCGGCAGCGAGAGATAGTGCAGCAGCTGGGGGTCGTCGAGCTCCTGGCGGGACTCCCCCACGACCTCGCCGAGGCGATCGAAGCCGTCGCCGAGGGAGACGAAGCGAAGCGACTTGGCGAAGCGGTTCCACGACTCTCCGACCATCGGCCTGCGACCGGACTCGCAGACGGCCTCCCGGGCGAGCTCGGCGAACTCCTCGTCGGTGAGAGCGCCGCGCGCGGCGCCGATCAGGGTGAAGCGCTCGGGCATCAGTCCCGCCTCGAAGAGGTGGAAGATCCCCGGCAGCAGCTTGCGCCGGGCCAGGTCGCCCGTGGCCCCGAACAGCACGATCGTCTGATCGCGCGGGGTCATCTTCAGAAGCCGGTGGACAGCTCCACGTCGAACTCCGGCCCGGCGAGCGGCAGGCGCGGAGCGCCGGGGAAGGAGACCGACAGCGAGCCGCCCCAGGACGTGGTCCCGTCCGCGGCCGCCGTGTAGACGCCCTTGCCGCGGAACGGCCTCGGCGGATCGAGGACCGCGTGGTTGAGCTCTTCGTTGAAGCTGAAGTCCTTGTTTGGGGCGACTGCGAGCGCGTAGCGCACCTCGGCCATCGCGCCCCGGCTCTGTTCGGTCACCGCCAGGAAGAGGGTTCGCCTGCCGAGCTGCAGGGAGAACAGCTCGGTCGCCGACAGGGCCTGCCTGCGCCCGGCGGCGAGGACGGTCGGGGAGAAGCTCGGCAGTTCCCTGACGGGACGCGCCGCTCGCCGCGGCGGTGGCGGGAAGCGAAAGGCGCAATGGAGTTGGAGTGGGCTGCGGATTCGCCCTTTCACCCGATGGGCGCGCACCGCGACGTAGTGGTTCTCGCCGCGAAAGCGCACGTTGCCGACGAAGACACCGAGGCGGCTGGTGTAGTGATCGGCGCCCCGGCAGCGCCGCCGCGGCTTCGAGGTCGCGATCCGCCCCGAGGGCCGGAACTTGACCGCCACCCGCCCGAAGTCGCCGAAGGAGGCCTCGATCCGCGTTTGGCGTGACGGTCCCGCGCGCGAGATAGGCGGTGACAGCGCCGCTGCGCAGCGGTGACTTGTCGTGTCCGGTCGGCTTATCCGAGGCACGAATCGCCTCGAGGACGACCACGTCGCCGATCGCGATCACCGACAGATCGTAGCCCTGCTTCGTTGGGAGGTCGAAGCGGTATTCGCCGTGACCATGAGGCTTGGACATGTGCAGCCGCTCTCGCACCAGCGCGCGAAACTGCGGCGGCACGGCAGAGGGAATGTCGAGCCCGGCCGCCCCGCTGGCCGCGGGGAACGAGGCCAGCACCAGTAGCGCGAGCAACGAGCATTTGAGCGCGGCTCCCCTCATTTGACGCTCGCCGCCCGGTGAAAGAGCTTGGCGACTTCATCGCCGAAGTAGGCGCCGAAGTCGGTGTTCGGGTCATCGCCGTAGCCGTAGTTGGTGACGCTGTTGAGGACCCCGTCGCGGATCGTCCAGCCGCCGCCCGACGCCCCACCGGTCACGTCGCAGTCGACCGCCAGGTTGAGCGGGCCCGGCGAGAGGAACGAGAGGGTGTCGTGGCCGAGGAAAGGCGTCTGCGAGCAGAGCTGCTGCGTTTCGCCGTCGAACGGTTCTTCCGCCGGATAGCCGTGGACGTCGAACACCTGTCGCGTTTTCAGGCCCCAGGCGATGCCGGCTCCGCCGACCGCCTTGCCGAGCAGCTCGCCGCGTCCGTTGCGGGTGACGACGGCGGCCCCGACGTCGAAGTTCTCACTGCCCGTCTTGCGCCACTGCCGCGTCGTGTCAATCCACTTCGCCGGGAAGACGCCAAAGGGCCGCTGCCCGTAGCGGTAGCCGGGCACGAAGACCCAGCGGAAGCTGAGCCAGCGGCCAAGCGAGCCGCCGGTGTTGACGCAGTGCCCGGCGGTGAAGACGACGCTGAAGTTCGGCGAGTTGACCGCGGTGCCGGAGCAGCGGCCGAGGCCAAACGGCGTCTCGATGAAGATCGCCCCGTTGATCCGCGACTGCACGGCGGTCGGATCGGCCACCGTTTCGAACTTCGAGCTGGCGCTGGCTTCGCCGCCGGGCGACGAGGGCGGCAGGATTCTCGGCCCGAGCGAGGACGGCGCCACCGGGCCCCGCATCGCGATCTGAGGCCGCCCCTGCCGGCGAACCTCGAGCGGCTGCGCCTGCCTCATCCGCGCCGCCGTCCAGAAGCCGATCGCGCCGCGCACCCGCCCGGCTGGCACCGCAGCGCCGCCGGCGTTCGCCACAGGCAGGGCAAACGCAAGCAGAAGGACAGCTACGACAACCGCACTCGCCGTCCCGATCCCCGAATCCGCGAACGCCAGACGCGCCCCCCGGCCACATGCGCTCATTGCGAATAGTCTAGTGGCGAGCGACCGCTTCACAGGCCTAAATAAGCTCAAACCACACACGCTTAAAGAGGCGCCCACCGGAATCGAACCGGTGTAAACGGCTTTGCAGGCCGCTGCGTAGCCACTCCGCCAGGGCGCCGGGGAAGGTAAGGGTAGCGGCGAGGAGTGGCTAGGCGGCGCGCTGCTCGGGGTCGTCGTCGACGTCGAGGATCAGGTTGTCGTCTGCGGTGCGGCGGACGCGGAAGTCGAGCGGGGAGCGCTGCTCCAGCTCGCGCAGCAGCTCGACCGGTTCGTCGAGGCGCATCGAGAGGGTGGCGCGACCCTCGGAGAAGCGCTCGACCGAGATCTCCGCGGTGGCGTCGATCTGGCCCGCGGCGTCCTCGAAGCCGACCAGCTGGGAGAAGTCGTCGAGCGGGCCGATCTCGACTTTGACCAGGCCCTGGAAGAGGTCGTTCGGCGGCAGCCTCGGCGTGGCCGTTGCCATTCCCGTTCGGCGCTCGGGACGGGTGGGGGTCGACAGCATCGGTCTGCACTTCGCTCAGCTCCTGCGCCCGACGGCCGACCTCGACCGCCTCGCGCAGCGCCTTCATCCTGATCCGGGTCGCCTGGCCGCGCGCCTGCGCCTGGATCTCCTCCAGGCGCGAGGAGACCGACTCCAGCGAGGCGACGTTGCGATCGTGGCGTTCGTTGGCCTCGAGCAGGCGCTGGTGCAGGCCGCGGATCTCGCGTTCGCGCTCGATCACCATCGCCGAGAGCGAGGAAAGCTCTTCCTCTGCCCGGGCTGCCGCCCTGGTCGCCTCAATGCAGAGAGCCGACGCCTCTTCGGCGTCGCGCTCCAGCGCCCAGTTGCGGGCGTCACGCTCCGCGAGCGCCGCGTCCACATCGGAGCGGCGGTAGCCGAGGAACGACCGCTTGAAGCTACCCATGCGCGGCACCGTAAAGGTGCCCCCGGACGCCATCGGCGCCGTCCGGCAGATCCAGCTTCGGCGCCTCGCGCCAGAGATCCTCGAGCTGGAAGCGCTGCCGGGCCTCCTCGGTGAAGACGTGCAGCACGCAGTCGAGGTAGTCGAGCACGATCCAGCCCGCCGATTCGGCCGCCTCCGAGCCGGCGGGGAGCAGCTTCTGCTCCTGCTTGAGGCGCAGCTTGGCCTCGTCGGCGATCGCCCGTGCCTGGCGCTCGTTGCGCGCCGTACAGATCGTCAGGAAGTCGGTGTAGGAGACGAGGTCGCGCATGTCGAGCACGACGATCTCGCTCGCCGCCTTCGAATCGGCCAGCTCGGCGAGCCGCCGCGCCAGCGCCTCGGAGCTGTTCGCCCGATCCTCAGCCACGCCCGTAGACCCCCTTCTCTTCGATGAAGCGCGCCACCGACTCCGGCACCAGGTAGCGCAGCGGCCGTCCCGCCGCTGCCCGCTCGCGCACCGCCGAGGAGGAGACGCCGAACTGCGGCATCTCCAGCATCGTCGCCCGGCCCTCGGCGCCGAGGCTGCGCAGGACGGCGGCGACATCGGCCTCGGAGATCCCCGCCCGGCGGGCGACTGCGAGGCGCGCCAGCTCGGTCACCCGCTGCGGCTCGCGCCAGCTCTCCAGCCCGACCGCCGCGTCCGCCCCCATCGCGAAGACGAGATCCCTGTCGCCTCTGTCCTTTGCAAGCAGCTCCAAGGTCTCATACGTGTAGGACGGCCCCTCGCGCTCGACCTCCAGGGTGGAGACGGAGAAGCGCGAGTCGTCGGCCGCGGCGAGCCGCGTCATCGCCAGGCGCAGCTCGCGCCCAGGGTCGTCGGCGATCCGCTTGTGCGGCGCCTCGCCGGTCGGGACGAGGATCACCTCGTCGAGGTCGAGCTGCCACAGCGCCTCTTGAGCGAGCGCGAGGTGGCCCAGGTGCGGCGGGTTGAAGGCCGAGCCGAGGACGCCGATGCCGCCGCCGGCCGCGCTACTCACGCACTTGGCCGTCGCCGTGGACGACGTACTTGTAGGTCGTCAGCTCGCGCAGGCCGATCGGGCCGCGCGCGTGCAGCTTCTGGGTCGAGTTGCCGATCTCGGCGCCCATGCCGAACTCGAAGCCGTCGGTGAAGCGAGTCGAGGCGTTGGCGTAGACGACGGCCGCGTCGACGCCGGCGGTGAAGCGCTCGGACGCCTCGGTCGAAGCGGTGACGATCGCCTCGGAGTGACCGGTGCCGTGGGCGTTGACGTGCGCGATCGCGTCGTCGAGCGAGTCGACCACGGCGACGGCCAGCTTCAGGTCGAGGTACTCGGTGTCCCAGTCGGCATCGCCGGCGGCTCCGACTTCGATTCCGCCGGCCAGCTCACGCGCGCGCTCGTCCCCGACCAGCTCGACCCCGGCCTCGCGCAACTCCGCCAGCGCTGCGGGCAGGAACTCCTCCGCGACGGCCGCGTCGACCAGCAGCGTCTCCGCCGCATTGCAGACACCCGGCCGCTGGGTCTTGGCGTTGACCGCGATCCGCCGCGCCATCTCCAGGTCCGCGTCGGCGTGGACGTAGACGTGGCAGTTGCCGGCGGCGGCGTAGATGACCGGCACCGTCGCCACGTCCTTCAATGCGTTCTTCAGGCCTTCCCCGCCGCGCGGGATCAGCAGGTCAACCACCCCGTCCTGCGTCGCCAGCTCCGCCAGGTCGCCGTGCCCCTCGCCAACCGGGACGAGCATCACCGCATCCTCCGGCAGCCCCGACTCCGCAAGCGCCTCCCGAGCCACCGCCGCCAGCGCCGCATTGGAGCGCTCGGCGTAATGGGACCCGCGCAGCACGATCGCATTCCCACTCTTGATCGTCAGCGCCGCGCAATCGATCGTCACGTTAGGCCGCGCCTCGTAGACGACGGCGACCACTCCCAGCGGCACCCGGACCTTGCGCAGATCCAGCCCGCTCTCCAGCGTCTTCCGTTCCAGCTCCTCGCCAATCGGGTCCTCTAGCGCGGCAACGGCTCGCACCCCATCGGCCATCGCGGCAACCCGCTCCGCGGTCAGGGTCAGCCGGTCGCGCAGCGCCTCAGTCAGCCCAGCGGCCCGCTCATCGGCCAGATCAGCCGCATTCGCCTCGAGAATCTCCCCGATCCGCTCACCCAGCAGCCGCGCAGTCGCTTCAAGCGCAGCATCCTTGGTGCCCGGTCGAAGCCCCGGCCAGCTCCCGAGCAGCCCGCCGAGCGGCAGCACAGCTCTCTCCAACCGTTTTCGTGGTCACAGCCATGGACCGCTAAGGGTAGCCGGGAGGGCCGGGGGCCCCTCGCAAAACACTCCAGCGAGGCTCCTGCCGAGCGTTTTGCGAGGGGCCCCCGGCCCTCCCCCCGCCATCCGCGCTCTCAAACGAGCACAAACCGATCCCGGTGAATCACCTCATCGGCCGCATCCGGCAACCGCTCCCGCACCGCCTCGCTCTTCAACCCAATCACCCGCACCAGCTCAGCCGACGAGAAGTCGACGATCCCCTTGCCGATCACCGCCCCGTCGACGGTCACCTCGACCGCGTCGCCGGCGTGGAAGTCCCCCTCGACCCCGGTGATCCCCACCGGCAGCAGGCTCGACCCCCGCTCGCGCAGGACCCGCGCGGCGCCGTCGTCGACGACGAGCCTTCCATGCGGCGGCTTGGCGTACTTGAGCCAGAGCTTGAAGCGCGGCGCTTTCGACGCCCTGGCGGCGAACGTGGTGCCCACCGGATCGCCCGCCGCGGCCGCCGTCAGCGTCCCGGCGCTGGTCCCGTTGCAGACCACCGCCGGAAGGCCCGAGGCGCTCGCCATCTCAGCCGCCGCGACCTTGCTTCGCATGCCGCCCGAGCCGAAGGCCGAGGTGCGGTCGCCGATCTCCAAGCCCTCGAGCTCGGAGAAGTCCGAGATCTCCGGGATCCGCTTCGCCTCCGGGTCGACCGCCGGGTCGGCGCTGAAGAGGCCGTCGGTGTTGGTCAGCAGGACGAGCAGGCGGGCGTCGAGCAGGATCGCCACCTGGGCGGCGAGGAAGTCGTTGTCGCCGAAGTTGATCTCGTCGGTGGCGGTGGTGTCGTTCTCGTTGACCACCGGCACAACCCCCCACTCGATCAGGCGCCGCAGGGTCTGGCGGGCGTTGAGGTAGTTGGTGCGGGCGGCGATGTCGGCCGCGGTCAGCAGCACCTGGGCGGCGCGGGTGCCGTGCTCGGCGAGGCGGCTCTCGTAGGCGCGGAAGAGGTCGCCCTGGCCGACGGCCGAGGCCGCCTGCAGTTCGTCCATGCTGCGCGGACGCACCGGCAGGCCCATCAGCCGCATGCCGCGGGCGATCGCCCCCGAGGTGACCATCACCACCCGCTCCCCGCCCTGCTCGAGAGCGGCCACCTGGGCGCAGACCGAGTCGAGCACGTCCGCGCGCAGGGCGCCGTCGTCAGCGGCGACGATCGAGGAGCCGAGCTTGACGACAAGGGTCATCGGGTCAGTCTAGGAGCGTCCGCTACGGATACAGCTCGAACTCGTGCTCGCCGACGCGGACGTCGTCGCCGGGCTCGAAGCCGGCGGCGCGGAGGGCGGCGACGACGCCGATCTCGTTGAGGCGCTGCTCGAGGTAGGCGAGGGCCTCCTCGTTGCGGATGTCGTGGCGCTCGAAGAGCAGCTCGACGCCGCGGCCGGTGACGCGGTAGGCGCCGTCGTCCTCGCGCTCGACCGAGTAGCCGCCCTCGCCCGCCGGCCGGTAGACGCGGTGCTCGGCCTCGAATTCGGCCGCCTGCTCGGGGCCGCTCTCGGGGCGCGCGACGGCGGTCTCCGGCAGCGCGGCGAGGATGCGCTCGCGCAGCTCCGGCAGGCCCTCGCCGGTCGCCGAGGAGGCGGCGAGCACGCCAAGGCCGTCCTCCCCCAGCCGCTCCCGCCACTCCGCCAGGGCCGCCTCGACCTCCTCCTCCGGCAGCAGGTCCCGCTTCGAGAGCAAGGCCAGCTCCGGTAGCTGGTCCAGGCCGGCACCGTAGGACGACAGCTCCGCCCGCACCGCCTCGTAGTTCGCCTCGGGATCTCCCTCCAGCGGCGCCAGCTCGACCAAGTGGACGAGCATCGCGCAGCGCTCGACGTGGGCGAGGAACTCGTGCCCCAGCCCTGCCCCCTCCGCGGCCCCTTCGATCAAGCCCGGGGATGTCAGCCACGATCGCCTGCCGATCGTCGCCTTCGATCGTCCCCAGCACCGGCGAAATGGTCGTGAACGGATAGTCAGCCACCTTCGGCGCAGCCCGTGTAAGACGGCCGAGAAGCGACGACTTCCCCGCATTCGGCAACCCAATCAGCCCAACGTCAGCAAGCAGCTTCAACCGCAGCTCGATCCACCCCTCCTCCCCGCTCGTCCCCTTCTCGGCAAACCGCGGCGCCTGCCGAGTCGAGTTCGCAAACCGCTTGTTCCCATGCCCTCCACGCCCGCGCATGAGCCACCACAGCCCGCTGCCCAGGCTCGACCAAATCGACCCGGCTCCCATCCACAGCCTCAGCCTGAGTCCCAGCCGGAACCAAGATCTCCCTGTCCTCGCCCCGCCCCCCGTGCCGGTTCGACCCTTCCCCATGCTTCCCCCGCCCGCCCCGAAAATGCTTGCTCCCCTTCAAGCGCCCCCAGATCCCGCTTGGAGGCGTCACAGACCAGCACAACGTCCCCGCCATGCCCGCCATCCCCACCATCGGGCCCGCCCCTCGGCACATGAGCCTCCCTGCGAAAGCTGACGCACCCGTTCCCCCCGGCCCCACCCTCAACCCAGATCTTCGCCTTGTCGTACATCAGCTTCACGAGGTGTAACGCATTGCGGCTCCACGAGGACCACAAAACGTTGCACCTCGGAAAGCGGCGGGGCCGACGTGCTGCGGGACACCCTGGATCGCGAAGAGGGCTCGGTCGCCCCCTCCCAAAACACTCAAGCGAGGCTCCTGCCGAGCGTTTTGGGAGGGGGCGCCGAGCCCTCCCCCGCTCCAAAGTCAGTCCTGAAGAACCGAGATCGTCCGACCCTTGCGAGCCGACTTGAACTCGACCGTCCCCGGCCGCGTCGCGAAGATCGTGTGGTCGCGGCCGAGGCCGGTGCCGTCGCCAGGCCAGAAGCGGGTGCCGCGCTGGCGGACGATGATCTCGCCGCCGGAGACCTTCTGCCCCGCGAACACCTTGACCCCGAGCATCTTGGGGTTGGATTCGCGTCCGTTGCGGCTTGAGCCGAGTCCCTTCTTATGAGCCATCGTCAGAATCCTTTTTAGCAGCGGGTTTAGCTTTTTTTGGCTTTCGGCTTTGTCGCGGCTGGTTTTTTGGCCGCAGCTTTTTTCGGCTGGCGGCTTTTTGCGGCCTTTTTTGGCGGCGGGTTTTTTGCCGGTCTTTTTCGGCCGGTTTTCGCCTCGGCCGGTTTCTCTTTGGCCGGCTCTTTTCGCCGCAGCCGCTTTCTTGGCCGCAGCCCCCATCCTCACCTCGGTCACCTCGAGCTTGGTCAGCTCGGAGCGGTGGCCGGCGCGGCGGCGGTAGCCCTTCTTCGGCTTGTATTTGAAGACCTTGATCTTCTTGCCGCGCAGGTGCTCGGTCACGGTCGCCTCGACCTTGACCTTCTCCAGCTCCTTGGCCCCGGCGACGACCTCTTTGTCGCGGAACATCACCGGCCGCAGGGCGACTTTGTCGCCCTCTTTGGCGGTCAGCCGGTCGACGAGCAGCGAGGTGCCCTTCTCGACCTTGTACTGCTTGCCACCGCGTCTCTATGACTGCGTACGTGTTCATTCGTCCTTGCTGCCTTGGCTTGAACGTGACCGACCACGACCGCCCCTGCGGCCACGGCGGCGACTGCGCGAGGCGGAGGATTCTAGCTCGGAGCCGTTCTCCGCGCCGTTAGCGCTGCCGTTGGTCAGCTCGACCCCCGGCAGCGAGGCCACCGCGGCGGCCCGCTCGACCCGCTCGATCCGCACCAGTTTGCGCTCGCCGACGAAGCGGCCGCCGCCGGTGACGCTGACGATGTAGGAGTCGACGCGGGCGACGGCGTCGTCGGCGTTGTACATGTGCGGCTCGTCGATCTTGACCAGCACCTCCTCGCCGACCTTGAAGGGCAGCGCCCGCTCCTCGATCTCCGCCCGGCTGCCGGTTTCGACCACCTCGAAGGTGTCGATCGCCAGCGCGTCGCCGCCCTCGAAGTGGAACTGCTTGCCGCTCTCGGCCTCGAGCTCGGCCAGGCCGCTCTCGGGATCGATCAGCTCGGCCGCGACCTTCGGGTGGACCCGGATCAGCAGCGCCTCGGCGTCTTTGGCGCCCGCCGCGATGTCCGGCAGGCGCCGCATCGCGTCGAGCGCGACCGTCTCGGCCGAGAGCACGACGCCCTCGCCCTCGCAGGTCGGGCAGGGCGCGGTGAGGATCTCGCGCACCCCGTCGGTGACGTTCTGGCGCGTCATCTCGACCAGGCCGAGCGGCGAGACCTCGACCACGTAGCTCTTCGACTTGTCGGCGTCGAGCGCTTTGCGCAGCGTTTTCAGCACCTTGTCACGGTTGCGAGCCCGGGCCATGTCGATGAAGTCGATGACGATGATGCCGCCGATGTCGCGCAGGCGCAGCTGCCGCACCGCCTCCTCGGCCGCCTCGGTGTTGACCCGGGTGATCGTCTCCTCGAGGCCGCCTTTGCCGCGGCCGGTGAAGCTGCCGCTGTTGACGTCGATCACGGTCAGCGCCTCGGCGTAGTCGATGATCAGGTAGCCGCCCGAGGGCAGGTCGGCGCGGCGGCCGAGGGTCGACTGGATTTCCTTGTCGATCCCCCACTTCTCGAACAGCGGCTTGGTGCCCCTCGTACAGCTCGACCCCGTCGACCAGCTCCGGCGCGGTGCGCTGGAAGAAGCTGGTCACCCGTTCGTGCTGCTTGGGCGAGTCGATGATCGCTTTTTCGAAGTCGCTGAGGAAGACGTCGCGCAGGACGCGGACCGGCAGGTCGGCCTCCTGGAAGACGAGGTCCGGCGCCTCGGTCTGCTCGATCCGCCGCTCGAGCACGTCGTTGAGCTTATGCAGGTAGCCAATCTCGCGCACGAAGTCGGCCTTTTTCGCCCCGTGGGCGGCGGTGCGGACGATCAGCCCACCCGGGCCTTTGTAGGTGCGGTCGACCATCTTGCGAAGGCGGTCGCGCTCGGAGTCCGAGAGCCGCCGGCTGACGCCGACGCCGCTGCCCTGCGCCGCGTAGACCAGGTAGCGGCCGGCGATCGAGACGTTCATCGAGAGCCGCGCGCCCTTGGTCTTGAGCGGGTCCTTGACCGCCTGCACCATGATCTCCTGGCCGGGCTTGATCAGCTCGTCGATGCGGCGGCCTTTGCCGCGGCCGCGCCTCGGCGCCTGCTCACCCCCCGGCAGGACGATCTCGTCGACGTGGAGGAAGCCGTTGCGCTCGAGGCCAATGTCGACGAAGGCGGCCTCCATACCGGGCAGGACGTTGTCGACCTTGCCCTTGTAGATGTTGCCGACGATGGATCGCCGGCCGCGGCGCTCGATGTAGAGCTCCGCGACGTCGCGGTTGCCGCCTTTGGTCTTCGACTCGAGGACGGCCACACGGGTCTCGCCGCGATCGGCGGAGACCAGAATTGTCTTTTTCATTGATTCAGCTCAGTTCAGAGTAGGTACGCACGCCGGTGTCCTTCCAGGGATCACCAGGCGAACCTGCCTTTCTGGCTGAGCCGCGCTTGCATGTGGACGCTCTGCAGCACCCCGATCGCCAGGAAGGTCGCCAGAACAGACGACCCGCCGTAGCTCATCAACGGCAGGGGAATCCCGGTGATCGGCATGATCCCCAGGTTCATCCCCACGTTTACGAAGACCTGAAAGAGCAGCATGCCGGCAATGCCGCCAGCCACAAGGGTCCCGTAGGAGTTCTTCGAGAGCGTCACAATCCGCAGCGCCCGCCAGATCAGCAGGGCGTATAGGGATAGGACCAACGCGGCTCCCGTAAATCCGTAGCGCTCACCGATCACCGCAAAGATGAAGTCGGTGTGCCGCTCAGGGACGAAGTCGAGCCGCGTCTGGGTGGCCCGATCGCCTCGGCCGGTCTTCTCACCGGAGCCGATTGCGATCCTGGCCTGGTTCTGCTGGTAGCCCGCGTCGCTGGGGTCCGCGCTGGGATGCAGGAAAGAGGTCAGCCTCTGTTCCTGGTAGCCCTTGAGAACCGGCGTCCCAACTGCGGGCGCCAGCACGAGGACCGCCGCTGTCAAAGCGACGAGGGCCGCGCCGATCACCGCGAAGTGCGTCCAGCGGACGCCCCCCACGTACATCACGGCGAGGGTGATCGCCCCGAACACCAAAGCGGTGCCGAGGTCCGGCTGAAGGAAGACGAGCGCAGCCGGTGCCAGGCCGAGGCAGAGGTAGCGCACCGTGCGCTGCCAATCCGACCCGTTCCTGGCGCCATCGATGACGAACCCCGCAAGCGCAAGCACTAGCAGGAGCTTGCCGAGCTCAGATGGCTGGAAACTGAAGAAAGGAAGTTCAAAAGAACGGCGCGAGCCCCGCGCGGCAAAGCCGAAGACGAAGACGAGCGAGATGCTGACGCAAAGGAAAGTGTAGAGGCCGACGCGGAGCTCGCGGAATCGGGAGTAGTCGATGCGCGTCAGCAGGTACATGCCGACCAGCCCGAGCACGCCGTAGATTGCCTGGCGATCGACGTAGTAATACGGGTTGCCGGGCACGTCGTGCTTGGTCGCCTGGGCCAGGGTGAAGACGCTGAAGGCGGCGAGGGTCGCTGCTGAGAACGCCAGCATGCCGTCCATGTAGGGCAGGCCGAGGCGCTCGGCGATGCCGGGGTGGAAGGCGAAGGGCTCGGGGCGGGCGCGGCGGGCGCGGGTCGCGTACATCAGCCTCCTTCGCCCCCTTCGGGTTGCGCTTCCTTGGCGAGCCGTCCGGCGAAATACGCTTCGAGGATCTTCCTTGCCGCGGGCGCTGCCGATTCCACGCCGAAGCCGCCTTCCTCCATGGTCACGAAGGTGACGATACGCGGATTCGGGTACGGGGCGAGAACGCCGTACCAGGACTGGTCCGCGTGCGGGGGGCGCTGGGCGGTGCCGGTCTTGCCGGCAACCGGGATCGGGAAGCTGCCGAAGACCGAGAACGAGGTGCCGGCGCCGTTCTGCGCGGCGTCGTGCAGCCCTTCCAAGATCGCCGCCCGGTATTCGGGGTTCATCTGGACGTGCCGGCGCGACTTGGGACCGAATTCCTTCAGCACCCGGCCGGCCGCGTCGTCGACCTGCAGGCCGACGTGCGGGGTGACGACCGTGCCGCCGTTGGCGAGCGTCGCGTAGGCGACCGCCATCTGCAGCGGGTTGGTCTGCAGGTCGCCCTGACCGGTGGCGAGCTGGATGTTGTCGCCGGCGGACCAGGGCCGTTCGGTTTCGCCTTCCTTGTAGAGCTGGTTGCGCCAGTGCTGGGAGGGCAGCAGGCCTTCTTCGGCGCCCGGCAGGTCGATGCCGGTCGGCCGTCCGATGCCGAGCGCGTGCGCCCAGTGCTGGAGCTCGCCGCTGTCCCACATGCGCAGGCCGAGCGTGTAGAAGAAAACGTCCGAGGAGACTTCGAGCGCACTGACGAGGCTGACCGTCCCGTTGGCCGCTTCGCCGGCGTTTTTGAAGACCTGACCGCCGACGACCAGCTGGCCGGTGTCTTCGATCGATTCGCTCAGCTGCAGGTTGCCGCTTTCCAGCGCCGCGATCGCCGTGATTGGCTTGAAGGTCGAGCCGGTCGGATAGAGGCCGGCGATCGCCCGGTCGGCGAGCGGCGCCGCCGGGTTGCGGTAGGTCTCATCGACCTGCGCCTGAGTCAGCGGCCTGGTGAAGAGGGCCGGTTCGAAGGTCGGGAACGAGCCGAGGCCGAGGATTTCGCCCGTGTGGACGTCCATCGTGATGAAGCCACCCGGCAGGCCGCGTTCGGCCAACGCCGCCTCACCCGCCGCCTGCACGTCGGTGTCGATCGAGAGCTTGAGGCTGTCGCCAGGCTGCGGCGGCTTGGCGACGAGGCGCCCGTTCGGGGTCGGCTGGCCTAGCGCGTCGACCTGCACCCGGGTCAGGCCTGTCTGGCCACGGAGGAAGCGGTCGTAGGTGTCCTCGACCCCGTCCTGGCCGATTTCGTCGCCCGGCTGCAGGCCCTTGAAGCGCGGCTCCTTCAGCTCTTCGGGGGAGATCTCGCCGACGTTGCCGAGGATGTGGGCGGCCAAAGTGCCGTCCGGATAGGCGCGGACGAAGACCCGCTGCACCTCGACCCCGGGGAAGCGGTCCTGGTTCTCCTGCAGGTAGTAGACGAGGTAGTGACCAACGTCGCGACGCAGCGTCACCGGCGCGGCGGGAGCCAGCTTCAGCTCTTCGTGCATGGTGCGGCGCAGGCGGGGCAGGGTGCTGTGGGTGAGCTCTGCGAGCTGGGAGAGCTCGGTCTGGCGCTGGGCCGGGTTGGCTGGGAGTTTGCGCGGATTAACCTGCAGCGCCAGGCTGGTCCGGTTGGCGACCATGACCTTGCCGTTGCGGTCGAGGATCTCGCCGCGCGGAGCGCTGACCCGGTAGGAGCGGGTGCGGTTGTTCTTCGCTTCGGCCAAATACTTTTCGCCGTCGATCACCTGCAGCAGCCAGAGGCGGAAGAAGAGGACGGCAAAGAGCACGACAGCAAAGCCGCCAAAGAGGGCGATCCGCAGCGCCAAGCGGTTGCTCATCGCGGGGCCGCGCTCGTCGGAGCGGAGGTACATCAGACGCTCTCCAGGTGATTCTCTCGACTTCTGGGGCTTGTGGGGGGAGGGGTCTGGGCGCCCTCCAGTCGAATTGATATCGCACGCGCCTGGCGGCGCTTAGCGACAATCTGAGAGCGCGGCTGCGCCGCGCCTCGAAACACGGTGCAGCGGCCGCTTCGCGACATTCGACTGGAGGGCGCCCAGACCCCTCCTCTCGACACGGCCCAGCAACCCGACGCTACGAAGCCCGGGGAAGGGCTCCAGGGTCGACAAGCTTGAGCGAAGTCGGCATCGGATGCCGAAAAGCTTCGCGCACGTGTGGCAGGCTCGATGCTGGCGCTTGAGGCGAAAGCGACGCCTCCTCCTGGGGGGCCTTGAGCTTGGGGGACCCTGAGCGGGGTAGCGGGTATGCCTCTGCGGGAATGTCGCGAAGCGGCGGAAATGCAATCCGGTGAATGCGCGGGCGTCAGCCGCGCACGAGATTCACCCCTTGCGCGAAGCGCATGGGGTGTCAATTCCCGCAGAGGCATACCCGCCATCGCGCTCACGTCCCTAGAACCGTCGGCTGTCGGCGTCGGTGCACCCGTGGTTCCTCGACCAGGGCAGGGCGCAGGACGCGCCGCACGAGCAGGTAAGTGGGCCAGCCGAGGAAGAAGGCGTAGACGCTCTTCAGCAGCAGGTCGCGCAGGATCAGGACGCTGATCGGGGCGTCGAGGCCGAACATGATCTGGATCAGGCCGAAGCCAAGCTCGGCGAGCAGGGTCAGGCCCATGCAGAGCAGCGCCGGGACGAGCGAGCTGTGGACCTCGAAGCGCTCGCGGAAGAGGCCGGCGAGGTAGCCGATCGCGAGCAGGACCAGCGAGGTGATGCCGAGCGCCTCGACCAGCAGGCAGTCGACGAAGAAGCCGATCGCGAAGCCGCTGACCGCGCCGGCCATGCTGCCGCCGAGCAGCCCGAGGCAGACGACGAGCGCCGGCAGGATGTCGGGGCTGACGTGAAAGAGCTCGACCTGGGAGAAGAAGGAGAGCTGCAGCAGCACGCCGATCAGGCCGATCGCGACGACGCGGACGAGGATCTTGGGGGTGACGATCACCCTCGCGACCCCCCGGTCAGGACCTGGACCAGATCGAGGTTGCGCAGGTCGGCGTAGGGGCGGATCTGCACCTGTTCGTTGGCCTCCTGTTCGACGATCGAGGCGCTGGTCACTTCGCCGAGCGGCAGCCCCGGCGGGAAGAGCGAGGCGAGGCCCTGGGCGCGCCAGCCGGCAGTGACCACGGCCTGGCTGCCGTGCACGTGCTTGGTCGAGTCGATGAAGTCGAGGATCAGCTCTTCGGGGTTGCCGACTTCGGGCTTGACCACGCCCTGCACCCCGCTCGGCAGCACCTTGGCCGAGATCGCGCTGGCGTGGTCGGTGAGCAGCATCACCTGCGAAGAACCCGCCGTGGCCGAGGCGATGCGGCCGACCAGGCCGTCGCCGCTGATCACCGGGTCGTCGACGCGGACGCCGTCGTCGCTGCCGACGTCGAGGGTGACACTGGAGCGCCAGACCGTTGGTGAGCGGGAGATCACCCGGGCGACGACCTCCTTGTAGGCCGAGGCGGCAAGCGGCGGGTTTTCGTCGAGCGCGACCAGCTTGCGCAGCTGCCGGTTCTCCTGCAGCGCCTCCTGGCCGGCGACGGCCTGGGCGCGAGCCCTGTACAGCTGTGACTTGAGGCGGCTGTTTTCGCCGCGTGCGTCGAAGGTCTTGTCAAACCAGTCGACCAAGTCGCGGGCGGGCTTCAGCGCCCGGTCGGCGACCGACTGGATCGGGCTGAAGATCGTGCTGACGCCGCTCTGCAGGCCGTGCGAGCCCCGGTAAGTAAGCGTCAGCAGCACGAAGGAGCCGACGATCAAGAGGGCGAGCACCGCCCTACGGCGGCGAACTTGCTTTCGGTACACGGTGAAGGCCTAAGTTTGGGGCTTGAGATGAAGAGGAGCTAAGCAAAGTGCCTAGTTCCGGAATTCTGCTTGCTGGCGCGATGGATGGCCTCGAACTCCTCGAGGGAGATGCCCGAGCCCACCGCCACGCACGTAAGCGGTGACTCTGCCAGTTGACAGGGCATCTGGCACTCGTCGCGCAGGCGCTGTTCGAGTCCTTGCAGCAGGGCGCCGCCGCCGGCGAGGGTGATGCCGCGGTCCATGATGTCGCCGGCCAGCTCCGGCGGCGTGCGGTCGAGCGTGTCCTTGACCGCCTCGACGATGTGGCCAACCGGTTCTTCCAGCGCCACGCGCACCTCCTCGGAGCCGAGTGTGATTGTCTTCGGCAGGCCGGAGACAAGGTCGCGGCCGCGGATCTCGGCCCGCACCTCTTCCGGCAGCGGCGAGGCCGATCCCGCCTCTAGCTTGACCTCCTCCGCGGTCTGAGTGCCGATGGCCAGCTTGTACTCGTGTTTGCAATGGTTGACGATCGCCTCGTCGAGCTCGTCGCCGCCGACCCGGATCGATTGCGAGACGACGATCCCGCCGAGCGAGATCACCGCGACCTCGGTGGTGCCACCGCCGACGTCGACGACCATCGAGCCGGTCGGCTCTGCCACCGGCAGGCCGGCGCCGATAGCCGCCGCCATCGGCTCCTCGATCAGGTAGGCCTGGCGGGCGCCGGCCGAGAGGCAGGCCTCCTCGACCGCGCGCTTCTCGACCCCGGTGACGCCGGAGGGGACGCAGACGACGACGCGAGGGTGGGCGAAGCGGTTGGAGTGCACCTGCTTGATGAAGTGGCGCAGCATCTGCTCGGTGACGTCGAAGTCGGCGATCACGCCGTCCTTGAGCGGGCGGATCGCGGTGATGTTGCCGGGGGTGCGACCGAGCATCCGCTTGGCCTCGACCCCGACCGCGTGGACCTGGCCGGTGTGGGAGTCGATCGCCACCACCGATGGCTCGGAGAGGACGATGCCGCGGCCGCGCACGTAGACGAGGGTGTTGGCCGTGCCGAGGTCGACGGCCATGTCGCGGCCGCCGAGCCCTCTGAGGTATCCGAATACGCCCATGTGTGTCGAAAAACGTCCTCTAAGCCGGGGATTCTCCCAAACGGCTCAAGCCGGCACGAGTTTGACACTCGATTCCTGCTACTTATACTCGGCAGGACTGGATTAGTTTCCTTTGCATACCCTCAGGTTTCCCGTTGTCAGCAGAAGCCGGCATTGCCAGACCAGAAGGAACTGGGTCGACGTTCGAGCAGTTCTTGGAGTTCGTGCCTGACGCCATCGTCGGGGTGGGGAGAGACGGCAAGATCGTCCTCGTCAACCAGCAGGCCGAGAAGCTCTTCGGCTATCCGCGCGACGAGCTCTCCGGCGAGCTGGTCGAGCTATTGGTGCCGGAGCGCTTCCGCCAGATCCACCCGAAACACCGCACGGGCTACTTCGAGGAGCCGCGCACGCGGCCGATGGGCGCCGGGGTCGAGCTCTTCGCCCAGCGCAAGGACGGCACCGAGTTCCCCGTCGAGATCAGCCTCTCCAGCATCGAGCTGGAGGGAGAGACGATCGCCACCGCCGCGATCCGCGACATCAGCGAGCGAGCCGAGAGCGAGCGCGAGAAGGCGCTGCAGGAGCAGCTCGACCGGGCCAGGCGCCTGGAGAGCGTCGGCCAGCTGGCGGGCGGCATCGCCCACGACTTCAACAACATCCTCGGCGTGATCATGAACTACGCCGAGTTCGTCGGCGAGGAGCTGGAGAGCGGCTCGCAGGCACAACAGGACGTCGAGGAGATCCGCCGCGCCGCCGAGCGCGCCGCCGCGCTGACCCGCCAACTGCTGATCTTCAGCCGCCGCGAGGTGGTCAAGGCCGAGGTCCTCGACCTGCGCGAGATCTTCGGCGAACTCGAGAACCTGCTGCGACGGGCGCTGGGCGAGCGGGTCGAACTGACCGTCAACTTCGCCACCGACCTGCACAAAGTCGAAGCCGACCCCAGTCAGATCGAGCAGGTTCTGGTCAACCTCGCGGTCAACGCCCGTGACGCGATGCCGGACGGCGGGCAGCTGGTGATCGAGGCCGAGAACGTCGAACTCGACGACGACTACACCTACATGCACCCCGACACCGAGGCGGGCTTCTACATCCGCCTCAAGGTCAGCGACACCGGCATCGGCATGGACCCGGAGACGGTCGAGCGCGTCTTCGAGCCCTTCTTCACGACCAAGAGCGAGGGCACCGGGCTGGGGCTGGCGACGGTCTACGGGATCGTCACCGCGTCCGGCGGGCGGATCGACGTCTACTCGGAGCCGGAAATCGGCACCACGGTGAAGATCCACCTGCCGGCCACCGCGGCCGACGTGCTGCCAAGCGAAGTCGAACGCAGCGAGGGCTCGACCGGCAGAGGCGAGGTCGTGCTGGTGGTCGAGGACGAGCCGGATGTGCGGCGGATGGCCGAACGCATCTTGACCAAGGGCGGATACTCGGTGATCGGCATGGCGGAGGGAAGCGAGGCCGTCGAGCTCTGCCGGCCCGGGGGCCAGCAGCTCGACCTGCTGCTGACCGACGTGATCATGCCGGAGATGCTCGGCACCGAGCTGGTCGAGAAGGTGCGCGAGCTGCGGCCCGAGCTGCCGGTGATCTACATGTCCGGCTACAGCCACGCGGTGCTGGCGCCGCAGGCACTGACCGGCGATACCGGCAACGCCTTCATCGAGAAGCCCTTCAGCGCCCAGGCGCTGCAGACGACGGTGCGCGAACTGCTCGACCGCTCGGGAGGCGCCGAGGGAGAGGCCGGTGGCTAGCCAAATCGAGGACGGCGACAAGGGGCGGCCCAGCGTTCTCGCAACAGACGACAGGCCCGAGGTGCTGCGGCTGGTCGACCGCGCGCTCGGCGACCGCTACGAGTGCCGCTTCGCTTCCAGCGTGGCCGAGGCGCGGGAGGAACTCGCCCGGGCCCCGGTCGACCTCGCCCTCTGCGATATCCAGATGCCGGGCGAGTCGGGCCTGGTGCTGGCGGAGGAGATCGTCCGCGACTACCCGCGGACAGCGGTGGTGCTGGTCACCGGGGTCGACGACCCGAGCGTCGCCAAGCGGGCCTTCGAGCTCGGCGCCCGCGGCTACCTGGTCAAGCCGTTCTGGCCGGGGCAGCTAGCGATCACGGCGATGAACGCGCTTCGTCGTCACGAGCTGGAGCTGGCCCAGGAGGCCCACAGCCAGGCACTCGAGGGACGGATCCAGCTGCTGATGGACGCGGCGCCGGTGCCGATGTACGTCAAGGACCGCGAGCGCCGCTACACGATCGCCAACCGAGTCGCGCACGAAGTGGCGGGACTGAAGCCGAACGAGCTGGTCGGGCTCTCGGATAAGGACATCATGCCGCCCGAGGCAGAGGCGATCGCCGCCGCGAGCGACTTACGGATTCTGGAAGAGGGCAAGACCTACACGGCAGAGGAGACGCTCGTCGTCGGCACCGAGGAGAAGACCTTCCTCACGGTCAAGTTCCCCTACCTCGACGATCAGGGCGAGATCATCGGCATCTCCGGGGTCTCGACCGACATCAGCGACAAGAGGCGCGCCGAAGAGCTGCGCGAAGAGCTGACCGTTGCCCAGTTGCGCGCGATCGAGGAGCTGCGAGCGTCGCGCCAGGAAACCGTCGAACGGCTGACCCGGGCGATCGAGATGCACGACGAAGAGACCGGGCGCCACGTCAACCGGATGGCGTCGACCGCGGCCTTCCTCGGCGACCAGCTCGGCATGGACCCCGAAGAAGTGGTGCTGCTGCGCACGGCGGCGCCGATGCACGACGTCGGCAAGGTCGCCACCCCGGACCAGATCCTGCGCAAGGAAGGCCCGCTGACGCCGGAGGAGCGCGAGGAGATGCAGCGCCACACGACGGTCGGCTACGAGATCCTCGCGGACTCCGACAGCGACCTGCTGAAGCTTGCGGCGAGCGTCGCCCTCACCCACCACGAGCGCTGGGACGGCAGCGGCTACCCGAATGGCTTGGCGGGCGAGGAAATACCGATTGAGGGGCGGATCGTCGCCGTCGCCGACGCCTTCGACGCGATGCTCAGCGACCGCAGCTACCGGCCGGCGCTGAGCGTCGCCGAGGCGGTCGAGACGATCGCCTCCGAAAGCGGCGCCCACTTCGACCCCAAGGTCGTCGACATCCTCCTCGCCCACCGCGAGGAGGTGCTCGCCCTACGCGGCTGAGAACAGCTCTGGCGCCAGCTCGAAGAGCAACCCCACCGGCAGCCCAATCACGTTCGAGACGCTCCCCTCCACCCGCTCGACCAGCGTCGACCCCAGGGTCTGGATCGCATACCCGCCGGACCGCCCCTCCCACTCCCCAAAGGCCACGTACCGCTCCTTCTCCGCCTCGCTCAGGTCCCTGAAGACGACGGTGGTCCGGTCGAGTCCGGACCGCTCCTCCCCGTTGACCAACACCACCAAGCCACTCATGACTTCGTGCGGTCGTCCCGAGAGCAGCTCCAAATACCGACGTGCCTCGAGCGCGTCCGCTGGCTTTCCAAGAGCCTTGCGGCCGACAACCACGTCAGTGTCACAAGCGATTATTCGGGCGGGTGGCGTGGCGACCTGCTCGCCTACCGCTTTGGCCTTCCGACGTGCATTCTCCAGCACCTCGGTCTCCGGATCGCCACCCGTCAACTCCTCGACGCCGGAAACTACGACCTCGAACTCCAATCCAAGCTTGCGAAGGATCTCAGCCCTCTGGGGAGAGCCGGAGGCGAGGACGAGGCTCAAGCCAGCTCGGGGAACCAGATCTCGATCTCGCGCTCGGCCGACTCGTCGGAGTCGGAGCCGTGGACCATGTTGTAGGTCACCTCGAGGGCGAAGTCGCCGCGGATCGAGCCGGGCGCGGCCTCGACCGGGTTGGTCGCCCCGATCAGCTGGCGCGCCGCGGCGACCGCTTCGGGCCCCTCCAGCACCATCGCCACCAGCGTGCCGCCGGTGATGAAGGAGACCAGCTCGCCGAAGAACGGCTTGTCGGTGTGCTCTTCGTAGTGCTTGTTGGCGATCGGCTCGTCGGCCCGCATCGTCTTCAGCGCCGCGATCCGCAGGCCCTTGCGCTCGAAGCGGGCGATCACCTCGCCGGTCAGGGCGCGCTGGAAGGCGTCAGGCTTTACGAGGATCAGCGTCCGGCTCACGGGCGGGGCTCCTTTGGGGTCGTTTGGGTCGTGCGGTCTCTTTGGTCTCCTCGTCCTTCGCCGGCTCGGCCTCTTTGGCTTTCGCAGCGGGGCGGCGTTTGGGGCGCTCCTCGCGCGGCGTGGGACGCTCCGAACGCGGCTCCCTGCGTCCCTCGCCTTTCGGTTTCTGTCGCCGCGGGCGGCCGCCGCCGAGGGTGTTTTCGCAGTAGGGACAGAGGGCCCAACGCGGGTCGACCGGCTTGCCGCAGCTCGGGCAGGGGTCCTTGAGCCGGTGCTGGCACTTGGGGCAGCGCAGGTAGTTCTTCTCGACCGGATATTCGCAGTTGGGGCAGGAGGCCTCGGTCAGCTGGCGCACCTTCAACTCGGCGGCGCGGATCTCCAACTCGCGTTCGTGGGCATCCTCGAGGAACTCCGGCGGCCGCACGATCGCGTAGACGGCGGTACCGATGTAGGGGAAGAAGGAGCCGATCGTCGCGCAGGCGACCAGGAAGGGATCGGAGATGCGGCGCTTGGCATCGAAGTACGTGTAGACGATCAACGCCAGCCAGACGACGACGATCATCAGGATGAAAAGGGTGGCCGCCAGGTTGAGGCCGTCGTTGCTGATGCCGAAGATCGCGAGTGCCATGGCTGGGAGCCCCGAACAGGGAGCGGGGCAGTCTACTTCGCCGCCCGCGTCGCGAACCCTGTCAGAGGAAGAGACTGCCGAAGAGGTAGCCGATGCCGAAGAAGACGAGGATGACCGCGGCGACGACGGCGGCGACCAGGGCCATCATCGAGAGCAGTTCGGAGCCGGCGCTTTTAGTGCCTGAGGCCATCGGCGGAATCCTCGCACAGGGCGAGGGCGGCACGGGCGGGCGCGAGCACGTAGTGCGAGCCGGTGACCACGAGGAGGCCGTCAGGCAGGTCGAGTGCGAGATCGCGCGCCCGCCGCAGCGCTGCGGCGAAGTCGCGGCTCCTGCCTCGGCGGCCAGGCCAGCCTCGGCGCAGGCGGCGGCGAGATCGGCTGCGCTGTGTGAGGAGACACCGGGCGATTCCTCGCGCGCTCAGCGTCGCCTGATCGAGCTCGGTGCAGACGACGCTGACCAGCGCCGGCGCCAGCGCACCGACCATCGCCGTCGCGTCCTTGTCGCCAAGCGCGGCCAGGCAGGCGACGACCGGCCGGCCTCCCGCGATCTCCTCCAAACCCTCGGCGAGGGCGGCGGCGCCGTCGGGGTTGTGGGCGGCGTCGAGGAAGGTCGGGGGGTGCTCGGCGACGCGCTCGAGGCGGCCGGGAATCGTCAGCGTGGTGCGCGACTCTCGGCGACGCGAGTCGGGGTCGAGATCGCCGAGGAAGGCCTCGGCGGCGGCGCAGGCGAGGGCGAAGTTGCGGCGCTGGAAGCGGCCGGCGGCGCGCAGCTCGACTGCCTCGCCGGGGTCCTCGGGCGCGACCACCAGCCTCGCACCACGCTCAGCGGCCGTCCGCTCCGCCAGCTGGCGTACCTCGGGCGAGACCCGGCCCAGCACCAGCGTCGTCTGGTCGCGCAGCACGGCCAGCTTCTCGGCGGCGATCTCGAGCTCGGTCTCCCCCAGCCACTCGGTGTGGTCGAGCCCGATCGAGGTCAGCACGGTGACCCGCGAGGGGATCGTGTTGGTCGCGTCGAGCCTCCCTCCCAGCCCCGCCTCGACCACCGCGACCTCAATCCTGGCTGCGGCAAAGGCGACGAAGGCAGCAGCAGTCGCGAGCTCGAACTGGGTCACGACCTCGTCCCCCTCGAGAGCGCGATTGACGGTGTCGGCCGCCTCGGCGGTGCGTTCGACCGCGGTGGCGAACTCCGCCTCGCCGATCTCCTCGCCGCCGATCAGCACCCGTTCGGACCAGCGCGCGGGATGCGGCGAAACGCAGGCTCCGATCCGCATGCCATGCGCTTCGAGCAGCGCCGCGGTCATCCGCGTGACCGAGGACTTGCCGTTGGTGCCGACGACGTGGATCGAGGCGAAGCGGTGCTGGGGCATGCCCAGCGCGGTGCTGAGCAGGCGCATCCGCTCGAGGCCCAGCTTCCAGCCGATCGGCTCCAGCGAGTCGAGGTAGGCCTGCGGGTCTATTCGCCGAGCTCCTCGAGCTCGGCCCGGTAGCGCTCGAGCTTGCCGCGCTCCTCCTCGACCAGCTCGGCCGGCGCCTTGGCGACGAACTTCTCGTTGGCGAGCTTGCCCTCGGCGCGCGCGACCTCGGAGCGCAGCTCCTGCGCGGTGGAACTCGAGGCGACTGGCGACCGCTTCGGCATCGATCTCGTCCGAGGCGAGCACCTTGACCGGCCCGACCGAGGCGATCGGGTCGCCGCCGTCCTCGGGCGAACTCGAAGCGGGCGAGGCGGCCGACGAACTCGTGGGGCTGCTCTCCTTCGACGCGGGCTACGAGCTGGGTCGCCGCCGGCGCCTCGACCATGTCGCGCCAGGCGCGCAGCCGCCGGGTCAGCTCGATCCCGCGCTCGACCTCGGCCTCTGCCTCCGGATCGAAGAGGGATTCGTCGGCCTCGGGGAACGGATGCACGGCGAGATGGCCCTCGCGGGACGGGTGGTAGGACCAGATCTCCTCGGTGACGAAGGGCATCAGCGGGTGCAGCAGCGCGAGCGTCCGCTCCAGCACCCAGAGCAGGTTGGCCGAGACCTCCGCCTCGCCCTCGTAGAGCCGCGGCTTGACGATCTCCAGGTACCAGTCGCAGAGCTCGGACCAGAAGAAGGCGTAGGCCTCCTGGGCGGCGTGGGCGAAGTCGTAGGCGTCGAGCTTCTCGCGTGACCGAGGCGATCGTCCGCTCCAGCCGGGAGAGGATCCAGCGGTCCTCGACGCAGCCCGGCTGCGGCTTCGCCTCCACGTCGGCCGTGTTGAGCAGGATCAGGCGGCTTGCGTTCCAGAGCTTGTTGGCGAGGTCGCGGCCCTGCTGGACCTTGGCGTCGGAGTAGCGGACGTCCTGGGTCGAGGACATCGCCAGCAGGCCGAAGCGCAGGGCGTCGGCGCCGTGCACGTCGATCTCCTCCAGCGGGTCGATCCCGGTGCCGAGGCTCTTCGACATCCGCCGCCCGTCGCGGGCCTGGATCACCGAGTGGACGTAGACGTCGCGGAACGGGCACGTCGCCGGGGAACTCGAGCCCGGTCATGATCATCCGCGCGACCCAGAGGAAGAGGATCTCGCGCGCGGTGGTGAGGAAGCTGGTCGGGTAGAAGGCGCGCAGCTCGGGCGTGTCGTCGGGCCAGCCGAGCGTGGCGAAGGGCCAGATCGCCGAGCTGAACCAGGTGTCGAGCACGTCCTCCTCCTGGCGCAGCTCGCCGCCGCAGGCGCCGCAGCGCTCGGGCGGCTGCTCGGCGACGATCGTCTCCTCGCAGGGGTCGCAGTACCAGACCGGGATCCGGTGGCCCCACCAGAGCTGGCGCGAGATGCACCAGGGGCGGATCTCGCGCATCCAGTCGAGGTAGACGCGCTTCCACTGCGCCGGGCGTGATGCGCACCTCGTCGCGTCTCGACCGCCTCGATCGCCGGCTCCGCCAGCTCGTCCATGCGGCAGAACCACTGCAGCGAGATCAGCGGCTCGATCCGCTCGCCCGAGCGGTGCGAGAAGGGGACCGAGTGGACGTAGGGCTCTTCGCCGCTGAGCGCGCCCTCCTCGCGCAGCGCCTCGACCACGGCCTCCTGCGCCTCGGCGACGGTCAGCCCGGCGAACCTCTCCCCCGCCTCCTCGGTCATCCGGCCGTCGGGGCCGATCACGACGATCTCCTCGAGGCCGTGCTTGCGGCCGATCTCGAAGTCGTTGGGGTCGTGGCCGGGGGTGATCTTCAGCGCGCCGGTGCCGAACTCGGGGTCGACGTGCTCGTCGGCGATGATCGGCAGGCGGCGGCCGACCAGGGGCAGGACGCAGTGCTGGCCGACCAGGTCGCCGTAGCGCTCGTCGTCGGGGTTCACGGCGACGGCGGTGTCGGCGAGCATCGTCTCCGGGCGCACCGTGGCGACGGTCAGGACCCGGTCGGAGCCCTCGACCGGGTAGTCGATCGAGTAGAGCGTGTCCTCGACCTCGCGGTTCTCGACCTCGAGGTCGGAGATCGCCGAGTGCGAGCCCGGGTCCCAGTTGACCATGTAGTTGTCGCGGTAGATGTAGCCCTTGTCGAAGAGCTGCTTGAAGACGCGGTAGACGGCGCTGCACGTAGCCCTCGTCGAGGGTGAAGCGCTCGCGCTCGTAGTCGCAGGAGGCGCCGAGCCGCTTGTACTGCTCGACGATCCGCGAGCCGTACTCCTCGCTCCACTCCCAGACCCGCTCGACGAACTCCTCGCGGCCGAGCTCGTGGCGGGAGACGCCTTCGGCGCGCAGCATCTTCTCGACCACCGACTGGGTGG
Organism: uncultured Solirubrobacterales bacterium; assembly: GCA_963778715.1. Taxonomy (GTDB): domain Bacteria; phylum Actinomycetota; class Thermoleophilia; order Solirubrobacterales; family 70-9; genus VRUE01. The sequence goes on from CAVZVK010000011.1 coordinate 232,284, forward strand.
CGATCCCGGCGTGGTCGGTGCCGAGGATCCAGAGCGTGTTGCGCCCCCGCATCCGGTTCATCCGCACCAGCGCGTCCTGCATCGACCCGTTCAGCGCGTGCCCCATGTGCAGCGCCCCGGTCACGTTCGGCGGCGGGATCGCGACCGAGAAGTTCTCCTCCGGCGTCCCCTCGGCCGGCGGGTGGAAGTAGCCCGCCTCGATCCATTCCGCGAAGACCCGCCCCTCGACCTCGGTCGGGTCGTAGCGGGTCTTCTCCTCGAGGGCTCTGGCGGCGCTCGTCTCACGGAGCGCCGAGTCTAGGCGGTTTCCTCGCTCGAGTTCGTCGCTCGACGCCGCCGATGTCCTGCGGCGCCGCCTCGGTGACCAGGGTCGGGCGGCGGCCCTGCTCGATCGTCTCCCTGGTGACGACGCACTTGGTCACGTCGCGGCGCGAGGGCAGCTCGAACTGGACGTCGAGCAGCGTCTCCTCGAGGATCGAGCGCAGGCCGCGGGCGCCGGTCTCGCGCTCGAGCGCCTTGTCGGCGATCGCCTCGAGGCTGTCCTCGGCGAAGACGAGCTCGATGTCGTCGAACTCGAAGAAGCGCTGGAACTGCTTGGTCAGCGCGTGCCTGGGCTCGGTCAGGATCGTGATCAGGTCGTCGCGGCTGAGCTGGTGGATCGCGGCGACGACCGGCAGGCGGCCGATGAACTCGGGGATCAGGCCGTATTCCATCAGGTCCTCGGGCAGCACCTGCTCGAACCACTCGCCGGTGTCCTTGTTGCTCGCGCGAGGAGATCGCGGCGCCGAAGCCGATGCCGCGGTCGCCGACCCGGCGCTCGATCACCTTGTCGAGCTCGGCGAAGGAGCCGCCGCAGACGAAGAGGATGTTGGTCGTGTCGATCGTCAGGAACTCCTGGTGGGGGTGCTTGCGCCCGCCCTGCGGCGGCACCGAGGCGGTCGTCCCCTCGAGGATCTTCAGCAGCGCCTGCTGCACGCCTTCGCCGGAGACGTCGCGGGTGATCGACGGGTTGTCGGCCTTGCGCGCGATCTTGTCGATCTCGTCGATGTAGATGATCCCCGTTTCGGCCTTTTTGACGTCGTAGTCGGCGGCCTGGATCAGCTTCAGGAGGATGTTCTCGACGTCCTCGCCGACGTAGCCGGCCTCGGTCAGCGCGGTCGCGTCGGCGATCGCGAAGGGGACGTTGAGGATGCGGGCGAGGGTCTGGGCGAGCAGCGTCTTGCCGCAGCCGGTCGGGCCGAGCAGCATGATGTTCGACTTCTGCAGCTCGACCTCGGCCTCCTCGGACTGGCCGATCTGGACGCGCTTGTAGTGGTTGTAGACGGCGACCGAGAGGGCGCGCTTGGCGGCGTCCTGGCCGACCACGTACTCCTGCAGGACGTCGTGGATCTCGCGCGGCTTGGGCAGGTTCTCGAGCTCGACCGCCGGCGGCGGGGTCAGCTCCTCGTCGATGATCTCGTTGCAGAGGTCGATGCACTCGTCGCAGATGTAGACGCCGGGGCCGGCGATCAGCTTCTTGACCTGGCGCTGCGACTTGCCGCAGAAGCTGCAGAGGAGTTGCTCGTTCGAGTCTGTGGGACGTGCCAGCGGAATCCCCTCCTTGCGGGGCGGTAGGTTGCCTACCGGCTCGCGCTCCAAAGCTTAGAGGGAGCAGCAAGCCGGCCCTGTCGGTGCGGTCGTTTACTGCGTGGAGCACGCCGTCCCTCCTCGTGACCGAAGGCTTGCGCCGCGATACGGTCGTCGAGTGCCGCCGGAGCTGAGGATCGAGCCGATCGCCGAGGACGCAGATGGACGCGCTGCTGCCGCTGATCGCCGCCTACCAGCGCTTCTACGAGGTCGAGGAGATCGACGACGAGCGCAACCGCGCCTTCTTCTCCCGCTTCATCGCCCCCAGCGACGACGGCATGCTGCTCGGCGCCTGGCGCGACGAGCGAGCTGCTCGGCTACGCCTGCCTCTACTGGACACTTCACCTCGCTGGTCCCGGCCGAGACGGTGCTGATGAACGACCTCTACGTCGACCCAGGCGCCCGCGGCAAGGGCGTCGGCCGCGCCCTGATCGAGGCCAGCGCCGCGCGTCGCCCGCGAACGCGGCGCCCACCACCTGGAGTGGGTCGACCGCCCCCGACAACGAGACCGCCCAGCGCCTCTACGACTCGACCGGCGCCGAGCGCGCGAGGCCTGGATCGAGTACGAACTCCCGCTTTAGCGCCCGTTCACTGCGATCAACTTGTAGAGGCGCTCTTTCGCTCCCCTCACCCTCCTTACCCAGCTGAGCCGGACGATCTTCAGCGTCCTGAGCCGGCGCAGGTGGTAGGACAGCGTCGACAGCTCATCTGGATCGCAGTCGAAGACCTGGACCAGCTGGCTCGCCGACGTCGGCCGCTCGATCCAGTGCATCGCTTCGATGATCTGGAACTGAATCGGATGCAGAAGCCCGGCCAGGAGCACGTCCCAATTCACACTGGCTGGGCCATGTTCGGTTGGGGCGCCAAGCGCCCGAGCGAGTTCTGCAAACGCTCGGTGTTCGAGCACGGCCTGCTCGTAGCGGTTCTCCTCGTCGATGGCCCTGGCGAGCCCGGTCACGTACTCGCGCAGCGTCTCGTCTTCGGGCGGCAGCTCGCCGTCCTCGGCCAAGCCGCTCAGCAGGGCGTCAAAGATCGCCCGATCGCCCTTGAGGTCGGCGCGAAGTTCGGTGAACAAGGAGACGAGGAACTCCTTGGACTCGGGGGCGATCTGACTCAAGGTCTCCCAGATGCCTAAATCAGGTCTGCGTCGCGCAGGACCGCCAGGTGGTATTTCAGCTGGACCCCTGACAGACCGAGGGAATCGGCGAGCTCACTCCGATCCCCGCCCCTCTTTTGCTTCAAATAGCTGAGGATCTCCGTTCGCTTGGGGTGAGCAAGCGCTCTCTGCGTCTGAACGTCCATCTGCCGGGCGTTTCTCCAGTGTCGGATACGTGCGGCACCCCGGAGAGTCGGCATTCAAGGCAGGACCCAACCCGTCCGGGGCACCCAAAATCAGACTCGCCCGAGTTCGCGCTGACGGCTCTGGGTGTTCATCCGATCTTGAGTTATGGACGGTTTCAGATCGGTACATATGTGGCAACAGAAATTTTGCTACTACTAATTTTTCTCAGCCCTGCAGTAACCCTGCTCTGGCCTTCCCGGGCGGCCGCGCTCGAAGCTGAAGAGGCCAACGACGGTGGGAATGGGCTCCTCTCCGGACTCGGCGATGCGATTTGCAGACTCGGCCTGAATCGCCAGCACCTCCTCTTCCCATATCTCGGTCAAGCGCTCCCTAAGTTTTCGCCTGCCATCTGCGTCAAGCGGAGGTGCATCCCAGATCAAGCACGGCGGCTCCTCGACTCCATCCATCTTCTCGTTGCCATATGACGACAGTGACTCGGTCAAAAACCCTTGAACAATTGCGCCAATCGCGTCGTGGCGTTCATCCTTTGACATGGCGCAAAAGACTTCATCGGTAATCACCGGCAAGACGACCGCACGAAAGACGGGTCTTGCGTGACCCCTAATCCGTCTGAGACCCACGTACTCGATGCAACCGGCCTTGTAGAGGATGTGGATGTGGCCCGTTACGTATCTCACGTCCTCATCCATTATTTCGGCGACCTCGCCGGCACTGAACTCGCCCTGATGAAGGATGGCAATTGCTTCAAGCCTGACTCGATGGTTGAGGGCATGGGTCATCGCCTCAACGGGCCGCTTCGTGCGCTCCTTAAGCGGCATCCGCCCGACCTGCCATTCATGCTCGTTCAAGACCAGCCTCCGATCAGTTTGTGCTCGCGTAATCAATCATGCCCGAGCATAGTGCCCATTTAGGCGAGAGACGCCGCCTGAAGTAACGGGATTCGCAGTACTAATAAATTTCTTACTCTCTCCCTCCCGCCTCCGGCGCAAGGCCGGGGAGCTGACGAGCGGGAGGGAGGTGTTTGCGATGACAGTCAAGCCTGTCGTGCAGGTCGTGCCTCTGCTGCAGATTTTGAAGCAGCATTAGGCACCAAGTAGAGGGCCGGTCTCCGGCCGCAGGCACAGGGAAGGGGGCCGGCCCATTCGTGGTCAAGTCCGGCCTAACCCAAGGCCGGATGATGAACGTGAAGGGGTGAGAAGAATGAGGATCACACCCACCGATTCGGTCGTGCCGCTTCTGCAGACGTTTAAGACGAAGTAGGCACAGCACGAAGGGGGTCGACAAGCGAAGGGAGGTGTTTGTGATGACAGTCAAGCCTGCCGGGCAGGTCGTGCCGCTTCTGCACACGCTGAAGACAAAGTAGGCACGACATGAAAAGGGCCGGCCATCGGCCGCACGCACGGGGAGGGGGGCCGGCCCGCTCGTCAGCGCAGCAGATCGCTTGGCGCGACTTCTACGGCCTTGGCGAGTCGTTGCAGCGTCGAGACTCGAGGATCGCGCTTGCCTGCCTCGATCCGGCTGACCTCGGTGGCGTGGACGCCACTGCGTTCGGCCACTTCCTCCTGGGTCAAGCCAGCCTGTTGGCGCGCACGGCGAAGGTTTTTGCCGAGGGCGCCGGGCACGCCGAAGATAGTCTGCGCTGGCGGCCAACTTCTCCATAGTAGATTTCACAAGTCAGCAGACTATCGATACTGATCATTTGGCGAAGTCTTGGCATAGCGGGACCCGGTGCAGGCGGGACCTTGACAGTCACAGAGGGTTCGATATAAATTTAGCTCAAGATCTAAATTTAGGAGGTGAGCTAAGTGAGTATTGATCGGGCGGAGCCTTTTACGAATCCTTTTCGCCCTGGCGCGGGCCACCGCCCTCCCTATCTGGCGGGACGGGCCCCTGAGCAGCGCGAGTTCGAAAAACTACTGGACCAAGACGTCATCCTTGAGAATCCGCTGCTTACCGGGCTGCGAGGCGTTGGCAAGACGGTCCTCCTGGAAACCTTCAAGCCTTTGGCGATGCAGCGGGGGTGGATCTGGGTCGGAACCGATCTCTCGGAGTCGGCAAGCGTGAGCGAAGAGGCCCTGGTCATCCGGCTCCTGGCAGATCTATCTGTCGCCACCTCCGCACTGGTGATCGGAGAGACAGAGGGTCCCGGATTTGCGGGAGGGAAGGATGGCGTCTATCTGGATTTTCAAACCTTGACCGACATTTACAGCTCCACGCCGGGGTTGGTCGAGGACAAGCTGAAGGCGGTCCTGGAGATTGCGGCGACGGCGATCGCAAGGGAGGGGAACCGGGGAATCGTCTTCGCCTACGACGAGGCCCAGAACCTTGCCGACTCGGCGAAGCAGGACGAGTTTCCCCTCTCGCTGCTGCTCGATGTCTTTCAATCGATCCAGCGAAAAGAGATCCCCTTCATGCTGGCGCTGACCGGGTTGCCGACTCTGTTTCCCAAGCTCGTAGAGGCGCGCACATTTGCAGAGAGAATGTTCCGCGTAATCGTCCTGGACAAGCTGGACGAAGACGCCAGCAGGGAGGCAATCGTCAAGCCGATCGAAGACGCAGACTGCCCCGTGCAGTTTGCGGATGAGTCGGTCGCGATGATCGCGAGCCATTCGGGTGGGTATCCATACTTCATCCAGTTCATATGTCGCGAGGTATTCGACGCCTTCCTGCTGCTGCAAAGACAGGAAGCACCGACTCCCTATACCGTCCCGCTGGACGCGATCACGCTGAAGCTCGACTCTGATTTTTTCGCGGGGAGATGGGCGCGAGCGACAGATCGCCAGCGGGATCTGCTGTGGGCAATTGCGACGCTGGGCAGGCCAGACGACGAGTTCACGGTGCAGGAAGTCGTCAAAGCCTCGAAGGGCCTGGATAAGCCGTTCACCAGCAGCCACGTAAACCAGATGCTCGTCAGCCTCTGCGCTGCGGGCTTGATTTACAAGAACCGCTTTGGCAAGTACTCGTTCGCCGTCCCGCTCTTCGATCGCTTCATCCTGAGGCAGGTTCAGCTGTAGGCGTCCCAGCAAGCGCGGCCATCAGCCGCTCGAAGGCCTCCGTATTGCGATCGAGGGCTTCCTGCCTGCAGCGCATCGCCCCTTTCTCCGCACGGAGAAACCGTCCCAGAAATTTCCACACCCGTGGTGCCCTGGGTGTGCCAGATCTGACACGTCTGGCGCGTGGAAACCGCGCTGGTAGGGATCGCAAGCGCAGTGGCCCACTCATCCCTAACCGCACCATCACGCGACGGCGGAACCGTGATTTTGCGCTGGAATCGCATCGCCCCGTTCGTCCTTTGTGTGCGCGCCGAGCCGTGCATCGACCACTCGGCACCGAGTGATCGATTGACCCACATATACGGGGGCAAATCGACCAGTCAGTGCCGCGCTACTGCGCGGACTGAGCGGGGCGGACCGCCGCGGCCCGCGCGGAAGGCCTCCCTCCTCCCGCGCGGGGCCAGCGAGCGATTCATCCGGTCAAGCAGTACGCCTGAACCGTCAGAGGCGCGGGGACTCCAAGCGTATTTTTGCCCTCGACACGCCAGCCGTTGCCTTGCTTGAGGGTCGTCCTGAGATTGTTCGAGCCGGTGGTCCAGTAACCGCCGCCGCTAAGCATGATCGAGCCGCTTGGGCACGCGACGTCCGCCGTTCCTTCGGCACCCGCGGCAATCTGGACAGTGTTCTGGACTTCGAGGATCGTTCCCAGATCCTCCGCGCGGACCTCGCCATCGGTGATCTTCCCCGACGTGACCGCATTGTTGGCCAGCTTCGAGGTCGTGACCGCCGCGTCGGTGATCTTCCCCGACGTGACCGCATTGTTGGCGAGCTTCGAGGTCGTGACCGCCGCGTCGGTGATCTTCCCCGACGTGACCGCGCTGTCGGCGAGCTTCGAGGTCGTCACCGCCGCGTCGGTGATCTTCCCCGACGTGACCGCGCTGTCGGCGAGCTTCGAGGTCGTGACCGCCGCGTTCTTGATCTTCGCGGCGGTGACGGCGTTCTTCTTGATCTGCTTGGTGCCGACGCTGTTCTTGGCGAGCTGGGTCGCGGCGAGGGCCGAAGCCCCGCCGAGCAACAAGAACAAGCAGAGCGTCGAGACGACGTTCGCGTAGGTGGGACGGGGCAGGAATCGTTTCATGAGGACCTCCTTGGAGTGGGATCGAGTGCGAGACGCGCCATCACCTTCTCACGACGGGGTCATCCGGAGGGAGGCTGTACTCAAGAGCACGACCACCCCATCATTTCTCGGTGAGCCGATTCACAGCACCGAATCGGCGCGTGGCACGATCGTCAAACCCGCGCCATCCGGCGACAAAAGATGGGACCCTGTCGCTACTTCTACTGTCGCCGGACTATGAAACGCTCGGGTTCTCTCGAACGACACCGAGCCAGGTGGCTGCCTCCGACGACATGCGGACCTACCAAGCGCTATCAACGCAAGGGGTGCTATGTAGCGACGCTGTATCGCTTTCTCGCGATCGCGCTTTCATCCTCGCTGTAGGCGTCCCAGCGGTTGAGGGAGGGCTCGGGATCTACTGGGTTGCCGTGGACGTGGATCTCGAAGTGGAGGTGGCAGCCGACGGTGATCGCGTTGCCGGTCTCGCCGACCGAGCCGACTCGCTCGCCGGTCCAGACCCGCTCGCCCTCGTGGACCAGGGCGGGGCGCGGCATGTGGGCGTAGAAGTAGCTGCGGTCCTCCCCTTCCCCGTGGATCAGCAGGTAGTTGCCGTAGAGGACCGGGTCGTAGCCGCTGCGCAAGACCTTGCCGCCGCGAACGGCGACCAGAGGCGTGCCGCAGGCCGCGACGATGTCGAACCCTTCATGCCAGCGCCCGCCGCTGCGCGGCGCGCCGAATTCCCCGATCGCGCCGCGCGTCCCGTGCGGCCCGTGCGACCGGGAAGACGTGGTCGTAGAAGCGGGTGCCGCCGTTGGTCTCAGCCCTTGCGGGAGCAGCGAAGAGGGCGAGCAGGATGAGCGCTAGAAGGACCGGGCGCTTCAGTGGTGCTCGATGACGCGGTCGACGATGCTGTACTCCTTCGCTTCGTCGGCGCTCATGAAGTAGTCGCGATCGGTGTCTTCGGTGACTTTCTCGAAGGGCTGGCCGGTGTGCTTGGCGATGATCTCGTCGAGGCGGCGGCGGACGTCGATGATCTCTTTGGCGTGGATCTCGATGTCGGTCGCCTGGCCTTGGAAGCCGGCGGAGACCTGGTGGATGAGGATCTTCGAGTTGGGCAGCGACATCCGCTTGCCGGCGGCGCCGCTGGCGAGCAGCAGCGCGCCCATGCTCATCGCGATGCCGACGCAGATCGTCTGCACGTCGGGCTTGATGAACTGCATCGTGTCGTAGATCGCCAGGCCGGCGTAGACGTCGCCGCCGGGCGAGTTGATGTAGAGGCTGATGTCCTTGTCCGGGTCCTCGGACTCGAGGTGCAGCAGCTGGGCCACGATCAGGTTGGCGATGTCCTGGTTGACCTGGGTGCCGAGGAAGATGATCCGCTCGTTGAGCAGGCGCGAGTAGATGTCGAAGGAGCGCTCGCCGCGCGAGGTCTGCTCGACCACCATTGGAACCAGAGGGCTCATGGGCGGGACTCTATAGAAGCCGCTGCACGGACTCGCGGGCGGCGCTCAGGCGTGAGCGCCAGCCACCGCCGCGCCGCTGCCGCCGGCCGCCTTGGCGACATACATCGCCCGGTCGGCGGCCGCCATCAAATCCTCAGCCGGCGGGCAGCCGTACTCATCAAAGAGCGCAACGCCGACGCTGATCCCGAGCCTGCATCCGTTGGCCGTCGACCTGCAGCGGCGCAGCGGCGAGCGCCTCGACCAGGCGACCGGCGACGGATTCGGCGCCCTCTGCGTCGGCCTCGGGCAAGAGCAGGGCGAACTCGTCGCCACCCAAACGGCCGACGATTCCGGCGTCGTCGCGACCGACCGTGTCGGTCTGGCGCAGGTTGGCGCTGAGCACGCCCGCCACCTCGCGCAGCGCCTCATCACCGGCCGCGATGCCCGTACTCGTCGTTGATCTGCTTGAAGCGATCGAGATCGACCAACAGCAGCGCGCCGCCGTTGCCGTAGCGGCGGGTGTAGGCGAGCTGGCGCTCCAGCCCCTCGTCGAAGCTGCGCCGGTTGAGCAACCCGGTGAGCGAGTCATGACGGGAGAGCCGCTCCAGCTCCTCCTCCATCGCTTTGCCCTCGCTGACGTCGCGAGCGATGCCGTAGATGATCTGCTCGTCGGGCAGCGGCACCGAGGCCCATTCGAGCCAGTGCACCTCGCCCTCGCTTGTCGAGGTAGCGGTTCTGGAAGCGGACGGTGCTCTTGCCGTCGGAGAGCGCCGCCGCCTCGCGTTCGGTCTTCTCGCGATCCTCGGGATGGACAAAGTCGAGAAACGGCCGGCCGACGATGTCCTCTTCGCGGTAGCCGAGGATGCGCTCGAAGGCCGGGTTGACCGTCTTGAAGCAGCCGTCGAACCCGGCCGTGCTGATCATGTCGAGCGAGAGGTCGAAGTGGCGGGCGCTTTCGGCCTCGAGGGCGCGCAGGCGATCGGCGAAGCGACCGACGAGGCCACCGATGAAGAGGTAGACGAGCGCCCGGTTGACGTACCCCAGCGGGCTGACCGGCAGGTGACCGACGATCGAGCCCAGCGAGGAGAGGGCGAAGGCCACCGCGCCGGCGAGGAGGCCGGCACGAGCGCCGGCGGCGACCGCGACCATCACCACCGGAATGACGTAGAGGAAGCTGATCGCGTCCCCGACGCTGCCCACGGTGGCGCGCAGAACGAAGATTGCCGCAAAGAGAAGCGCGGCGTTGAGGGTGGGCCTGGATCGGATGCGGCTCATCTGCGGACACCTAATCGGTATTCGGTAGCCGGACTCTAGGTTTGCACCGATCCGTGCGGGGATGAAATCGAACGTCCGGCTAGGCGTCGCCCCCCGGGGTCCAGAGCTCGGCGGATTTCTCCTCGTCCTTCTCCTTCTCCGGCGTCCAGATCTTCTCGTTCGCCTCGGCCTGCTCGAGCGGGATCGGCTTGGCCGACTCGGCGATCAGGTCGATCGCCTTGCGCACCTGGATGTCCTCGCGGACCATCGCGTCGCGGCCGTTCTCGCGCAGGCGGGCGAGCAGCTTCTCGGGGGTGGTGCGCTCGTGTTCGGCGCGTGTGGGCGAGCGCCTCGACCATCTCCTCCTCGCCGACCTCGATCTCCTCGGCCTCGGCGATCGCGGCGAGCACCGCCTCGCGCTTCAGCTCGCGCTCGGCGTCGGGCTTGGATTCCTCGAGGATCTCCTCGCGGGTTTTGCCCTGCATCTGCAGGTAGGCAGTCGGGGCTCATGCCGCGGCCGGCGAGCTGGCGTTCGACCCGCTCCCAGCGCTCCGCCGCGCGGGCGCTGACGAGCTCGTCGGGGATCTCGACCGTGGCGCGCGTCGACGGCGGCGTCGACGCCGCGACGCGGAAGTCCTGCTCGGCGCGCTCGTCGACCGCCTCGCCGACCCGCTTGGCGATGTCGGCGCGCAGCTCCTCGAGCGTCTCGAACTCGGAGGCCTCGGCGGCGAAGTCGTCGTCGAGCTCGGGCAGGACCTTCTCCCGCACCTCCTTGACCTCGACCTTGAAGACGGCGTCCTGGCCGGCCAGGTTCTCGGCCTGGTAGTCCTCGGGGAAGGTGACCTCGACCTCGCGCTCCTCCCCGCCGCTGGCGCCGCTGAGCTGCTCCTCGAAGCCCTCGATCAGCTGGCCGCAGCCGAGCTCGAGCAGGTAGTCGTCGGCCTTGCCGCCCTCGAACGCCTTGCCGTCGAGCAGGCCCTCGAAGTCGATCAGCAGCACGTCGCCCTCGGTCGCCGCGCGCTCGACCGGCTCGAGCTTGGCGAAGCTTTCGCGCAGGCGCTCGATCTCGCGCTCGACGATCTCCTCGGAGGGCTCGGGCTCGGCGCGGCCGACCTCGAGGCCCTTGTACTCGCCGAGCTTGGCCGGTCGGGCGCACGCCGATCTCGAACTTGAAGCTGAGCGGCTCGCCCTCGGCCTCCGGGGCGGAGACGATCTCGATGCTGGGATCGCCGACCGGGCTGATCCCGGAGTCGAGCAGCGCCCGCTTCGTACCACTCGGGCAGCGAGTCGCGGATCGCCTCCTGGAAGACGGCGCCGAAGCCGAGCCGCTGGATCACCAGCGAGGGCGGCGCCTTGCCCTTGCGGAAGCCCGGCATCCGCATCTCGCTGCGCGAGGCGCGAGCGGCGCGCTCCCATGCCGCGCTCGACCTGCTCGGCCGGGACCTCCACCTCGACCCGCACCCGCGAGTCGGGCAGCTCTGTGACCTCAGTCTTCACGAGCGCGAGACCCTAGACGATGGACTCAGGTGCAACGTCTTATCCATGAAATGGATGGACGAAGCGTTACACCCGGCGGCGGCGCTGGGTGAGCATGGTTCGCAGGGCTACTGCGAAGTCGATCGCGAAGGCAGGCCGCGGCCCACGGGGCCGGTGACGAGCCAGGCGCGCAGCCTTAAGCATCGGTCGTTCGCCGACGATCCGTTCTTCGAGCAGGGCGCCGTGGCCGGCCGCCACCGCGCGCTGGGCGCGGCGCTCGTCGAGGTCGACGCCGCGCTCGTGGGCGAGGTCGAGCAGGCGCTGCTTCTCGGTCCCTTCGCGGGCCACCTCGAAGAAGACCCAGGCGAGCACGCCGAGGGCGAGGAAGGTGCCCTCGATCATCATCGATCACCCCGGCGGTGCTCTGGTCGGCGACTGCGGGGAGATGTCCCAGAAGCGCTCGCCGCGGCGCGTAGACCGGGTAGAGCACCGAGCCCGACCACATCAGCACGTTGCCGAGGATCGCGCCGATGAAGCGCACCGCGATCACGTAGCCGACCTTCCAGCCGGCGCTGAACCACTGCCGGCTTCGGCAGCGGGCCGAAGATCGGCATCCACATCAGGCAGCCGAAGAAGAGGAAGGTGGTGTGCTCGAGGGCGTGCACGGGCGCCGTGCCGTAGGCGGCGTCGTAGAGCGCCGGGACGTGCCAGAGGTAGAGGTTGACGCGCCCAGAGCGGGAGGGCGACGAGCCGGGATGGGTGAGGACCTGGAGCCGGTTGAAGACGCGGATCGCGAGGATCGGCTGCAGCAGCGATTTGGTCAGGCCGAGGACGAGCAGCAGCGTGGCGATGTCGCCGATCAGCAGGTGCTCGCCCATGTGGGCGATCACCAGCTCCTCGGCGATGTGGCCGATCGGGCTGAAGAGGGCGATCGCGATCGTCGCCAGGCCGCTGCCGAAGCAGATCTGGCGCCAGAGCGGCACCGAGCGGCCGTCCCAGGAGAGGCATCATCGCCCGCGTCCAGTAGAGGACGCCGCCGATCGTGATCGGGAACGACCTCGACCGGCGCGAAGGCGCCGGCGACATGGGCGAGCGGCAGGCTCACGGTGGTAGCTTGGCATGGCCTCCCGTGAGCGCCGCCGGACACGCCCGCTTTCCGCCGATCGGCAGCTACGGCTTCCTCTCCGACTGCCACACCAGCGCCCTGGTCTCCTACGACGGCGCGGTCGAGTGGCTCTGCCTGCCCCGCTTCGACTCGCCGAGCGCCTTCGCGGCGCTGCTCGACCGCGGCGCCGGCCACTTCAAGCTCGCGCCGCGCGGCGTGATCGTGCCGATCAGCCGCCGCTACGAGCCGGGCACGCTGGTGATCGAGACGACCTGGGTCACCGACACCGGCTGGGTCGTCGTCCACGACCTGCTCTCGATCGGCGAGTGGGCGCCGGAGCGGCGACAGGGCCGGCCGGCCCCGAGACCGAACACGAGTCCGACCACTCGCTGCTGCGGACTGATGACCTGCCTCGACGGCGAGGTCGAGATGGAGATGGAGTGCATGCCGCGCTTCGCCTACGGCGCCGAGGCAGGCGACTGGAGCGGCGGCGAGCTGGGCGAAGCGGTGCCGCTCGGCGAGGACGGCACCGAGCTGCGGCTGACCAGCGACATGGAGCTCACGATCGCGACGACGGCGCCGCCCGCGGCACGCATGCGCCTGCGCGAGGACGAGACCGGCTTCTGCGCCGTCACCTGGGGCGAGGGCGACCTGGGCGGCCCGCGCAGCGCGCCCGAGGCGCTGGAGCGGCTCGACTCGACCGAAGAGTTCTGGCGCCAGCTGGCTGCGCGACGGCGACTTCCCCGACCATCCCTGGCGCATCCACCTGCAGCGCTCGGCCCTCGTCCTCAAGGGCCTCACCTACACGCCGACCGGGGCGATCGTCGCCGCGCCGACCACCTCGCTGCCGGAGACCCCCGGCGGCGAACGCAACTGGGACTACCGCTACAGCTGGATCCGCGACTCGACCTTCAGCCTCTGGGCCCTGCACACGCTCGGCTTCGACCAGGAGGCGCGCGACTTCATGCGCTTCATCCTCGACGTCTGCCGCGAGGACCCCGACCTGCAGATCATGTACGGGATCGGCGGCGAGAAGGACCTCGACCGAGAGGACGCTCGACCACCTCAGCGGCTACGGCGGCGCCAGCCCGGTGCGGATCGGCAACGGCGCCTACGACCAGCGCCAGCACGACGTCTGGGGCGCCCTGCTCGACTCGATCTACCTGCACGAAAAGGCCCTGCGAGGCACCGGCACGCCGGCCGACCGCGAACTGATCCGCCAGCAGGTCGAGGCGGCGATCGCCGCCTGGCCGCACCCCGACCAGGGGATCTGGGAGTCGCGCGGCGAGCCCAAGCACTACGTCTCCTCGAAGCTGATGATCTGGGTCGCGGTCGACCGCGGCGCCCGCCTCGCCCGCGGCATCGGCATCGACGGGCTGGCCGAGGAGTGGCGCGGGACAGCGGAGAAGATCGACAGCGCCGAGATCCTCGAGCGCGGCTGCCGCGACGGGATCTTCCGCCAGCACTACGAGACCGACGCCCTCGACGCCTCGACCCTGCTGATCCCGCTGCTGCGCTTCCTGCCGCCCGACGACCCGCGCGTGCGAGCGACGGTCGAGGCGATCGCCGCGCGACCTCACCGAACACGGCCTCGTCCTCCGCTACAAGGTCGACGAGACCGACGACGGCCTCAGCGGCGAGGAGGGCACCTTCCTGATCTGCTCCTTCTGGCTCGTCTCGGCGCTCTCGGAGATCGGCGAGCGGGCGATGGCCCGGGCGCTCTGCGAGCGGCTGCTGGAGTCGGCCGGCTGGCTCGACCTCTTCGCCGAGGAGCTCGACGCGCCGAGCGGGCGCCACCTCGGCAACTTCCCCCAGGCGTTCACCCACCTGGCGCTGATCAACGCGGTCTCGCACGTGATCGCCGACGAGCAGCGCGAGGACGGCGGCCCGACCGCGGTCTTCACGCGAGATGGGCGGCGTGCGCGAGGACGCTTAGAAGTAGCACAGACAGAAGGCTTACAGACAATACATTTCGTTTGCTTTATATTGCCCGCCAGATGGCAACCAGGAGCAACGCGAAATCAAATGACCTGTTCACCGCGCTGGGGCATCCGCTGCGGCGGCGCATCCTGCGCACGATGATCGACGGCGAGCGGGAGACCAGCCCACGCCAGCTCTCCGCCGGGCTCGGCGAGCCGCTCAGCGCGCTCAGCTACCACGTGCGGGTGCTCGCCGAATGCGAGGCGATCGAGCTGGTACGGACCAGTCAGGTGCGCGGCTCGACCCAGCACTTCTACCGAGCGCGGATCAAGGCACGCTGGGCGCGCACGGCGCTGCGAAGCGAGAGCCCGACAAAAAAAGACAGGCCGCAGGGGGAAGAGAACGGCTGACGATTCCCTTAGAGAGGCAGGCGTGAGAAACAGGGATCCGATCAGCACTGAAAGGGAAGACGCGGCGACGGAGTCGGCCGTGCTGCAACAGGTGCTCGCCCTCCATCCCACCTCGCTCACCCTGGCCGACCTGCACCGCGCGCTCGGCGCCGAGGAGGATGGCTTTGCGGCAGCCGACGCGGTCGAGCGCGCGGTGCGGGATCTAGTCGCAGCCGGACTGCTGCACCGCAGCGAGTCATTGGTCTTGCCGACGCGCGCGGCGCTGCGCTTCGACGAGCTGCTCGAGCGTTAGCTGACGCGTGGGCCCGGCCGGTCTCGGCCAGTTAGCCGGGCCCACGCGACCTGCTGACTCGGGCTCGGCCATGGGGGAGCCCGACTGACGACCCGGGACGCGCGCCGCAAGCGCGCGTCTGCGCCATCGCTTGATAGACCGTTCCCGAATTGGACGCGTTCCTCTCTAAATCGGTACTCGTGGGTCTAGAGGGGAGAGGCGGGGTGGACCTCCAGTAGCATCGCGGCGAGTGAGCCCAACGCCATCCAGAGTTGGCATGCGCGGGTTCGGCCCGCTCCTGGCGGTCGTGGCACTCTGCGCCTGCGGCGCCGCCAGCTCGGCCACCGCCGGCGAGAGCCCGGTCGAGGCGGGCATCTTGGTCCGGGGTTCGAGCTCCGGCTCGCACCTACGACTCACGGTCAGCGGCTCGCAGCTGCTGGTCAACGGTCACCTGGCGGCGGCGCGCCCGGTGGGCTGCCGCCTCACTCGCGGCCACAGCGCTGCTGTCTGCCGCCTCCCGGAAGCGGGCTCGGTGGTGGTCGAAATGGGTCCGGCCGACGACAAGGTCGAAGTGCTCGACCCCCTGCCGGTGCCGCTCACCGCCTATCTCGGCGGCGGCTCGGACAAGCTGATCGGCAACTCCGAGCGGGACACCTGCTATCCGCAGGGCGCCCGGCGCAACCGCTGCGTCGGCGGGGGCGGCGACGACGTCTGCATCACCGGGCCTGACAACACCGACTGCGTCGGCGGCCCCGGCGAGGACTACTGCAAAGCCAGCACCGGCAGCGACGGCTGCTGGGGCGGTCCGGGCAACGACGTCTGCGAAATGGGTGCCGGGCAGGACGGCTGCCACGGCGAAGCCGGCGACGACCGCCTCTTCGGCGGGCCCGGCGCCGATCAGCTCTACGGCGGGCCCGGTCGCGACTTCTGCGAAGGAGCGCCGGGGGTCGGCCGCTCGCACGAATGCGAGCGCGGCCCGCAGCACTGAGGCCCGCTCACTCGCCGGGGCGAGCGGGCAGGCGATGGCCGCAGTGGGGGCACAGCTCGGCGTTCTCGCTCGGCTGCTCCCGCGCCGCCCTCAGCTCCAGGCGCAGGTCGGCGACCGTGAGCCGGTCCTTCACGGCTCGCTCGAGCCAGTAGCGCCTCTGCTCAAGCTCGAGTGGGGCGAGGAGGACATGGTGGTCCCAGGTCAGCTTGTCGCGGCGCAGCGAAAGGTCGAACCGAGCGGCGATCCGTCCCATCTCCCTGAGGCTGACGACGTCGAAGCCGGTGATCCTCGCCGCCTCGCGGTAGTGCTCGCCCCAGCGGCTGGCGCCGTAGCGGATCCAGTCCCCGAGCCACCACCGGCTGCCGCGCCCGATCGAGCCTAAGCGGCGCCCGCTGGCCAGCCACTTGGCCCGGTCGAGGTCTTCCTGCGGCTGCCAGGACACCCTCGAGATTGCCGCTGGCGAGTCCTCCGCCACGGAACCGGGCGGTGAGGCTGGGGCTGCGTCTAGTTGGCCTGGCATGAAGGGCTGTGGCGCCAGGGGGAGCGTGAGGCAACGACAAGGCCGAGACCCACCTCCCAGCTCCCCCCGGCAAAGCCGCCCTATAAGTACCAGCACACTCGCCGGGCGAGCTACACCATTGTGGTGCGGCTGGGCATGCCTGATTCGCCATTTTGTCCCACCGCGCCCTCGTCAAGTTCCTCCAGCCTCAGCGCCACCGACAGCTCCGCGTGGCAGGTCTGCAGGAGACGGCCGATCGCCTCCTCGACCTTGCGCAGGCGGCGCTGCACCGTGTGGCGATCGACTTCCAGCGCTGCCGCTGCCGTGGCCGCGTTGAACCCGGCCGAGAAGTATGCGCGCAGCGTCTCGCGCAGGACCATGCCCGCGTCGCCGTGCTCGTCGAGCGGGGCCAGGTAGGTCTGCCGCAGGGACTTGGCCAGGGGCTCGTCGCGAAGAACCGCGGCAAGCAGGATCACCTTGCTTGCCTGCACCAGCTGAGTCGGCTGGCGCATCGCGACCAGCCGCGCCGCCTGCGCCTCGTAATGGGTGAGGCGCCAGCCATCCAGCCCGCGACGCGGCTCGCCCACCGCAACCGAGACCTCGCCCAGAACGCCGCTGGCCTGGAAGCGCTCGAACTCCTCGACCTCGGGCTTGTCGCGACCCCCGAGCCAGGCCCAGGCCCCGTCCTGTCCCCGCGGAACGACCAGGGCCTGGCGGCTGAGGCCGGCCGCCAGGGTGCGCGCGGCGACGGCGGCCCGCGGCCCGGAGAGCACAAGCCCGACGTGCCAGGCGTCGAATTCGTAGTCGAGGCTGGCGGCGTCGAGCCGCGAGTCCGCCAGTAGCAGGCGCTGCACCGTTTCGGCCACCCTCTGTGCCGGCGAGCGGCGCTTCAGCTCGAGCTCTTCCATGTACTCGGTCGCGACCGCGGCCATCAGCCGGTCGACGTGCGGTCCCTGCGCCCGCATGACCTCGCGCACGGCCTCGTTGGAGAGGCGCCCGGCCTCGTCCATGATGAACTCGCCGATCAAGCGGTCGCCCGCCGCGTAGCGGCGCAGCACGGTGTCCAGCCTGATCCCAGCCCGCGCCGCCAGCCGTGCCTGTGCCACAGCCGCCGCCGGGATCGGCCCCCTCCAGTCTTCGCCGTGCTGGATGCTGGTCAGGGCGTAGTCGACAGCCTCGGCGACGGTCGCGCGCAGACCGGCGCGGTACTCCGGGTCTTCGCTTTCGACCGGCTCCGCAAGCGCCCGCACGCGGGCGAAGACGACGTCTTCGATCTCGGCCGAGCGCTTCCGTAACCGCCCCGCCAGGTCGGTGCGGATCTGATCAAGGTCCTGCTCACTGAGCGTCGCTTCGGACCGCATCCGCCCCCTCTCTCCCGGAACACAAGCTAGTACTCAAACAACGAGAGTGTCAACTCGTAGCATCCGGGCATGGAAATCCTGGTCGTCGAGGATGAGGAGCCGATCGCCGACTTCCTCGTCCACGGGCTGGAGGCCGAGGGATTCGCGGTGCGCAGCGCCGCTGACGGGATCGAGGGAGAGCGACTCGCGCTCGCGCCTTCGACCGACTTGGTGATCCTCGACCGCATGCTGCCGGGACGCGACGGCCTCGATGTGCTCGCCACGATCCGCCGGCTGCGGCCGGGCCTGCCGGTGATCGTGCTCACCGCGCGCGACGCGGTCGGTGACCGGGTCGATGGCCTCGATCGGGGCGCGACCGACTACGTGACCAAGCCCTTCGCCTTCGCCGAGCTGGTGGCCAGGGTGCGCGCCCATCTGCGGCGCCCGTCGGAGGAGAGCGCGACCGAGCTCGAGGCCGGCGGAATCCGTCTTGACCGGGTGACCCGCCGGGCTCAGCGCGGCGATCTCAGCGTGCGGCTGCCGGAGCGCGAGGCCGAGCTGCTCGCGCACCTGATGCGCCATGCCGGCGAGGTCTGCAGCCGCAAGGAGCTGCTCGGCGCGGTCTGGGGATACGAGCACGACCCGGGCACCAACATCGTCCAGGTCTACGTCGGCTACCTGCGCCGGCGCCTGTCGCTGCCGGGATCCCCGGTGCCGATCGAGACCGTGCGCTCCGCCGGCTACCGGCTGGTGGAGAGAGTGTGAGGGAGGCCTGGTTCCAGCTAGGCAGGCGCCGCCGCCTGGTGCTTTGCGCAGCGGCGGCGGGCCTGGCCCTCGTTGCCCTCGTACTGCTGCTGGTCCGGCACGAGGTCGGCGAGGCGGTGCTACTCGTGGGCGGTGGATTCGGGCTCGTCGTCGCGGTTGTCGCCGGACGGCTCCTCGACGAGGCCTTTGCCCGCCAGCGCCGCTTCGTCTCCGACGCCTCGCACGAGCTGCGCACGCCGCTGACCGCGATCCGCGGCCAGCTCGAGGTGCTCGCCCGCAGCGAGCAGCCAGGTGCGGACGAGGTGCGCCGGGTCGAGCGGGTCGTGCTCGGCGAGACGGCGCGGCTCGAACGGCTGGTCGAGGACATGCTGAGGCTCGCTCGGCTCGACGAGGAGGCGCCGCTGCGGCTCGAGGCGTTCGACCTGCCGGCATTCCTGGTCGAGCTCGGCCGGACCGATTCGGCCCCGGCGGGTCGGGCTCGGCGCGGTGCCGGCCGGGACGCTGCGGGCCGACTCCGAACAGCTGACTGGGGTGCTGCGCAACCTGCTCGCCAACGCCCGCCGCCACGCCGGCGAGCAGGGGCGGGTCGAGCTCTCGGCGGTCGCGCGCGGCTCGAGCCTGACGATCCGGATCGACGACGACGGACCAGGCATCCCCGCCGAGGAGCGCGAGCGGATCTTCGATCGCTTCTACCGCAGCGAGGCGGCGCGCGAGCGCGAGTCCGGGGGCAGCGGCCTGGGGCTGGCGATCGCAAAGGCGATCGTCGAGCGCCACGGCGGCCGGATCCGGGCCGAGGAGTCGCCGCTCGGCGGCGCCCGGCTGGCGGTCGAGCTGCCCCGCTTCGAGCCGCGAACCGGCGCTCAGCTCGGCACGGCGTAGATCTGGCCGCTGGCTTCGACGACCTGCTTCGGCGCCAGCCCGCTCGGCGGCGGGCCGGCGATCACCTCGCCGGTTTCGGCGCTGTACTCGCCGCCGTGGCAGGGGCAGACGATGACGCCGCCTTCGTAGCCCACCGTGCAGCCGGCGTGGGTGCAGACGGCGCTGAAGGCCTTGAGGCTGCCGTCGGACTCGCGGATCAGGATGTCCGGCGAGCCGTCGGCGGGGTCGCTGTAGGTGGCGGCGCTGACCGCTGGGCAGGCGCCTTGGCCGGGCCGAGCTTGACCGCGCCCGAGGGCAGCGAGGAGCCGGCTGACCGTTGGCGGCGCCGCCGCCTCCCGCGGGATTGTCGCCGCCCGAGGCGCCTCCTCCGTGCCCGGCCGAGGAGCCGGCTGCGAGCGAGCGAGTCGCCGAGTAGGTGCCCTTGGCCAGGGCCGAGATCCCGGCGATCGCCACCGCGGCGCCGGCGAGCTCGGCGAGCAGGACGCGGCGGGTGGACGAGCGGTCGGACTCGCCGCCCTCGTGATGGGTTCAGGCGCAGGCCGGCCGCGTCGAGGCGCCGGCGAGCGGCTTTCCGATCAGGCTGTCGAGCGCGGGCTGGCCGCTTGCGCCGGCGAGCACCAGCGGCAGCCAGGCGAAGGTGAAGACGAGGTCGGGGCCGAGGAAGTAGGGCGTCGTGTGCCAGCTGGCGGTGAGGAAGAGCAGCAGGTTGAGGCCGAGGCCGGCGGCCGCTGCGATCCGCGTGAAGAGCCCGGTCGGTGACCAGCAGGCCGATCAGGATCTCGGTGATCGCCACCCCCACCCCGGCCAGCTCGGGATGGGGCAGGGCGAAGGTGCGCAGGACGAAGCCGCCGGGCGTGCCGTTGGCGAACGCCTGCAGCTGCTGCCGATGTAGGTGGGGGCGCCGACGTGCAGGAAGCCGGGGTCGCTGAGCTTCTGGATCCCCGCGTAGACGAAGGTGACGCCGAGGAAGAGGCGCAGGGGAAAGAGCGCCATCGCCGGCTGAGGCATCGGTGCCCTTCGCATCGCGACGAATCTGCACTGCATGCCTAAACACACCCTCAGACCCGGATGAGAAGACTCTAATCGCGCTCGTTAGCGGGGATAAGCGTCGGCGCGCAGGATCGGACCCCGGTGTACAGCGAGGCGACCGAGAGCCACGCGCCGCGACGGGGTCGCCGGCAACGCCCGCCTGACCGGCGGCGCGGCCGGCGATCCTGCTCGTCCTGCTCGCGGCCGAGGGGGCGACGATCCCCTTCATCGGCCCGCTGGTCGGCCCGCACGTCTTCATCGGCATGCTGCTGATCCCGCCGGTCCTGCTCAAGCTCGGCAGCACCGGCTATCGCTTCGCCCGCTACTACGCGGGCGACCCCTCCTACGCGCGCAAGGGACCGCCGGCCCTGCCGATGCGGGTGCTGGCGCCCGGCGTGGTCCTCACCACCCTGGCCCTGTTCGGCACCGGCGTCGCCCTGCTGCTGGCCGAGCCGGACGGCAACGGCACGGTCAAGTTCCTGCACAAGGCGAGCTTCATCGCCTGGTTCGGGCTGATGGCGATCCACGTGCTCGGCCACCTGCTCGAGCTTCCCAGCCTCGCCGCCCCGACTGGCGGCGCCACGGCGGCCGCGAGGCGGCCCTGGCGGGCGCCGGCATGCGGCATCGCGCTGCTCGGGACCTCGCTGGTCGCCGGCCTCGTCCTCGCCCTGGCGACGATTTCCCTCGCCGGCCCCTGGCTCTCGGCCCAGGTCGGCGGCTGAAAGCTTCACCTGCTCTTGTGCTTGGCTTGGGCCGGGCTTCCCCGCGCGCTGCGCAGAATGGCTCGACCGATTCCTAAGGAGCACGCCATGAACAGAGCGAAGAGCGAAGCTGATCGCCGGTGCCACCGTCGTCGGCCTCGGCGCCCTCGGCGGCGCGGCGATGCGGACCAACCAGGGCATCCCGCGCGACCCAACTCGCCTCCACGCCGTCCGGCGCGATCACGACCAGCGCCAGCGGCGCCGTCGCCACCGCAGCCGGTCGCGCTGCGAACAGCGCCAGCACCCGCCCCCCGATCGTCACCCGCGCCAGCGGCGGCGCCGCACCGGTGAGCGTCGACGACTGAGCGCCGCGACCTTTAGAGACCTCTCACGCGATCACTTAAGCCGCGGTTAGCGACGGACGCAACCTGGGCCAACAAGCAATCCGAGAGGAGAAGTCATGTCCCCAAAAGCGAAGATCCTGGTCGTCGCCAATCGCACGGTGGACTCG
This sequence comes from uncultured Solirubrobacterales bacterium, assembly GCA_963778715.1. Lineage (GTDB taxonomy): Bacteria > Actinomycetota > Thermoleophilia > Solirubrobacterales > 70-9 > VRUE01. The sequence continues at coordinate 253,913 of CAVZVK010000011.1, forward strand.
TCCGAGCTGATCGCGGCGCTGCGGCAACGGGCGGCTCGGACTCGCCGGCCAGCTTCACCCTCCTCGTCCCCGCCGTGCCCCGCGGCCTGGCCTGGGCGGCCGACATGAAGGCCGGTGGAGCCCGAGGCGATGCCGCGCGCCGAGATCGGCGCCCGCCGGATGCGGATGTCGGGCCTCGCGGTGGAGACGGCGATCGTCGGCGACCCCGACCCGTTCGCCGCCGTCGGCGATGCCCTGCGCACGCGCGAGTTCGACGAGCTGTCGTCTCGACCCTCCCCGCGGCATCTCACGCTGGCTCCGCCTCAGCCTGCCCCACCGCCTGCGGCGGATGACCGACCTGCCCGTCCTCCACGTAACCGCTCACCCGCGGCTAGCCAGCGTCGGTGCGCCCACGCGAGCTCGCCACGACCGAGTTCTGACGCACTGTCGAGCGCAACGCTGAGACCGTGGGCTCAGTCGTCGGCGCCGGCGCCGTCGCCCTCGTTACCTGCCCGGATGGGATTCGGGTGGCGAGGACGGTTCCGTTGTCGTCGGTTCGGGAGGCTCGGCGGCGTTACGGGGGTGGTCGGCGCCGGGGAGGTCGTGGTGTGTTCTCTCCGTGGTGCGGCTTGGGCTGCCGGGGCTGTGGCTTCATCTGGGCCGGGGCGAGGGCGTCGCCGGCCTAGATCGGCTGGGAGGAGAGGCCGATCTGCTGGCTGGCGAGGCGGCTGGCGGCGATCGAGACCGCGGCGGCGATCAGGATGCCGAGCAGAGCGAGGCCGAACCAGCGCATGGCGGCGACCATCCGCTCGGCGTGCCGGTAGACGGGCGGCAAAATCAGGACCCTGACCTAGGGCGCAACGCGTAGAGCGTCACTGGCGGAGTCATAAACGTTTCACCCGAGATTCGCCGCGGGTTCCGCGGCGAAGCCGGGAGTCGATGGTGGCGCCGGGTGCCGCCGCCCTCGCGGGTGGCGCAGGGTCACCTCGCCACCCCACTGGCGGGTCAGCTCGCGGGCGATCGGCAGGCCGAGGCCGGTCCCCCCTGGTCCCTGGCGGCCGGCGCTGCCGCGGCGGAAGCGCTCGAAGACGGCGTCCTCCTCGCCGGGCTCGAGGCCGGGGCCGCGGTCGAGGATCCTCGATCCGGCCCGGGCCCGCCTCGATCCTCACGGTCGATCCGGCGGGCGAGTAGCGCAGGGCGTTCTCCAGCAGGGCGTCGATCGAGCGGTCGAGGTCGTGGGGCGCGCACCAGGCGTGGCGGGCCGGCTCCGACTCGCCCGACCTCGATGCGCGATCGAGCGCTCCTCGGCCGCGTGGCCGCCAGCGCTCGGCCGCCCGTCGCGCGGCCTCGCGCAGGTCGATCCGCTCGCCCGGCAGTTCGTGCTCGCCGGCGCGGCTGAGGATCAGCAGCTCGTCGACGATCAGCGAGAGCCGGTCGATCTCGGCCAGCGCCGCGTCCAGCTCGGCCGCACCGGGATCGCCGTCGCCGGCCTCCTCGGCGAGCGCCTCCAGCCGCAGCCGCAACCCGGTCAGCGGCGTGCGCAGCTGGTGCGAGGCGTCGGCGACGAAGTCCTGCTGGACGCGCAGCAGGCGCTTGACCCGCTGGGTCATCTCGTTGAAGGCGCGCGCCAGCGAGCGCTGCTCGGTGCTGCCCTCGACCGCGACGGTGGCGTCGAGGTCGCCGGTCGGCGACCCGGCGGGCGGCGCGGTCGAGGCGGCGGATCGGCCGCGCGATCTGCTGGGCGACCACGGCCCCGGCCGCGAGGCCGAGCAGCAGCACGATCCCCGGCCAGCGCGGCGAGGTCGAGGATCGCCGTCTTCACCGCGCTGTGGACGGCGGCGACGCTCTGGGTGACCCGCACCGCCCCCTCGGTCGCGCCGTGGCTCGAGCACCGGTGCCGAGGTGGCGAGGATCTCGGCGCCGAGGGTCTTGCTGTTGCGGGTGATCTGCTCGCCGTGGCCGCTCAGCGCCGCCCGCACCTCGGGCCGGTCGGCGTAGCTGCGCCCGGCCGGGGCGCCGGCCGAGTCGGCCAGCAGCCGGCCGCGGCGGTCGACCACGATCACCCGGCCGCGGACGCTGTCGGCGGAAATGCGGACGAGATGGCGCAGGGCGGGGCGCTGGCGCGGGTCGAGCAGCTCCGAGGCGCTCGCCGCGACGACGTCGGCCTGGCTGCGCGCCTGGCCCCGCACCTCGGCGTCGACGCGGTCGCGCAGGCTCACCGCCAGCGGCACGCCGAGGGCGATCAGCGCCAGCAGCAGCACGTAGGCCAGCGCCAGCAGGAGGGTGGCCCGGAGGCTTACGGGTCCTCGACCTCCGCGGCGGCGAAGCGGAAGCCGACTCCGCGCACCGTCTCGATGTAGAGCGGGTTGGCGGGGTCGTCGCCGAGCTTGCGCCGCAGCCAGCCGATGTGGACGTCGAGCGTCTTGGTCGAGCCGAACCAGTTGACGTCCCAGACCTTCGACATCAGGTCCTCGCGCTTGACGACGCGGCCGGCGTTGCGCATCAGCTCGGCGAGCAGGTCGAACTCCTTGCGCGAGAGGTCGAGATCCTCGCCCGCCAGCTTGGCGGTGCGCGCCGCCGGGTCGAGCTCGAGCTCGCCGATCCGGATCGGCTTCTCGTCCGTGGCGGCGCCGTCGCGCGGGGCGCTGCGGCGCAGCACCGCCCTGATCCGCGAGATCACCTCGCGGGCGCTGAAGGGCTTGACCACGTAGTCGTCGGCGCCCAGCTCGAGGCCGACGATGCGGTCCATCTCGGTGCCGCGCGCGGTCAGCATCACGATCGGCACGTCGGAGCGGCGGCGCAGCTCGCGGCAGACGTCGCGGCCGTCGCCGTCGGGCAGGCTGAGGTCGAGCATGACCAGGTCCGGCTCGGCCTCGGCGGCCAGCTCCAGCGCCCCCGCGGCGGTGCGCGTCACCAGCGGCTCGAAGCCGGCCCGGCGCAGCGCCTCGGCAAAGGGCTCGGAGATCGACTCCTCGTCCTCGACGACGAGGATGCGCCCGCCAGGCGCCGATTGCGTTGCCATGAGTCCACTGTAACGCCGCGATTGGGCGCGATTTAGGTGCGGGGACGAGGTTTTGCCATCTCTTTACCCACCGCTTCGCCGGCCTTTGACAGCGCTACCGCAGAGTGCACGGTGCAATCCGGCCAGGAGGAAGACGACGTGAAGAACTTGAAGACACGAATGGCAGCGGTCGCCGCGATCCTCGGCCTCGGCGGACTGACGGGCCTCGCGCTCAGCGCGGGCGGGCAGAAGGCGAGCAACCTCGCCGACAAGCCGCTGGTCCGGACCAAGGTGATCCACCGGACGATCCGGGTCACCAAGCACATGAAGCCGAAGAACCCCTGGGCTGCCGGCCCGGGGGCCTGGGGTGGAGCAGCAGCGGCGCCGCCGGCGGCAGCGCCGGCTACGGCGCCGGCGCCACCACCGGCAGCTCCTCGACCGGCTCGGCGAGCTCCGGCTCCAGCTCTTCCTCGGGCTACTCGCCGGTGACGACGGCGTCCAGCGGCGCCTCGACCTCGGTACCAACCTCCGGCTCCGGCTCGCACGCGACCCCGGTCGTCACCCACAGCAGCGGCTCGCACCACGGACACCGATCCGGCGGTCGCCGCCACCACAGCCCGGTGGTGACGCACACCAGCGGCTCGCACAACGGCGCCGCCTCCCACGGCGGCAGGAGCCACAGCCCGGTCGTCACCCACAGCAGCGGCTCGGGAGCCGGCTCTGGCGGTGGCAGCACCCCGGTCGTCACGAACACCAGCGGCTCCAGCGCCGGCTCGGGCGGCGGCAGCACGACCCCGGTCGTCACCGCCAGCAGCGGCGGCGGCGCAGGGGGCGGCGGTGGCGAGGTCGAGCACGAGAGCGAGGGTGGCGGTGGAGACTGAGCGGCCCCGCCCAAGCCGCCGGCCCGGCCCGGGCCTGGTGATCTGGAGCTCGATCGCCCTCTTCGCGGTGCTCTTCGCCCTGCTCACCTACCAGCTCAGCGCCAGCGCCGCCGGCGCCGCCGCGCCCGGTCGTGGTGCGCAAGGTGCTGAAGCGCCGGGTGGTCACGACCTTCGTCCCCACCCCGGGCCGCAACAGCGTCTCCAGCCAGCGCCGCCGGTGGCCTCCGAAAGCGGCGCGATCGCCGCCGCCCCGATGACGACAGGAGCGTCCTGACCATGGCCGAGCACGACGTCATCTTCGACGCGATGGGCTCCCACGTCCGGCTGCTGATCGGCGAGCCGGGGCCCGGGATGGCCGCGGCGCCGGCGGCAGCCGAGACAGGCGCGCAAGTTCATCGTCGAGTTCGACGCAGACCCTCTCGCGCTTCAAGCCCGAGAGCGAGCTCTGCGCGCTGAACGAGGACCCGCGCGAGCGGGTGCCGGCCTCGGAGCTGCTGCGCACCGCGGTCAAGGCCGGCCTCGAGGCGGCCGAGCGCAGCGGCGGCCTGGTCGACCCGACCCTGGTCGGCGAGATCGAGACCGCCGGCTACGTCGCCTCGCGCGCCGGCGTGCCCGGCGCGCCGCTCGGCGCCGCGCTCGAAGAGGCGCCGGCGCGCCACCCGGCCCAGCCCGACCCGGCGGCTGCCTGGCGGCGCTTCAAGGTCGACGACGCGGCGCGGCACGATCACCCGCCCGCCCGGCGTCGCTTCGACACCGGCGGCGCCGGCAAGGGCCTCGCCGCCGACCTGGTCGCCGAGCAGCCTGCGCGGCTACTCGCGCTTCATCGTCGACTGCGGCGGCGACATCCGCATCGGCGGCGCCGACGCCCTCGTCAACCCCTACGAGGTCTTCGTCGAGCATCCGCTGACGGGCGAGCGCGCCTTCGTGCTCAAGCTCGGCTCCGGCGCGGTCGCCACCTCCGGCCTCAACGTGCGGATCTGGCGCGACGAGGAGGGCCGCTACGCCCACCACCTGCTCGACCCGGCGACCGGCGAGCCGGCCTGGACCGGCCTGATCGGCGCCACCGCGCTCGGCGACACCGCGGTCGAAGCCGAGACCTTCGCCAAGGCGGCGCTGCTCTCCGGCCCCGAGGGCGGCCGCGCGGTGCTCGCCGAGCGCGGCGGCCTGCTCGTCCACGACGACGGCCGGGTCGAGACGGTCGGCCCGCTCGCCGCCAAGCCGCGTATCCGCATCCCCGACCTGAGCGCGAGCTGCGTGAACCCAGCCGCCACCGAAACCCTGCAGACCCACGGCTGGTGGCTCGCCAGCCGTGCCTCCGGCCTGCTCGCCCTGGTCCTGGTGACGATCTCGGTCGGCATCGGCCTGACGATGGCGGGCAAGGTGATGCGCCGCCCCGGGCTCTCGCGCAAGCTGATGGCGATCCACGAGCACACCGCGGTCGCCGGGATCGTCGCGATCGCCGTCCACGGCATCACCCTGCTCGGCGACCCCTGGCTCAACCCGGGCCTCGGCGGCATCGCCGTGCCCTTCACGATGGGCTTCCGCCCGCTCTTCACCGGCCTCGGCATCGTCGGCGGCTACCTCGCCGCGCTGCTCGGCCTCAGCTTCTACTTCCGCAAGCGGATCGGCGCCAAGCTCTGGCGCAAGGCCCACCGGGCGACGGTCCTCGTCTACCTGCTCGGCCTGGTCCACGCCTTCGGCGCCGGCACCGACGCCTCGGCGGTCTGGTTCCGCTGCTGGGTGCTGGCGACGGCGCCGCCGATCGGCGGGCTCTTCGTCTACCGGGTGCTCTCCCACGGCAAGGCCAGGAAGAAAGCGAGTGCCCATCAACCGATCCGGGCGATCCCGGTAATCGAGGAGGCATGATGAACGACCACGGAGTCCTGATCGTCGGCGGTGGCCTGGCGGCGCAGCGCTGCGCCGAGACGCTGCGCCGGCGCGGCTACGACGGCCCGGTGCGGATGGTCTGCGCCGAGCCCGACCCACCGTATGACCGCCCGCCGCTCTCCAAGGAGCTGCTGGCCGGCACGGTGGAGGAGGACTCCGTCGCCTACCGGCCCGGCTGGTGGTACGAGGAGAAGCAGGTCGAGCTGCTGCTCGGCGCCCGCGCCGAGGCGCTCGACCCGGCGACCCGCACGGTCCACCTCGACTCCGGCGCCGAGCTCCGCTACGAGAAGCTGCTGATCGCGACCGGCAGCGCAGCCCGCCGGCTGCCCTTCCTCGACGGCTTCGAGAACGTCCACGCCCTGCGCACGCTCGCCGACGCCCGCCGCCTGCGCGAGGAGCTGGCAGCCGGGCGCCCGCCTGGCGATCGTCGGCGCCGGCTTCATCGGCCAGGAGGTCGCCGCGACCGCCCGCAGGCTCGGCGTCGAGGTGACGATGATCGAGGCCCTGGACACCCCGCTGGCGCCGATCCTCGGCGCCGAGCTCGGCGCCTGGTTCGCCGAGCTGCACCGCGGCGAGGGCGTGCGGGTGTTGACCGGGGCGATGCTGGAGAGCGCCCGCGGCCGCGGCGGCAGGGTCGAGGAGCTGGTCCTCGCCGGCGGCGAGACGGTCGCCTGCGACGCGGTCGTGGTCGGCGTCGGCACGGCGCCCGCCACCGCCTGGCTGGGCGGCAGCGGCCTCGACGAGAAGGGCGTGCGGGTCGACACCGCCGGCCGCACCGCCGTCCCCGGCGTCTTCGCCGCCGGCGACGCCTCGGTTCCCTTCGATCCCCGCTTCGGCTGCCACGCCCGCACCGAGCACTGGGACGCCGCCGCCTGGCAGGGCGCCGCCGCCGCCAAGGCGATGCTCGGCGAGTACCCGGGCACGCCACCGCTGCCGAGCTTCTGGAGCGACCAGTACGGGCTGCGCATCCAGTACGTCGGCCACGCCCACCACTCCGACGCGGTCGCGATCGAGGGCGACCCGGGCGGGCGCGACTTCGAAGCGATCTTCACCCGCAGCGGCGTCCCGGTCGCCGGCCTCACGGTCGGCCGCCCGCGCGCGATCCCGGCGCTGAAGAAACGCATCGAGCACGGCCACTTCCCGGCCAAAGACAGAGCACTGGAGGCAGCATGAGCTTCCGGTGCGCCTTTTGCCACCTATGCCTACATAAAGCGCACCGGAAGGAGCGGACATGACCTACGTACCGGTGGTCGACCCAGACGAGTGCAGCGCCCACGGCGATTGCGTCGAGATCGCCCCGCAGGTGTTCCGCCTCGACGACACCGCAGTGGTGATCGGCAACGGCCCCTACGAGCTGCTGCTCGAGGCCGCCGAGGCCTGCCCCGCGGTGGCGATCTCGATCGTCGACGAGGAGAGCGGCGAAGCCGTCTACCCATAAGAGCTCTCTCACGAAGTGTGTGGTTTTCCCGCAGTCGCGCTGCGGGCAATCCACAGAATCGTTTGACACGGTGAATTCGAGAGGTACCGTCGGCGCAACCGAGCGGAGGTCTGGTTCAACTCGATGGCACCGGCAGCGCCCCTTGTCCTTGCCGCACTGTTCGACCTGAACGACCCGGCGCGCTACCTGCACTGGCACTTCTTCCAGATGTCGGTGGCGAACGTGGTCGTGATCGTGCTGATGATCGCCGTCTTCGTCGCCGCGATCCTGATCCCGTTCCCGAAGCGGCAGCGCAGCACATGAGCGAGCAGGCGGACGACGGAGACGTCGGCCGAGGAGCAGCAGATGTGGACCACCTGGCTGCGCGAGCGCGCGGTCAGCTCGCTGCCGCCGGAGAAGCTCCTGCCCGACCGCCAGCCCTCCTACGTGTCCTCCTGGATCTACGTCTTCGGCGTCGCCACGATCGCGGCGCTGATCGTGATCGTCGTCTCGGGGATGATCCTCGGCCTGAAGGGGCCGGAATGGTGGCACGTCTCCAGCGTCGGGCACTTCTTCAACAGCATCCACCTCTGGGCGGTGGAGCTCTTCTTCTTCGCCATGGTCGTCCACCTCTGGGGCAAGTTCTTCATGGGCGCCTGGCGCGGCGGCCGGGGGCGCACCTGGGTGACCGGCGCGATCACCTTCCTGGTCGCGATCGGCGCCGCCTTCACCGGCTACCTCTCGCAGCAGAACTTCGACTCGCAGTGGATCGCCAGCGAGGGCAAGGACGGGCTCAACTCGGTCGGCATCGGCGCCTTCTTCAACGTCGCCGACTTCGGCCAGATGTACACCTTCCACGTCATCCTCCTGCCGCTGGCCGTCGTCGCGCTGGTCGTCTGGCACGTGCTGCTGGTGCGCCGCCACGGCGTCGTGCCGCCCTACCCGGCGAAGGCAGCCAAGCCGGCCCCGGCGCCCGCGCCGAGTGAGGGAGCGCGCCGTGAGCGCACGAGCGCCGCCCGCGACCCCGACGACGTCGCCCCCTGGCCCGGGCCCGTTCGTCCGCTACGACCTGGTCAAGGAGCTCGTCGTCGCCCTCGGCGTGGTCACCCTGCTGGCGGTCGTCCTCACCGTCCTCTTCTCCTCACCCGACGACCCGCCGACGACGATCCAGAGCTGGGCCCAGGCCGACCCCGCCGACTTCCTCGCCACCGCGACCACCGAGCTGAACGGGACCAGCGAGCTCGCCGAATACGGCCCGCCCTACAACCACACCGCCGACGCGACGCAGAAGATCGGCCCGCTCGACCTGCAGAGCGCGCCGGGGTGAGGATCCCGATCGACACGGCGAAGGACTTCGTGATCGAACCGCTGAGCGAGATCCCGGCCAACCCGCGGCTGAAAGCTCGCGCTCGCCGCCTACCAGGCGGCGCCTGCCAAGCTTCAGGAAGCCTGGGCCGGCGCCTACGAAGAAGCGCTGCCGGAAGCCCGCGTCGTCCGCGGCGTCCCGATCCTCCCCGCCGGCCGCTACGGGCCGGTCGCGCCGATGATGGCGGCGCTGCTCGGCCTCGCCCAGAGCGGCGGCCTCGACGGCGCCCTGGTGGCCGAGCAACCACCGCTTCTACCAGACCAACTACACCAAGCCGCTGCTCTTCCTCTCCGGCGGCGGCTACTTCGAGGAACGCGCCGAAGGCCAGCACCTGCTCGGCGACCCAGTGGGGAATGATGAACGAGACCGGCAGCTACCCGGGCCAGGTCTGGCTCTGGCTCTACACCTTCTGGTACCAGATCGAACCGTTCAAGGAATCGCCCAACGCCGACGCGCTGATCTTCGCCCTGATGGGCGTCCTCAGCCTCGCCTTCATCTGCATCCCCTTCATCCCCGGCCTGCGGACGCTGCCCCGCCACCTCGGCGTCTACCGCGCGATCTGGCGCGACCACTACCGCGAAGTCGAGGGCTGAGCGGGCGGGCGGGCCAGTTTGGCCGCGAGCAGGACCAGGCCGGGGGTCGCGGTGAGGACGAGGACGAGCAGGAACCAGGGCTGACCGGCGTCGGTGCCGGCGCCGAGCGAGTGGACGATCCCGAGGATCCAGAAGAGCGCGGTGAAACGGTGCAGCGAGCGCCAGCGCGACTGGCCGACCCAGGCGCGGGCGTAATAGGAGAGGCCGAGGGCCGCGAGGGCCCAGCCGGCGGCGATCCCGATGCCCGGTCCAGAACGAGCGGTAGGCGCTGGTGAACGGGATCGAGATTTCGAAGAGGGAGGGATGCAGGTAGTGGTCGCCGAGCAGAGCGAGGCCGTGGACCGCGATCGCGACCAGCGTCGCCAGCGAGAGCGCCTCGTGCAGGGCCTTGGTGTCGCCACCGAAGCCGCGCAGCCCGCCGCCGCGCGAGCCGATCAGCAGCCCGGCGCCGACCGCGAGGCTGGAGAGGACCATGCGCCGCGATCCCGGCGGCGCGGCTGGTGATCCAGAAGATGTGCGGCCCAGCCGAGACCGCGCCGGCGAGGATCACGAGGCGGAGGTGATTACCGGTTCGGGTTCCGGTTCCGGCGCGACTTCTTCTTCGGCACGACTTCTTCCACGGTTCTTCTGCGATGAATTCTTCTTCGGAACCGGTTCGGCTTCGAGCGCCGGTTCTTCTTCCTCCAGTTCGGGTTCCGGCGTCGGTTCGCGCCGGGTTCGGTCGCGGCGACGTGCTTGGCGGCTGGCTTGCGGCACGCGGCTCAGCGCCGGGTCGTTGCCGGAGACGAGCTGGGCGAAGACGAACGCCCAGACGACGGCGAAGAGCGCCAGCGAGCCGCGCAGCGTGCGCCGCCGGATCGTCTGCACCCGGCGTCGTTTCGCCCGGATCTTGGCCCGTGCCAGGCCCTTCGCCTCGAGGCGATCTGCGTCATCCATCCAAGCCATGCTGGGACGAGTTCCCTAAGCGCGGGCAAATCTCGCCTGAGAAAGCTCTTATCTGAGCTGCCATCGGAGGCGGCGGTCAAGGTATGCGCCGTGCCCACGCCCACGCCTGAGCATCGCGCCCACCGCACGCCCGGCCGCCACACGCACTGGCGCCTGGCGCGGCGGCGCCATCTGCTGCTGCGCGGCGGCGTCGCGGCGACCCTGCTGGCCGTGGTCGGCCCCGGCCTGCTGGCCGGGCTCTCCGACGACGACCCGGCCGGGATCACCACCTACTCGATCCTCGGCGCCAAGTACGGCTACGAGCTGCTCTGGGTGCTGGCCCTCTCGACCGCGGCGCTGATCGTCTTCCACGAGCTCGGCGTGCGGCTCGGGATCGTCACCGGCAAGGGCCTGCTGACGCTCGTCCGCGAGCACTACGGCCAGCGCGCCGCCGCGCCTCGTCCTCGCCGCGCTCGTCCTCGCCAACACCGGCACCCTCTGCGCCGAGTTCGCCGGCGTCGCCGCCGGCATGGAACTGCTCAGCGGCATGAGCCGCTACGTCAGCGTGCCGCTCGCCGCGGTCGGCGTCTCGGTGCTGGTCCTGCGCGAGAGCTTCCGCCACGTCGAGCACTTCCTGCTCGCCCTGAGCTCGGTCTTCGTCGCCTACGTGATCTCCGGCGTGCTCGCCCATCCCGACTGGGGCGCAGCCGCCAAGGGCCTGGTCGTTCCCGGCCTGCCGCTCAACCGCGACGCCGTGCTGGTCGCCGTCGCGACGGTGGGGACGACGCTGGCGCCCTGGGGGCTGGCCTTCATCCAGTCCTACGCCGTCGACAAGAAGCTCCAGGTCAAGGACCTCGCCTACGAGCGGGTCGACGTGATCGTCGGCGCCGTGCTGACCGGGGTGATCGGCTTCTTCGTCGTCGTCGCCTGCGCCGCGACCCTGCACGTCCAGGGCATCGACGTCAACGACGCCAGCGACGCGGCCCGCGCACTGGAACCGCTCGCTGGCGACACCGCCGCGACCCTCTTCGGCCTCGGCTTCCTCGGCGCCGCCCTGCTCGCGGCGGCGATCGTCCCGCTCTCGACCGCCTACTCGGTCTCCGAGACGCTGGGCCGCAAGGCCGACCTCGACGACAGCTTCGAGGAAGCCCGCTCCTTCTACCTCAGCTACGCGGTCGTGGTCGCGATCGCCGCAGTCCTCGTGCTCATCCCCGGCGCGCCGCTGATCCCGATCCTCTTCCTCTCCCAGGCCCTCAACGCCGTCCTGCTGCTCGTCCTGCTGCCGTTCATGCGCTCGCTCGGCCAGGACCGCGAGCTGATGGGCGAGCACGCCCTCGGCCGCACCGGCCGCCTCGCCACCGGCATCGCCCTCGGCGTAATCGCAGTATCGGTTGCGGCGCTGGCCGTGCTGTCGGTGTTCTGACTGCCAAACGCTTGTGGGGGGAGGGGTCTGGTCGCCCTCCAGTCGAATTGAGCACCAGCGCTTTGCGCTGGTGCAATGAGGAGCGCAGCCTGCGGCTGCGCAAACACCGGATTGCATTTCCGCCGCTTCGCGACATTCGCCTGGAGGGCGACCAGACCCCTCTCTCGACAGGGTTCGGAAAGCCCCTAAATTCGAGTGCTGCATCAGGGTCAAGTTCGGCACCGGAATCGATAAGCCCGGCATCAGAGTCGGCAAGCTTGAAAGACACGACAGGCCGCGACGATTTCCAAGCTTGGAAAGAGCTTCAAGCCGAGACAGCGCTTCGGCTGCGAGCTTGAAGCTTGTGGGTGCTGCGAGAGGGATGCCGGTGGCCCTCACCGGGAATGTCGCGAAGCGGCGGAAATGCAATCCGGTGAATGCGCGGCGTTAGCCGCGCTCTCTATCTATCGCTAAGCGCGAAGCGCGTGCGATCCAAATTCACGGTGAGGGCCACCGGCATCCCCCCTCACACCCCCAACGCGAAGCTGAGCGCGAGCATCACCGCTGCCCCGGCCGCAGCGCCGATACTCGGTCCAAGCCGGGCACGGCCCGCATAGGCCTGGGGCAGCAGCTCGGTCGCGATCAGGGCCAGCATCGCCCCCGCCGCAAAGGCGAAGGAGAAGGGCAGCAGGCCGCTGATCTGCTCGACCGCGACGAAGGCGATCAGGGCGCCGAGCGGCTGCGGCGCGCTGGTCGCCACCGCGGTCCAGAACTGGCGCGAGCGGCCGAAGCCGGCCTCCGCCATCGGGATCGCCACGCTGGTGCCCTCGGGAATGTTCTGGATCGCGATCGCGAGGATCACAAAAAGGCTGAGGCCGGCGCGGTCGGAGGCGAAGGCGGTGCCGACGGCGAAGCCCTCGGGCAGGCTGTGGACGAAGAGGACGAGGAAGACCAGAGCCGAGGTCCGCGCGCCGGGCCCGCTGCGGCCCATGAAGTCGGCGCCCCCGTCGAAGCGACGGCGAGCGAGTACCAGGAAGCCGAGCCCGACGAGCAGGCCGAGGACGACCGCCGCGCTCGAGCCTTCTTCGGTCGCCGGGATCAACAGCCCGGCGACCGCCGCCACGCCCATCACACCCGCGGCGAAGCCAAGCAGCGCCGGCGTCAGCTGCGCCGCGCGCTGACCCAGGAACCAGACCGGGATCGCGCCCAGCCCGGTGGCGAGGGCGGTGCCGCTCGCCGCGAGCAGCAGAACGACTACATCCGGCATGCCCGCAGACTATGGTGCGCGCCGATGAGCGTGATCGACGAGCTGCTCGCCAATAACGAGGGGTTTGCCGCGGGGCTTCCCGACCGGCACCTCGACGTCCAGCCGAGCCGGCAGCTGGCGATCGTCACCTGCATGGACTCGCGGCTCGACGTCTTCGCCGCGCTCGGGCTCGGCGACGGCGAGGCGCATGTGCTGCGCAACGCCGGCGGCGTCATCACCGACGACGTGATCCGCTCCCTGGCCGTCTCCCAGCGGCGACTCGGCACCCGCGAGGTGATGCTGATCCACCACACCGATTGCGGCATGCAGAAGCTCACCGACGACGGCTTCCGGGCCGAACTGCAGGAGGCGACCGGCGTCGCCCCCCCTTCGCGATCGAGTCTTTCGGCGACGTCGACGCCGACGTGCGCCAGTCGATCCTGCGCGTGCGCAACTCGCCCTTCGTCCCCCACCGCGAGCAAGTGCGCGGCTTCGTCTACGACGTCGACACCCACCGTCTGCGCGAGATCTACGCGGGCTCCGGCACCTGATCGGCCTCCCCGGCCTGTACGGGGAAGGGAAGGATCGGCGCCAGCGCCAGCTTCAGCCGCAGCTCGGAGACCGTGTTCCAGGCCAGCTCGATCGAACTGGCTAGCTGCTGCTGAGCGCGACAGAGCAGTTCCAGGTGGCCCTGCTCCTCGGCGGTCCACTCGCGATCCTTCTCGAACTCGCTCGCGTCCAGCCCGGCGAAGAACTCCAGCACCGTCGCCTCTTGGTACCAGCTGGTAGCGAGCTGGATCACGGCCAGGCGCGGCTTCACATCAGCCGACGGCTCGTCCTCGCCGGCGGCCGCGAGCGAGTCGGCATCGAGCGCCGCGAGGACCGCGTTGACGCAGCAGCGGTCGAGCAGCGCCGAGACGATGTCCGCCGCATCCACCATGCCGCCGAGGTCCGGCAACGAGTTGAGCCAGCTCACAACTGGCTGTCTGCCGTCTCGGTCGATCTTCGCCCACACCGCCACTTCGACCGCGTGCTGCTGGGCCTCGACCCGCTGCCCGATCACCTTCGCGGTCACGTCCGTGAGCCCGCTTGACCGCTCGGCTGCGGCGACCGCCTTGCGGGCACAGCGGATCAGCTCGCGCGGCAGGCCACCAGCCATGCAGTGGCAGAGCGCGGCAAAGGGAGGGCCCATGCCGATCACCCGCTGCTGCAGCAGCGCTTCGGACTCCTTCAGCTGCAGGTTGCCGACGTGCAGGACATCGTCGAAGACGCTGTCGAAGACGTCGCGGATCGGCAAGCCGCGCCGCTCGAAGGCACTCATCGCCTGCTCGCTGACGGAGACCAGATAGTAGGTGTCGGACTGGCCAAACAGCGACTTGATGTCGTTGAGGAAGCTGCGAACCTCTTTCGGTGAGGCCATCTTGTCGAGCTCGTCGATGCCGACGATCAGCGGCCGGTCGACCGTGACCGCACGGACGAACTGCTGGTACAGCGCGGTCAGCTCGGGTAGCGTCAGCGGCTGGGCGGCGAGGCTGCGGCTGGCCTTCGTCCCCAGCTTCGCCCCCTTGGCGCCGACCTCTCCCGACCACTCGTTCGCCCTCGTCTCCAGGTAGCGCAGCTGCTTCAGGTGGCGGTCGGCCTGGGCCTGGATCGAGTCCTCCTCGAGCCGCCCGCGGTTGGCGAATTTGCTCTTCGCGATCAGGTCGAACAGCCGCACCCCGAGCAGCGCCGTGGTCGCCACAGCGACGATCAGCGAGATCCACTGCACCACCATGTTGGCGGTGTAGTACCTGGCGAAGAGATACAGGTAGACGCTTACCAGGAAGCCGGACGCTGCGAGCAGGGCGCGGCCGGCGCGCTGGAACTGGCCCGAGGCCTGCCGATAGCGCTCTCCGCTGGAGTCGGTCCCCCGCACCTCGAGGCAGAGCTCGCCGAAGACATGGGGGACGAACTCGCGCGCCTCGTAGCGCACCGGTGCCGAGACCATCACGCCCAGCGGCGGCCCTTTACCTTCGTTGAACGCGCTTCCGGCTTCGAGCTCGAGCTGGCCGCTGCAGGCAGCGCGGATCAGTGTCGTCTTGCCCGCCCCCCTGGAACCGGCGATCCCGAGGCTGCCGGCGCGCAGCCTGGTTAGCGCTTCGCAGAGGGCGTCGGTGGCCGTGATCGAGACCTCGTACTGCGGGTCGAAGAGGTCGGCCAGGCCATCGGTGGCAATCGGCTCAAGCTCGTGGCTGAAGGAGATCCCTCGCAACCGATTGATCGTGGCGAACACGTCCAGTACGGCGACATTGGCGATCAGCTGCCTCCAGACCTTCTTCTCCTCGCGTTCGGCCCGCCACTGCAGCTGGCGCGCGTAGGAGGCCATCTGGGCGACCCTCACCTGGGCATAGAGGAGGATCGCCGCCACGGCGAGGACCAACGCCATGGCGCCGGCGCCGACCGAGGCACTTACCTTCAGGTAAACGCCCACGCCGAGCGCGACCGGCAGCACCGTGGCGATTATGCGCAGTGCGATCGAGAGCCGCCTCCGCTGGGTCACCGCCCGCAGGAAGGGACGGGCAACCGCGAGCGTGCTGCGCCGCGCCTGCAGGATCTGGTCGAGGGATTCCGTGAAGGCCCGGTTTCGCAGCAGACTTGCGACCGCCTCCTCGCGGACGAGCTCCTCGAAATCGGCTCGGCCGTCGGCGTCAAGCGCCTCGCGCACGCTTCTCACCGCGAAGACGTCCTCAACCGCACGCAGCGCCTCTTTGCGAACCGGGTCGAGGGTCTCCGGCAGCGGCCCGGGCCCGAGGCCCCAGAGGCGATCTAGGAGCGAAGCCAACCTTGCCATCTACGCGCTACGGCTATTCGCCGAGGCGGTAGGCGACGATCTTCGGGGTCTGGCCTTCGGAGGCGGCGAGGCCGGCCGGAGCAATAAGGGTGCTGCCGTTGGCCATCACGCCGGAGTTGGTGCCGGCTGGGAGTGTTTCGCGCCAGATCACCTGGCCGCTTTTTGCCTTGAAGGCGCTCACCGTGCCTTCATAGCCGGTGGCAAAGACGAGATCGTTGACGGCAGTCGTCGCGCCAAAGGCCGGCGTGCTGAGTTCCTGTTTCCACTCGATTTTGCCGGTGGCGGCGTCGAGGGCCCAGACTTCGCCGTTTTCCGTGCCCCCGCCACCCCCTTCACCCGTTTCACTGCCCGAGACGAGGGTGAGCGGGCCGTTGACGATCGGCACGAAGAGCGATTTGCCATCGGTCGACATCGGCGCGATCACACCGCCGAGCGTGCCCGGATAGACGGTGCCGGTCTTGATCTTCGACTCTTCGCCGCGCATCGCCAGCAGGCCGTCGTCGTCGTGGCCGTTGTGGACGCCGACCGGGCGCTGCCAAAGAACCTTGCCGGTTTCGCGGTCGGCGGCGAGGGCGATGCCGTTCTTGCCGGCCGCGGCGACGATCTTCTTGCCGCCGGCTTCGAGCAGGATCGGCGGGCCCTGGAAGTCCCAGTCGTAGAGATCGTGCGGCGTGACCTGGTGGTACCAGTCCAGCTTGCCGCTCTTGGCATTTAGCTTGACCAGGGAGTCGGTGTAGAGGTTGGGGCCTGGCCGGCTCGATCCAAAGGGGGCTTCTGCGGTGCCGGGGTATGGCGCCGGGTTGCCGACGCCGAAGTACATCGAGCCCTTTTCGTCGAAGGCAGGCGGGTACCAGACGCCGCCGCCGGAGTTGACCGCCTTGTTGCCCCAGAGGCTCTCGGGGACGGTGTCGAAGTGCCACTTTTTCTTGCCCGTCTTCGCGTCAAGCGCCCAGAGAATGCCGGCGCCACCGCCTTCGTAGAGCGAGCTGGCGTTGAGCGGCACGGTCGAGACGTAGACCATGCCGTCGTGGTAGCCAGGCGCCATGTCGATTCCCTCGTGTTCGTTACGGGTTAGCTGCACTGACCAGAGCTCCTTGCCCGTTTTCTGGTCGAGCCCAAAGGCTTCCGTCGGCGTCGCGCCAAAGACCTTGCCCTCGGCGACGACGACCCCGTTCGGCCCCTCGTCGGGCTGTTCCAAGTTGGTCGACCAGAGGACTTCGCCGGAATCGAGGCTGAGCGCCTGCACGTTGGAGGCGAGGTCCTGCGAGTAGATCACGCCCTTGTCGATCACCGGCGTCGAGGCGTAGCTTCCGAAGTTGCTGGTGCCGGGGATCGGCGCGGTCCAGGCGATCGAGAGCTGGCTGACGTTGGAGCTGTCGATTTCGCTTTTAGGGTTGCGCGTGTTGGCGGCGTCGACGCCGGGGTAGCCGGAGCCGGTGAAGCTGGCTTCTTCGGAATCTGAGGAGGAGCCGCCGCCGCAGCCCGCGAGCGCGCCGGCAATGACGAGCGTCAACAACAGCAACCCGATGCGCGCCGCGGCCCGCGGCCCCCTGCCCTGACTGGTCATCGCGCGACCTTATGTGACTGCTTTGCACCTGTCAAGTAATTTGTCTCGTTCTGATCAGAGGGTTGGAGTTCGGGAAGGAACGGCTGCAAAACACGGTTGGAGAGCAGGCCGAGGGCGCCGAGATTGGCGAAGCCTGGGCCCTGGCTCAGCCCCGCCAGTCCCGGTATCTGCAATCGGGGCCGTACGCCGATCAGCTCGAGGTTGCGGCCGATCGGCACCTCGGTCCCGGCGAGCCGGTCCCAGATCGGTCCCGCCTGGCCCTCGATCTGCTCCCGCGCCGCAGCCGGGAAGAGCGTGCGCAGCTGGGCGAGCAGGTCGAAGCCGGTGCAGTTGGCTACGTAGTCGTGCTCGGCCCCCGCCGTTCCTTCCGGAGACTCGTAATCGAGCCGCACGGTCTCCCCCTCCCCCACACCGACGTCGGTGACCCGGCCGGTGACGAAGCGGCAGCGGTCGTCGTAGGCGATCGCCGCCAGGCTCGGCGGGTCGAAGACGCCGCGATCGGAGTGCTTGACGAAGTCGCGCCGGGTCTGCTGGTCGAGCGACTCCCATTCGACTGTGTCGGGATTGGAGAAGACGCGGTTCTCGAGGAAGCTCTCGCCGCGGCTCATCGGCAGCATCGGCGTGTAGATGGTGAAGCGGCAATCGGGCCGCAGGCCGCGCAGGAACATCGTCGCGCTGAGGGCGCTCTCGCCGCCGCCGACGATCGCTACGTCGCACTGCCGGCCCTCGGGAATGCGGGCGAAATCGCTGCGCCTGCTGTCGCAGTGGAAAACGCGCGAGGCGACGGCGGGCTCATGCGGGAAGGCCCGGTGGATCCCTGGCCCGGTCAGGACCAGGGCGGCACAGGAGTGCGTCGAGGAGCCCGCGGGCTCGTCCACCGCGACCACCCAGCGCTCCTTGCCCTCGTCGAGGGTCACCTGCTTGACCCGCCCGCGCAAGTGGCTGACTCCCTCGATCGCCCGCGAGAGCACCCAGGTCAGGTACTCGCCGTAGTCGCGATGGCGCACCGAAGGCGAGCCCGCGTCGACCCAGCGGGCGTAGCGGCGAATGCTGATCATGTGCTGCTGCCAGGTGAACTGGGCGAGCGCGGCGTCGATCGCCTCGCCGGCCTCGCCGAACTCGACGTGGCTCTGGTAGGGGAAGCCGACGTCCTTGATCGGCGTCACCGCCAGCGGCTCCTCGCCCGAGGTCATCCCGTTGCGCCCCTTCCACGAGGCGGCGACCTCCGTCCCCTCGATCACCTTGACCGAGAGCTGGGCGAGGCCGAGGCTGTTGAGGATGTGAACCTTGGTCGCGATCCCCGCCGCCTTGGCACCGGCACCGACGATTATCAGGTCGTAGTCAGGCATAGGCGTGAGTCCGTGGTCTGGCGACGACGAGGCCGTGCTCGGCGGGGCTGAAGGCGATCGCGGCGCGGGTGACCCGCTCCGAGCGCGACTCGACCGGCTCCAGCTCGACCTCCTCGAGCACGGTGCGGACGACGCGCTTCATCTCCTGTTCGGCGTAGCTGGCGGCGAGGCAACGACGGGCGCCGCCGCCGAAGGGGATCCAGGTAGGGACAGCGGCGCGCTGCTCGAGGAAGCGCTCCGGGATGAAGCTCCCCGGTTCCTCGTAGATCTCGGCGCTGTTGTGGACCAGGTAGACGCAGGGGGCGACCAGGGTGCCGCCGGGTAGCTCGTAGCCGCCGAGCTTCGCCGGCCGCAGCAGGCGCCGCACCACAACCGAGACCGGCGGCCGCAGCCGCAGGGTCTCCTTGATCACCGCGTCGAGATAGGCCTCGCCATCGCCGGCGAGCACTTCCTCCTGCAGGCGCGCCAGCTTCTCAGGGTGGCGCAGCAGCCGCTCGAAGACCCAGGCCAGCGAGCTCGAGGTGGGGCCATCGGTGAGCAGGGTGAGCAGTTCGTCGCGCAGCTCTTTTTCGCTCAGCGGCGAGCCGTCCTCGTTGCGTGCCTCGATCAGGATCGAGACCGCATCCTTGCGAGCGCTCTCGCCTTCGGTGCGGCGCCGCCGCACCTCGGCCAGCACCTCTTCTTCGACCGGCGCCATCGCCGCCCGCCAGCCGCGGCTGCGTTCGAGCCAGCGCGGGCCGAACAGCGCCAGCTTGCGCAGCCGGCCACCGTCGTTGACCGCCTCGGTCAGGCTCGTAAGCAGTGCCCGCAGCCGGTCCAACCGGCCTTCGTCGTCACCGAAGACCGCCCGCATCACAACCTCCTGCGTGAGGGCCTGCATGCGCGGCCAGAGTTGGAAGGGCTCGCCAACCGGCCAGGCGCGCACTTCGCGCTGCGCCAGCTCGGTCATCACTTCGGCGTCCTCGCGCATGCGCTCGCCGTGGAAGCGGGGCAACATCATCTTGCGACGGGCCATGTGCTCGGGCTCCTCGCTCAGCATCACCGAGTGCGCCCCCAGTACCGGCCGCAAGGCCAGGTTCGGCACCCCAACGCCGAGGTCGTCGGTGTCGGCGGAGAAGACGCGTTTGACGTCCTCAGGGTCGGCGAGCAGGACCCAGGTGCCGAGGTGGCGCAGGCGCAGCGTGAAGGTGTTGCCGTAGCGCTCCCGGCACTGCTCGAGGAAGGGCAGCGGCTCGCGCGACCAGCGCCGCGACTGCAGCAACCGGGGAGTGCGGGGGCCCGGGCGGCAGCGCGCTCATCGCCTCGCTCGCCCTCCATCAGCTCGTCCTCGAGCTTGCAGGTCGCCTCGATCAGGAGCTCGAAGAGGTCGCCGGTGAAGTCGGCCGGCAGGTTGGCGTCGGCGCCGCGGGCGAGGTAGCGCGCCCGCACCTCCGCGACCCGCTCGCGGCTGCATCATCGGGATCCCATGCTCGCTCTTGTACTCGGCCGACTTCCCGGCAGATCTGAAACCGCTCGCCCAGCAGCCGAGCAATCTCCTCATCAATCGGATCCAACCGCTCGCGGAAGGCACCCAGGCCGTTGTCAGCTCACGAGCCCACCCCCGTTCCGGCGCGCTTTATGTGGGCTTGGGTGGCATAAAGCGCACCGGAACCGTCCGAGCAGGCCGGTTGCGAAGGCCTCGCTGCAGGCGGCCAGGGTGCTCAGGGCATAGCCGCCCTCCTGGATCACGCAGACCGGCGGGCCGGCGGCTGCCAGCATCGCCCCGATCTCGGTGAAGATCTCTGGCTCGAAGGCCCAGGAGCCGTGCGGGTCGCCGGCGACGATGTCGTAGCCGAGCGAGACGACGAGGGCCGCCGAGCTCTCGGCCAGAGCCTCGAGCGAAGCGGCGAGCGCCTCGAGATAGCTGGCCGCGTCGGGGCTGCCGGGGAACTCGACCACGACTTCGCGCTCGCTGCTCGGCGCCACCGTACCCTCGGCGACGTTGGTCACCGGCAGGGCGTGCAGCGAGTGCAGGCTGGCGTCGCCCATCGACTCGACGATCGCCGCGGTGCCGTTGGGGTAGTGCAGGTCGATGTCGAGGATCCCAACCGGTCGCACGCCTGCCTGGCGCAGCGTCTGCACCGCCGCTGCCGCGGTGTTGAGGTAGCAGTAGCCGGCGAACCAGGTCGGGCCCGGCGTGGTGGCCCGGTGGGCGGCAGAGCGCGTAGGTGAAGCGGGCGCCGCCGGCAAGCCGCTCGGCGGCGGTGACGGCGGTTCGCACTCCCTCGCGCGCGGCCTCGACCAGGCCGGCCGAAACCGGGATGTCGGGTGGCAGCCCGGGCGGAGTCAGCTCCGGCATCACCACCGGCTCCTCGGAGACCTCCCCCAGCGCCTCCAGATAGTCGGGCTCGTGCAGGACGCTGAGCGTCTGCTCGACCTCTTCGCTGTCGGCGTCGGCGTCGGCGGCGCGCACGCCGGCATGGCGCAGCAGGCCTTTGCGCAACTCCGCCATGCGGCGGTCGTCGTCGACCCCAGGCAGGATGCGGCCGCCTTCGAGAATCCAGTGGGCCGCGTTCCCCCGCGCTCGGCCGCCCGCTGCTCGACCAGCAAGAGCTCCTCGCCCATCAGAGCTTCCTCCGCCAACGCGGGCCGAGGTATTCGAAACCGTTGGCGCGGTAAAAGGCTTCGGTGGCGCCGATCCGCTCGAAGCTCTCGCGCGGCAGCCCGACTTCGATCCGCGCCGCTCCCTCCTCCCGGGCCAGCTCGCAGAAAGCCTCGACCAACTCGTGGCCGATCGCCCGGCTGCGCCACTCGGGATGGACCCAGAGATCCTGGATCGTGCCGTAGCGACCGGGGACGTGGATCGCGTGCTGCCAGCTGGCGGCGAGGACGCCGACGATGCCGTCCTCGCCCCCGCCATCCGCCACCAGCAGGGCACCCACCCCTCGGTCCCTGGCAAGTTCACGGCTCGCCTGCTCCAGCTCGGCGACCGGCGGTCCGCCGCCGCTCAGCTCGACCAGCAGCTGCGAGAGCGCTGCCGCGACCGCCGGCGCGTCGTCCTCGCCGGCCAGGCGCACCTGGCAGGCCGGCAGGCCGGTTTCCGTCTCTGCCGCCTCCATCAGGCGGCCTCCGCCCTGCGCCCGCGCCGGCTCCAGCTCGACGCTCCAGGCCTCCCCGGAGTCGCTGCCGGTGGCGGTGCGGGCGATCGCCGCCATCGGCGCCCGCGCCTTGAGCAGGATCTCGTCGAACTCGTCCTCGGGGTCGGACTGCATCACGATCGCGCCGCCGGCGCCGATCGTCGTCCGTCCCGGCCGCAGCACGATCGTGCGGATTACGATGCTGAGGTCCATCACGCCGTCAAGGCCGAAGTAGCCGATCGCGCCCGAGTAGACGCCGCGCGCCTGGTCCTCGATGTCGTCGATGATCTCCATCGTGCGCAGCTTCGGCGCCCCGGTCATCGAGCCGCCGGGGAAGCAGGCGCGGGCGCACTCGACCGCGCTGCGGCTCTCGGGCAGGCGGCCCTCGACGGTCGAGATCAGCTGGTGCACAGTGGCGTAGTCCTCGACCACCATCAGCTCCGGCACGGCGACGCTGCCGACCTCGCAGACGATGCCGAGGTCGTTGCGCAGCAGGTCGACGATCATCAGGTGCTCGGCGTAGGTCTTTTCGTCGTTGGTCAGCTCGGCCTTCAGCGCCGCGTCCTCGACCGGGTCGGAGGAGCGTTTGGTCGTCCCCTTGATCGGCCGCGCCTCGACCCGGCGCTCGCGGTCGACCGAGAGGAAGCGCTCCGGCGAGGAGCTGACCACGGCGACCTCGCCCAGCTTCAGGTAGGCGGCGAACGGCGCCGGGTTGGTTCGGCGCAGGTTGCGGTAGAGGTCGAACGGGTCCGGTTCGGCGTCGGTGGAGATCTGGTCGGTGAGACAGACCTCGTAGGACTCGCCGGCGGCCAGTTCGGCCTGGCTGCGGGCGATGTCGGCGAGGTACTGCTCGCGGCCACGGCCGCACTTGAAGCGGACGTGGGCCTCGCTCGGGCGGCCGAAGGCCGGGTCGGTGGGCGTCGGGGTCGCCGGCGGATCGGCGAGCACTCGGCGACCACGGCCTCGGCTTCGTCGAGCCAGCGCTCGACCTCGGCCTCGTCGCCGGCCGGGATCGCGATCAGGTGGGTGCGGTGGCGGGTGTGGTCGACGGCGATCAGGCGGTTGGCCAGCATCAGCACCGCGTCGGGCACGTCGGAGCTGTGCACGTTGGTGGCGCCGCAGTCGGCCTTGCACTCGTAGCCGAGGTAGCCGACGAAGCCGCCGATCAAGTTCGGGCGCCATGTCCGCCGGTGGCTCGACCCGGCGCTTGGCCAGCTCGCGGTCGAGCAGGTCGAAGATCGAGCCGCGCTCGATCGCGGTGGCGCCGTCGCGGTGGACCTTGACCGCGCCGGCGTCGACGTCGTACTCGAGCACGCAGCGGTCTGGCCCGGCGCTGGTGCCGAGGTAGGAGCGCTGCGCCAGCCGGGTCGGGGCGTCGGCGCTGTCGAGCCAGAAGGCGTGCTCCTCGGCGGCGAAGAGGCGTTCGAAGAGCGCCTCGGTCGAGGGTTCGCCGGGGATAGTCCGCATCCGCAGCTCGGCCCCGCCGCTGCTCGCAGCCTTGCTCGCCTGCGCCCGCGGCACAGCGCTCTGCGGCCGCTTCGTCGCCCGCACCGGCGGCTGCTTTGCGCTGCCGGGCGAGCGCGGTAGAAGTTCTCGACCAGCTTGGCGCCGTGGGTCGGTGGCGATCGACTCGGGGTGGAACTGCACTCCCCACATCGGCCGCCGCCGGTGTTCGATCCCCATCACGACGCCGTCGTCGGCCCAGGCGCAGACGTTGCCGTCGGGGCCCATGCCGGTGATCGCCAGCGAGTGGTAGCGGACCACCGGGAAGCCCTGGTCGATGCCCTCGAAGAGGCCGTCGCCTTCGTGGAAGATGCGGCTGAGGCGGCCGTGCATCGCCTCGGGGGCGCTGCGCACCGTGGCCTTCGAGCACGTTGCCGAGGCCCTGGTGGCCGAGGCAGATGCCGAGCACCGGGATCTCGCTGTAGCGGAGGATGTCGTCGCAGACGCAGAAGTCGTGCCAGCGCCGCGGCGTCCCCGGTCCCGGGTGAGAGCACGATCGCGTCGAAGTCCCAGCGCTCCAGCGCGCGCCAGGAGACCGCATCGTTGTCGACGACGATCGGCTCCTCTCCGGATACCCCCGCGAGAAGGTGGAAGACGTTGTAGGTGTAGGAGTCGTGGTTGTCGATCAGCAGCGTTCTCATCGGGTCGCCTCCAGTCCGAGGCCGCGGGCGCCCTGGGCGAGTGCCGCCTGCGTCGCCTCCTGCACGTGCGGCTCGCGGTCGCGCTCCAGGTACCAGCGCGAGAGGTGGGCGACGTAGCGGGCCAGCGGGCTGACGTCGAGCCGCTCGACCGCCTGCATTAGGTGGCGCCGGTACATCTCCGACTGCACGACGGCGAAGCGGTAGTCGGGGTCCTCGGCCGGCTCGGCGGCCGCGGCACCGGAGCCGTTGCCGTTGTGGGCGCGGGCACGGGCCAGGTCCCAGCCGAGGCTCTGCTCCTCGCGCAGCAGCTTCTCCGGTTCGAAGTCGAGCGGTTTGGTGTTGGTGTGCATGAGGAAGTAGCCGAGCGCCACCTGGGGCACGATCGCTTCGGCGGCCGGGTGGCTGCGGCGCACCGCCGCCCGCTCGCTCCTCGTCGACCGCCGCGTCGATCCACTCGGCCAGCTCGTCGATCAACAGCGCGTTGCTTCTTGCTCGAGGAGACCGACTCGCTCTGTTTGGAGACCATCCCGTGGAAGACGTCGTGGGCTGGGATGGTTGATGTCGGCGCCCGCGCCCTTGGCCATCATCTCGTCCATCAGCTGGCGGCGGCAGGTGACGTGGGCGACCCACTCCAGGCCGCAGACCTGGATCGAGGTCGTGCCTTCCAGACCCGGCGCCGCCATCCAGTAGGCCAGCGCCCGCATGTGCTGGGTGGGCAGGCCGTCGGCGCGCAGCAGCGGCATTTCCTCCAGCTCCTCGCGGTCGGTGAGGTAGATCACCGCGCCGTCGGGGCGGCGCTGCAGCATCCCGTGCTCGAGGCCGAGGTTGGAGAGCTCGGCCACCTCGGGCAGGAAGTCGGACTCGAAGAAGACGCGGTCGAAGGAGATGCCGAGCCGGGCGAGGGTCTTGCGCTGGCCGGAGATCACCCAGGCGCGCGTCTTCGACCAGAGCTCGATCGCCTCCTGGTCGCCGTCGAGCACCCGCTGCAGCAGCTCGTCGGCGCTGTCGTTGTGGACGTCGACCTCGCGGGTCAGCGAGCTGGCCGGGTTGTCGTCGCGCCCGGTCAGCGAGGGCCCGGACTTGACGTACTCGGCGTAGCAGGCGCCGACGAAGTGGTCGCTCTTCTCGCCGTTCTCGAGCGAGGCCTGGGTGTGGCGGCCGCTGCTTGACCACGCCGGCCATCGCCTCGCCCATGCTGCGGCCGACGTCGCAGATGATGCTGCGCCGCTCGACCCGGCCGCCGGCCTCGCTCAGCGCCGCGCCGAGCGCGTTGCCGAGAGCCAGGTTGCGCAGGTGGCCGACGTGCAGCGCCTTGGTCGAGTTGGCGTCCCAGAAGTTGAGCGCGTAGGTCTGCGCCGGCGGCGAGATCGGCTGTGGTCGGCGGGCTCGCCGGCGGCGAGCGCTGCTCCGGTCTGCTCGATCCAGGCGTTGGCGAGCCGCGCCGCAAACCTGCCTGCCGCTCGCGGTCAACCTCGTCGATCCAGGGATCGGCCTCGATCCGCTCCAGCGCCGCCAGCGCCTCGGCGTCCTCCTGCCAGCCCTTGACGCAGGGCACCAGCATCAGGTCGAAGCGCTCGCTGCGGCTCATACGGCGCCCGCGCCGCCCACAGCGGCCGCCCGCCGTCGCCCGTCGCTACCTGGTCGAGGTGATCAAAGAGATTGTCCGCCATAGCCGGCCACTGTCGTTTCCATTGGCAATGCACCAGCCGGGGCTCGAACCCGGATCTCCGGCTTTTAAGGCCGGCCCTTTGACCGATTAAGGCACTGGTGCGCTATGGATGGGGCGCCTCTCCGAGCCCCGCGGATCCTCCCGAGAATCCCAATCTCTCTGACTGGTCTAGATTTCCCGCGCATCCTAGCAAGTCGCCGCAGGGCCCTGCTGCCAAATCTCGTCGAGGAAGGCGGCCAGCTCACGCGTCAGCCGCTTCGGCCTGACTCGCCACTCGAGGATCGAACTGGCCTCGACCAAGCGTCCGTTCGCCAACTCTTCGGCCAGCATGCCGGAGTCGCTGAAGGGGTGGACCGGATCGCGGGGGTGGCCGACGATCAGCGTCGGCTGCGAGATAGCCAAGCGCTCCTCACGGTGCGGCGCTGTCTCCCCCAGCAGCAGCCCCTCGAGCACCGCGCCCGACGGTCCGGGCCGCTGCCGAACCCAGTCGAGCCCGATGTCAACCAGGTAGTTGGTGCGCGGGATGAGCGAGGTGACCCGCGCGGTCAGCTCGAAGAGGGGCCGGCCGTAGCGCAGGCCGAGCAGGACCGGCGTGAAAGCGCCGGCCATCGCCGATAGCGCGTTGTCGAGCACGGGCATCTCGATGAACAGGCCCCGCGCCCGCTCGGGGCGAGCGCACGGCCAGCTCCAGCGCCACGTTGGCGCCAAGCGAGGTTCCGCCGACGACCG
Source organism: uncultured Solirubrobacterales bacterium (assembly GCA_963778715.1). Lineage (GTDB taxonomy): Bacteria > Actinomycetota > Thermoleophilia > Solirubrobacterales > 70-9 > VRUE01. The sequence goes on from CAVZVK010000011.1 coordinate 280,013, forward strand.
CCTGGGCGCTGCTCCAGGTGGTCGAGCAGCGCCACCACCTGGCGGGCGAAGAGCGGCATCGAGTAGAGCCGCAGGTCCTCGGGCCGGTCCGAGCGCCCGTGGCCGAGCAGGTCGACGCAGATCACCCGGTTGCCCTGTCGCGCCAGGAACGGCGCCAGCGGCTCGAACATGCGCCGGTTCATCAGCAGCCCATGGACGAGCACCAGCACCCGCTCGCCCTCCCCATAGGAGTCGTAGGAGATCCGGTGCCCTTCGTAGGTGAACTCGCCCATTGCCGTGGCGCGGACGGTATCGCTGCTCGCTGCTCCCACAGCCAGCCTGGCCGAGTTCGTCGCAAAAGTACGAAAAAAGCACGAAGTCAGGCCAGGGGCCTAAAGGACGTTGGCCGCAACGCCGAACGGGTATGCGAGAGCCATGTTCCGATGCAATCACTGTCATACCGAGTACGGCGGCATCCGCGGCATCAGCAGCGGCACTTGCCCGCGCTGCAGGCCCGAGCGCAAGGCAGGGAAGAAACAGTCGGCGGCCAAGCCGGCTCGCTCCTAGCAAGGCGTCGAGTTGATCGGGCTGGTCGCGCCACTTCGCGCCGGCGAGGGCGCGATCCTGATCGTGCCGGAGTCGGGGATTTACGACGAGTTGCTGGTCGCCGACCCGGGCTGACGCAGGTGACATAACCAGCGTTTGTACGAGGCGTATAAGAAAGAAAAATCCCCTCTGCCTCGCATGGCTAAAGGTCCCTTCCCAATCGGCCGATGCCAGGGCGGATCAACCATCCGTCTATATCACTAAAGCACGAAGGGGGAAGCAAAAAATGGGCTGGATCACGAGGAAAAGGGCGCTTACCGCAATCGGCTGCACTTGCGCGCTGGCCGTCGCCGGCATCGCGCTCGGTTACTTCACTTCAAGCGGTTCGGGCACCGGATCGGCAGCCGTCGGCTCGAGTACGACCGTGACGCTGCACGCCACGATCTCCTCCAGCCTCTACCCGGGCTCTTCCTCGCCGGTTTCGTTCACGGTCGATAACCCGTCTTCGGGCGTGCAACGGGTCGGCACGGTCAGCCTCGCGAGCATCTCCGTTGACGGAGCGCACTCGACTGCAGCGCCACGATCAGCGGCGGCAACCCCGACTTCACGATGGCGGCCGTTCCGGTCAACCAGGTGATCAATCCGGGCAACGGCCAGAGCGTGTCCGCCACCGGGACGCTGACGATGAACGAAACGGGCACCAACCAGGATGCCTGCCAGGGTGCGACGCTGACGCTGCACCTGACCAACAACTAGAGCCGCGGGGGCTGAGGCGGCCATGCGCACCATGCGCGGCGTGCTTGCCGTGCTGGCCGGGATCGCCGGCCTCGGCGCCGTCGCCTATGCGGCCACCCCTCGAGGCCACGCCCCTGACTCCACCGCCAAGGCACAGCGGAGTCAGGGGGGCGGGCCGCTGCTCAAACCCAAGATCACCATGCATCCCGAGAAGCTGGCCACATCGACCAGTGCCAGGTTCGCCTTCGCGGTCCGTGGCGGCAAGGGGCGCTTCCAGTGCCGGCTCGACAGCCGTCCCTGGAGCGCCTGCCAGGCACCGGCGACCTTCAGCAAGCTGACAGTCGGTAGCCACAGCTTCTCGGTGCGCAGCGCCGGCGCACGGGGAAAGCACAGCGGGACCGCTCGCTTTCGCTGGCAGGTGCTGGAACCGAAGGAGTTCTCGATCACGCCACAACTCGGCGGCCTAGGCGCCCTCTACCCCGGGGCGCCCGCGCAGGCGCTGCCAGTGACGATCGTCAACCCGAACCCGGTGCCGATCTTCGTCACCAGCCTGCAGGTCAGGGCGACGGCCGATCCACCTGGCTGCGGCAGCGCCGAAAACCTCGTGCTGATCGGGTCGAGTGCCTCTGACGCCGGCCCGATCAAGGTGCCCGCGAGCGGCTCCGCGAGCCTGCCGTCGCCCGGCGCCTCGGCTCCGACGATCCAGCTGCGTGATCTGCCGGTGAGCCAGGACGCCTGCCAGCGGGCCCAGTTCCCGCTGGCGTTCTCAGGGACGGCGCGGGGATGAGGCGGCTGCTTCCCAACGGGATCGCCGGGATCGTCACCTTCGCCGTGCTGGCGATAACCGCGGCTGGCACCGCGGTTGCCTACTTCACCACCACGGGTGCCGGCGACAGCGCCCCAACGGGCATCTCACAGCTGGCCAAACCGACGATCGCCAGCGCCACGCCGGCCGCCGGCGGGACGGTAACACTGACCTGGGGCGCCGTCACCGCCCCCGGGTCGGGAGCCGTCACCTACTCCGTCAGCCGGGACGGCAAAGAAGCCAGCGGAACCTGCTCTCCCCCGCTGACCGCCGTCACCTGCACCGACAGCGGCCTCGAACCCGGCACCTACACCTACGTCATCACGGCAACATGGCGTTCCTGGACGGCGACCGGCTCGAGCAAAGCGGCGACCGTCACGGTCGGCCCGACCGACCACCTCGTGCTCGGCGCCACCTCGCTGACGCCGATCGCCGGCGCCGCCGACAACCTCACGGTCACCGCGAAGGACGCAAAAGGGAGCACGGTCACCACCTACGCCGGCTCGCACAACCTCACCTTCAGCGCGCGCCGGCCAGCCCCAACGGAACCGTGGCAACGGTCGCCAACAGCGCCGGCACGGCGACCGCCTTCGGCAGCGCCACCGCGATCAACTTCAGCGCTGGCGTCGCCACGGTCTCCGGCTCCGCGAACGGCGTGATGAAGCTCTACGCGAAAGGCGAAGCCGGCATCGAAGTAAGCGACGGCTCGATCTCGACCACGGCGCCGCTGGCAGTGACCGTTGCCGCGGCGACGGCGGCCAAGTTCGCGCTCACCGCGGCCACCGCCACGCCCACGGCCGGCGAAGCGGACAACCTCACCATCGCCGCCCTCGACCCCTACGGCAACCTCGCGATCACCTACACCGGCTCGCACAACCTCACCTTCTCGGGGGCGGCGGCGATCGGCACCAACAAACCGACCGTCGCTGACAGCTCCGGCGCCGCGACCGCCTTCGGCACCGCCACCGCGATCAACTTCAGCGCTGGCGTCGCCACGGTGACCTCCGGCAAAAACGGTGCGATGACCCTCTACAAGGCGGAGTCGCCGAGCATCGCGGTCACCGACGGCACGGCCACGACCGTGGCACCGTTGGAAGTGACAGTGGGATCGACCACGGCGGTCAAGTTCGCGCTCACCGCGGCCACCACCACGCCCGTTGCAGGCGAAGCGGACAACCTCACAGTGACCGCACAGGACACCTACGGCAACGTCGCGACCGCCTACACCGGCTCGCATAGCCTTACCTTCTCGGGTGCCTCCCCCAGCCCGAACGAAACCGTGCCCACGGTCTCGAACTCGGCCGGTAGCGAAATCGCCTTCGGCGGCTCCACGACGCTCAGCTTCAGCGCCGGCGTCGCCACCGCCACCGCCTCCAAAAACGGTGCGACGAAGCTCTACAGGAGTGGCGCAACCAGCCTCACGGCTACCGACGGCGCGCTTCTCACCCCCACCCCCCTCGTCGTCACCGTGTCTGCGGCCACCGCAGCGAGGTTCACCCTCTCCGCCTCCGTGACAAACCTGACCGCGGGCGGCTCCTCCAACCTCACGATCACCGCTCTGGACGCCTACGGCAACGTCGCGACCGGCTACACGAGCTCACACAACCTCACCTTCTCGGGAGCGGCGACGGTCGGCACGAACAAACCGACCGTCGCCAACAGCTCCGGCGCCGCGATCGCCTTCGGCACAGCCACCGCGATCAACTTCACCGCTGGCGTCGCCACCGTCTCCTCGTCCAAAAACGGTGCGATGACCCTCTACAAGGCCGAGTCGCCGAGCATCGCGGTCACCGACGGCACGGTCACGACCACGGCGCCGCTGGAAGTGACCGTTACCTCAGCCGCTGCGGCGAAATTCGTCCTCACGGCGACCAGCACCACACCGACGGTCGGCGAAACAGACAACCTCACCACCACCGCCCAGGACACCTACGGCAACGTCGCGACCGCCTATACCGGCTCGCACAGCCTCACCTACTCCACCGCCTCGGCAAGCCCGACCGGAGTCCTCCCCACCGTCTCCGACTCGACCGGCGCCGACATCGCCTTCGGCAGCGCCACCACGACCAACTTCAGCGCCGGGGTGGCCACGGTCAGCGGCACCAAAAACGGGGTGATGAAGCTCTACAAGACCGGCTCGACCAGTCTCAAAGCCACCGATGGGACTCTCTTGACCCCCACCGCCCTTGTCGTGACGGTCGCACCCGGAGCGGCAATCAAATTCGCCTTTTCCGCCTCGGCGACCAGTCTCGTCGCAGGAGGCTCGTCCAATCTCACCACCACTGCTCAGGACAGCTACGGCAATACGGTCACGACCTATGTCGGGTCTCACGAACTCACCTACACCGGCGCATCGGCAAGCCCCAACGCAACCGCACCGACGGTCGTCAACAGCGCCGGCACGGCAATTCCCCTTGGCACGGCCACGGCGATCACCTTCACATCGGGGGTGGCCTCGGTCGCTCCTCCAAAAACGGCCTACTGAAGCTCTACCGGGCGGAATCGGCCAACCTCTCGGTCAGCGACGGCTCGATCTCGAGCGCCCCCCAATCGCCTTCACCGTCACCCCCGCCGCCGCCTCGAAATGGGCCCTGACCAACATCACCATCAGCGCCGGCTCGCTCGGCTCAAACTGCCTCTTCACCTGCACCGTAACCGGCCTCGGCAACAGCGGCACGGTAAAAGCAAAAGTCGCCGTCGCCGACACCTACGGCAACACCGTCAGCGCACTTGGCACCGGTCACGCCGCGAAAGTCAGACCAACGGCACCGGCACGGTCAGCGGCACGCCACTGGCAATCCCCAGCACTGGTGCCGCCGAATCGGCAACGACGTTCACCTTCACCTCAAGGCCATCCGGCAGCTTCACCGAAATCCTCACAGTGGCGACCTCCGAAGGCACCGCCTACACGAGCGCGACGCTGACCGCAAGCAAATAGCGCTCGGACAGCGACGCTTCCGCGCTGGGCAGGATTCGATCCCGGCCGGTTTGGGTAAGACTGGCGGAGAGGATGACTCCCCCACTCGACGGCACAGTCGCCCTGGTCACCGGCGCCAGCAGCGGCATCGGCGAGGCAACGGCGCGGGCGCTTGCGCCGCGGGGGCGAAAGTCGCCGTCGCGGCCCGCCGCCTGGAACGGCTGGAGCGGCTTGCCTCTGAGATCGGCGGCGACGGCCCACCGCGCTTGCGATCCAGTCCGACATCACCGACCAGGAGCAGGCGATCGACGCGGTCAACCGCACCGTCGATGAGCTCGGCCGGCTCGACATCCTCGTCAACAACGCCGGCCAGAGTGCTCGGGCCGATCGAGGACGCCCACCGAGGATGGACGGATGATCGACCTCAACCTCAAGGGCCTGATCTACACCACCCACGCCGCGCTGTCGCACCTGCTCTCGGCCGCCGAGGAATCAGGCCGCGGCTGTGCCGACCTGGTCAACATCAGCTCGGTCGCGGGTCGCCTCGCCCGCCGCGGCTCCGGCGTCTACAACCTGACCAAGCACGGCGTCGGCGCCTTTAGCGAGTCCTTCCGCCAGGAGTTCGCCGATCGCAGGGTGCGCTCGATCATCGTCGAGCCCGGCGCCGTTAACACCGAGCTCACCGACCACATCCGCGACGGTGTCAGGGAGGAGGTGCGCGGGCGCTTCGCCAACATCAAGACGCTCGAGGGCGAAGATGTAGCTGACGCGATCGTCTACGCCGTGACCCGCCCCTGGCACGTCTGCCTCAACGAGATCCTGATCCGCCCGACCGAACAGACTGGCTAGACCTGAACTACCTCAAGCAGCCCCGCCTCGACAACCGCGTCGAAATCGGTGTCCTGGGTGCAAACCACCGCGCCATGGGCCATTGCCGTGGCAGCGATCGAAGCATCCATGACCTTCATCGCCCTGCCAACAGCTTTCAGGGCCACCCGTAGACGCGCCATCTCGTTCGCGACCTCCTCGTCTATCGCCATGGCTTGGCGATCTGCCGCGCAGCCTCCATGGTGCTGAGTCGCTGGGCCATCTGCTCGTGGCCGCTTGCCGCAAGGACCCCATGGCGAAGCTCCGACAGAGTCACGACGCTGACGGCCACTTGGTCTGGGAGCTCGCCGAGCGGTCGCCCCTGCTCGCGGGCAATGAAGACGGAGGTATCGAGAAGCGCTTGGATGCTCGACCCGATCCTATAGCTGTCGGTCGATTTCGGGGAACGCCTGATCGAGCTCAGCCGACAGAGTGGCGTCGGCCTGCGCGGATGCGATCAGGCCTCGCGCCCGCGATCCGGCGGTCCACGACGGCGCGTCGTCGATCGGCACCAGATCGGCGGCGTCGCGCCCGGCAACCGTTACTCGCAGCTGCTCCCCCGCCATCACACGGCGCAGAACGGCCGACACGTCATTTCGCAGCTCGCGCTGGGGAATCCGGTTCATCGCCCCTGATCGTAGCAAAACTGCTCATGCGTCGGGCTACGCTCTGGCCGGTTCGGCCTCGGCCTCGAGCGGCCGGCCCTCGGTGAACCTTCGCGCTCGATTTCGCGCTCGCGACCAGCACAGCGCGCGACCGCGCCGACGAAGGCGAGCAGCGCGCCGAGCAGCAGGATCTCGTTGAGCCCTGCAGGAAGCCCTGTCGGCGGCGTTGACGGACCTGGCCTGGGCCTGCTGGGGACGCCGGCGACGGCCTCGGCAGCGCGCCCGAGGAGGTCGCTTCGACCAGCTGGCGGCCTTCGCCGTCACCGCGCTACCGGCGACCTCCTGGGTCTTGGCGGCGCCGGCGCCGAGGAAGATCGCGCCCCAGGCGGCGATGCCGACGGAGATCCCGACCTGGCGGAAGGTGTCGTTGATCCCCGCCGCCATGCCGCTGCGCTCCTTCGGCACGACGCTGAGCGCGACGTCGGCGATGACAGGGTTGAGCAGGCCGACGCCGATGCCGCTGACCAGGAAGCCGGCCAGCAGCGCGGTCCAGTCCGAGCTGACGCCGAGTCCCGACATCAGCACAGCCCGAGCCGGTCAGCGCCAGGCCGACGCTCATCAGGCAGCGGGCCTGGACCCGCGCCAGCGCCAGCCCCGCGATCGGCGCGACGACGAACGAGGCGATCGTGATCGGCAGGTAACGCACGCCCGCGTCCATCGGCGAGTAGCCGAGGAAGCTCTGCAGGTAGAGCGTCAGGTACAGGAACAGCGCGAACAGCGAGCCGGAGACCGCGAAGGCCGCCAGCTGAACGCCCGTGAAGGCGCGGCGGCGGAACAGCGACGAGCGGCAGCATCGGCTCGGCGACGCGCCGCTCGATCACGACGAAGGCGGCGAGCAGGACGCCGGCGCCGGCCAGCAGGGAGACGATCAGCGTGCTGCCCCAGCCCTCGTCGTTGCCGCGCACCAGCGCCAGCACGAGCATGAACAGGGCGCGTGGAGAAGGTCGCCAGGCCGGGCCAGTCGATCCGGGTCGCGTTGGGGTCGCGCGACTCGGCGAGCTTCCAGTAGGTGACGGCGGTCGCCGCGAAGCCGATCGGCACGTTGAGCAGGAAGACCGACTCCCAGCCGAGGCCGACGGTGAGCGGGCCGCCGACCAGCGGGCCGATCGCCACGGCGATGCCGATCGTCGCGCCGTAGATGCCCATCGCCATGCCGCGCTCGGGGCCGCCCGGGAACTCCTGGGCGAGCAGGGCCAGCGAGACAGCGAACATGATCGCGCCGCCGATGCCCTGCAGGGCCCGCGGGAGCGTTGAGGAAGGTCGGGTCGGCGCGAGCGCGCAGAGAGCGAGGCGACCGAGAAGATCGACGAGGCCGATCGCGAAGAAGCGCCGGCGCCCGAGGCGGTCGGCGAGCGACCCGGCGGTCAGCACCAGCGCCGCCAGCGAGAGCGCGTAGGCGTCGATCACCCACTGCAGATCGGTGAAGCTGCCGCCCAGGTCCCGCTGGATCGCCGGCAGCGCCGTGTTGACCACGGTGATGTCGAGCAGCAGCATGAACGTCGCCACGCGACGGCGCCGAGGGTCCACCACTTGCGATTCATTTGAATCACCTCTGGCAGGCGTGTACAATTTCGTCAGGTAGCCTTGTAAGGCAACCTGACCAGGCGACCTTATCAGGCTTCCTGACCAATATGGTACGCCAACCTCACAGCGAGAAGCTCCTGATCCCCCTCCCGGGCCGCTCGACGTCGGCCGCCGAGGCGCTGCTGCGCCGAGTTCCGGCGGGAGCTGAGAGACGGCTACGACGACATCCGCCCCACCCACGGTTGCGTGTTCCGCTTCGTGCGAGGACGGCATGCGCCTGACCGAGCTGGCCGAGCTGCGCCGGCATGACCAAGCAGGCGGCCGGCGAGCTCGTCGACGACCTCGTCGAGCTCGGCTACGTCGAGCGCATGCCCGACCCGGCCGACGGCCGCGCCAAGATGATCCGCCTGACCGAGCGCGGCGCCGCCGCCCAGCGCATCGGCTTCGGCCTGTTCGGCGAGCTCGAGCAGCGGTGGGCCGAGCGCTTCGGCGCCGAGCGCGTCGACGAGCTGCGCGAGCTGCTCGAGCAGATCGCCGCCGAGGAGGCTCCCGACGCGGTGCCCGAGCTCTCCCAGGCCGCCCTCGCGGGCGTGCGGGGCGAGTAGCCGCCGACGCCCTTCCTCTTCTTCGCCGCGATCGCCCTGATCGGCGCGGCGATCCACCGCCACCGCGACAGCCAACATCGCAGCACCGCCCGCACCCTCGAAATCTTCCTTGTCGCGCCGTTGGTGGCGATTGGCCTCTACGCGTTGTAGCGGCGGGCGGCGTCGAGCGGAGTTGTGGGGACATCGACTAGCGCTTCTTCCTCGGAGCTTTCGGGCCGTCGTTCGCTCGACCACGCGCTGTACCTGCTCGCGGCGATGACCGGCCTTCGCCAGGGAGAGCTCATCGCCCCGACCGACTACGAAATGCGCGCACAGGTGCGCCGAACCGTCGGCTATCCCTATCTGCAGGGCGAATCCGACCCGCTGGCGCTGCGAGTCGTGCCGGGTCGCGCAGGCATGGCCGCAAGTCACCTCGGCGCCGCTGCGCCGCGCGCCGCCATCGCCTCAAGCCACACTGCCCGACGGCGCTCCTGCTCTGGGGCCTTGAGCACACCGGCTACAAGGCCAGCCCCGAGGCGCGCGAGCAACTGCTCGGCGCGATCGAGGCCGAGGCGCCCGGCTCGCATGGAGGCCGGAGCGCGTGAGGCGTGCGTCAGAGCGATCGCCCTCGACGCCGTCCTCTGCGCCCTGATCGCCCGCGCCGCCGCGCTCGGGCTGACGGAGCTGGCGCCTGAGGCCGATTCGAGCGGGCGCGGACGGAGGGCTGGATCCACCTGCCGCGCGAGGGGACCCTCGGCGAGCTGGCGATCGACCGGCGCGGCTGAGCTGCTTCTCACAGCCCACCTACCGCCGATATCCGCACTCCCGGAGTCGTGGAGGGCCTGAATAGACACGCAGGTACCTAACTGCCTCCCCTTGCAGAGCCATTTCTAGCCGTCTTAGCCCGGCCACCCAAGCTCTATAAACATAACCTTTTTCTTGACACTCAGACCCGGAGTTGTTATGCTCCCGCCTGATTGATGTACGTGGCTGTTCACGCTGCAGGGTCCGCCCCCCACAGGACGGGCAGGTCTGCACCGCGGGAACCACACGGAGGCCCCCCGGGAAGGGCCGCCAGGGACACAAGGGAGAGGCATCGCAGTGGAACGTGGCACCACAACCGGCTTGCAGGGTCGTGCCGCCACCCCGAAACCGTCGCCGCTGGCTTTCCCTGGCCTAAGGCGCCGAGGAGTCCGCACCCTCTTCTGCCCTGCCGGACTCCGCCATCGCAGAGCGGCGCGGGCGGCCCGCCGTCGCCGGCAGTCTTGTCCCGCCGGTTCCCCCTCGGGCCTCCCGCCACCTCTCGGCACCGTCTGCCACTTCGCGCGACCGCCGCCGACCTCCTTCAGCTCCGGCTCCCGGTCAGGTTCCCAATCAAACTCACGTTGTTCATCTTTTTACCTCCCTCGCCCCGGCATCCGCGCCGGGGGTCGGATTGATCTCGGACGCAGCGAGCAAGGGCGGCGCTTCGCGCCGCCAAAATCGAGCGCAGTCCGAGTCAAGCCGGGACGCCGGCCGGAGCGGGGGGAGGCTGAAATTTCCGCGAGACCCGCAGTGCCTCGCATGCCGGCCGCGTCCAGGTCTTCAAGGTCAACCAGGTCCCGCGGCCGGCCGGCCGCGCGCTTCATCGCCAGCAGGTCCTCGCGCGAGCAGACCGAGACCTACTCCGAGCACCTCCGCCTCGCTGGCGCGCGGGCGCAGCTCGGCGTAGGGCGGACCCCGTCCAACCCCTGCACGACGTCGAGTTTCCCGAAGTCGGTCTCTATCATCATCTGCTCGCCGCTCGCCAGCTCGGCCGCGATCGAGAAGGGGCTGCCGAGCAGCGCTTCGCCGCGTGCGCGTGGCCGCCGATCGCCACCGCCACCTCGGCGATCCGCCCAGGTTCTCGCTGTCGGTCGCGACCACTACGTCAACGTCCTTCGTCCCGCCCACCACGCCCCAGGCGTTCACCGCCAGGCCGCCGATCAGCCCAACTCGACCCCCACCTCCGAGCGGCGGCGGAGTTCGTCGAAGGCCGGCTCGCTCAAGACGGCTTGCGCGCGGCGGCGAATCGCAGCAGCGTGTGGCTCAGCGCGATCCCCTCCGCCAGGTTGACGCCGAGCGGCCGTCGCGCGTCTTCGCGCACCGCCGCCGCCGCGTTGCCTCATTGGCTGCGGCGCCGCCCAGGGCTTTGGCTTCGCTCGCCACGCCGGCAATGGTAGCGACGCACCCACCACGGTCTCGCGCATCCCCACCCCCGCCGACCCCTCACCCCTGAAAAATTCAGTTGCTTTTAGCGCCCCCGACCCGAGCCAAGGTGCCGCGATGGCGAGTGCCGCGCCAAGCGATGCAAGGACGCAGGGAGCGCCGCGTGGCAGCGCCACGCAAGCGACCGAGGACGAAGCAGCGCGCAGCCCCGTTGCCGACGGCGGCAACGCCGCCGCCAACGTGACCGCTTCTCATGCGCGGCGCCGCCAGCGCGGTGCGTTGGCGAGGGGAGTGGGCGCAACCCCCTTCCCCACGACTTCTTCGCCCCTGCCAGCGCCAGCTCAGCAGGCAGAGGACCTGACCGCTACCGCGATCGCCTCGCTGATCTTCGGCTACCCGATCGGTCGCCTCGCATGAGCCACAGCCCATACAAATCGTGCCTCCTCGGCTCCCGCCATCAGGCGGGCGTCCTCTGCTCTCGGTCGAGCGCACCAAGCATCACCGGAGATCTTGCGCTCGACCTTCCGCGTGGGCGCCCTCGCCGCACCCCGCACAACCGGAAATCTTGCGCCCCGGCTCCCGCGTCCGGGGGCACTCCACCGCAACCAAGGAGCAAAGGTGAGAACCACCGAGCACACCGCGAAGACCCGTCCGTCACCAACGGCCGCTTCGCCCCGCTCGACCCTCACGCCCACCGACTTCGCCCCCCTCGGCCCGGATCTTCGACTCGACCCAGCGCCCGGCCGCCTCGCCGGCAAGAGGGGGGAAGTTGCATGAACACCAACCAGAAAGGCACCCAGGTGAACCACACCACACCCAGCGCCAGGACCCCGTTCCTTCGGACCGGCATCTTTGCTGCGCTGCGTGGTGTCTTCGGTGGTGGTGAAGGGAGTGGTGCGCCTTCTGATGGTGTTGGCGGGAGTGGTGCGGGATTTTTCGGTGTAACTGGCGTGTTGCGAGTGGCGGGGCTGGTTGCCCTGACGATTGTCGTGCTCGCGCTTACGAGTGCACCGGCTTCCGCCGCGCTGAAGAACGAAAAGATCGGCGAAATCACCGGGGCATTCACTAGCAGCCTTCCCACCGTCGGCATGCTCGCCGTTGACGACCACAACGGCCATATCTTCGTTGCCGATTCCGCTGGCAACCGAATTCGCGACTATGCCTCGGCGTCCGACCAGACCCCCACCGAATGGACCAGCGCAAACCTGCCTGCCGGCGATCAATTCCTCGGCACCCTTTCGGTCGCCGCCGACAACGCCACCGGCGACGTTTACGTCGCCGACTCCTCCACCGCACTGATCTACAAGTTCGACCAGGGTGGCAACCTGATCGGAACCTTCGGCGACCATGAAACGCTCGGCGCTGCGGATCCCGATGGCACGCTCGCCGGTCTCAAAACGCCCGCAGGCTCCTTCGCTCCGCCCTCCTCCGGCTTTGGAATCGCCATCGACCAGGCCACTGGCGACCTCTACGCGATCGACGCCGGCCACCAAATCGTCAACGTCTTCGGGCCGAAGGCGCCTACCTCGAACAGATCGGCGCCGAACCGGCAGCCATGGCTGCGGCGGCGGCGAAACCAACGGCATCGCGACCAACGACGATTCCGGCGAGCTGCTCCTCTCTACCACCTGTGCCGCCGCGAATGAACGGGCTGCCGTCTTTCGCTTCAAACTCTCCACTGGCGCTCTCGTCGGCATCCTCGACGGCTCGACGACCGAAACCGGGTCTTTCGGGGGCAGCGCGATCTCCGTCGCCGCCGCCGACTCGAGCGGATATTTCTACGTCTCCGAATCCGCTCCCGAATCCGAACCCGACCGCCCTAGGATCGACGTCTTCGGCCCCACCGGCGTTTATGAAGGCCGGATCCGCTCCAAACCCGAAGGCCAGAGCGCGCTGGCGATCGACCAGGCCACCGGCGACCTCTATCTCGCCACCTTCCCCCGCAGAATCGAAATCTTCGGCCCTTCCGTGATCGTCCCCGACACGACCACCCTCCCGGCCGAAGTCCACAGCACCACCGAAGCCACATTGAAGGGCGAAGTCGACCCCGCCGGCATCCCGCTCACCGAATGCTTCTTCGAATACGGCCTTACCACCGCCTACGACCAGACCGCCGAATGCGAACCCGAAGCCTCCGCGATACCTGGTGATGAAAACGAGCACCCGGTCGAAGCACAGCTCACCGGCCTCGCCCCCGGCGCCTACCACTACCGCCTCGTCGCCCGCAACGCCAAAGGGCGCAACAAAGGCGCCGACGAAGTCCTCTTCACCGGCGCCTCGATCGACTCCACCTCGGTCTCCGCAGTCGCCGCGACCTCGGCCACGCTCGAAGCCGAATTCAACCCGCACGGATTCCCGACCACCTATCACTTCGAATACGACACCGTCCCCTACGCCGCAGGCGAAGGACCGCATGGCTCCGCCACCCCGATCGGCTCCGCCGGGGCCGGCGAAGTCAACGTCGCCCGCACCGCCCCGATCGCCGGCCTCACCCCCAACACCACCTACTATTTCCGCGCCGTCGCCACCAACTCGCTCGGCACCGTCCTCGGCCCCCAGCGCTCCTTCACCACCCAGGGGGCCCTTGCCTCGCTGCTCCCCGACGACCGGGGCTGGGAGTCGTCTCCCCGTCGGCCAAGCACGGCGCCCCCTCGAAGCGATCGCCGAAGAAGGCGGCCTGATCCAGGCCGCCGCCGACGGCGGCGGTATCGCCTACTTCTCCCTCGCCCCGCCCGACTCCGAACCGGCCGGCAGTCGCAGCGCCCCAGGGGTCACCCAGCTTCTCTCCACCCGCGGTGCCGCCGGCGGCTGGTGCACCCGCCGACCTCGCCACCCCCCACCAGGCCCCTGTCGGCCTCACCGCGATAGGCAAGCCCTCCGAGTACCAGCTCTTCTCCACCGACCTCTCGCTCGCCGCCGTCGAACCCGAAGGCGCCACCCCGCTCGCTCTCCAGGCGACCGAAAGAACCATCTATCTGCGTTCGATCGCCGCCGGATACACGCCCCTGGTCACCCCGGCGAACGTGCCCGAAGGAGTCCGATTCGGCGGCACCGAAGCAGCCCCCGAAGCTTTCCTCGGCAGCGTTACCTTCCGCGACGCGACCCGGGATCTGTCCCACGTCCTCGTCACCTCCCCCGAGCCGCTCACCCCAGACTTCGGGCCGGCGTTCGAACCCACCGAAAATATCTTCGAGTGGAGCGGCGGCTCGCTCCGGCTCGTCAGTCGGCTGCCCCCGGCGCCCGCCGACTTCTGCGGCCGCGCCGGTCCGGCCTGCCACCCCGACGAAGTTCCTGGCGCACCGGCAGAAGTCGGACTGCAAAACAGTCAGGTGCGGAACGCGATCTCCGCCGACGGCTCCCGCGTCATCTTCTCCACCAGGAGCAGCAGCGGGCGCGCCCCGCTCTACCTTCGCGACCTCGTCCGCGGGGAAACCCTCCGTCTGGACGCCGCCCAGAACGTCGTCGAACCCGGAGCAGCACAGGCCCAATTCCAGTCCGCGTCCGCCGACGGCTCCCGGATCTTCTTCACCGATGGCAACCGCCTCACCGCCGACTCCACCGTCGGCAGCAGCGGAAATAAGCCGGACCTCTACATGTGTGAAGTCGTGATCGAAGGCGGCCACCTCGCCTGCGATCTTCGCGACCTCACCGCCAACCACCTGAACTCCGCCGAACCGGCCGATGCCCAGGGCCTCGCGATCGGCGCCTCCGAAGATGGCTCCGATATCTACTTCGTCGCCGACGGCGCCCTCACCACGGGGCGAAGGACCGTCAGTGGCCACTGCGAAGGCGGCGTGGCATCCAGCTCCTGCAACCTCTACCACTACGACCTCGCCGACGAAGAAACCACTCTCGTCGCCGTCCTCTCCGGTCTCGACGCTCCGGATTCGGGGGGGAACGAAGGCGGGGCTAAACCTCGGCAGCCTCACCGCCCGCGTCTCCCCGAATGGCCGCTACCTCGCCTTCATGTCCCAGCGTCCCCTCACCGGCTATGACAACCGCGACGCCAGGACCGGTGTCCGCGACCAGGAGGTCTACCTCTACGACTCCCAGGCCGCCCCCGGCCACCAACTCGCCTGTGCCTCCTGCGACCCGAGCGGTGCCCGTCCTAAGGGCGTCCTCGACCCAGGCGTCTATCCCGGCCTCCTCGTTGAGCGCCCCCACTCTGGGGCAGCCCGCCTGCGCCCCCTCAGCAGACCCTCGCCGCCAACCTCCCCGGTTGGACCAGGATCTCCCTCAATCACGCCCTCTACCAGTCCCGCTACCTCTCCGACTCCGGCCGACTCTTCTTCAACGCCGCCGACGCCCTGGTGCCCGCGGACTCCAATGGCACCTTCGACGTCTACGAGTTCGAGTTCCCCCAGGGCCCCGGCCAGCCCGAAAGCAACACCTGCACCACCTCGAGCCCGACCTACGGCCCCGCCTCCGGCGGTTGCGCTCGCTGATCATCTCCGGCACCTCGCCTGAAGAATCCGCCTTCATGGACGCCTCCCAGTCGGGTGACGACGTCTTCTTCCTGACCAACTCCCGTCTTACCGGGAAAGACCAGGACACCGCCTTCGACCTCTACGACGCCCGCGTCGGCGGCGGTGAAGTCGAAGCGGTCAAGCCGGTCGAATGCTCGGGCGACGCCTGCCAGCAGCCCGCGGTGCCGCCCAACGACGCGACCCCCGGCTCGCTCACCTTCAACGGCGCCGGCAACGTCCTCGAATGCCCGAAGGGCAAGGTCAAGCAGAAGGGCAAGTGCGTAAAGAAGCACAAGGCCAAGAAGCACCACAAGAAGAAGTCACATAAGAAGCACCAGAAGAGCAAGCGAGCCAACACGAACCGCGGAGGTGCCAAGTGATCTCCCGCCACCGCAGTCGCACTACCTCTTCCTCTACGCCTAAGGAGACCACTCGCATGAAGCCGCCTCGCCGACTGTTCACCCGTGTTGTTTCTTCAATTAATTCGTTTGCGGCGTCGGGCGGCGACTCCGCCGCGAAAAGTGCCGGGACGGCGAGCGCCGGACCAAGCAGCGCGAGGACGCAGGGAGCCCGAATGGCAGCGCCATTTGGGCGACTGAGGACGCTGCGATGCGCAGTGTCCGCCGCCGGCGTACTGGTGCTTTGCGGGGCGGGGGCGTCGTCCGCCGCCGCCGCGAGCCCCTGGTGGCATCTGGATACCTCCGTCCGCCCGGCCATCCTCCACGGCGGCGCCGCCGGCAACGAGGTCCAGCGAGCTCACCCTCACCCCCGTAGAAAACAACGGTCACCCCGCACAGGCCCTCGTCTTGATCGGGGTAGGAGGAGCGGAACCCTTCGGTGTCATCGGCACCGAACCCGCCGTCTCTGAAGCTGAATTCTGCGAAGAACTCAGCGTGCAGCTCGACCGCCGCAGAGCTCCCAGGCCGCCCTCGAATCCCCGACTCTCTATGGCCCCGGCAACGTGTCCGTCACCGAACCAGAACCCTTCGTCTTCAATATCTCCAGCCGTGGCTCCCTCGCCGGCCAGACCGTCCCGCCGCTCGAGCCTGGCTTCGGGATAATCGGCAGCGCCACCGCCGCGGTCATCCAATCCGGCCGCCCCGACGGAGTCCTGGTCCTGCGCGGCTCGAACCTGGGCAATGCCCAGGCCACCTCCCCGACCACCCTCACCGCCACGTTGCCCCCGGGGATCGGCCTCGGTCAGGTCTCCTTCTTCGCCTACTTCACCGACAACTCGGTCGGCACGACGAACCTGGCCGGCCCCGGCGTCTGCACCAGGACCGCCGACTCCGTGACCTGCACGACCAAACAGCCCGAAGAAGAAGAAGTTTCACCTGGCAAATTCAGGCTGATCCCCCTCCGGCCCTACGAATATGTCGAAATGCGGGTCGGCCTGATCGACTCCGGCTCGCCACCCCGCCGAACTTCGAAGCCGAGGTATCCGGCGGCGGCGCCCCTGCACTCGCCCGCCACGAACCGCTGCCGCTCGGCCCCGGCTCGCCTGCCTTCGGCGCCGAACACTACGACCTCATCCCCGAAGAAGAAGGCGGCCTCATCGACGCCCGCGCGGGCTCCCACCCCTACCAGCTCACCACCAGCTTCGCCCTGAACCAGAACGGCAACGAACCGAAGCATGGAAGCGAAGAATACGTCCGACCCCCGGCCCTCGCCCGCAACCTCCACTTCCGCCTCCCGCCCGGCCAGATCGGCAATGCCCAGTCCATCCCGCAGTGCACCGAAGCAGACTTCGAGCACGCCGCCCCCGGAGGCCAGGCCAACCTCTGTCCCGCCGACACCGCGATCGGCGTCGCCTCGGTCACCCTCGATGAAGCGGCCAATCTCGGCCTCGAAACCAGATCGGTGCCGCTCTTCAACCTCCAGCCCGCCTACGGCGAGCCGGTACGCTTCGGCTTCGAGATCATCCACACCCCGGTCATCCTCGACACCGCCGTGCGCTCGGGTCCCGGCGAAGACTACGGCGTCACCGTCACCACCGCCAACACCTCCCAGCTGGTCAACTTCCTCGCCGCCACCGTCACCTTCTGGGGCACGCCGGGGGATCCCAGCCACGACGACTCCCGTGGCTGGGAGTGCCTGGTCGGCGGCGTCAAGGAGGACCGGCGGCCCCTGCGAACTGCAAAAACAGCTCAAGCCGCCGGCCTTCCTCACCCTGCCGACGAACTGCGCGGCGCCTTTCGCCACCACGGTCGAAGGCGACTCCTGGACCAGCCCCTCGACCCCGGAACGCAAGTTCCTCGAACCGTTCACCTACTCACTCGAAGAATTCGGCACCCCCAAGCCGCTGATCGCCTGTAACCAGGTTCCCTTCGACCCCCAGGTCCAATCCGAACCGACCTCGGACTCGGCCACCTCGCCGACCGGCCTGAACTTCGACATCAATTTCGAAGACGAGGGCCTGCTCAACCCCGCCGGCCTCGCCCAGAGCCAGATGAAAAAAGCGGTGGTCACCCTGCCCCAGGGCTTCACCGCCAACCCCTCGGTCGCCGAAGGCCTGAAGGCCTGTAGCGAAGCCGAATACGAAGCGGCGACGGTCGAACCGGGCAGCGGCTGTAACCAGGAATCCAAAGTCGGCGACGTCGAAGTCACCTCGCCCCTGGTCAAGCCCGACCAGACCCTGCAGGGCGGTCTCTACGTAGCCAGGCAGGGCGAAAACCCGAGCAGGGACGCCCAGTCCGAACGGCAACCTGCTGACCCTCTACCTGATCGCCCGCAACCCCGAAATCGGGGTCGTCGTCAAACAGGCGCTGAAGGTGATCCCGAATCCGGTCACGGGGCAGCTCACCACCGAAGTTGACAATGTTCCCCAGCTCGCCCTTCAGCCACTTCCACCTCAGCTTCCGACAGGGGCAGCGCTCGCCGCTGATCACCCCGCCGGCATGCGGCGACTACACGGTCAGGGCGCTGATGTACCCGTGGTCGAACCCCGGGGCGCCGGTCGAACGGACCAGCTCCTTCCAGATCACCTCCGGCCCCGAAGGCCAGGGCTGCCCCTCGGGCGGCGTCCCGCTCTTCCACCCGGGCCTCGAAGCCGGCACCCAGAACAACGCCGCCGGCACCTACTCCCCCTTCTACACCCACATCACCCGCAAGGACTCCGAACAGGAGATCACCCACTTCTCGATCAAGCTCCCCCCGGGGGTTTCGGCAAGCTCGCTGGCATTCCTTACTGCCCTGACGCAGGGATCGCCGCCGCCAAAGCACGGGAACGTGAAGGCGGGGGGCAGGAAGAGTTGGCAGCCCGAGTTGCCCAGCCAACTCCGAAGTCGGCCACTCGCTGGTCGGCAGCCGGCGTCGGCAACGTCCTCGCCTACGCCCCCGGCAAGCTCTACCTCGCCGGCCCCTACCACGGCTCGAACATCTCCCTGGTCTCGATCACCGCCGCCAAAGTCGGCCCCTTCGACCTCGGCACCGTGGTGGTGAGATTCGCGCTGAGGATCAACCCGGAAACGGCCGAAGTGTTCGTCGACAGCCAGGGCAGCGACCCGATCCCGCACATAGTCGACGGAATCCCGGTTCACCTCCGCGACATAAGAGGCTACGTAGACCGCTCCAACTTCACGTTGAACCCAACGAGCTGTGCAAAGAAGTTCGACGGCTAGCTACGGTCCTGGGCTCGGGCCTTAACTTCGCCAGCGAAGCCGACGACTTCCCGATCACCGTCTCCTCGCCCCTTCCAGGCGGCCGATTGCGCCAACCTCGGCTTCGCGCCGAAGCTGGATCTGTCCCTCAAGGGCGGAACCAAGCGTGGTGCCACCCCGGCCTTCAAGGCCGTGCTCACCTACCCCAAAGGCAGCTACGCCAACATCGCCAAGTCCGTGGTCACGCTTCCCCACTAGCGAGTTCCTCGAAAACGCCCACATCGGCACCGTCTGCACCAGGGTCCAGTTCAAGGAAGGCACGGTCCCAGGAGAAAAGTGTCCAGCGGCCTCGGTCTACGGCAGGGCGCGGGCGATCACCCCGATCCTCTCCGAACCGCTGAAAGGCCCGGTCTACCTGCGCTCCTCAGAACACAAGCTCCCTGATTTGGTCGCGGCTCTGCACAACGCCCAGGTTGACATCGCCCTCGACGGGCGGATCGACTCGGTCAAGGGCGGCCAGATCAGAAACACCTTCGAAGCCGTCCCAGACGCCCCGGTCACCAGGTTCGTGCTCGAAATGCAGGGCGGCAAGAAGGGCCTTTTGGTCAACAGCACCAACCTCTGCCAGGGGACCCACAAAGCGATCTCCGAATTCACCGGCCAGAACGGCAAGAGCTATGACACCAAGCCGGCGCTTCGGGCCAAGTGCGGGAAGGCTCACAAGAAAGGCAAAGGCAAGCACAAGCGGGCGGCGCACAAGCGCCGCGCCGGCTAGGCGGTGCGCGGGCGGGCGGCGGCCCTCGCCCTGGGCGTGCTCCTGGCAACGGCGGCGATCGCCACCGCCGCCACGATCCAATCCGAAGGCCTGCGCATCACCGTCCTCGCCCAGCTGAAGCCCTACAAGCTGCCCAGGGACAGACCCGCCCCGATCGCCGTCTTCGTCGCCGGGCACCTGCAAAGCGCCGCGGGGGGCATCCCCCCGCAGCTGCGAGAGCTGAGGGTGGACGTCAACCGCCACGGCCTGCTGCAGTCCAGGGGCCTGGCGGTCTGCCGCCTCCCCCAGATCCAGCCCGCCTCGACCGAAAGGGCGCTCGCCAACTGCGGAGACGCATTGATCGGCTCGGGCCAGTTCTGGGCCAACATCATCCTCCCCGGCCAGCGGCCCTACCCGACCCACGGGCGCCTTTTGATCTTCAACGGCCGCCAGGGGAGCGCCCCCACCCTGCTCGCCCACATCTACACCGCCAACCCCTTCAACACCTCCTTCGTCATCCCCTTTGCGATCGAGAGGATCTCCAAGGGCCCCTACGGCACCGAGCTGAAGGCATCGCTGCCCCAGGCCCTTGGCTCCTGGGGCTACCTGGACCGGATCAAGCTCACCCTGAGGCGCAAATACCGCTACAGAGGCAAGGAACTCTCCTACTTCAACGCCGCCTGCCCTGCGATCAAGGGGGCAAGGCGCGCCTCCTTCCCGCTCGCCTACGCCGAATTTAGCTTCGCCGGTCGCCCGGCGCTGGGGGCGACGGTGAACAAGACCTGCGGGGTCAGCCGATGAGGGGCCGTCTCGCAGTCGCGCTGCTGATTCCTGTCATTGCGGACGGCGGGTTCCGACGGGCGCCGGCCTTTAGCTGCTGCTGGGGCAAGAAATGGGGCAAGGTGCGCGCTTCACGTAGTCCAGCCGAGTTCACGGTTCAGCCTCATAGCCCGAAGGTCGCGGGTAGGGATCAAACTCGGACGACTGTCACGCCGTCGAAGCTGGAAAAATCTGAGTCCTGGGTGAGGATCGCAGCCTCGTGTTTCATTGCCGTCGCGGCGATCCAGGTGTCGTGGCGACGTAGTTGCCGGCCGCGGGAACGCTCGGCTGCGGCGATACGGGCAAAACAGCTTGCGATCTCCGGGCCGACCGGCAGCAGGGGGTAGGTGGATTGCACTCGAGAAAGAGTGGAGAGGCGACGGGCGCGAGCCTCTGAGTCGGTTGCGCGCAGCACCCCGAGCTCCAGCTCGGCCACCGTGATCACCGAAACAGCAATCCTCTCAGGGAGATCTCCCAACTCGCGGCCAGTCTCCTGGGCGATGAAGATCGAGGTGTCGGCAACCGCTTTGCTCAATCGTCGAGCTCAGCGCCTCGGACGTCGGCAAGATCATCGAGCAAGGCGGGGTCGGCAGGTGCCTCGTGGACGATCCGGCGCAGCTCTGAGGAAGGAACCCAGGGATCGCGCCGCTCAGCGTGGGGAAGGATGTCGGCGACGGGCCGCCGGTTGACGGTGAGAGTCAATCGTTCGCCGGATTCCAACTCCGCGACGACGCTTGAAGTGGAGTTGCGAAGCTCACGAATCGAGACGTCTCGGGGCATGTGCACAACTGTAGCATTCGCTGCTACGGAAGCGGTCCAGATCGTTGAGCACCATTTGGGTAGATCCCTATGGTCTGCCTTTGCCTATTTGGCGTAGCAACTTAGGCGTATTTCCTGTTTTGGTACTGACTAATTGTCATAAAGGAATAGGTGCGGAGAAAGCTGTTCCGAAACGATTAGGAGACCAGTCCATTGGGCACGAATGGTTCGCGCGGACGCACGGGCACCGGGGCAATCGGCAGGTCTAGCTCAACGCGAGGCGCTCGATCGCGGAGTACTCGCTACCCGAAGCTAAAACCGGGGCCTGGACTTTCGGAGGAGGATGTCGCCGCGCACCAGCGCGGCCGGCTGCAGAAAGCAATGGTCGAGCTTGTCGCCGAGCACGGCTACAACGCCGTGGCTGTGGCGACGTTGAGCAACCACGCCAGGGTCTCGAAGCGAGATTTCTACAAACACTTCGACAGCAAGGAGGAGTGTTTCCTCGCCACCTACGACATCATCGTCAGTCACTCGGCGCGTGGGATCCTCGCCGCCGCCGAGGGCGAGGAGGAGTGGTGCGAGCGGCTTCGGCTCGGGTTCCTCGCCTTCGCCGGCCAGATCGCCAGCAGCCCCGACGCGGCGCGGCTGGCCCTGGTCGAGGTCTTCGCCGCCGGCGCCGTCGCGGTTGAGCGGATGCTGCATACGAACCGGCTCTTCGAGGCGCTGGTGGAGAAGAACTTCGCCCTCGCCGATGGGGGTCCCCGGCTGCCGGGGCTGGTGGTGAAGGGCATCGTGGCCGGTGGCAGCCGGTTGGCGCGGGCGCGACTGCTCTCCGGGGCCCCGCGGCAGCTGGCCCTCGACGGAGGCGAGCTGCTGGAGTGGGCGCTGTCCTTCTGCGACGACGACGTCGCCCGCCTGCGCGGCCTCAGGGTCGCGGGGGCGCCGCCGCTGCCCAGGACCGCTGCCGAGCTGCCGCTGGAGGATGAGCGCGCGTTGATCCTGGCGGCGACGGCGAGGCTGGCGAGCAAGGAGGGGTACGCGACGCTGACGGTGCCGCGGATACGCGCCGCCGCCGGCGTCTCCAGGCGCAGCTTCGATACCCACTTCGAGGGGGTGGCGGCCTGCTTCCAGGCGACGCTCGAGACGCTCAGCGGCTGCACCCTTGCCGCAGCAGCGCCCTTCTACCTCACCGCCGACGACTGGGCGAGTGGCGTCCACCGCATGATCGCCGGCCTCTGCCAGCGCCTCGCACGCGACCCCACCTTCGCCAGCCTCGCCTTTCTCGAGGTCTTCTCGCCAGGCCCGGAGGCGATCCGATGGCGCAGCGGGATGATCGCCAAGCTGGCGACGATGCTTCGGCGGGGAGCCCCCCCGGCGCAACAGCCGAGCGAGTTCGCGGCAGAAGCATCGGTCGGGGCGATGTGGGGAGTGATCCACCACTTCGTCGCCACCGGGCGCGGCGCGCAGCTGCCGATCGCGGCGCCGGCGCTTTCCTACCTCGCGCTCGCCCCGGCGCTCGGAGGGGCGGCGGCACTCGACGTGATCGTCGCCGAAGCCGTTCCAGCACTCAATAGATAGGAACCATTTTGCCTGAATGCTTGCTTCGTTCTGCGTAGAGCCGGATGCTCACGTTCGCGGCGCAGGGGAGACCGCAATGCGGCAAATGGGAGCGCCGCAGGGAGAGCGGGGGGCCGGAGTCTGGAGAGATTCGGGCCCGGCCCCCCGACACCTCAAACAAGGAGCGAAATGCCCGAGTTGAGCATTCCAAACATCACCTTGCACGACGGCATCCAGATCCCACAGCTGGGCCTTGGCGTCTTTCAGGTGCCTCCGGAGGAAATCCAGAGTGTCGTCGAGCACGCCCTGGACATCGGCTACCGCCACATCGACACCGCTACGGCCCACCGCAACGAAGCTGGTGTCGGCGCGGCTCTGGCCTCCTCCGATCTTCCCCGCGAGGAGGTGTTCGTCACCGCCAAGCTGTGGGACTCGCCGCAGGGGTACGACTCCGCGCTCAAAGCCTTCGAGACGACACTCGGTCGTCTCGGCTGCGAGTACGTCAACCTTTACCTGATTCACTGGCCGATGAGCGAGAGCCGCTTTGTCGACACCTGGCGGGCTTTCGAACAAATCCTCAAGGAAGGTCGTGCGCGCACGATCGGCGTCTCGCACTTCCAGATCGAGGATCTGGAACGACTGGAGGTGGAGACCGGCACGCGGCCGACGGTTCACCAGGTCGAGCTGCATCCCCACCGGCAGCAGGTCGATCTGCGTAGTTGGCATGCCAAACGCCGCATCGCCACCGATGCCTGGAGCCCGCTCGCCCAGGACGATCTGCTCGACGACGAGACGATCGGCGAAGTCGCCGCGCGTCACGGCAAGTCGCCCGCCCAGGCGATCCTGCGCTGGCACATGCAGCTCGGCAACATCGCCATCCCCAAATCGGTGACGGCCGAGCGGATTCGCGAGAACATCGAGATCTTCGACTTCGAGCTGAGCAAAGAGGAGATGGCGGCGATCGACAAGCTCGACGCCGCTACTAGGTCAAGCTCGCTGCCCTTTCGTCCCTTCCTCCAGCAGGCCCGGCGACGGCGCGGGCCAGCTGCTCGCCGTGCCGGGTCAGCACGTACTCGGTGTGCGGGGGGCGGCCGGGGACGAGGCGGCGCTTGACGATGCGGGCGGCCTCGAGCTGCTCGAGGCGGTCGGAGAGGGTCGTCGGGGAGACGCCGGGGAGGGACTGGCGGAACTCGTTGAAGCGGGCGGCGCCGCTGGCGCAGGCGTAGATCGTCGCCAGCGTCCAGCGGCGCTCGAGCAGGGTCGCCGTCGCCCGCATCTCGGCGGGGACCGGCGCGCAGCTACGACATCGCGGCGACATCTGCGCCCTTCTCCGCCGGCTCGAGCGCCTGCTCGAGCACCTCGTCGATGCTCATCACCGGGTGGAAGGTCATCTGCTCGCGCACCTCGTCCGGCACCTCGTCGAGGTCGCCGCGGTTGCGCTCGGGCAGGATCACCTCGGTCAGGCCGGCCGCGTGGGCGGCGAGCACCTTCTGCTTCAGCCCGCCGATCGGCAGCACCCGGCCCTGCAGGGTCACCTCGCCGGTCATGCCGACGGTGTGCTTGACCGGCCGGCCGGAGAGCAGCGAGACCAGCGCCGTCGTCATCGCCGTGCCGGCGCTGGGGCCGTCCTTGGGGATCGCCCCGGCCGGTACGTGCAGGTGGAACTCGCGCTGGAAGCGCTCGGGGTCGATGCCCAGCTCCTCCGCTGTGCGAGCGCGCGTAGGAGAGCGCGATCCGCGCCGACTCCTTCATCACGTCGCCGAGCTGGCCGGTCAGGACCAGGCCCTTGTCGCCCTCCATCGCGGTCGCCTCGATGAAGAGCACGTCGCCGCCGGTGCCGGTCACGGCGAGGCCGGTCGAGACGCCGGGGATCGCGGTCCGTTCGACCGACTCCTGGAAGAAGCGCTGGCGGCCGAGCGCGTCGTGGCAGCGCCTCGGCGTCGAGCACGATCGGCGCTCTCGGCCTCGCCGGCGGCGATCTTGGTCGCCGCCCCGCGCAGCAGCTTGCCCAGCTCGCGCTCGAGCTGGCGCACGCCGGCCTCGCGGGTGTACTCGGTGATCACGCTGCGCAGGATCTCGTCGCCGACCTCGACCTCCTCGGCCTCGAGCCCGTTGCGCTTGAGCTGGCGCGGCAGCAGGTAGCCGCGGGCGATCGCCAGCTTCTCCTCGGTCGTGTAGCCGTCGAAGGCGATCGTCTCCATGCGGTCGAGCAGCGGCGCCGGGATCGTGTCGGTCATGTTCGCCGTGGCGATGAAGACGACCTCGGAGAGGTCGACCTCGACGTCGAGGTAGTGGTCGCGGAAGGAGTGGTTCTGCGCCGGGTCGAGCACCTCCAGCAGCGCCGCCGAGGGGTCGCCGCGCCAGTCGGCGCCGACCTTGTCGACCTCGTCGAGCAGGATCACCGGATTCATCGTGCCGGCGTCGCGCAGGGCGCGGACGATCCGTCCCGGCAGCGCGCCGATATATGTGCGGCGGTGGCCGCGGATCTCGGCCTCGTCGTGCAGCCCGCCGAGCGAGATGCGGACGAACTCGCGCCCCAGCGCGCGGGCGATCGACTCGCCGATCGAGGTCTTGCCGGTGCCGGGCGGCCCGACCAGGGTCAGGATCGCGCCGTTGGCGCGGCTGTCGTCCTCGACCCCGCGCTCCTCGCGCAGCTTGCGCACGGCGATGAACTCGGTGATCCGCCGCTTGACGTCATCGAGCCCGGCGTGGTCGGCGTCGAGCACCTCGCGCGTGTGCACGGGGTCGAGCCGCTCCTCGGAGCGCTTCGCCCACGGCACCGCGATCAGCCAGTCGAGGTAGCTGCGGATCATCGATGACTCGGGCGATTGCTCGCCCTGGCGCTCGAGCCGGCGCAGCTCCTTCTCGGCCTGCTCGGCGACCGCCTCCGGCATCTCGGCCTCGGCGATCTTGCGCTCGTACTCCTCGATCAGGCTGCCCTCGTCCTCGCCCAGCTCCTTGCGGATCGACTCCATCTGTTTGCGCAGGAAGTAGTCGCGCTGCTGCTTCTGGGCGCCGGACTCGACGTCCTCGCGGATGCGGCTGCGCACCTGCAGCTCGGCGAGGCGCTCGCGCTGCAGCTCGACCGCCAGCTGCAGGCGGGCGCTGACGTCGAGGGTCTCCAGCAGACGCAGCTTCTGCTCGCTGGAGACGTCGGGGCTGAAGCCGGTGGTGTCGGCCAGCGCGCCGGGCTCCTCGACCGAGCGCAGGAAGGCCGCGATGCGGCCGTCGTCGCCGCGCAGCTCGAGGATCTCCCCGACCACGGCGCGGTACTCGCGCGCCAGCTCCTGGGTGTGCTCGTCCTCGGGATGGCCGTCGTGGACCTCCTGCACGTCGATGCGCAGCTCGTCGCCCTCCTCGCCCGGCACAGCCGCGCCGGCGAGGCCGCGGTGCAGGCCGAGCACGGTCGCCACCGGCGCGCCGCCGCGCGAGCGGCCGCGCTCGATCACCTCGGCGACGACGCCGACCCGGCCGTACTCGCCGTCGGCGCGGGGAAGCAGGAACACCCGCTCCTCCTCGCCGGTGTCGATCTGCAGGGTCGCGGTTACGCCGGGGAAGACGATCGCTTCATCGAGGGGAATCAGGAGATAGGCCATGTCTAAGTCCAATTTCTGTAGTTAGTCCTTCAACAGGATAGCGCACCCAACTACAACGCCTTACGGTCGGCCCGGGAACCGAAAAGCGTTACGGTTGCGCCGTGGAGGCCGAACGCGCCAAAGAACTGCTCAGCCGCGAGCGGGAGGAGATCGAGCGGGAGATCGCCAGCGTCGAAGGCGAAGGCCCCGAGGAGGGCGACGAGCGGGTCGAGCCCGGCGACGTCGATTCGGAGGGCCTCTACCAGGACGAGTTCGACGCCGGTCGGCTGCAGGACCTGCGGCGCAGGCTCGACGCGGTCGAGCGGGCCGAGGCGCGGCTCGCCGCCGGCACCTACGGGGTCTCGACCCAGAGCGGCGACCCGATCCCCGACGAGCGGCTCGAGGCTTTCCCCACCGCCGAGCTGACCGTCGAGGAGCAGGAGCGCCAAGCGGCTGAGCCTGGCAGCGGTTGCCGCCCGCTCGATTGGTCTAGGCTTGGCCGCAGGTGGCCTCCGGTCCGACAAGCCGGGTTCTCTCGACTTCCCAGCTCGCCACACTCGCCGAGCTCGGCGAGGAGCGGACCGCGGAGGTCGGCGAGAAGCTCTTCGAGGTCGGCGACAGCAGCTATCCCTTCATCGCGATCTACGAGGGCGAGGTCGCGGTGACCGATCCCGCCGGGCACGAGATCGTCCGCCACGGCCCCTCCGGCTTCCTCGGCGAGATGAACCTGCTCTCCGGGCAGACCGTCTTCCTCACCGCCGTCGTCACCAAGCCGATGCGCTACATCGCGGTCGAGCGCGAAGTCCTGCAGGCGGCTGCTCTTCGAGGACGGCTCGCTCTCCGACCTGCTGCTCTCCGCCTTCATCGAGCGGCGCGAGCTGCTGCAGCGCCAGCAGGGGATCGGGGTCGAGATCGTCGGCCCGCACGATTCGGCCGAGACCCGGCGCCTGCTCGACTTCGCCAGGCGCGCAGCGGCTCCCCCACTCCTGGCTCTCGCCCGATGAGAGCGAGGAGGCGGCGGCCGCGCTCGCCGGCGCTCGAGCCCGGCGAGATCCCGCTGGTGCGGCTGCCCGGCGGCGGCGAGCTGCGCAACCCCAGCAACGGGCGGCTCTCGCGGGCGCTCGGCATCGGGCTGGAGCTGGAGCAGCGCGAGGAGGTCGACCTGGTCGTCCTCGGCGGCGGTCCGGCAGGCCTCGGCGCCGCCGTCTACGGCGCCTCGGAGGGCCTCGACACGCTGGTCATCGAGAGCACCGTGCTCGGCGGCCAGGCCGGCACCTCGCGCCGGATCGAGAACTACCTCGGCTTTCCGGCCGGCATCAGCGGCACCGAGCTGACCAGCCGCGCGGTCACCCAGGCGCGCAAGTTCGGCGCCCGCACGGCGACGCCCTACCGCGCCCGGGCGCTCGAGCCCGGCGCCGACCGCCACCTCGTCCGGCTCGAGGAAGGCAACGAGATCCTCGCCCGCACCGTGCTGCTCTCGACCGGCGCCGAATACCGGCGCCTGCCGGTCGACGGCCTCGAGGACTACGAGGGGATCAGCGTCTTCTACGCCGCCGGCCCGCCCGAGGGCCAGCTCTGCGGCGGCCAGCGGGTGGGGGTGATCGGCGGCGGCAACTCGGCCGGCGCAGGCGGCGATCTGGCTGGCCCGCGGCGGCGCCCTGGTCACCCTGCTGCACCGCCGCGCCGACCTCGGCGAGACGATGTCCCAGTACCTGATCGAGGAGATCGATCGCTACGGCGTCGTCGTCCGCGACCGCAGCGAAGTCGACGCCCTGCACGGCGAGGACGGCAAGCTGGAGGCGGTGACGCTGACCGACGGGACCGAGCTCCCCTTCTCCTACCTCTTCCTCTTCCTCGGCGCCGTCCCCTGCACCGACTGGCTCGGCGAGGCGATCGCCCGCGATGCCAACGGTTTCGTCCTCACCGGCGCCGAAGCGGGCGCCGCCGGCCTGCTCGAAACCAGCGTCCCCGGCGTCTACGCCGCCGGCGACGTCCGCGCCGGCTCGATCAAGCGCTGCGCGACCGCGGTCGGCGAGGGCGCGACGGTCGTCCGCTTCGTCCACGAGCACATCTCCGCCGCCGGCGCCTCGGTCTAACCGAGCGCCGGCGCCGCCAGACGTCGGGAATTTCGACGCCTTTGCAGGTTCCGCCGCCTCGAATGCGAACATATGTTCGATCCCTGCGAAAAAGGAGATGAGATGCCCCAATTCGACGCATTCGAAGACCTGGTTGGACAGTGGCGCTGGCGCCTGCTCGGCGCCGACGGCCGCACCGTCGCCACCTCCGGCGAGTCCTACGACTCCCACTGGCACGCGCTGCGCGCCGCCGAAAACGCCCGCGGCGTCGGCGACCGGCGCCCGGATCTGCGGCGTCCCGGCCGAGGGAGCTGCCGACCC
Organism: uncultured Solirubrobacterales bacterium; assembly: GCA_963778715.1. Taxonomy (GTDB): domain Bacteria; phylum Actinomycetota; class Thermoleophilia; order Solirubrobacterales; family 70-9; genus VRUE01. The sequence continues at coordinate 308,747 of CAVZVK010000011.1, forward strand.
ACTTGGCACGATCATCGACCGCGAGCTGGCCTGGAATTAACCCTCCGCGCAAAAGAGCGCTGCTAGCCGAGCCTGGGAGGTCTCACTGGAACTCGATCACGCTGCGGATGCCGTCCTGGGCCTCCATCAGCTCGAAGCCGCGGTTGACCTCGTCGAGGGTGAGGCGGTGGGAGATGAAGGGCTCGACGTCGATCTCGCCGGCCAGCGCAGCGCTCGATCAGCTGCGGGACCTGGTCGCGGCCCTTGACGCCGCCGAAGGAGGAGCCGGCGACGCGGCGGCCGGTGATCAGCAGGCGGGGGACGATGTCGAGGGTCTCGCCCTTGCCGGCGACCCCGGCGACCGTGCAGAGGCCCCAGGCCATCCGCGCCGCTTCGACCGCCTGGCGCATCACCGCGACGTTGCCGGTCGCCTCGAAGGTGTAGTCGGCGCCGAAGCCGTCGGTCATCTCGAGGATCCGCCTCGACCGTGCCCTCGCCGCCCTCGATCAGTGTCGGTCGCGCCCTGGCCGCGGGCCAGCTCGAGCCGCTCGGCGGAGAGGTCGACGCAGACGATCCGCTCGGCGCCCTGCAGGCGGCAGCCGGCGACGGCGCCGAGGCCGACCATCCCGGCGCCGAAGACGACGCAGGTGCTGCCCGGCTGCACCGCGGCGGTGTTGATCGCCGCGCCGAGGCCGGTCGAGAGGCCGCAGGCGAAGAGGCAGGCGTGCTCGAAGGGCGCCTCGGGGTCGATCTTGGCGAGGGCGATCTCCGGCATCACCGTGTACTCGGCGAAGGTCGAGCAGCCCATGAAGTGGCGGATCCCGTCGCCCTCGCGGGAGATCCGGGTGCGTGCCGTCGGGGAGGAAGCCCTTGTTCTGCTGCTCGCGGATCGCCATGCAGAGGTTGGTCCGCGGGTCGAGGCAGTGGACGCACTCGCCGCACTGGGGCGAGAAGAGGGTGACGACGTGGTCGCCCGGGGAGAGCGAGGCGACGTCGGCGCCGACCTTCTCGACCACGCCGGCGCCCTCGTGGCCGAGCACGGTCGGCGCGTAGCCGGAGGGGTCGGCGCCGGAGGCGGTGTAGAGGTCGGTGTGGCAGACGCCGCAGGCGACGAGGCGGACCAGCACCTCGCCGGCGCGCGGCTCGGCCAGCTCGACCTCCTGCACCGCGAGCGGCTCGCCGAACTCCTCGAGCACCGCGGCGCGCATCTTCATCGGCTCGCCACCGCCCGCCCGGCTCAACCGCTCTTGAAGCGGGCGGCCTCCTCCGAGCCGCCCGTGGCGTCGCCCTCGCTGTAGGAGTGGGCGCCGGCGCCGGCGAGCGTGCCGCCGTCGACGATCAGGTACTCCTCGCGGATCGGCCGCCCGTCGAACCAGCACTCGAGGATCTCGCGCGTGCCGGCCGCGTAGCGGGCCTGGGCGGAGAGGCTGGTGCCGGAGGTGTGCGGGGTCATGCCGTGGTGGGGCATCGAGCGCCAGGGGTGGTCGCCGGGGCGCCGGCTGCGGGAACCAGACGTCGCCGGCGTAGCCCGCGAGCTGGCCGCTCTCGCAGGCCCGGGCGACCGCGTCGCGGTCGCAGATCTTGCCGCGCGCGGTGTTGATCAGGTAGGCGCCGCGCTTCATCCTGGCCGAGCATCTCGGCGTCGAAGAGGTTCTCGGTCTCGGGGTGCAGCGGCGCGTTGATCGTGACCACGTCGCAGACCTCGACCATCGACTCCGGCGTCGTCGTGGAAGGTGACGCCGAGCTCCTCCTCGACCTCGGGCGGCAGGCGGTGGCGGTCGGTGTAGTGGAGGCCGACCTCGAACGGCTTCAGCCGCCGCAGCACCGCCGAGCCGATGCGGCCGGCGGCGACGCGTGCCGACCTGCATCCCCTCGAGGTCGTAGGAGCGCGAGACGCAGTCGGCGATGTTCCAGCCGCCGTCGACCACCACCTGGTAGGAGGGGATGTAGTTGCGGACCAGGGCGAGGATCATCATCACCACGTGCTCGGCGACGCTGATGCTGTTGGAGTAGGTGACCTCGGCGACGGTCAGGCCGCGCTCGATCGCCGCCTGCAGGTCGACGTGGTCGGAGCCGATGCCGGCGGTCAGCGCCAGCTTCAGGTTCGGCGCCTTGGCGATCCGCTCGGCGGTCAGGTAGGCGGGCCAGAAGGGCTGGGAGATGACGACCTCGGCCTCGGGCAGCTCGCGCTCGAAGACCGAGTCGGGCCCGTCCTTGTCGGAGGTGACGATCAGCCGGTGCCCGCGCTCCTCGAGGAACTCGCGCAGCCCGAGCTCGCCCGAGACGCTGCCGACCAGCTCGCCGGGCGTGAAGCCGAGCGCCTCCGGGCGTCGGCGTGCTCTGGCCGTCGTGGTAGCGCTCGATCCTCGGCACGTCGTCGCGCGCGTAGGCCGGCGGGTAGCCGTCGACCGGATCGTCGTAGAGCACGCAGAGGACGTTCGCCATGCGCCGCGATCCTCTCGCAACGCCCCGCCAGGGGCAAGCTACTTCGCGGCCAGCTCGCAACCCCGGATCGAGTCAACGCCGCTCCCCGCGACAACGGTCAAAGCCCGAGCCGCCGCGCAGGCGGTCGGCCCCTTTGTTGCCCTTGAGGACGTCGTCGCCCGCGCCGCCCTTCAGCAGGTCGGGCCCACCGCGGCCAAGGAGACGGTCCCTGCCTGCCCCGCCGAAGACCCGGTCCGCCGCCGGGCCCGCGCCGACGTAGTCGTTCCCCCGTCCCGCGCAGACCAGGTCGCGGCCGGCAAGCGAGACGATCGTGTCCTTGCCGCCGAGCGTGGCGATCACGTCGGGGCCCTTGGTGCCGACGATGGTGTCACCCCGCTCGGTTCCGACGATGGTGGCGGCGAGGCCGCGGCAGGTTGCCGGCGGCCCGACGACGGTGGTCGTTGCGGTGGCTTTGTTGTTGGCGCCGACCGGGTCTTTCTGGTCTCCCTTGATCGACGCGGTGTTGCTGACCGTGCCGACTTTGCGCGGGACGACCACCAGGGTCACGGTTGGCAGCCCGCCGTAATCGACTGTGGGTGCCCTGAGTTCCCCGAGCGCGCAGCTGACCGTCTTCCCCTTACGCGCGCACTTGCCCACGCTCGATCTGACCGAGGAGAAATCGACGCCCTTCGGGATCGAGTCGGTCACTACCACCCCCGTAGCCGCGTTCGGCCCGATGTTCTCCGCCTGGATCGTGTAGGCGAGCGGAGTCCCGACCGCGACCGGATCGGGACTGTCGGCCTTGGTCAGCTTGAGGTCGGCCGAGCCCGCCGGGGCGGCAAGGCCGGCGCCCGCCCAGATCAGGGCAGCTGCGGGCGCGAGCGCAAGCAACCACACGCATCGCCTTCGTGGCCCCTCGTTCGATTTGGTAGAGAGTCGTGACAAGGAAATCCTCTCCCTGGTTGTTGCCCCAGCTCCTGAAACGAGAAACATCGCGAGATGTCAGGGGGCATGAGAGGATGCGATCGATGAGCGACTTCCTGGTCAAGCGCGACGACCTGCGCCAGTGCCGCATCGTCGATTCCGAGCCGCCTGCGGTCGGCCCGGGACAGGCGCTGCTGCGGGTCGACAGCTTCGGCCTCACCGCCAACAACGTCACCTACGCGGTGATGGGCGAGGCGATGTCCTACTGGGACTTCTTCCCGGCGGAAGATGGCTGGGGGCGGGTGCCGATGTGGGGGTTCGCCGAGGTCGAGCGCAGCGAGGTCGATGGAGTCGAGGTGGGCACGCGCGTCTACGGGTACCTGCCGCCGTCCTCCTATCTCCTTGTGACACCCACCAGCGTCAGCGAGCAGGGCTTCACCGACGGCTCGCCCCACAAAGCGGCGCTGCCCTCGGCCTACCACCGCTATCTGGCAAGCGAGCACGATCCCTTCTACCGCGCCGACACCGAGGAGATCCAGATGCTGCTGCGGCCGCTCTTCTTCACCTCGTTCCTGATCGACGACCAGCTCGCCGACGAGGGCCTGACCGGGCGCGGGCCGATCGTCATCTCCAGCGCCTCGAGCAAGACCGCGATTGCCGCTGCCTTCCTGCTGGCCCGACGCGACGGCGTCGAGCTGGTCGGCCTCACCTCGCCGGGGAATCGCGAGTTCGTCGAAGGCCTCGGCGATCTACGGGCGCACCGTCGCCTATGACGAGATCGGCTCGCTCGACCGCGGGCCCGGCGACCTACGTCGACATCGCCGGCGACGGCGCCGTGCGCCAGGCCGTCCACTCCCACTTCGACGCCGAGCTCGTCCACAGCATGGCCGTCGGCATCACCCACTGGGAGGAGCTCGGCGCCGGGCGGGGGCGACCTGCCCGGGCCGACCCCCGCCTTCTTCTTCGCCCCCGACCGCGTCGTCAAGCGCTCCGCCGACTGGGGACCGGCCGGCCTCGAGCAGCGTGTCGCCGAGGCCTGGCACCCCTTCTGCGAGTGGACCGCTGGCTGGCTAGAGACGATCCCCGCCCAGGGCTTCGAGGCTGTCAAGAGCGCCTACCTCGACGTGCTCGAGAGCCGGGTCGACCCGAAGACGGCGCACGTGATCTCATTCGCGGGCTAGCGGCACCCCCCATCCGGGCCGGCGATCGAGCCTCGGCGACGTTTACGAGCCTTCCTCGTAGAAGTCCCCAGGCGGTGCAATCGGACCTGTCGGACCTGTATCTCCTGTATGGCCTGTTTCACCTGTCGGGCCCTTCGGGCCTGTCTCGCCCGTCGGGCCGGTCTGGCCTGTCGGACCTGCCACACCCGTCGGCCCTGTGACCCCCCGCTGCCCCTGCGGGCCTTCAAAGTCGATGGTCACATTCGGTTCGAGGCTGACGCTGAGGCTGGGCTCCACCGCGAATGTCACCGCTGCGCTGACGACCGCAACGAGCGTGGAGGCAAAAAGCGCCGCCGGCTTGCCCCAGCCCAGGCGGCGGACGAGCAGGAAGACGAGCAGGACAACAGCAAGCAGCAGGGCGAGTGCCAGCAGCGAGGAGACGAACGAGGCGAGGAGACCGTTCACGCCATGGGCAAGGCCGACCGCCGTCGCGACCAGGAGCGCAACGATGAACGCGCATAGGCAGACGAACATCGTCGACTCGAGTGAGATCGGCGACCAGTCCATCATCTCGCCGCGACGAACCGAAAGCCTGAGAAGAACGGCGAGGAGGGGCACGACCGCGAGCGCCGCGAAGGCGGGGTCGAAGCGAAGCGAAAGCGCAGACACGAAGCCAGCCCACCAACCGATCGTCGCCAAGAGGGGAATCAGCATTGGCATTACGGTCACGCCTATGTCCGTGTCCTGAGAGCCGATCCAGGCTCCGAGACGGGCCCTCACCAAACCTCCGCCATTTGCTGCCTCATCTCGTCTCTCTTTGGAAAAGAAGTCAGTGTCACCGACCGGCGTGTATCCGTAGTGAGCGATTGGCGACCCTCCGACGAGCAGCGCTTCGGCGCTGAGGACCACGTTTCTTCGCGCGGCGCGCCGAGGAATCGATCCCGAGCGCCAACTACCCACCAGGCGAGTGAAACCAGGAACTCGGCAAAGGTACCCCAAACCAAGAAGCCCAATCTGTGCAGGCCGGCGATTACGAAGAGCCCGACCAGACCGGCCTCGATCGTGATGAAGTAGTTGAAGCGCGTCCACATCCTGTCGCTGTGAGCGGTGAGGTTGGCAAGCTTGAGCTTGTAGTCCTCGAACCGGAATTGTTCGATGTCAATCGGCGACATTGGACGGCTAGATTCTCTACCAATTCATTGCACTTCGGCTACTCGAGAGCTCCGGCTGCAGGCTTGACAAACTCTGATTGAACTGAAAGCTTCTCCGTGATGCAGGCGGACGGCGTTTTCTCCGGCGGCGGGATCAAGGGCCTGGCTTTCGCCGGGGCGCTGCAGGCGGCGGCGGACGCCGGGTACGACGAATGGGTGCGAGCTGGCCGGCACGTCGGCCGGGCGCGATCACGGCGATGGCGCTCGCGGTCGGCTACAACGCCGAGAGCTGGCGGCGACAACTGGAGGCGTTCGACTTCGGCAAGATCGCCGACTACGGCCCGCGGCGGCGAGCTCGAGATCCCGCTCAACCTGCTCCGCTACAAGGGCGCCACCCACGGCAAAGTGCTCTACGAGTGGATCGAGCAGCTGCTGGCCGAAGCGCCGGACAAAGTAACGACGTTCGGCGAGCTCGAAGAGCTTGGCAAGCACGAGCTGCAGGTCGTCGGCGTCGACCTCGCCCACACCCGCATGGTCGTCTTCCCCCAGGACGTCGCGCTCTACGTCGACGAGAACGACAAGCCGCTGGTGCCGAAGGAGTTCCGGATCGCCGACGCGGTCAGGATCAGCGCCGGCTTCCCCTACTTCTTCCCGCCGCGCGACATGCGCGATGCGCAGACCAAGAAGGAGGGGGTGCTGGTCGACGGCGGCGTCGCCAGCGCCTTCCCGATCTTCCTCTTCGACAAAGAGAAACCGAAACACCCCACCTGGGGCTTCCGCCTGTTCGAAGGCAACCCGCCCGAAAAGCCGAGCTACACCGAGATCGACGGCCTCAACTGGCCGATCGAGATGCTGAAGGCGATCGTCAACACCTCGATGAACGCCCTCGACCAGCTGGAGATGAAGGCCTTCGCCCCACGGACGATCGCGATCCCGACCGGCGACATCGAAACCCTCGACTTCTCCCTCGACGAAGAACAGCAGGAAGAGCTCTACAACTTCGGCTTCAACGCGGCAAAGGAATTCTTCGACAAGAAACCCCGACGGCCGCAACACCTTCGGCGCGATTCCCCCCGGCACCCCCGGCCCGTAGGCGGATGGGCGATCCCGACGAGATCGGCTGCCGGCCTAGCCGATCCCGGCGAGACGGCGCAACTCGCTCAGCGACTCCTCGATCCCGTCCCTGAGCACGTCTAGGTCGGGCACCGTGGCGCGGTCGGCGTTGAGCCCAAAGGTAACCTGGCCGTCGTAGCTGACCGCGGCGACGCCAACCGCGTGCCCGGAGAAGATCGGCACCAGCGGAACGATGCGGCGCAGCGGCGCGCCCAGCGAGTAGAGGGTCATCTGCGGCCCCGGCACGTTGGTGATCGTGAGGTTGAACAGCCGCGGTGTGAAGGCCAGCCGCGCGACGACGCTGTGGATCAGCGGCGGCGCCACGCCGGCCACCTCGATCAGCGTCTCGGTGCTCGCCGCCTGGTCGCTGCTCTTCAGCTCCCGCGCCGCGGCCACGGTCTTGCGGTAACGAAGCAGCGGATCGGACTCGGCGACCGGCAGGTCGACGAACAGGGAGCGAGACCCGGTTGCCGAGCGCGAGCGCCTCGCTCGCCTGGCGCACGCTGACCGGGACCATCGCCCGGATGCCCTCCACCGTGCGAGCCCTCGCCGCGGTGCTCGAAGAGGCGGCGCAGGCCGCCGGCGGTGGCGGCCAGGACGACGTCGTTGACGGTTCCGCCCAGCTCGCGCTTGACCTGCTTGAGGTCGGCGAGCGGCACGTCGACCGCGGCGAGGCGCCGCGTGCCGCCGATCGGCTCGTTGAGGCTGGTGTGGGGCGCCGCCGATCAGCTCCTCGCGGACGACCATCTCGGCCAGCGCCCTGGATCGGGACAGGGCCGAGGCGAGCTTGCGCGGATGCAGCGCAGCGTCGACGCCGTCGCCGACGACGCCGAAGAGCTTCGAGACCGTGCCGCGCTCGGCCTCCTCGCCCTCGCCGGCCGGCATAAGCGCCGCGGTGAGGCCCTTCGAGCCGGGCGCCGGGTTTGGCTCGGCGTCGAGAAGCGCACTCGTCACCGAGGCGCCGCTGATCCCGTCGACCAGGCAGTGGTGCACCTTCGTCGCCAGCGCCCAGCGGCCGTCCGCAAGCCCGTCGAGCAGAGTCGTCTCCCAGAGCGGATGCGCGCGGTCGAGGCGGTGGGAGTAGAAGTCGCCGAGCCACTCGAGCAGCTCGGCCTCACCGCCCGGCGACGGCAGAGTCGCGTGACGCATGTGGGTCGCGATGTCGAAGTCGGGGTCCGGCTCCCAGGTCGGCAGGGAGAAGCTGCCGACTCGCGGCGAGGAGAGGCGGCGGAGGAAGCGGGGCAGCGGCTCGAGCCGCTCCAGCGTCTGGCTTGCGCAGGGCTTCGAGCGATGGCGTCCCCGCCGTCCGGCAGGGGGTCGAAGACCATCGCCCAGCCGATGTGCATATGGGCGGACTCGTCGGCCTGCTCGAGCTCGAGGAACGATGCGTCGAGTGGGGTCAGGCCGGTCTCCCATGTGGTAACTGGCCGCGGCCTACGCCTTCTTGCCCGACGCTCCCAGCGCCTCACCGGCGCTGTGCACGACGTTGGTCAGGAAGTCGTACTGGGTCTGGACCAACCTCTCCGACATCTCGAGCGCGGAGTCGATGACCTCCTGCCGCCTGGACGGGTTCTCGCCACGCGGAGGGAGCGCCTCATCGACGGACTCCATGAACTTGCGCACTGCCTCGATCGCTTTCTGCTGGCTCCCTTTGATCTGCTCGAGCACCTGCTCGGAGAGCTCAGTGGTTTTCTCGAACCTGGTCTGCTCGACTGCGGCATGCCTGACTGTGTTGGTCTTCTGTGGCTGCGGTGGGCATCTGCGCCTCCTTCTCGTTGGCTGGCTCGCGCTCGGGGTCAATCGCCCGTGCAAGCGTCTTCGCCACGAATCTAGCCGCGCTCCTTGCGCGCGTTCATCGGGGGAAACCCGAGTCCGTCCCGGGGAATTCCCGCGATCCACCCAGCTACGCGGCTTCAGGCGGGTCTTTTCGACCCGGGCGAGCTTGCGTTTGAGGCGTTTGAATTCTTCGTCCTGCTCTGGGCGTGCGTTCGTAGCCCTCGAAGGCGAGGTTCTTGCGCTCCAGCGGGTCGGTCTTCAGGTCGTACATCTCCCACTGCGGTCGGCGTCGCGGCCCTTGGCGTCGTAGTACTTGGCCAGCTTCCAGCGGCCTTCGCGGATGCTGACGATGTGGTTCGGCGGTTTCGGGTAGGGGCCGTTCTTCTGGCCGGACTGGTAGTCGTCGTAGGTGAAGACGACGTAGTCCTGGACCGAGCGCTTCGATGACGGGTGCAGGACCAGCTTCGAGTAGTCGACCCCCTGCCAGTTGGCGCGGGCGCTTTTCGGCGCCGCCGCCAGGCTCGCCAGGGTCGGCAGGAAGTCGACGTGGGAGACGAGCGCGTCGGTCTCGGCCGGCTTCGGGAAGAGCTTCGGGTTGGAGTAGACGAGCGGCACCCGCGTCGCCTCCTCGTAGAAGTTGAAGTTCTTCTGCCGCAGGCCGCCGTGGGTCGAGCCCCATCTCGCCGTGGTCGGCCGTGCGGACGATCAGCGTGTCGTCGAAGAGCCCGGTCTCTTCGAGCTTGTCGAGGACGTTGACCAGGTAGCTGTCGGAGGAGCGCATCAGGTTGCCGTAGAAGTTCAGGTAGTTGCGCATCTGTTCTTTGTTTTTCGGCTTCCCGGTCAGGTTGAAGATGTTGCAGGAATTCTTCCTGCACGGTGGGCTTGGTCGAGAGGTCTTCTTCGGCCGTCGCCGGCAGCGTGGATGTCGCCCTCCAGCCAGGACTCGTCGTAGCCGGCTTCGTCGAAGGATTTGCTCGGGTAGAAGAGGACGTCGTGCGGGTTGACGAGCGAGATCACCATGAAGAAGGGCTGTTCGGTGGCCGCGGTCGAGCTCAGGTACTGCAGCGCCCCCTCGGTGCCGTCGGCGGCGTTGCCGACCGATTCGATGAAGCGGCCGTCGTTGTCGACGACGCCGCCGCCGGCCTCGGGGACGCTCTGGTTGGCGCCGGCGTCCGGCGGGTTCCAGCGCAGGAAGCCGTACTTTTCGAGGTCGGACGGCTCCGCGTCTTCGTTTTCCGCCGGCTTCGAGCAGTGCCACTTGCCCTTGTAGACGACGTTGTAGCCGGCCGCCTTCATCACCGTGGCGAGGTTCTTCAGGTCGGTCGGCAGATCCACCTGCGGGTTCTTCGGCGGTTGCCATGTCTTCCTCGAGCGTGTACTTGACCCCGTGCTGGGCGGGGAAGTAGCCGCTCATCAGGGTCGAGCGCGCCGGCGAGCACATGCAGGCGTTGGTGAAGGCGCGTTCGAAGCTGAGGCCGTGCTGGCGCAGGCGCCGCATCCCCGGCAGGTTCTGGCGCAGCCAGTTCGGCGGGAAGTGCTGGATCGCCCGCTCCTGGTCGGTGAGGAAGAGGATGATGTTCATCCCGGCGACGTCCTTGCGCTTGCCCTTTTGCGCCGCGGCCAGCGCCTGCTCGACCCCTGCCCCTGCGCTGGGCAGCAGCGCCGCGGCGGCGACGCTCGCCCCGGAGCCGAGCAGCTGCTTGCGGGTGAGCCCGGCCTTGCGCTCGTCCGTCATCGGCTCATTTGATGCCTCCGGAAGATGTCGACGGCGTTGCTGCCGAACGAGGTCGAGTAGAGAAGCTGCCGTCGGGGCTGAGCGCGATCGAGCTGACCCCGCGCAGCGCTCGGCCGCGCGTGCAGCCGGGGACCGAGCGCGGCGCCAGGCAGCCCGGGCGGCCCGGCTTCTGGGCGCCTTGCCGGACTTGCCGCCGCGATCGAGGACGTCGATCGCGCCGGTGGCGAAGGCGGCGACGTAGACGTTGGCGCCGTCCGGCGAGATCGCCAGCCCCTCGGGCGCCTGCATCGCCTGGCCGAAGGAGCAGCCGACCGCGCGCAGCCAGACCAGGCAGCCCGCCGTGCCGGGCTTCTGGGTGAGGCCGCCGGTCGAGCGCGAGCGGGTGAAGGAGGTGACGCTGTTGCTGAACAGCGAGGTGACGTAGACGCTCGCCGCCGGGGCTGAAGGCGACCGCGTTGGCGCCGCTGAGCTGGACGCCGGTGGTGCAGCCGGTGAGCGCGGCGTTGGCGACGCAGCCGCTGCCGTCGCTGGCCTGGGCGAGGGTGCCGGTCGACGGGTCGCGCGCGAGGGCGACGACCGCGTTGGAGAGGGCGCTGGCGACGTAGACGCTGGTGCCGTCGCCGCTGATCGCCATTCCCTCGGGAGCGCCGAGCGCGAAGCCGAGAGCGCAGCCGGCGATCGCTTCGGCGATGCAGCCGCTGCTGTCGCCCGGCTGGGTCAGCGCGCCGCTGGCCGGGTCGCGGTCGAAAACGGCGACCGCATTGCCGAAGAAGGAGCCGACGTAGACGTTTGCCCCGTCGGGACTGATCACGACGACGTCGGGCCCGACCAGCGCCCGGCCGACGGCGCAGACCGGGATCGGCAGCACCGGATATGCAACCGGCGCTGGCGGGAAGCTGGGTGAGGGCGCCGGTTTTCGGGTCGCGCCGAAAGACGCCGATCGAGTTGCTCGCCCGCGCGGTCGCGTAGACGTTGCGCCCGTCGGGGCTGACCGCGAGCGAGTTGGGACCGTCGAGCCCGATCGCCGGCGCGCAGCCGTTGGCGCCTCTGGCGGCGACGCAGCCGGCCGCGCCCTTTGGCTGGCGCAGCGTGCCCGTGCGACGATTGCGCTTGAACACAGCGATCGCATCGCTGCCCGAGGAGGCGACGTAGACGTTCTTGCCGTCGGGGCTGACCGCGATCGCACGCGAGCCCATGAACGGGCCGGGGCCCCTGAGCGCACGGCCGATCCCACAGCCCGGGATCGGTTTGGAGTGATCGACCAGGCAGCCCTTGTTGCCGCCGAGCTGCACCAGCGTGCCGCCGCTCGCATTCGTGCTTTTGCCGCTCGGCTGCTGCGGTCCCCGGGCAGCGGGCGCGCTTCCCGGTGCGAGCAGCGCGGCCATCGCCGTGAGGGCGGCCAGCGCCGGCGACAGCGGGCGGCGACGTCGGAGAAGAAGGGGCACGCGCGGCGAGCGTATTCCCCGCCGCGGACGCCCGCTCAGTGCTTGCTCACCGCGAGATTGCCGAGCACACCGATCCGGATCCCAAGCCACGGGTAGGTCGCCGTGTAGAAGGTGTTGTCCTGCGGCTGTAGGCCGACCGCCGAGAGCCAGAGCTGGTAGACGGGGGCGTTGGCGATCCCGCCGTGGAGGCGACGCCAGACGCGCTTGCCCTTCACCCCGAACGGCGGCGGCGTAATCGTGTCGGTCCACTCGACCGCGTTGCCGCCCTGGTCGAGCGTCCCCCACGGCGAGGTGGTCTTGGCCTGGCCGACCGTGCTGAGGCTGCCCTGATAGCCCTTTTCGTAGGCAGGCTGGTCGATCCCAAACGGGTTGACGCTCCCGCATTCCCCGGCGCTGAAGGCGGATGGGCACCAGCTCGGCGCCGGCTGCCCTTCGGCGTGGAAGGTTGCCAGCGGCTGGGTCGAGGCGTTGGTGACGTCGCCCGTAGTGGGATCGAGGGTGGTCGAGTGCGGAGCGGCCGCGCCGCCGTCGCCGAAGGCGCCCGGGTTGGTCGGGTACTCCCAGTAGGAGTACTTGCCGCCGCCGCTTGGGTCGTAGTAGGCCGCCTTGATCCACTCGTTCTGGCTGGGGATGACGAAGCCCCGCTTATGCGAGCGGGTCATCGCCCGCACCTTCATGTCGTACATCCCCTGCTCGGTGCGCCGCGAGAGGCGGACCCGGTAGGTGACGTAGCTGAAGCCGCCGCTGGCGCTGGAGTGTTTGGAGAGCAGCTGGCCGTTGTAGAGCGAGTTGGCGAAGCGGGCGGAGCGCAGGAAGTTGGCGAAGCCATAGGGCTTGTCGGCCCATTCCGGCGAGGCGACCGAGTAGTGGCGGCCGGGGGCGACGCTGGCGGCGAAGTCGATCTGCCCGTACTTGGGCCATTCGGTGGAGCTCTCGTTGGCGCTGTAGAGGTTGTGCCTGTTGGCGCCCGTGGGGTCAACCGTGTTCAAGAACGCCACGTACTGGGCGACGGTGACCTCGAGCTGGCCGATCCCGTAGCGGTAGTTCACGCCGCCGACTTCCTGGCAGGGAGGCTGTTTTTCCGCCGGGACGACTTCGGCGCAGGAGGAGTAGACCGCGTCGGTGAAGGGGACGATCCCAACCGAGGGGTTGCCCGGCGCACCGACCTTGACCGTCCTGATCGTCAGCACCGAAGGCTTCGGCGCGGCGGCGGACAGTGCCGGCGCAGCAAGCGCGGCCGCCACCATCACCACCAGTGCGATCAAGAGACGAATTGGCAGGACGGCGGGCGCGGCTCGATTGGTCGGCATGGGACCCCATCGACCCAGGCCCGGAATGTCTTAACCGTGATCGACGGATCGCAGGGTGTGGCGACTTACCCCGTCTATTACACGGGTAAGTCGCCACACCCCCCTCACCGTGGCGACGGCGTCATCAGCGCCACCGGCAGCGAGAGGCCCGCGGAGCGGCGCAGGGTGGCGATGCGGCGGCCGGGCTGGACGGCGGCGCGGATCTCGCTGACGCGGTCGCCGAGGCCGGCGACGGTCGCGTCGAGATCGGGGGCGACGAAGGCGAGGCCCCAGAAGAAGGCGGGACGGTTGCCGCCGTGGCGCTCGGTCGCCTCGGCCGGCTCCTGCACGACCTCGAGGATCGTGGCGCCGAGGCGAAAGAAGGCCTGACGAGGAGCGCCGGCGGGCGTCGGCTCCTCGCGGATGCGGCGCAGGTCGAGACCTGCCGCCTGTAGCGCGGCAATCGTTCGGTCGAGCGCCGGCGTGATCGCGACGACGTGGTCGAGCCCGGTGATCCCGTTGGAGTGCGTCGCCGGCTTGCTCGGCGCGGGGCGATCGGATCGCTCGGTCGCCAGCCCATCCAGCTCGGTTGATTCGACACCACGCAGGGACCAACTCGCCAGGCCCCTGCCGGCATCCGGGCCGGCGAGGCGAATCCGAACGTCGCCGACGACGCAGGTGTCTCCGTCCACCTCGAAGCCAACCGCCGCCCAGGCCTCCGGGCCATCGGCAATTCGCAACTCGTCAACCGTCACCGCCATGACCAAAAACCTACTTCCGGTGCGCCTTATGCCAGATATGGGGGGATAAGGCGCACCGGAAGCCCTACTTGGCATCGAGGATGGTGTCGAGCGTCTTGCCGCTCGCCACCGACTGCGGGGCCTCGGCGACCACGTCGGAGCCCGAGCGCGCCTCGTCGTCGAGGCGCTTGATCAGCAGCCACTGGGGCTTCTCGCCGGGACGCGTGCGCTGCAGAGCGAAGCCGCCGCGCAGCTTCTCGCCGTGCAGGACGAAGACGGCGTGGCCGCGCTCGATCGCCTCCGGCCAGGCGACCCGGCCACCCTGCTCGTAGCTGCCGCGGTCCCAGACGATCACGCCACCGCCGTCGGTCCTGCCCTCGAACGAGTTGTGGGAGATCTCGTGGTCCTCGACTTGGACGGCGAGGCGCTTGACGGCGGGGTCCATCGACGGTCCCTTGGGAACGGCCCACGAGCGCATCGCACCGTCGACCTCGAGGCGCAGATCGAAGTGGTGGGCCGTGGCCGCATGCTCCTGAACGACAAAAGCGCCGGCGCTGATGCCGCGGATCGCGAACTGCTCATGGCCCTCGACCTTGACGTCCTCGGTCTCCACATCGGCGACCCGCGCGGCCGGCGGGCCCTGGCGCAGAAACGCCAGCAGCTCCTCGACTTTTGGCGCGGCGCCCTCCGCGTGGACGAGCACGCTCCCGTCCTCACCGTTACGCACCCAACCCATCACCCCGAGCTCGCGCGCGCGACTCAGGGTGGATTCTCGGAAGCCAACCGCCTGCACCTGACCAAGCACAACGGCGCGTACCCCAACGCCGTCAGCCACCTTCGGCTTCGCCACCGCCCCTGCCCCTCAGGACTTCCCGGCCCGCGCCAGGTATTCGTCGAGCCGCCTGGTCTCTTCGGTGTCCTCGTAGACCTCGTACTCCCGCATCTTGCCCCAGGCGAGGTGCCCCCAGATCACGTAGCGGTTGTCGTAGACCCGCCCCTCGCCGGGGTCGTCAAGGTGGATGTGCCCGCGCACGCAGATCGTCTGGCGCCAGGGGAACCCCTTGAGGATCACCTCGTCGGGGTAGATCTGCAGCCCGATCTCGACGAAGCGGTCGAGCCAACTTTCCAGCTCCCGCTTGTTTTCCGCCCCCGGCGCGAACGAGCTCTTACCGGGGAAGCCGAACCTGACGTCGTCGGCGTACAGCGCCACGGTCGGCCCGGCGTCCCCCTCCCGGATCAACCTCATGTTGCGACCGATCATCTTCCCGGCCAGCCACGAAAGCATCGGCGCTCCCTTCGTTAGTTGACGCGACGAAGCCTAAACTCGTCCCCGCGATGACCAGCGCGTCGATCCTCTCCAGCTTCTGGGGCAACCTCGAGGACAACCACGAGCAGGCGGTCTTCCTCGTCCTCGTCGGCTTCATCGGCTCCTTCGCCTTCATCCGCATGAGCACGCGGATCATCCGCAGCGAAAGCGTCTCCTGGTGGCCGGGGAACGTCGAAAGCGAGAGCGGTGTCCACGTTCACCACCTCGTCTTCGGGATCGTGACGATGATGATCGCCGGCACGCTCGGCTTCGTCGCCGACGGCCGTGCCCCCTTTACCGAAATCTGCGCGCTCGGCTTCGGCATCGGCGTCGGCCTGACGATCGACGAGTTCGCCCTCTGGGTGCACCTCGAGGACGTTTATTGGACGAAGGAGGGGCGCAGCTCGATCGACGCCACCGTGATCGCCGCCGCGGCGATGCTGCTGATCGTTCTCGGCGCCAACCCGCTGACGATCGATTCCGGCTCTCCCGCGCTGGTGATCACGAGCATCCTCGCCACCCTGCTCGCCTTCGTCATGGTCGCGATCTGCTTCCTCAAGGGGCGGATCATGCACGGCGTGATCGGCTTCTTCGTCTTCCCGATCGCGATCTACGGCGCTTGCCGGATCGGCAAGCCGGACTCAGCCTGGGGGCGGCGGCGCTACGGCGAGCGGCGACCGAAGAAGCAGGCCAAGGCCGAGGGCCGCTTCCCCCCCGGCCGCCGCACCGAGCGCTTCAAGGAAGCCTTCCGCGACATCGTCGGCGGCAAGCCGAGCGAGGGACTGGCGGCGGTCGGGGACGAGGCGGTCGCCGCCACCCGCGAGGCCGGCGTCGAAGTCCGCGAGCGTGCCGAACAGCTCAGCCGCGCAGGCCGAGGCGACGACGCCAATCGCGGGCGATGACCGCCTTGGAGACCCGGTTGACCAAGCCGCGGCGCGCCTTGGTGTAGGGGTGCCAGGAGACCTCCCGCTTGCCGGCGAAACGGGTGATGACGAGCGACTCGGGCCGCGTGTACTTCCTGATCCCGCCCTCGCCGTGGCGGTAGCCGATGCCGGACTGCTTCCAGCCGCCCATCGGCAGGTTGGTGGCGAAGATGTTGATCAGCACGTCGTTGACGTTGACCGCGCCGGCGTCGACGCGGCGAGCCACCTGCTCGGCCCTCGCCTTCTCGCCGAAGACCGAAGCGGAGAGCCCGTAGGGGCTGTCGTTGGCGAGGCGCAGCGCCTCCTCTGAGTCGCGCACCTTCTCGACCCCGACCACCGGGCCGAAGGTCTCCTCGGTCATCACCTTCATCGAGTGGTCGACGTCGACCAGCACGGTGGGCTCGAAGTAGTCGCCGGGGCCGGCGGCGCGCTTGCCTCCGGTCAGCGCCCTGGCCCCCTTGGCGACGGCGTCGTTGACGTGGTCCTCGACGATCGCGGTCTGGTTGGGCGAGGTCATCGCGCCGACGTCCTTGCCGAAGCCGCGCCCGTCGGTGCCCTGCTTGATCCGGCCCATCTGCGCCGTCAGCTTCTGCACGAACTCGTCGTAGGCGGGCTCCTCGACGTAGATCCGCTCGACCGAGGTGCAGACTTGGCCGGAGTTGAAGGTCGATCCCCAGGCCGCCGCATTGGCGGCGCGGTCGAGGTCGGCGTCGGCGAGGACAATCATCGGGTCCTTGCCGCCGAGCTCGAGGCTGACCGGCGTCAGCGTCTCGGCGGCGCGTCCCATCACCTTGCTGCCGGTACGGCCCGAGCCGGTGAACTGGACGAAGTCGACGGCGTCGATCAAGGCGCCACCGGTCTCGCCGATCCCGTGCACGCACTCGAAGACGTCCGGCGCACCGAGTTCCTCCTTCCAGACGCGGCTGATCTCCGCCACGCCCAGCGGCGTGAACTCGGACGGCTTGCCGACCACGGCGGCGCCCGCCTGCAGCGCCGGGATCGCGTCGCCGATCGCCATCGCCAGGGGGAAGTTCCAGGGGCTGATCACCCCGACCACGGGATGGGGCCGGTGACGGATGATCAGCTTCTTGCTCGCGAACAGCGCCGTCGGCGGGCGCATCTGCTCCTCGCCGATCAGCTTCTCCGCGTTGGCGCCGTAGTAGTTGATCACGCCGACGAGGTAGAGCACTTCAGCGCTGGCGTCAGCGCGAACCTTGCCGGTCTCGGCCTGGATCAGGTCGGCGACGCGGTCTTCGTTGTCGAGCAGCCAATCGCGCAGCCGTCCTATCCAGCGGTAGCGGCCCTCGTTGCCGAGCGCCTCCCAGGCGGGCTGGTTGGCCCGCACCCGCGCCACCGTGGCGGCGACGCTCTGCGGCGAGTCGACCGCCACCGAGCCGATCGGCTCGCCGTTGGCCGGGTTGAGAACCTCGATCTGCTCGGCCGCCGTGGCGGCCCCGTTGGCCCCGTTGGTCGTCTCGATCTTCTCCGCCGTACCGCTCTCCATCTCGACTCCCTCGTTCGCGCTGGCTGGTCAGCCAACCTTAAACGATGGTGGCGACTCCGCTCTCCAGGTCCAGCAGCGTCTTCTTGCGCGCCAGCCCGCCGTAGTAGCCGGTCAGCGAGCCGTCGGCGCCGATTACACGATGGCAGGGGACGACGACCGGGACGGGATTGCGCCCGATCGCCGCTCCGACGAGACGCGGCCGCTCGTGGGGCTCGAGGCGAGGGTCGTAGAGCGACTCCTCGACCCGCTCCGCAATTTGGCCATAGGTCGTCGTCATTCCGTAAGGGATCTCGAGCAGCCACCGCCATACCTCGCACCGGAGCTCCGTGCCGCGCAGGTCGAGATCCAGCTCGAAGGTCCGCCGCTCACCGGCGAAGTAGCCGTCCAGTTGGCCGACTACCTCCCGCAACTCCCGTCGCGCCGCCTCGGCGAGCGGCGGGGAGGTTCCGGGGAAGTGGATGTGGGTTATTCCCTCGGCCCCCGCAACCACCGTCAGCGGCCCAATCGGGCTCTCGTAGATCGTCCAACCGGAGCAAGTACTCATCTGGATAGCTAAACGACCCACCCGGTCAAAACGTGAGACGAGCGCTCAGCGGCGCTGGACCCGGAAGCGGAACAGCGCAGCCGTCCGGTCGACGTTGCCGGCCGGGTCGATCGCGGTGACGCGGAAGGTGTGGCGGCCCGGTCGCACCACGTAGGCGTGTGGGGAGGCGCAGAAGCGGAAGGGCTGGCTGTCCAGGCGGCAGCGAAAGCGCGAGCCGGGCTCGCTCGAGGCGAAGCGGAAGGCGATCAGGCGGCGCCCCGTCTTGGTCGTCAGCAGCTTGCCCGGGCGAGCGCCGAGCCGGGTCTGGGGAGGTTTGGTGTCGGGGATCACCGGCGGCGGTTCGGAGGTCGGTTCGGGCGCCGGTGGGTTCTCGGGCGCTGGCGGGGGTTCCAGCGGTGGCGGCGGGACCTCGGGCGGCGGCAGGTCGAAGTCGTCGCGTTCGGCTTCGATCGCCGACTCGCAGTCGACCGGCGCCGGGTCGCCGAACTGGGCGAAGTCGACGATCGCGATGTCGGTGTCAGCACCGCAGTCGATCGCCGCGTCGGCATCGGAGGCGTTGGCGAGGATCAGGTCTTCACCGGCGCCAGCGAAATAGGAGTCCGCCCCTTCGTGTCCGAGCAGCTGGTTGGCGACGCCGTCTCCGAAGAACGTGTCGGCGGAATTGCTGCCCTCGAGATCCTCGATGCCGTGCAGCGTGTCGAGCGAGCCGCTCGTGCACGTCGGCGCACCCGCGACCCCCGGGCGCCCGGCCTTTCCAGTGGCGAGATCGGCTGCCACCGCTTCAGAGAACCTCGCCCAAGAGGCGTTGTCGCGATCTTCTCCACCCTCGATCGTGCTGCCTTCGCAGATTGCATTGGAGAGGAAGAGATCGTTGCCGCCGTCGCCGAAGAGCGTGTTGCGGCCAGCGTTCCCGACCACCGCGTCATCGCCTTCGCCTCCGTGCAGCGCGTCGTTCCCTGGGCCGTCGACGAGGATGTCGTCGCTTGCGTCGCCGGCGAAGATTTCGTCGTCGCCGGCGCCGCCGAGCGACATCGACGAGGTCGTCGATGGCAGGCCTTCGACATGGATGTCGTCGCCACCGCCCAGCCCGGCGACGAGCAGCGAGTCGAGCCGGCCGGGCAGAGTGCAGGCCGCAGTGGTCGCGTTCTGCAACACGCAGCCGGAAGCGGCCGGAGGAGCTTCGAAGGAGGCGCTGCCCGTGACGTGGAGGGTCACCGATTCGCCCTGTCCACCGCCTGTCGAATCGACCGTGAGTCCATCCCCGCCGCCACTGCCGAGCAGGTAGAGCTCCGTGTAGCCGCTCGCCCCTTCGGTCATCGATCCGACGCTCACCGCCCCCGCCGGACGAGTGCTGACCGGCCCGTTGCTGGCCGTCGACTCGCAGGCGGAGGCGCTCGCGCCGCCGACGCAGTCATCCCCATCGGCGCCGCCGTTCAGCGCGGTCCCGGCGCCCCCGGAGACGAGCACGTCAGCGCCGCCACCGCCGTAGATCGTCTGCCCCGCCTTGGAGCCCTTTATGTAGTCCGAGAACGGGCTGCCGACGATGCGCTCGAAATCGGCGCCCTCGACTTCGTCCACCCCTCCCCCGTTCGCCGCCACGCCGTTGTCGCCGAGGCCTTCCGAGAGGTCGAGGTAGACGCCCCGCCCTTCTTCGGTTTTCGCCGGGAAGCCCGAGTGGTTTTCGACCGCCCTGGTGAAGCCCGGGCTGATCCCGGTCGAGTAGCTGAGCGTGTCGACGTCCGTCGCCGGGCCGGCGTCGCGGAGATGGTCGATCGTCGCGTCGCCGCGAACGTAGTCGTTGCCTTCTTCGCCGTCGATCGTATCGGCGCCGAAGCCGCCGGAGAGCAGGTCGTCGCCGGGCCCGCCGCGGAGGAGATCGTCTCCCGGCCCGCCGAAGAGCGTGTCGTTGCCGCCACCGCCAAGCAGCGTGTCGTTGCCGCGCTCGCCGAAGACGATGTCGTCGCCGGGGCCGCCTTCGAAGGTCTGGCTGCCGACCCCGAGCCGGCATTCTTTGGGGCAGGATTCGCTGGCGGCGATCCGCCCCGGCACGATCGTGTCATCGCCACCACCACCGCTCACCGAAGCGACGCCCGCCGGGGCGACGATCGTGTCGGCGCAGGGCGTCCCCTCGATCGTGCTGCCCACCCGCAGCGGGCCTTCGGCGCAGCTGGGCCCGCCGCTACTGCCAGCCGCCTGCGCACCCGCGGGCGCGAGCGCAAAGACAGCCAGCAGAAGACAGGCGACGCTGGAGAGGAAACAACCCATTACCCCTTCATACCCGGCCCTGCTGATCCGATGCGGTAGGCCTCAAATCACTCTCCCGCCGCCCCCGAGTAGCGCAGCGATCCCGGCGTGTCGAGCTGCTCGCCGGTCTCCAGCAGGGTCTTCAGGCCCGAGAGGATCATCGGCCAGCCGCCGAAGAGTTCGGAATTGGCGTCCTCGCCAAGCTGATCGTGGGTGACGGCAAGCCGGCAGGAGTCGCCGACCGGCTCGATCTCCCAGGTCACGCGGGAGGTCCCTTCGCGCTGGACCTCCTCGCTCCAGAGCGCCGTGAAGGTCTGCACCAGCCGGCGCGGCGGGTCGACCTCGACGTTCTCGCCGGAGGCGATGTCGATCACCCCCGGGACCGAGGCGCGGTACTCGGACCCCTGGGTCCAGTCCGAGACGGTGCCGACCCCGAAGCTGTACTTCGCCCTCATCTCCTCGTTGGTAATCGCCTCCCAGAGGCGCTCCGGGGTCGTCTTGATGTAGATCTCGAACACGGTCATCGTGCCGCGCCCGCCAATCACGGTGTAGGCCTGCTCGTCGTTCATCTCAATCCTCCTCGAGTTCTTGCTTGAGCTCGCTGAGCGCCGAGGCCCAGGGCTCCGCGTACTTGCTCACCCAGCGGTCGTGGATGAGCCGGATTGGGACGGGGTTGAGGAAATGGAGCTTCTCGCGACCACGCCTCCTGGTCGTCACCAGCCCCGCCTCACCGAGCACCTTGAGGTGCTTCATGACGCCGAAGCGGGACATCGGCAACCGTTGCTCCAGGGCACTGAGCGTTTGGCCGTCGCGCTCGAACAGAGCGTCGAGAAGAGAGCGACGCGTCGGATCAGCCAGTGCCTTGAAGACCTCGTCCACCCCCCAGACTATATGTGACCATTTGGTCACATGTCAAGAGAGAGCGAGGGAACGGCGCGGGATGCAACCGAGCTCGCCGATTCGCTAAGAATCGTGTCTCCCCAAGCCTTTCCAGTTCGTACGGAACTTCATAAGAGAAAGGATCGCCGCCATGACCCGCCGTCTCGCCCGCCTCGCCGACATCGCCTACCGCCGCCGCGGCCGCATGGTCCTCGCCTGGATCGCGGCGACGATCGTCCTGATCGGCCTCGGCTCCGCCCTCGCCGGCGAGTACCACGCCGACTACAACACGCCCGGCTCGGACTCCAAGGCGGCGAGCGAGCTGACCGAACGGGAATTCGGCGGCTACTCGGGGCAGGAAATCTACGTCGTCTGGAAGGACCCGAAGGGGGTCGACAGCCCGGCGACCGAACGGCGGATGGACGCCTTCTTCGCCCAGGCCGAAAAGGTCGAGCACGTCGAGCGGCGAGCGGTGACGCGCGTCTCCGAAGACGGCACGATCGCGACCACGACGCTGCCGCTCAACGTGCCGGGCTGGGAGGTCAAGAAGAAGCAGGGCGAAGAGCTGATCGCCGCCGCCGACGACAACAGCGGCGCGGGCCTCGAGATCAAGCTCGGCGGCGAACCGATCTACACCGCGCAGGAACAAACCAGCCCCGAGGGGCTCGGCTTCCTCGGCGCCGCGATCGTGCTGCTGATCGCCTTCGGCTCGCTGGTCGCGGCGGGCCTGCCGCTGCTGATCGCCCTGGTCGGGCTGGGAATCTCCTCCGCCGGCCTGATCGCGCTGCTGGCGAACGTGATCGACGTGCCCAACTGGACCACCGCGGTCTCGGGGCTGATCGGCATCGGCGTCGGCATCGACTACTCGCTGCTGGTCCTGACCAGGTTCCGGGCGGCGATGAAGTCGGGGAAGGACCGCCACGACGCGGTCGTCGAGGCCGTCTCCACTGCCGGCCGCAGCGTGCTGATCGCCGGCAGCACCGTCGTCATCGCGGTCCTCGGCCTCTTCCTCACCGGCCTCCCCTACATGTACGGGGTGGCGATCTCGGCCTCGCTCGCCGTGCTCGTCGTGATGCTGGCCTCGATCACGCTGCTGCCGGCCCTGCTCTCCTACCTCGGGCCGAAGGTCGACCGGCTGAAGATCCCCTTCCTCGGCCGCAGACTGGAGAGCGAAGGAGACGGCAGCGAATCGCCCGCCGCCCGCTGGAGCCACGCCGTGCAGCGCCGGCCCTGGACCGCGGCGATCGTCGCCACCGCGATCCTGCTTGCCCTCGCCGCACCGGCCCTGGGCATGCGGCTCGGCTTCCCCGACGCCGGCAACGACAAACCGGGCACGATGACCCGCCAGGCCTACGACCTGATCAGCGAGGGATTCGGCCCCGGCGCCAACGGCCCGCTGGTGGTCGTCGCCGAGCTGCCCGACCCGCAGGCGCGGACGGCGGTGAACGGCCTCGCTGCGCAGCTGCGCGAAGACCCCGGCGTCGCCTTCGTCGCGCCGCCGCGCTTCAACTCAAAGGGCACGGCGGCGATCGTCACCGTGATCCCCACCACCTCGCCCCAGGCCGAGGCGACGACCACGCTCGTCGACCACCTGCGTCACACGGTGATACCCGATGCACTTCAAGGCTCGGGAGTGACGACCAAGCTGGGCGGCGTAACGCCGGCGCTGGAGGACCAGAGCGAATACATCACCGGCCGCATGCCGCTGTTCATCATCGGCGTGGTCGGGCTCTCCTTCCTGCTCCTGCTCTTCGCCTTCCACTCGCCGCTGATCTCGCTCAAGGCAGGGGTGATGAACCTGCTCTCGGTCAGCGCCGCCTACGGGGTGATGACCCTGGTCGCAAAGGGCGGCGCGGTCGGCGAACTGATCGGGATTGACCACGAAGTGCCGGTGGCGCCGTTCATGCCGGTGATGATGTTCGCGATCCTCTTCGGCCTCTCGATGGACTACGAGGTCTTCCTCGTCTCCCGCATCCGCGAGGAGTACCTGATAGACGGAGACACTAGGCGGGCGGTGGCAGACGGCCTCGCCAAGACGGCCCGCGTGATCACCGCGGCGGCGGCGATCATGGTCGTCGTCTTCCTCGCCTTCGTCGCCTCGCCCGAAGTCTTCCTCAAGCTCTTCGGCATCGGCCTGGCAGCGGCGATCTTCCTCGACGCCACTGTCGTCCG
Source organism: uncultured Solirubrobacterales bacterium (assembly GCA_963778715.1). Taxonomy (GTDB): domain Bacteria; phylum Actinomycetota; class Thermoleophilia; order Solirubrobacterales; family 70-9; genus VRUE01. The sequence continues at coordinate 332,055 of CAVZVK010000011.1, forward strand.
CATGGTCCTCGTCCCCGCCGTAATGCAGCTGCTCGGCGCCCGCAACTGGTGGTGCCCCGACTGGCTCAAGAGGCTGCTGCCCGAAATCGAGGTCGAGCGCGGCCCGCGGGTGGCCGAGGGACGCTCCTAGCGCCGGTTCCACATCCGTTCGGTCTGCCGCATCAGCGCCGGGTAGACGATCAGGTAGCGGAACGGCTTGATCAGCGCCATGTAGGCGGTGCCAAAGCGCCCGCGCGGCTTGACGTAGACGGCCATCTGCCCCTGGTAGCGACCGTCGCTCTGGTCGACCCAGGCCAGATGCATCACGCCGTGCACGGTCCGGTTCGACAACTCAGCGGCGAACTCGGTGTCGGTGAGAAACAGGGGCACGAACGGCAGCGAGCCAAAGCTGAGATCGGCCGCCGTGCCGCGCAGATCATCCGGCAGCCGCCCGGCCAGCGAGGCTTCGGTCGTGTCCGGGATCGGCAGCGTGTCCGCGTCCTCCGAGCCGGCGACCGGAGCCGAGACCCTGCCCAGATCGAACCACTTGCCGAGCAGGTCGCGGAAGCGCCAGAGGACGCGGGTCGGCCACGATTCCAATTCGGCCGGACTGACGGAGCTCATCAGGTCCAGCAGCGCCGTCATTTCCCCGGCGTCGCCCGAGACAGGAAGCGCCCAGACATCCTCGAGGATGAAGTCGGGAACGATCTCGCGGATCCGCCAGGGACCGGATTCATGCACCTCGTTGGGGAGTCTCTTGCCGGTCATCGCTCGATCCATACGATCTCGTATGGATGCTAGGGGGCGCGCTTGCATCTGTCAATACGGTGCCGTATAGATAACCGATGGCCAAAGTTCGCACTCCGCGCACGGCATGGGTCGAGGCTGCCCTGAAGGCGCTCGGCCGGGGTGGCCCGGATGCCGTGCGGATCGAGGCGCTCGCCGCCTCCCTCGGCGTGTCCAAGGGAGGCTTCTACTGGCACTTCAAGGATCGGCAGGCGCTGCTCGAGGAGATGCTCGACAGCTGGGAGAAATCCGTCGCGGATGATGTCATCGCGCAGATCGAGAGCCGGCCCGCGGGGCCGCGGGAAAAGCTGCAGCAGCTGTTTGACATGGCCCCCTCGGTCGACTTTGCCGTCGAGCTGGCGATTCGGGACTGGGCTCGCCGCGACAGAGGAATTGCCAAGCGAGTGCGCCGGGTCGACAACCGGCGCATCGAGTACCTGCGCGCCCTGTTCGGACAGTTCTGCGCGGACGAGAACGACATCGAGGCCCGAAGCATGCTGGTCTTCTCCCTTTTCATCGGCAGCTACTTCATCGCAGCGGAGCACGGCGACAAGAGCCGGTCCCAGGTGGTGCGGCTCGCGACGGATCACCTGCTCGGCGAGTCGCGGAGCTGACATGACCCGCCCGGTACTCCTCTACGACGGGGACTGTGCGTTCTGCACGTCGTGCGCGCGCATGCTCGAGAGGATCGGCCCCGAGGCGGAGATCGTCGCCTGGCAGCTGACCGACCTGGCCGCGCTGGGAATGACCGAGCAGCGAGCAACCGAAGCCGTGCAGTGGGTCGATGTAGACGGCACGGTCCGCTCGGGACACGAGGCGATCGCCGCGACGCTGTGTGCCGCTGGGCGAATCTGGAAGCTCGTGGGCCGCGCGCTCTTGCTGCCCGGGGTGTCGTGGCTAGCAGCCAGGACCTACCGCCTGGTCGCGGACAACCGCTACCGATTGCCGGGAGGCACCCCGGCCTGCGCGCGTCCGGCTGCGCACGACACCGAGGACGGTTGACCCGTGCCGGGGCGGTGGCGCTCAGTGCCGGCGCGGATCCATCGCGCGGGAGATCACCACGCGCTGGATCTCGTTGGTGCCCTCGTAGATCTGGGTGATCTTGGCGTCGCGCATCATCCGCTCGACCGGGTACTCCTTGACGTAGCCGTAGCCGCCGAGCACCTGGATCGCCTCGACCGTGACCCGCATCGCGTTGTCGGAGGCAAACAGCTTTGCCATCGATGAGTGCTTGGCAAGTCCGGGGTCGTTCTGGTCTGCCATCGCGCAGGCCTTGTAGAGCAGCTCGCGGGCGGCGGCGGTGCCGGTCTCCATCTCAGCCAGCTTGAACTGGATCGCCTGCAGGTCGAGGATCGGCTTGCCGAAGGCGACCCGCTCGGAGGCGTAGGTAGTCGCGTAGTCGGTCGCCCCCTGGGCGATCCCGACCGCCTGCGCCGCAGCACCGAGCCGCGTCCTTTCCAGCGTGCCAAGGGCAACGCCGAGCCCGCGCCCGACCTCGCCGATCACGTTCTCGGCCGGCACCCGCACGTCGTCGAAGACAGGTGAGCCCGTCGGCGAGCCGCGGATCCCGAGCTTGTGCTCGAGCTTGCCGATCGAGAAGCCGGGTCGGTCGGCCTCAACGACGAAGGCGGTGATCCGTCGCTTTTCGCGATCGGTGACGGCGAAGACGACGTAGAAGTCTGCGACCCCCGCGTTGCTGATCCAGTTCTTGGCGCCGTTGATGACCCATTCGTCGCCATCGAGCTCGGCGTGCGTGCGCATCGCCGCTGGGTCCGAACCGGCCTCCGGCTCAGACAGCGCAAAGGCGGGCGTCCACTCGCCGCTGGCGCAGCGCGGCAGCACCCGCTGCTTCAGCTCCTCGCTGCCGAAGAGCCGGATCGGCAGCGAGCCTAGCTCCTGCACCATCAGGATCAGGGCGCTGGAGGCACAGGCCTTGGCGATCTCCTCCACCGCCATCTGCAGCATCAGGGTGCCGGTCCCGGTGCCCCCGTACTCCTCCTCGAAGGGCAGGGCGAGGATGTCGTGCTCGGCCAGCAGCTCCCGCACGTCCTGCGGGGTATTCCGACTTCTCGTCGATCTCGGCCGCCCGCGGCGCAATCCGCTCCCGTGCGATCTGCCCAATCGTCTCGCGAAAGTCGAGCAGATCCTGGGGGATCGAGTAGATGTCGGCGCCGGTGTTCATTGCGGTCGGGACCGTATCCATAGAGGCCCCAGCGCTGCCTCGCGGCAATGCCGCCCCAATAGCGAACAGCTCGCAGGTCAAAGAGCGCATCCGAGCCGGCGTGCTCGCCGAAGCCCGCCCGTTGTAGCGCCAGCCTCGTCAGCCGTCGCTCGAACCGAGTTGAGTCTCCGCCCATTCGACCGCGAGCGTTGCCCACCGCAGCGCATCGTCTGCGTCGACCGCAGCGGGATCGCCCAACCCGTAGCGCAACGCTGCCGCGTAAGGCGTGAGCCGATCGGCCTCGCCCAGGTCGTCTGGGAGTTGTAGGCCGTGGTCTTCGCAAAGCCCGATCAGCAGCGCGATGTCGTGAGTGAACGGGAAATCTTCGCCCTGTCCAGCGAGCGCGGACTTCAGCGCCTTCTCCACCGCCTGCTGGGCATTGAAACCGCTTTTCGACGCCGATACGCCCTCCGCGTCTCTCAGCGCCTTCGCGGCCGCAAGATCCTCGTGCGCAAGTCTCAGGAATTGAGTGGCAAGGGCCATTTGATCAGCCATCAGCTAGCGATGACCCGCCCCTGCGAGAACGCTGCATGCACAACGCTGCCGCGCACATTCATCCACTCATCGGCGTAGCGACGGCTGATCACGATGATGTCAATGGGCACGCGCAGCTCTCGAAGCGCTCGGCGCAATCGAACCGACTCCCCCGCCTCGTTATCGACGTCGGCCTCGACAACGAGGAAGTCAACGTCGCTGCGAAGATCGGCCTCCCCTCGGGCCTGGGAACCGAAGAGGATCACTTCGGCACCGGGCGCGGCTTCGGAAAGGCGACGTCCTGCCTCTGCGATGAGGGAGCGATCAACGGATTGCATCAGTTGGATCGTAGCCCGCCTGAAGACACCGGGTCGCAGGAGAGGCCGCAACCGTATAGACGACTTTGGCCAAATGGCCATTGCCGGTCTGCTGGCGGGCATCAACAATACGAACCATGAACGAGAAGGTCGTCGTACGCGGCGCCGTCGCGGCACACGCCGAGGCAATCTGCGCGATCTACAACGCGGCGCTCGCCGAGCGGGGCTCGACGTTCGAGACGGCACCGCGATCCCCCGCGGACTTCGCCAGGCGAATCGACGACGCACGCTTCCCCCTGCTGGTGAGCGTCGCCGGCGAGGGCGTCCTCGGCTGGGCCGGACTAACCTCCTACAGTGCCCGCCAGTGCTACGCAGGCATCGGCGAGGCGAGCATCTATGTCGACGCCAGAGCAAGAGGCCGCGGCGTCGGCACGACCCTCACCGAAGCGCTCGCCGCGGTCGCCGAAGAGCGTGGCTTCCACAAGCTGATCGGCAAGCTCTTCACCGACAACATTGCCAGCATCCGCCTAGTCGAACGCTGCGCCTTCGATCGGGTCGGCCTGCACCAACGCCACGGACAACTCGACGGCACCTGGCGAGACGTGCTGGTCGTCGAGCGCCTGCTCGGGTCCACATAGGCCTCTGCACGAATCCGGCAGTCCATAGGGCGACCAGCTTGCGCAGTAGTCCCGCAACAGATCCGCCCACCGCCCCGCAATATCGTCTGTCCACAACCCACGCCGGGCTACGAGGGATTCGAGTCGTGAAACACGGCAGCAAAAGCAGTAATCAAAGGCTGGCACCGTCCCTGAATGCCGTCAGGCGAAACTTCTTGCCATTGACCTTGACTGAATGCTGCGGCTTGATCGTGGTTCTAGGGGCTTTGCCGACATGAAGCTCGAGACTGACTCGCAAGTCTGAAAAGCCGTTAGTGAGCTTGCTCGAGATCAACTCGGCGCCCTTCTTCAACTGAGCCTTCGCCTTTGGTATGTCGTCGAGACTGGACTTCAGCTCAAGTATCCGAAGAGCGTTGTTGTTGTCCTGCGGAAGCACAGCAACTCCGTCGCACAGGCCTCCGATGCGATTCGACGTTTGCACGCAAGCCGAAAAGTGGGAGTCCAAGCGTAGGATCCGCCAAGGCCCCTTGAGATCTGCAATCACATTTGCATCCTTGAGCGTTCGCTCGGCCCAGCAGTGGTTTTGGCTGCACACGCTCCGTAGTTCCGCTTCGGTTGCTTTGGACATCGAGTAGAGCTAGTCGTGAAGGTCGTTATAGAGACGAACGGCGTCCGAAAAAACTCGCTCGCTCACCTCAGAGAATTGATTGATCTCGAACCCCTCATCGGTGTTTAGATCAACGACCTCGACATCGGCTCCAAGTCCTTGATCCTCGTCGTGGAAGCGGAACGAGTACACAGTCATATGGCCTGCGGCTTCCCGCGAAGGGACAGATTTCTTCGACTGTTCCAGCATCAGATTGCTGAGCGCAGAGACCAGAAACTCGGAATGCGTCGCAACGACGACCGGTGGAATAACCCCCGCGATCTCGACTAGGCCCGCAGCTAGCGATACCTGGCTTTCTGGATGGAGATGGGACTCTGGCTCGTCTATTAGGATTGTGTCGCCTAGAGCCGCGCGATGGCGAAGGTAGAGAACGAGAGGGGTGAACTCGGCTACCGCAGTTGCCATATTCTCAACCGGCCAGTCGGCTTCCTGACCTATCGGCTGGAACAGGAATTCTCGTTTTCCCCCCTTTTCATTCAGCTTCACTTTTCCGCGAAGCAGCTGGCGCTCAAATCGATTGGCAAGCTGTGCCGTCCTTTTGATCCGCCGTCGTGACCTGATCTGGGCAACTAGTTGCATAAAGTCGGCTGTCGCTCCGGGGATGGCGCCTATTGTTGCGTCCTTGAAATAACCACCGCTCAATGCACCGGCCATCAGTGCACTCAGCGCAGTGTGCGTTTGAACGATGCCGGAGCGACCCGCCGGAAAATAAATCGCGCGCCGGGGCAAGTCACTCGTCAGCCGGTCTCGAACACGCCGCCGGGCAATGAACGCAGAGGTCCCTTGATCGATCCGCAAACGTGGGCGTTTGAAATCCGGGTGATCGGTCTCAAGCCACAGCTCATCTCCTGACAGGCGGAAGACCATGCACCACCCTTTCGCTGAGACTGTGATTCGCGGGCCTGCATTCTTTCCCCCACGTCTTGCCCGAGCGAGCATTGCGAGATCCGGCGCACAACACCGCCGGAGCTCGAAATCGAGGTGGTCCGTGAACACATCCTGCCAAGTGTCGATGAGCTCCTTGGTGAGGCCCTTCTGCCGCGGGACCTCGTCGTCGCTGAACGGCGATTCGAGGAGTTCAAGAACTTCGACCATCGCGGCCTCATGCGCTTTGAATACGGCGTAGGAAACCGTGGTAAAGGTAGTCTTGCCACTGCCATTTGGTCCCACTAGTACGGTAAGTGGGCCAAACTCAACGTCGGCGTCCCGTAGCGGTCCAATGTTGTGAAGGCGGATTCGCATTTGTACAAAGACTATGACGGGAACGCCGCCACAAAGGCCTATTGGCGCTTGGCTGCAAATTGCAGTGCCTCTTGAACAATCATGGCCGAGATCCCCGTCAGGGCATGCGCCCCCGTTGGATCAATCCACAGTCTCTCGGTGTCATGCACGACGCCGACGCAGGTGCCTCGCGCCAGTGGCCTTTGCCTATATCGGCCCGGCTGCCGTAGCTCTGCCGCCCCGGAAAGCGTGGCGGGGAGAGCCAGAATCAATGCGAATCCGCTCGTTCGAGAGATTTTGGGACCCGGAATAGAGCGGAAACGAGGGATGGTTCAGTTCCATCACCCGACGAACTGCCGATTGCAGCGACTTCTACGAGGGGTGGACGACCGGATTCGAACCGGCGACCGCCTGGACCACAACCAGGAGCTCTACCGACTGAGCTACGTCCACCGCGCGGCTTCCAATCTAGCGGGGTTCGGGGGTGGCCGGTGGGATCAGGGGTTGGGGTGATTGGCGGCGACCAGGCTGGCGAAGGCGCGCAGGCCTGGGGTCGTGCGCTCGATCAGGTCCGACTCCGCAACGTCGGCTTCTTCGGGGAGGGCGGCGGTGCCTCCGTCGCCGAGTGCTTTGCGGGTCTCTCTCAGCATCTCGGGCACGGCAAGCCAGGCCTCCAGGAGAGCGAAGTCGGCCTCGGGGTGGAAGAGCACTCCCCAGGCGTTGCCGTGGCGGAAGGCTTGGACCTCGGTCTGAGCTGAGCGGGCCAGGTGCTCGGCGCCGTCCGGGAGGTCGAAGACGTCGCCGTGCCAGTGCAGGACAGTGGTGCTCGGGGCCAGATTGCCGAGGATCGGATCGTCGGGCTCGAGGATCTCCACCGGGGCGAAGCCGAGCTCGGGCGCCTCCCCCGGCCTCACCTCGGCACCCAGCGCTCTGCGCCAGAAGCTGGGCGCCGAGGCAGATGCCGAGCACGGGCATTTCCCGGCGCATCGCCTCGGCAAGCCACTCGCACTCGGCGGCCAGCTCGGGGTGGCGGTCGATTTCGTCGACGTTCATCGGTCCGCCCATCACCACGGCGCCGGCGACCTCGTCGTGATCGGGCAGTCGCTGTCCGGCCAGGGGTTTGACCGTGTGCACGGCGAGGTTGCCGCAGGCGTCAAGGATTCGGTGGGGCGTCTCCCAGGGGACGTGCTGGATCGCCAGCAGCGTGGGACGGTCGTCCATGGTCACGGTGGCTCAGGCTAACCGCGCTACGGTTGGGGAGGGCGAGATGCGACAGGCCCGAGGCGCGGCCATCGCATGACCGGGCGCGCGGAGCCGCCGCGATCGGGGCGCTCGCCGTCGGCGCAGCAGCGATCGGCGGTTTCGCCATCGGCCGGCTTAGCGTGCGTGGATCGGCGCGCGTCGGCACGACGCGTGACCGAGATCGGCCTGATCGCGAGCCTTGCCCGAGGCGTGAATTCCCTGGCGATCGATCGCTCACCGCGGCGCTGATGCGCGCCGGGACGAGCGCCGCGGTCGGCCCATACCCCGACCTCGGCGGCTGCCCAGTCTTCCCGGATCCGCCTGCCAGCCTTCCCGCCAACGCCCCGTCCCTCCCCAACGAGGCCGCCTGGAACCAGGACGTCTCCAAGGCGCCGGTCGCCCCCAACTCAGCCGCGACCATCGCCTACATCGACTCCCACGGCAGCAACCACCTTCACCCCGACTTCGGCTCGCCGCGCGCCTACGGGTTCCCCTACGCGGTCGTCGGCGCCGGCCAGCGCAAGCTGCAGATCCACTACACCGCCTATGGCGACGAGAGCGATCCCGGGCCGTTCCCGGTCCCGCCCAACGCCCCAGTCGAGGGCGGTAATGGCAGCGACGGCGATCGCCACGTGCTCGTCGTCGACCGCTCCAGCTGCACCCTGTACGAGCTCTACCGGGCCTTTGCCAAGCACGATGGCGGGGCGCACTGGAACGCCGACTCGGGCACGCGCTGGGACCTGCGCTCCACCGCTCGTCGCCCCGACTCCTGGACCTCCGCCGACGCCGCCGGGCTGCCGATCTTCCCCGGCCTCGTTCGCTACGACGAGGTCGCCTCAGGCCGCCTCGAACACGCGATCCGCGTCACCTTCGACAGCACCCGCGACGCCTGGGCCCACCCCGCCTCGCACTGCGCGGGAGACACCGCGAGCGCCAGCGCGCCGGCGATGGGGACGCGGCTGCGACTGAAGGCGAGCTACGGGCTCGGCGGCTTCAGTGGCGGCGCCCGCACGATCGCCGAAGCGCTGAAGCACTACGGGATGATCGTCGCCGACAACGGCTCCAACTGGTACTTCAGCGGCAGCAGCGACCGACGCTGGGACGACGAGAACCTGAACCAGCTCAAGCGCATCCCCGGCGACGCCTTCCAGGTCGTCAAGAGCGCCGCCCGCCCGCACCTCTGCTGAGCTCAGCCCAGCCGCACCGCGTGGAACTCGGCGCGAAGCCGCGAGCGCAGCTCCTCGGCCGCGGCCTCGGCTTCGTCCTCCGCGCCACTCGCCAGCACCACCTCGTTCGCCGGGTAGCTCTGCAGCTGATCCTCGATCGCCTGGACGATGTCCTCATCGCCGACCCTTGCCTCAGCCGCGATCCCCGCCTTGGCTAGCGCCGCCACCGTGGCGACCAGGTGCCGCTGCGCCTGCTGGCGCGCACCCTCGACGTCGGACGCCCAGCGGTCGAGGAAGCCGATCCGCGCCGGCACCAGCAGGCGGATCTCGTCGCTGCCGTTCGCCTGACCCAGTCCAGCCGCGGCGGCGATCCGCCCCACGTCGTCGGCGTCCTCCACGGCTCGCGTCGCGGCGATCAGCACCCGCCGGCGGTCGTGCTCAGGCTCGAGGCCGATCGGCCCGCGCGGCTTCGCGCGAACCGCGATCGTCAGCAGGGCCAGGACGGCAAGCGCTCCCGCCGCCACCCCCAGCGCCGGCCCGGCGACGCGGAATCCCGCCACGATCGGGACGATGATCGCGGCGACGACAAGCGGCAGCTTCCACGGAGCCATACCTGAAGGCTGACACTCCCGGGCGCCCGAGGGCGCCCGGGCCAAGCTCAGACTCTGCCCCGGCTGCTCCTCATCCGCGGCAGCAACAGCATCGCCAGTCCGATCAGGATGACGATAATTCCCAGGATGTAGTTGACGAGGATCGCCAAGACGATCCCGATGATTACCAGCAGTATCGATAGCTCCATGCCACCGCAGGTACCCGACGGTTCAAGCCGCCAAACCGTCGCGGCTCAGCCGCGCGTGCCACCGCCACTGCCATCCGGCGACCAACCCGGGCCGCGGAAGACGTAGCCGAGGCGGTGGCGCCAGCTCGTCGCCGCCCGCACGTCGCGGGCCAGCGCCCTGAACTCGTGGAAGGCGACGCGGGTCGGCCGGAAGGTGCGGATGTTCTTCGTCAGCCCGTAGCGCGGCCGCTCGGTCTCGCCCTGGAAGGTGCCGAAGATCCGGTCCCAGATGATCAGGATGCCGCCGTAGTTGCGGTCTAGGTACACCTCGTTGGAGCCGTGGTGGACGCGGTGGTGCGAGGGCGTGTTGAAGACGAACTCGATCGGCTCCGGCAGCCGCTTGACCCGCTCGGTGTGGATCCAGAACTGGTAGATCAGGCGAGATCGCCTGCTGCGGAAGGATCATCCACGGGGCGAAGCCGAGCAGCGCCAGCGGCGCCCAGAACGGCAGCGCCGTCATCGGCGCCCAGGTCTGGCGCAGCGCGGTCGAGAGGTTGTAGTGCTGGGAGGAGTGGTGGACGACGTGGCTGGCCCAGAAGACGCGCACCTCGTGGTGGACGCGGTGGAACCAGTAGTAGGCGAAGTCGTCGGCGAAGAAGAGCAGGACGTAGGTCCACCACTCGTCGGCCGGCATCCGCAGCGGGCGTCAGCTCGTACAAGCACGGCGTAGACGACGACGACGACCAGCTTCCAGACCGCGTTGATGACGACGTTGCCGCCGCCCATCGTCAGGCTCGTTCGCGTGTCCCGCGACTCGTAGCCGACCAGGTCCTCGTCGCGCGCGTACTTGAACGAGAGCAGCTCGACGACGAGCAGCAGGACGAAGGCCGGGATCGCGTAGAGGATCAGTTCCGCCACGCGCCAAATGTAATGGCTAAGCGGCTCTCCCGATCAAGACGATCCCCGCGATCGATGCCCCGGCAATCAGCGCCAGGGCGATATCCGTACGACGCTCGGTGCTTGTCATTGCACCTCTGTAAACCCGGATGACTATCGATCGATGCTGTCCTAGGCCTCGGTGAGAAGGGAGATCGGGTCGACCTTGATCTGGTCGGCGATGCGCTCGAGGCTCTTCAGCGTCAGATTGCGCTCGCCGCGCTCGATGCCTCCGAGATAGGTGCGGTGAACCCCGAGGAAATCGGCAAAGTCTTCCTGACTCAGCCCGCGGTCGATCCGCAGCAATCGGAGGTTCCGGCCAACCGTCTGTTGCAGGTCCCCCTCCACGCATCCGGCACGCTGCCTGCTGGCCAATTCGCGGTCTACAGACCCATGAGTAGCGACCTCGATTTGGCTGTGAATCTCGAAATGCACCTCACCGAGAACGGGCGGGGCAAGCAAAAACACGCGAGGCCCTTTATTACCCAATCAGGACTCCTAAGTACCTGAATCGCACCACCCCGCAGATACCGGCACGAGAGCTGGCTATATGCCGCGGCTACTGCTCCTCGGCACGCCTGAGCAGGGCCAGCGGCTCCTGGCCGATTCGCGCAGCGATCCGCTCCACGCTTTTCAGGGTCAGGTTGCGCTCACCGCGCTCGATGCCCCCCAGATAGGTGCGGTGCACCCCGAGGATCTCCGCCAGCGCCTCCTGGGTCAGGCCGACGCTCTTGCGATATTCGAGCAAACGGCGCCCCACCGCCCGCTGAAGATCCCCCTCCATGCAGACGGACGTTCTCTGTTCGCTACTTGACGGTCTACAGACTTATAAGTAGCATCGCCGCCCCGCCTGGCCGGCGTCGTCAGCAAGCGCTTCCGGTCAGGCGGATTTCTCCACTCCGAACCATCTTTGACGACGGCTGGAGCCGAAGCGTTCCTTCGTCGCGACCAGGTCAGTCGACGGCGCGTTAAAGCTCCCGGTCCGCGCGGGACCCGAGAGGAAGTCGATGTCGACGCTGCCGACCCGGCCGCTGCCGAACTCGATGTAGCAGGTGCCCTGGCCGAGGTGGCGGCCGGGCGGCTCGCTGCCGCGAAACTCGGCGAGCAGCGTCTGCGCGACGATGCGCGCGGCGCCCTCGGCGAAGACGCCGGCCTTCGGCACGCCCGCCGTGGCGACGTCCCCAACCGCGTAGACCCCGGGGAAGCGCGTCGCCAGCGTGGCCGGGTCGACCGACACGTAGCCGTCCTCGGTCATGCCGCTGGCGATGACGACGTCGGGAGCGCGGTGCTTCGGCACGCCGAGGAAGAGGTCGAAGGGCAGCTCGCTGCCGTCGTCGAGGATCGCGGCGCTGCGCTTGGGATCGATGGCGTCGATCCGGCGCCCGGCGATCAGCTCGATCCCCCGCTCGGCGAACTCCCCTTCCAGCGCAGCGGACGCCTCGGGCGACGGAGGCACGGGAGTCGGCAGCGGGATCACGAAGGAGATCCGGCAGGCGTCGCGCACCCCACGCGCGCGCAGCTCCTCGTCGAGCAGCAGAGCGCACTCGCTCGGCGCCGGCGGGCACTTGAACGGCGCGTCGCTGACGCCGATCACGGCGTGCCCCTCGGAGAACGTCGGGATGATCCCGGCCAGCCGTTCGGCGCCTGCCACCGAGTAGAACTCGTTGCCGCCCTTGGCGAGACCCGGGGTCGCGTCCATGTCGTAGTCGGCACCGAGCGCGATGACCACGGCGTCGGCCTCGTACACCCCGGCATCGGTGGTGACCCGCCGCGCCTCGGGGTCAATCGCCGTCACCGTCTCGCGCAGCACGCGCACGCCGGGCTTGGCGATCTCGCTGTAGGGCATCCGCACCGCATCCGGCGTCTCCCGCCCGAACATCAGGTCGAGCTTGGAGAAGCCAAAGACGAACGAGTCGCTCTTGTCGATCAGCGTCACCTCGATATCGCCGCCGGATGCCTCTGCCAACATCGTGCTCAGCTCCAGCCCGCCGAACCCAGCTCCCAACACAACCACTCGCTCGTTCACCGCTCCAACCTATCCGCGAACCGGGAAAACCTCCAAATGGGAGCGCCCCCGGTTGGATTCGAACCAACGACCATCGGCTTAGAAGGCCGGTGCTCTGTCCACTGAGCTACGGGGGCGTGCGAAGGCGCAAGATTAGCGGTGCGGTCGCACTTCCGCCGCATGCACTGAATGGGACATCTGGCGTAGGATCGAGCGGCATGCCGAGTGTCGATGCATCGGGGACGGAGCTGTATTACGAGCGCGCTGGCGAGGGTGAGCCGCTGCTGCTGATCCAGGGGATGAGCGCCACGCACATGGCCTGGGGGCAGCCCTTCCGCGAGGCGCTCGAGGCGAGCTTCGAGACGATCGTCTTCGACAACCGCGGCATGGGACCTCGGGCGAGGCGCAGCTGCCGTTCGAGATCAGCGACCTCGCCGGCGACGTCGCCGGCCTGCTCGACGCGCTCGAGCTGGAGACCGCGCACGTGGTCGGCATCTCGATGGGCGGCATGATCGCCCAGGAGCTGGCGCTCGCCCACCCCGAGCGCATCCGCACGCTGACGATCGGCGCCAGCTACTGCGGCGGCCCGGACGGCACGCTGATGGCGCCCGAGGACCTGCAGATGCTCGGCGCCGCCTACGCTTCCGGCGACAGCGAGCAGGTCTTCCGCGCGATGTGGGAGATCAACCTCTCCCCCGGCTTCCGCCGAGGACGACTCGCGCTTCGCCGCCTTCGCCGAGATGGGCTCGGCGCTGCCGGCGCCCCAGCCGGTCGTCCTGCAGCAGATGCGCGCCTGCGGAGCCCACGACACCCACGACCGCCTCGCCCAGATCGACCTCCCCACCCTGGTCATCCACGGCGACGCCGACCGCCTGCTCGGCTACGCCAACGGGCGCCAGATCGCCTCGCTGATTCCCGGCGCCCGGCTCGAGACCCTCGAGGGCGTCGGCCACATGTTCTGGTGGGAGCAGCCCGAGCGCTCGGCCGAGCTGATCCGCGAGCACGCCCTGGCGCCGGTCTAAGCTCCTCCGATGGGCACGATCGACGGCTCCGCCAGCACCGAGATCGAGGCGCCGATCGAGAAGGTCTACGACGTCGCCGCCGACGTCGAGGGGTCGACCCGCTGGCAGCCGGAGATCAAGGTCGCCGAATGCATCGAGCGCGACGGCGACGGCAACCAGGTCCTCGTCCACATGGAGACCGACGCCAAGGTGCGCCGGCTCGGCTCGGAGATGCGCTTCGGCTACGAGGCGACGAGCCGGATCTCCTGGGTCCAGGAGGACGGCGACCTGAAGTCGGTCGAAGGCAGCTGGGAGCTCGAGGACCTCGGCGGCGGGCGGACCCGCGCGACCTACTGGCTGGAGGTCGACCTCGGTCGGATGCTGGGGATGGTGATCCGCGGCCCGCTCGTCGGCGTCCTGCGCGGCCAGTTGGTCGACACCATGCCCGAGAAGCTGAAGCGCTTCGTCGAGAGCGACGCGGCCTAGGCCCGGGCCTACTGGCCGCTGCTGCAGCCGGCCGGGTCGAGCTTGCCCTTGACCTTGAAGACCCAGTCGGGCTCCGGGGTGATGTCGGGCTCTTCGATCACCTGCTCCAGTGCCGGGTCGTTTTTGACCCAGGCGTAGATCGGATACCAGTAGGGCGCGTCGGGCGAGTCCTGCGTGAAGTGGCTGAGGATCACGTAGTCGTAGTCGCCGGCGTTGATCCGGCGGCGGAACTGCTGGCAGCTGGTCGCCAGGCGGTAGGTCCCGTCCGGCCCCGGCACGCCGATGTACTGGACGTAGTTATCGAGGTTGGCCCCGTAGAAGCCGTACTGGCCGAAGAAGATCTCGCCCGAGCCAGCGATACCGATCCGCTTGTGGTGCTGCTTATGGGCGAATTCGAACGCCTTTTGCGGACCGCCGTCCTGGAGGAAGAGCGTCGTCCGCGTGTAGTGGTGCTTGTAGTACTGGACCTCCTGGGCGCGGCCGAGCACAACCGCCAGCAGCACCACAGCGGCGGCGGCTCCGGCGACCGCAGCACGGCTGATCAGCCGTCGCGAGCGCGCCAGGCCGAGGCCCGCCGGCGCCCAGACCAGCGCCAGGGTGAGGAAGACCGTGCCGACGATGAAGCCCGGGTACCAGCGCGGCGTGGTCAGGACCGTGATCGCGTAGACCGCCGTCAGGAAGATCAGCGTCTGCCAGGCGCGCCGGTCGGGCGCCCGCAGCGGCCGCGCGATCGGGATCAGCACCATCGCCAGGACCAGGCCCGGGACCAGGTAGCGGGTGTTGGTGAAGAAGCCGGTCGGCGAGCCCTCCTGTCCGGCCGCGGTGAGCGGCGTGAAGACGTAGACGAAGGCGGTCGCCAGCGCCGCCACCGCGATCACCCGCAGGATGATGTTGCGCGAGCGCCAGGCGATGTAGAGGGCAGCAGCGACTGCGACGATCAGGATCAGCGGCCAGAGCGGCCCGAAGGCGTTGTCGAGCTGGGGGAAGAACCACCTGCGATAGATCGTCGGCTGGGTCAGGTAGTGGGCGACCGCGAAACGCGGTCGCGGGTCGAGCGGCATCTGGTCTGGCCGGGGCAGGTGCAGGGGGCCGAACCCGGTCGTCGGGATCGGGTTGCCGCCGGTCTTGATCATCGCCCGCACGTACCAGTAGCCGCCGACCACGAAGGTGGAGAGGCCGAGCACCCAGGCAGTGGTCAGGCGCCGTCCGCGGCCGCTGAAAACGATCACGCCGAGCCCGATCGCCACCACCGGGATCAGGAAGGTGAACTTGACCGAAGCGGCGAGGCCGGCGGCGATCCCAGCGATCACCAGCGGTCCCTTGTCGAGCAGCGGCGCGCCCAACTCGGGCGCGTCCTGCACTGCTCCCTCCTTCGGCGCACGGCGCTGGTGGGCGTTGATCAGGAAGGCGGCGAAGGCGAGCAGGAAGGCGAGCCCCATGATGTCGTTTCGGCCCTCGCCCGGCTGGGTCTCGATCATCACCCCGGCGTCGAGCACGATCGCCCCGGCCACCAGGGTCGCCGGGCCGACCTTGTAGGGCCGACCGACGCACCAGGCGGCGAGCAGCGCGATCGCCAGCCAGAAGAGGTTGATCAGCGGCGAGAGCCAGTCGCTCTTGAAGAGGACGATCGCCGAGCCGTGGACCAGCTCCGAGCTCTGCGGGTAGAACCAGGCGGCGAGGCGCAGCGGGTCGGTGAACTGCAGGTGGACGGTCGAGTGTTCCTGGGCGAACCGCGCCGCGAAGGGCATGTGGTACCAGGTCGTGTCGCCGCCGAACATGCCCTGGTCGAGGCTGAGCTGCGAGGGGAAGGTCCACTCGGCGACGGTGAAGGAGGCGACGGCGAGGGCGATGATCAGAGCGATGTTCTGCACCTGCGGGGCGCTGATTTCCTGGCCGTCGCGGGGAGCCTTGCGCCAGCCGAGCAGGGCGGCGAGCAGGCCGACGGCGATGCAGACGACGACGATCCAGCCCGTGTAGAGGATGCTGAGCGTGCCCAGCAGCTCCAGCGAGAGCACCAGCAGGCCGACCGCGATCGTGGCGTCGGCAAGCCGCGCCAGGGCGCCGGAGAATTCCGGCACGATCCAGCGCCGTAGCCAGTAGCCGCCGAGGCCGACCGCGCTGACGATGCCGATCACCGCAAAGCAGCCGGCTATGTAGGAGCCGAAGGAGGGGGTCACCGGCGCGGGATGCTATTCGCCGCGCCGGGCGCGTGGAGCGCTAGGCCGCCGCGGCGGGGATGCGGCAGGAGACGCCGGTTCCGGCCAGGCCGCAGTAGCCGTTCGGCACCTTGTGCAGGTACTGCTGGTGGTAGTCCTCGGCGTAATAGAAGGGACCGGCCGGCTCGACTTCGGTCGTGATCGGGTCGTGCCCGGCCGCTCGCAGGTCCTCGTCGTAGGCTCGCTTCATCATCTCCGCCGTCGCCTTCTGGGCGTCGTTGACGAAGTAGATGCCGGAGCGGTACTGGGTGCCGACGTCGTTGCCCTGGCGCATGCCCTGGGTCGGGTCGTGCTCCTCGAAGAAGACCTTGAGCAGGTCGGCGTAGGCGATCTTGGCCGGGTCGAAGGCGACCAGCACGGCCTCCGCGTGCCCGGTCTTGCCCATGCACACTTCCTCGTAGGTCGGGTTCGGCGTGGTCCCGTTCATGTAGCCGGCGGCCGTCGTGTAGACGCCGTCCAGTTCCCAGAACAGTCGCTCTGCCCCCCAAAAACAGCCAAGCGCGAAGTAGGCGACCTCGATCCCCTCGGGGAAGGGCGGCTGCAGCGGGGTGTCGAGCACGGCGTGTTTGGACATGTTCCATACACGGTAGCGTTGTCGCATCGGCTGCTTCGTCGTCCTCTTCGCCCTTATCTCGCCCCGCCTGGCGCTGTTCGCGCTCTGGCTCTTCAGCGACATGCTCAGCCGTGCCTTCGAGAGCTGGTTCGTGCCCTTTCTCGGCTTCTTCCTGCTGCCCTGGACGACGCTCGCCTACGCGGTGATGTGGAGCACGGGCTCGAACGGCGTCCACGGCTTCGAGTGGTTCATCGTCATCCTCGCCTTCGTCTTCGACCTCGGCTCCTACAGCCAAGGCAGCCGGCGCCGGCGGGCGAACGCGTAGCCCGGGCCGCTCAGTCGCGGAGCTGGCTGCCGGCCTCGACCGGATAAGCGACGCGCACATGGGACTTGGAGACGACCATGAAGGGGTGGATCTCGACGTCGCCCCCCATCAGCGAGGAGACTTCCGCGTTGACCACCGGGATGAAGACCACGTCGACCCGGTTGAGCGAGTCCGAGAAACGGCTCTGATAGCCCTCTGGAGGCAGGGTCACGTCGCCGACGATCCGCTGCCGGTCGGTTTCGAAATGGACGCGTTCGACGCGCCGCTCTGTCTGCTGCCCCAACTCCATCTACAAGCAGCTATCGGCACGCCTGACCCCCCACCTGAGCGGGACACCCGTCCAGGGGACATAACGTCGCCTCTCGCCCGTGCCGGCGATTCGCCCCTGTAATCGCGGCAAATACTCAAAGTATTTAGACTGTACCCAGCGCAACGTGAGGACTCCCGCGAGGCGGGTCCGGGGAGGAGACAGGATGAGGCTCATAAAGGCGCTCTGCGGCGCCGCCACCGTGGCAATCTGCGCGACCGCGCTCGCCGGCATTGGAACGGCATCGGCCGACACGCTCTGCTCGACGACGCCCTTCGTCAACGAATGCCCTCTCGCGAACAGGCTTGGGATCCCGACGACGATCAAAGCCCAGACCGGCGAAGCGGTCTTCGTCGCCGGCTCGCTGACGATCAAATGCGTGTCGAAAATGAAAGGCGAAACCGTCCAGAACCTCGGCGCCGGCGCGGGGCTGAAAGGGAAACTCACCGAACTCACACTGACCACCTGCACCAACTGCAATCCGACCGCAACCGCGGAAAACCTCCCCTACAAATTCGTCATGGCGGCCACCAGCGGCACGGCGGGCACGGTGGACTTCCTCCAATGGGAAGCTTTGGGCAATCCCCAGTTCAAATTCACCGGCTGCTTCGGCACCCTGACCTGCATCTACGGCGCGGCCTCGATCGAATTCAAGTTCAAAGCGAGCGCGGGGGCGACCAAAGCAGCCTTCATCGAAGTGGGAACAACTGCCCCGGTCCTGCAGAAGCAGGAAGGAAGCAACGTCGCCTGCGCGGGTACGGCGAAAATCGAAAAAGCCACCTACGAAATCTCCGAACCGCTGCCACTCTGGCTCGCCAAAGAACCTTAGGCAACGCCACGCGCGCGAGAATCGGGGCGCCCGGATTCGAACCGGGGACCTCGGCCACCCAAAGGCCGCGCGCTACCAGGCTGCGCCACGCCCCGAAGCGCCCAGTGTAGAGCCGGGCCGAGCGACGGCGCCGGCTCGCAAGCGAGCAACCGCTAGGTTTCGGGCGATGGCCGAGGTGCTGCCGCTCAACGCCCTGCACTACGACCTCGACGCGGTCGGGTCGCTGCAGGACGTGGTGGCGCCGCCTTACGACGTAATCGACACGGCGATGCGGGCGGAGCTGCTGGCTCAGTCCCCATACAACGCGGTCGCCATCGACCTGCCCAAGCCCTATGGCGAGACGGGTCCGCAATCCGCCTCGGAAGGCGACCCCTACGCGGCCGCCGCCAAGTCGATTGAGGCCTGGGAGCAGGCAGGTGCCCTGGTCAAGGACACCGAGCCGGCGATCTGGGCGATGGAGCAGGACTACACCGGCCCCGACGGTTCCACCCACACCCGCCACGGCATCCTCGCCCGGGTCCGGGTCGAGGACTTCGAGACCGGCATGATCCTGCCCCACGAGCGCACCCTTCCCGGCCCCAAGCAGGACCGGCTCGAACTGATGCGGGCGACGCGCTGCAACCTCTCGCCGATCTTCTCGCTGAGCACGATCGACCCCTGGCCGACGGTATCCAAGGAGACCGCGGTCGAAGATATCTGGGGCGAAGCGGCTGACGCCGCCGGCACGGTGACCCGGATCTGGCGGCTGCCGCAGCTGAACGAAGATATCCCCGCCCTGCTCGCCGACGCCCGGTTGCTGATCGCCGACGGCCACCACCGCTACGAGACCGCGATCGCCTACCGCGACGAGATCGGCGGCGAGGGCCCGCACAACTACACGCTGATGGCGATCACCGGCCTCGACGACCCCGGCCTCTCGATCTTCCCCACCCACCGCCTGCTCTCCGGTTTCGCCGAGGACCCGGAGCGCCAGCGCCGCCTCGGCGAGGGGCTGCGCGAGCTCTTCGACGTCACCGAGGTGGAGGACGACCGGCTCGACCCACTCGGCGAGGAGGGCGTCGGCGTCTTCGGCCTCTACGACACCCACCACAAACGCGCCTTCCGCCTCCGCCTCAAGGACACCGCCGAGCTCGACCGCCAGCTCGAGGGCCAGCCCGAGGCCTACCGCCGCCTCGACGCGGCGATCCTCGAGACCCTGGTGCTGAAGGGCATCGCCGGCCTCAGCGAAGACGACATCCTCGCCAAGCGCGGCCTCGGCTACGCCAAGAGCGTCGAGGACGCGCGGCGCCTGCTCGACGGGGGCGCCTACGACGTCGCCTTTGTCCTCCGCCCGATCCCCGTCGACCAGACCAGGGCGATCTGCGAAAGCGACGCCAACATGCCGCCGAAGTCGACCTACTTCTACCCCAAGGTCCTCACCGGCCTCCTCTTCAACCCGCTCGCCTGAGCGGGGAACCGCCCGCCGGCGGCGTAGGATCACGCCGTGGTCAAGATCTACACCAAGAAGGGCGACGACGGCACCACCTCGCTCTGGTACGGCGGCCGCGTCCCCAAGCACCACGGCCGCACCGAGGCCTACGGCTCGCTCGACGAGGCCTGCTCGCAGCTGGGCGTCGCCCGCGCTCTCTGCGACGCCGGCGAGGCCGAGCTCGCCGCCGACATCCTGCGCCTGCAGGACGACCTCTTCGTCGCCGGCGCCGAGCTGGCGACCGCCCCGGAGGCCGCCGAGCGGCTCGAAGACGGGGTCAGCCGCACCACCGAGGCGATGGTCGCCGAGCTCGAGCAGCGGATCGACCGCTACATGAGCGAGGTCGAGCTGCCGCCGAAGTTCGTCATCCCCGGCGGCAACCAGCTCTCCGCCCAGCTCGACGTGGCACGGACGGCGATCCGCCGCGCCGAGCGCCGCATCGCCGCGCTCGCCGAGGAAGGCCAGCTGGCGAGCGAGACCGTGATCCACCTCGTCAACCGCGCCTCCGACTACGCCTACGCGATGGCTCGCTTCGCCGACGTCGACGACCCGGCGCTCTTCGAGGGTCGCGGCAAGGCATAGCCGTGAAGGTCGTCGCCCGCAGGCGCGAGGGGTTCACGCCACGAGATCGAGATCGAGGGCGGCCACACGATCGTCGTCGACGAGCCGCGTCGATGCGGGCGGCGAAGACACCGGCCCCTCCCCCACCCGCCTGGTCGCCGCGGGCCTCGCCGGCTGTATCGCGGTGACGATCGAGATGTACGCGGAGCGCAAGGGGTGGGACGTGGGCAGGGTCGAGGTGGACGTCGACGTCGAGTACGCGGACTTCGCCCCGCTCTCCTTCGCCGTCACCCTGCGCCTGCCGGCCGAGCTGAGCGAGGAGCAGCGGACGCGCCTGCTCGTCGTTGCCCGCAAATGCCCGGTGCACAAGCTGTTGGCCGGCGAAACTGCCGTGGTTGTCTCCGACGAGATCGAGACGCTCTGATGGACCTCGGCCTGGCGGGACGCGCCTGCGTCGTGACCGGCGCCAGCCGCGGGATCGGCGCCGAGACGGCACGCCTGCTCTGCGCCGAGGGGGCGAACGTGCTGCTGGTGGCACGCGACGAGGGGCGGCTGCAGGCGGCCGCCAAAGCTGCGCGGGCGCCCGGAACGACGGCGCCCAAGGGCGGCGGCGGCGAGCCTCAGATGCACGGCCGCGCCGAGACCCTGGGCCTCGATATCACCGCCACAGACGCCGGCGAGCGCATGCTCGCGGCGACGACGGAGTACTTCGGCCGTCTCGACGTCCTCGTCAACAACGCCGGCGCCGCCCAGTGGCGCCACCTCGACGACGTCCCCGATGAGGACTGGTACGCCCAGTACGAGCTCAACGTGATGGCGCCGATGCGGGCGATGCGGGCCGCGGTGCCGGGGATGGCCGAGCGCGGCTGGGGCCGCGTCGTCAACGTCTGCTCGACCGCCGGCAAGCGCCCTTCGGCCTCGATGCCCGAGTACTCGGTGGCGAAGGCGGCCGAGCTCTCGCTCTCGCGCCTCTTCGCCGACCGCTACGCGAAGAGTGGCGTGCTCGTCAACGCGATCTGCCCCGGCCCGGTCAAGTCGGAGATGTGGATGGACCCGGGCGGCCTGCTCGACCAATCGCACGATATGAGCGGCGCCGAGAGCCGCGAGGCAGCGCTGGCCGAGGCCGGTGCCAAGCGCCCGATCGGCCGCCTCGCCGAGGTCGGCGAGATCGCCGCCGCGATCGTCTTCCTCTGCTCCGAGCGCGCCTCCTACACAGCGGCGCCGCCTGGTCCGTGGACGGCGGCACCGTCCAAGTCATCATCTGAGTTGGGTGTGGCGACTTATACGTCCATATGACGGATAAGTCGCCACAGCAGTCGATCGAGGCCGCGGTCCTGCTGCCGCTCTACGGCTGGCCGGACGAGGAGCCCGGCCTGCTCTTCACCGAGCGGCCGGCGGACATGCGGCGGCACGCCGGAGAGATCTCGTTTCCGGGAGGCCGCCGGGACCCCGGCGACGCCGACCTCAGCGCCACCGCCCTGCGCGAGGCGCAAGAGGAGATCGCGCTCGACCCGACCGCGGTGGAACTCGGCGAGGAGCTGCCACCGACCAACACCTTCGTCACCGGCTACCGCATCCACCCCTTCGTCGGTCGCATCCCGCACCCGCGGGAGCTCGACCTGCGGCCAAATCCGGCCGAGGTCGAGACCGTCCTCACCTTCTCACTGGCGGTCTTGCGCGAGAGCTACGAGATCCGCCGCCTGATCCGCCGTGGCGTCCCGATCCACACCCCGACCTACGAGATCGAGGGCCATCTGATCTGGGGGGCAACCGCCAGGATCTTGGGTGACCTACTGGATCGCGCTGAGACGACGTAATCAAGCCTGGCAAGACCGTATGGAGTGCTGACCGACTCCAGCGGTAGGTAGGTCGGCACCCCGCGCATGACGGTGCGGGGACTGGGCCGCAGGACAGGCCTGCGGCCGACACCCCAATCATGGGAGGCGCCGACATGGCTCAGCCTAAAAGCGTGGTCGGCCTCGACGTCCACGCCACGCAAACCCACGCCTGCGTTCTCTCGCCCGAGACGGGCGAGCTTCGCGCAAAGCGCCTGAGCGGCCCGCCGCGACGAGCGCTCGATTACCTGGAGGGGCTCCAGGCCCCGACCCTCGCCGTCTATGAGGCGGGCCCGACCGGTTACGGCCTCGCGCGTGGAGGCGCCGAGCGCGGCCTCGACGTCCGCGTCTGCGCACCCGGATCGATCCCCAAGGCGCCGAGCGACCGAATCAAGACCGATCGCCGAGATGCCGAGCGCCTGGCGCGCCTGTGCTTGGCCGGGGAACTGTCCTTCGTGCGCGTGCCGAGCCCCGAGGAGGAGTGCTTTCGCGACCTCGCCCGTTGCCGCGAGACGATCCGCGCCGATTTGATGCGCGCCCGCCACCGCGTCGGAAAGTTCCTGCTGCGCCGCGAGCTGCGCTGGGAGGGGCCGGGGTCCTCCTGGACCCAGGCCCACTGGCGCTGGCTGGGTGGGATCGAGTTTTCCGATCACGCGTCGCGCGCCGTGCTCACCGACTACCTGAGCGCGGTGAGAGCGCTCGAACAGCGCCGTGGCGCAGCTGAGCTGGCGATCGAGGAGGGCTGGCCCGAATCGCCCTGGGCCGAGACGATCGCCCGCCTGCGCTGCCTGCGCGGTATCGACACCTTGACGGCCATAGGCCTCTGCTCGGAGGCTGGAGACCTGCGGCGCTTCGCGCACCCAGCCTCGCTGATGGCCTATTTCGGCATCGTGCCCTCCGAGTACTCCTCCGGCGAGCAGCGCCGGCGCGGGCCGATCACCAAGGCGGGATCGGCGCATGCCCGCCGCCTGTTGGTCGAGGCCGCTCATCACTACCGCCACGCACCACTGGTGGGGGCGGCGCTCGAGCGCCGCCAGCGGGGCGCGGACCCGCGTGCTTGCGAGATCGGCTGGCGAGCCCAGCGCCGCCTGCATCGCCGCTGGCAGCGGCTGCGGTTGGAGCGGGGCAAGCCCGCCAACGTGGTCAGGATCGCCCTGGCTCGTGAGCTGGGCTGCTTTGTGTGGGAGGTGGGGCAGCTGGGCTGAGCGGCGGAAGAAATCGGGTCGGGGCGGGGCTTACCCCCGCCCCTCCCACACCACCGGACATGCGGGTCCGCATCCGGCGGTTCGCGTCGCATCCCGGAAACGGCGGTAGGGATCGGTGAATCCCTGTAGACCCAGGTCGCGCCAGTAGGCGTTCGTCAGGGTGGATTGGAGTGGAGGTGAGCCTGCGATGCGCCAGTAGCCCTTCCGCGAGCCGGCCCATTCAAGAGCCTGCTGGGGTGGTACTCCCAGCGCTTGCAGGTTGCGCCGCCGTGTCTGGTGGCGCTTCCATTCCTTCCACTTCACCTGCCTCAGCCTGCGGCGTAACCACTCATCGAGGTCTGAGAGCGGGCGCGGGGTGTCGGCCAAGGAGAAGTAGGCCGTCCATCCCACCGTGAAGCGGTTGACTTCACGGATTCGCCGTCTCATCGAGACGCCCCAGCGGCGCGAGGTGATCTCTCGCAGGCGATCCTTGGCGCGCTTGCGCGCTTTCGGATCGATCCTGATCTTGATCTCACCTTTGCGCTTGAGGAAGCCGAACCCCAGAAGGGTCGCTTTGAATGCCGAGCCGACCGAGGACTTGTCCCGGTTGACCCGCAGCTTCAAGCGTCGCTCGATGAATTCACAGGTGCTTCCCATCACGCGCTCCGCCGCTCTTTTGGAGCGGACGTAGACCGTGATGTCGTCCGCGTAGCGGACGAAGCGGTGCCCTCGCTTCTCCAGCATCCGGTCGAGGTCGTCGAGGTAGACATTGGAGAGCAGCGGTGAGAGGGGAGAACCCTGTGGGGTTCCCTGCTCGGTCGGCTGCTTCACGCCGTCTGCCATGACTCCCGCTTCCAGATAAGCGCGGATCAGCTTGAGCACTCGCTTGTCGGTGACCCGCCTCGCGACCCTTGCCATCAGCGCGTCGTGCTGGACTCGATCGAAGAAGCGATCGAGATCCAGATCGACGGCCCAGGTCGAACCCATCGGCGATGTCGCGCTGGGCGCGCTTGATCGCCTGGTGGGCCGAGCGCCCGGGGCGAAAGCCGAAGCTGCGCTCCGAGAAGCCGGGGTCGAATACGGGCACCAGTACCTGCGAGAGGGCCTGCTGGATCACTCGATCCAGGGCCGTCGGCACCCCCAGCTCCCGCTTTCCTCCGGAGGGCTTTGGGATCGTGACCCTCCTGGTGGGTTGCGGCCGGTAGGTGCCCGCGTCGAGCATGCCCGAACCTCGGGCCAGTGGTCATGCAGCCAGGGGCGTAATTCCTTGGCCTGCACGCCATCGACGCCGGGTGCTCCGGCGTTACGCTCGACGCGTCTGAGCGCCGCCGCCAGGTTCTCGCGGGAGAGGAACTCCTCCCAGAGATCCTTTGCGTCGGCGGGGTGAGGCTCGGCTGTGCCAGGCGCCGGAAAGCCGCTCTGCTCTTCGCGGGGAGCTTCGGGCTTCACCCTATGCATCCATTGCGCGAAGGCCCCGCCGGAGCGGGGTTGGCTGCCATGTGGCTTCCGCGAGCACGGGCGCGCTTTGCCTCGGCTTCGCGTTTGGCCCTTCGCGGCGCACGATCCCGCCGCTACTACGGCCTCTGCTGACTCCTGTCGGGTGACCGGCCGCCTCTCGGCGACCGGGGTCGGGCGACTTGCGTCGAGGCCGACGTCCCAGCAGGTCTCCCCGGATAAGGGCACCAACCTTCTCCGCACGCCCGCCGCGTTTACGTTGCGATCCCTTGATGACACGGGCTTTGCCACGCGTTGCTGGCTCGCCCGGATCGCCCCGCCTTCTACGCGGTTCGTGTTCCTCGGGCCACGGGTTCGTCTCCGGCTTCCTTCCCACCCCGCCTCGCGGCGACGCAGTTGCCATCGACTTGTGGTTTCCGTCATCTGATCCACGGGGGACTTGCACCCCCGAGCTGGTGCCCATGCCGGGCGTACAACAGCGCGCGCCCGACGCTGTCGGGGCGGCACGAGGTCAACGAAGGCCAGCACGTCGCCGCAGGGCGGCCTGCGTTGCGTCCTGGGGCAACCGGCGGGAGTTCCAGCCGGCCGCGCCCGCTTCAAGACTGCAGGCCACGCGACGAATCGGCGGTCATGGGGTAGCCAGCCCCCGCATATGAGGCTGACGATGCAGTCGATGTGTCTGGAATCCGCTCGTGCCGCCCCGAGAGCCCCAGGGCGCTGTGGTCTCGGGCACTCAGGGCTCCGGTCGACGCTGGGCACTTGACGAACTGCTCTCCATATGAGGACGCAGGGAGCGTGGCGTGCTCTGCACGCGAGCGACCGAGGACACCGCCAGGCGCAGGTTACGGCGTCTCAGCGCGGCTGCGGGACGATGCGGATGTAGGGGCGCGGGGACTCCCAGCCGTTCGGGTAGGCCTCCTTCGCTTCGTCGTTGGAGACCGAGCCGGCGATGATCACGTCGTCGCCCTGCTGCCACTGCGCCGGCGTCGCGACTTTGTGCTTGGCGGTGAGCTGCAGCGAGTCGATCACGCGCAGGACCTCGTCGAAGTTGCGCCCGGTGGTCATCGGGTAGACGAGGATCAGTTTGATCTTCTTGTCGGGGCCGATGACGAAGACGTTGCGCACGGTCTGGTTGTCGACCGGCGTGCGGTCCTCGACGGGGCCGGAGACGTCTGCCGGCAGCATCCCGTAGAGCCTGGCGACGTTGAAGTCAGAGTCGCTGATGATCGGGTAGTTGGGCGCAGTGCCCTGCGTGTCCTCGATGTCCTTCGCCCACTCCTCGTGGCGGTCGAGCGGGTCGATCGAGAGGCCGATGATCTTGACGCCGCGCTTGGCGAACTCCGGCTCGATGCTCGCCATGTAGCCGAGCTCGGTCGTGCAGACCGGCGTGAAGTCCTTCGGGTGTGAGAACAGCACCGCCCACGAATCGCCGATCCAGTCGTGGAACTTGATCCGACCCTCGGTCGTGTCGGCCTCGAAATCGGGTGCTACGTCACCAAGCTGCAGGCTCATAACCGTTCCTCTCGCTACTCGCGTTAGACATTCACCTGAATCCCTATCGGAGTTTAGAGATAAGCGATCAGCGGCCCGGCCCAGGGTGTAACGCTTTGTCCCCCTATAAGACGGACAAAGCGTTACACCCTGGCCGTACGCTGGATCTCGACCGGGATGCGCCAAGTCCGTCCGGCCCGCTCGACGAGAGCGGCACCACCCTCGAGGACTTCGGGGTCAACTGAGCCGAAGGCCTCGTAGACGAAGCGGCGCACCGGGGTTTCGACCAAGCGTTCGAGAAAGCGCTCAAGTCTTGGGCCGTGGATCGCGCCGAGCTGCTCCGGGGTTCCCTCTGCCGAGCCGAGCAGCCAATAGACGGCGGTGACGTCGCCGACTAAGTCGAGCAGAGTCGCGGGGCGCTCGGGGTCGGCGAGCGCCGGCTCGATCCCCGCGGCCTCGATCGCTGCCAGCCCCTCCTCGCGTCGGCTTGTCCCCCGCACCGCCCAACCTTCTGCCAGCAGCCGCTCCCCGAGCTGCCGCCCACGGCAGCCGCAGCCGACGATCAACGCCCGCGCCACGCGGTCCCGCTAACCAGTCCGGGAGGAGCGGCGGCGCAGCCGCTCCCGCTCCTCGGCAGCGACTTCGTTGCGCAGCTCCTGCTCGCTGCGTTCGGCGGCGCCGCGGCGGCGGCGCATCTCGTTCTGGGCCTCGAGCATCTGCTGCACGTCGTCGATCTCGTTCTGGACCTCGAGTTCGGGCGAGCGGGTCGGCTTCCAGTCGAGCAGTTCGGCGTTGTTGCCGGTGTAGAAGTGCTCGAGCACGAAGAGGACTCCGACGAGCACCAGGACCATCGCCACGGTTCCGAGGACGAAGTACACGGCCTGAAGGATACGCCGCGAGCCCCGGTCGACTTAAATCCCGCGGGTGACCGAGGCATACCTAGTCGATGCGGTGCGGACGCCGATGGGCGCCTACCGGGGTGCGCTCTCCGGCGTGCGGCCCGACGACATGGCCGCCCACACTATCGCCGCCGTGATCGAGCGCACCGGCGTTGACCCGGAGTGGATCGTCGACGTCTACTTCGGCGCCGCCAACCAGTCGGGCGAGGACAATCGCGACGTAGCACGGATGGCGGCGCTGCTGGCGGGCCTGCCCGACAGCGTCCCCGGCGCCACCGTCAACCGCCTCTGCGCCTCGGGCCTGGAGGCGATCAACTGCGCCGCCCGCGCGGTGAAACTCGGCGAGGGCAACTTCTACCTCGGCGGCGGCGTCGAGTCGATGAGCCGCGCGCCCTGGGTCGTCGGCAAGCCCGAGCGCGGCCTTCCGCGCGGGCCGCAGACGATGCACGACACCACCCTGGGCTGGCGCTTCGTCAACCCGCGCATGGCCGAGCTCGGTGTCTCGACCGAGTCGATGGGCGAGACCGGCGAGAACGTCGCCGAGCGCTACCGGGTCAGCCGCGAGGACCAGGACGCCTGGGGCCTGCGCAGCCACCAGCGCGCCGTCGCCGCCCAGGAGGCAGGGATCTTCGCCGAGGAGATCGCGCCGATCGAGGCGCCGGTAGGGCGCCGCGAGACCGTCACCGTCGACACCGACGAGGGCCCGCGCGCCGACGCCTCGTTGGAGACGATGGCGAAGCTGCGCCCTGCTTTCCGCGAGGGCGGCACGGTCACGGCTGGCAACGCCTCGACCCTCAACGACGGCGCGGCCTGCACGCTGGTCGCCTCCGAGGCGGGTGCGAATGAGCTCAGCGTCGAACCGCTTGCTCGCGTCGTCGCGAGCGGTGTCACCGGCGTCAATCCCGCCTACATGGGCATCGGCCCTGCGCTGGCGATCCCGCGCGCTCTCGCGGCGGCCGGCCTCACCCTCGACGACATCGACCTGATCGAGCTCAACGAGGCCTTCGCCTCCCAGGTGCTCGCCTGCGCCCGTGAGCTCGGCATCGACGAAGAGAAGCTCAACGTCAACGGCGGCGCGATCGCCCTCGGCCACCCGCTCGGCTGCTCTGGAGCCCGCCTCGCCGGCACCCTCGTTCACGAGCTGCGCCGCCGCGGCGGCAAATACGGCATCGCCACCATGTGCGTAGGCGTCGGCCAAGGCCTGGCAACCGTCTTCGAAGCCGTCTGACGACCCCGCCCCGCGAACCGCATCAAACTCCCGTTCTGGCCGGTAGAGAAGTTGATGCAGTTCGCATGTGGGACGTCTGAGGTAGCCTCGCGCGTCGGATGACGGCGACACTTCGAGAGTTTGCGAGCGTGGACGGGCGGATCACCCCGACCGCTGAGGCCGTGGTGCCACTCAAGGACGACGGGCTCTACCGCGGCGACGGGGCCTTCGAGGTAATCCGGCTATATGACGGGACGCCGTTCGCGCTCGTCGACCATCTCGACCGGCTCGAGCGCTCCAGCGCCGCGATTCAACTCGAGTTCGACCGGCCAGCGCTGGAGGCCGAGATCGAGGCGCTGCTCGCGGAACTCGGCGACGCCGACGGGCAGCTGCGGCTGATCGTCACCCGCGGCGGCCGCCGCCTGGCGATGACCGAGCCGATCCCGTCCCACGCCGAGACGGTCAGCGTCGCCACCGTCACCTACTGCCCGACGGTGATCCTCAACGGGGTCAAGTCGCTCTCCTACGCCGCCAACATGCAGTCGACCCGCCTCGCCAAGGCGCAGGGCGCTGATGAGGCCGTGCTGGTCCAGCCCGACGGCATCGTGCTCGAGCCGCCGACCTCAGCGATCTTCTGGGTCTCGCCGCAGGGCGGCCTGCGCACGCCCGCGCTCGACAACGGGGTGCTCGAATCGATCACCCGCGACCGCCTGGTCAAGGCGCTGCACGTCGAAACCGGAGCCTGGCCGGTCGCCGACCTGCGCGCCGCCCACGAGGCCTTCCTCGCCTCGACCACGCGCGAGATCCAAGCCGTGTCGGCGATTGACGGCAGCGACCTTCCCGAGGTCCCCGGCCCCCGTACTCGCGAAGCCCAGGAGGCGTTCGCCGCGACCCTCGGTCGGGAACTCCCATGAAACAACGAAAGCAAGGGGTGAGATGGACTTCCAGTTGAGCGACGAGCAGCGGCTGATTTCCGAAACGGCGCGAGAATTCGCCGATAAGGAGATCGTGCCGCGGGTCAAAGAGAACGACCGCGCCGCGCGCTTCGACCGCGAGCTGGCGAGCAAGCTGGGCGAGGTCGGCTACCTCGGCGCTCCGGTCTCCGAGACCTACGGCGGCCGCGGGCTCGACTACCTCGGCTACGGCCTGATCGTCGAACAGGTCGGCCGCGC
The DNA here is from genome assembly GCA_963778715.1 of uncultured Solirubrobacterales bacterium. Lineage (GTDB taxonomy): Bacteria > Actinomycetota > Thermoleophilia > Solirubrobacterales > 70-9 > VRUE01. The sequence goes on from CAVZVK010000011.1 coordinate 361,453, forward strand.
CGACTCCTCCGCCCGCACCGTCGTCTCGGTGCAGACCTCGCTCGTCGCCGGCTCGATCGAGAAGTGGGGAACCGAGGAGCAGAAGCAGAGGTGGCTACCGCGGCTGTGCTCGGGCGAGGCGCTCGGCTGCTTCGGCCTGACCGAGCCCGACACCGGCTCCGACGCCGCCAACCTGCGCACCCGCGCGACGAAGACCGACAGCGGCTGGTCGATCAGCGGCCAGAAGATGTGGATCAGCCTCGCCAACTTCTCCGAGGTGGCGCTGATCTTCGCCCAGACCGACCCCGAGAAGAAGCACAAGGGCCTCGCCTGCTTCCTCGTTCCCTGCGACAGCGAGGGCTTCACCACACAGGAGATCCACGGCAAGCTCGGCCTGCGCTCCTCCGACACTGGCGAGATCTCGCTCGACTCGGTCGAGGTCGGCGAGGACGCCATGCTGGGCGAGATCGGCGACGGCTTCAAGGTCGCGATGAGCGCCCTCGACAACGGCCGCTACAGCGTCGCCGCCGGCTGCGTCGGCATCTGCGAAGGCTGCGTCGAAGCCTCCGTCGCCTACGCCAAGGAGCGCAAGCAGTTCGGCGTCCCGCTCGCCCGTTTCCAGCTGGTGCAGGAGATGATCGCCGACATGATCCTCAAGCGCGACGCCAGCCGGATGCTGGTCTACCGCGCCGGTCTACTAAAGGACGAAGGGGTGCCCAACACCACCGAGACGTCCGTCGCCAAGCTCTACGCGACCGAGTCCGCGGTCGAGTGCGCCAACCTGGCGATCCAGGTCCACGGCGGCGCCGGCTACGTCGACGACTACCCGGTCGAGCGTTACCTGCGCGACGCCCGGGTAACGACTCTGTATGAGGGCACCTCGCAGATCCAGAAGATGATCATCGGCCGCGCCGCGACCGGGATCAACGCGATGACTCCGATGGTGGCCGAGTAGCCCTTGGCGGGCTTGGTCGAGAGCTCCAGCGACGGCTACGTCGCCCTGCTGCGCCTCAACCGGCCCGAGGCGCGGAACGCCCTCTCGCCGGAGCTGATGGAGGAGCTGGCGAGCGAGCTGGAGCGGCTCGATCCCGACCCCGAGGTGCGCTGCGTCGTCATCGCCGGCTCCGAGAAGGTCTTCGCCGCCGGCGCCGACATCAAGGCGATGGCCGAGCGCAGCTTCGCCGAGGCGCTGCGCCACCCCGCCGCCTCCTTCTGGCGGCGGCTCGCGGCGATCAAGACGCCGATGATCGCGGCGGTCTCCGGCTACGCGCTGGGCGGCGGCTGTGAGCTGGCGCTCGCCTGCGACATGATCGTCGCCGCCGAGGGCGCGCAGTTCGGCCAGCCCGAGATCAACCTCGGGATCATCCCCGGCGGTGGCGGCACCCAGCGCCTCGCCCGGGTCCTGGGCAAGCAGCGGACGATGGAGCTGGTTCTCACCGGCGAGCGCTTCGACGCCGCCGCCGCGCTGGAGCTGGGCCTGGTCAACAAGGTCGTCGAGGGTGGTGGCTGGCTGGAGGAGGCGATGGCGCTCGCCGCGACCGTCGCCGAGCGCCCGCCGATCGCCGCCCGACTCGCCAAGCAGGCGGTGCTCGTCGCCGAGGAGACCGCGCTCAGCGCCGGCCTCGAGAACGAGCGCCGGCTCTACGAGCTGGCGATGGCGACCGAGGACCGGGTCGAGGGGATGAACGCCTTCCTGGAGAAACGCGAGCCGAAGTTCGAGGGCAAGTGATGGAGGGCGCCGGCGGATGAGCGAGCGGCGCGTCGAGCGGATCGGGGTCGTCGGCGCCGGCACGATGGGTGCCGGGATCGCCCAGGTCGCCGCGCTCGGCGGCTACGAGACGAGGCTGCACGATCCGATTCCGGCTGCGCTCGACACCGGCATCGGTCGGCTGCACCGAGCACTTGCCAAGGGAGCGGCCAAGGGGCTCTGGAGCGAGGTCGAGGCCGACGACGCCGGCACCCGCGTGGGTGCCGCGTCCAACCTCGCGGACCTCTGCGAATGCGACCTCGTGGTCGAGGCGGCCCCGGAGGACCTGGAGCTGAAGCGGAGGTTGTTCGCGGACCTGTCTGAGACCTGCGGTCCCGACGCGATCCTCGCCTCCAACACCTCCTCGCTGCCCGTGACCGCGATCGCCGCCGAGGTTCCCCACCGCGCTCGCGTGGTCGGCATGCACTTCTTCAACCCGCCGGCGCTGATGAAGCTGGTCGAGGTCGTCGCCACCGCCGACTCGGCGCAGGATGCCCTGGAGGCGACGACGGAGGTCGGCACCCGCATGGGCCGCACGCCGATCCGCGCCAAGGACAGCCCCGGCTTCATCGCCAACCGGCTCGCTCGCCCCTTCACGCTGGAGTCGCTGCGAATGCTCGCCGACGGCGTCGCCGACGCCGAGACGATCGACCGCGTCTGCCGCCTCGGCGGCGGCTTCCGCATGGGGCCCTTCGAGCTGATCGACCTGATCGGCGTCGACGTCAACCTCAGCGTCGCCCGCTCCTTCTACGCGCAGGGCGACGAGCCTGAGCGCTGGCGCCCAAGCCAGATACAGGAAGAGCTCGTTGCGGCGGGCCGCCTCGGCCGCAAGAGCGGCCAGGGCTTTTACGACTACAGCGACCGTCCCGACCCCGGCGCTACGGTTCCGTCGCATCAGAGAGCGCGGCAAGAGAACAGCGGACCCGGTGAGACGACACTGGACCCCGAGGACCTGGCTGCGATCGACCCTGCCGCGCCGGAGATTCTCCCCCGCCTCTTCGCCCAGATCGCCAACGAGGCCGCCTTCGCCCTCGAAGAGGAGGTCGGCTCGCCGGCAGACATGGACACGGCGATGCGGCTCGGCTTCAACTGGCCACTCGGGCCGCTGGAGCTGACCGAGCTGATCGGCGCCGAGCGCGCGGTCGCACTGCTCGAAGAGCTGCGCGCCACCCACGGCGAGGCCTATGCACCGGCCCCGCAGCTGGCTGCGCCGGGCGAGCGGCTGAGGGATGGACGACGGGCTCGCTGCGGAGCTGTTCGAGGAAGCGCGCCGCGGCCTCGTCGCGCCCTTCGAGCCACCCCGAGTCGAGAACGAGGATGGCCGCGTCGTCTGGGAGCTGGAGTCCTACGACTTCCTCGACGCCCAGCCGCCGCCGACGGCCGACCCCAACCTCTGGCGCCAGTCGCAGCTCGGCCGAATCGCCGGCCTCTTCGAGCTGGCGCCGGGCTTCTACCAGCTGCGCGGCTTCGACCTCTCCAACATGCACGTGGTCGAGGGTCGCGAGGGCATCATCGTCATCGACCCGCTCGTCTCCACCGAGGTCGCCGCGGCGGCGCTGGCGCTCTACCGCGAGCACCGCGGCGAGCGTCCCGTCACCGGCCTGATCTACACCCACAGCCACGTCGACCACTTCGGCGGTGCCAAGGGTGTCGTCTCCGCGGAGGAGATCGAGGCGCGGCGCATCCCCGTCCTCGCCCCGGCCGGCTTCCTCCACCACGCGGTCAGCGAGAACGTCTTCGCCGGCACGGCGATGGCCGGCGGGCGGGCTACATGTACGGGGCGCTGCTCCCGCGCGGCCCGCAGGCCCAGGTCGGCTCGGGCCTAGGCCAGACCACCTCGCTGGGCACGATCACCCTGCTCCCGCCCAACCTCGACATCGCCGAGACCGGCCAGGAGGAGGTCGTCGACGGCGTACGGATGCGCTTCCAGCTCACCCCGGGCACCGAGGCCCCGGCCGAGATGAACATCCATTTCCCCGAGGCGCGCGTGCTATGCGTCGCCGACAACGCCGCCCGCTCGATGCACAACATCCTCACCCCGCGCGGCGCCCTGGTCCGCGACCCGCGCGTCTGGGCGCACTACCTCGACCAGGCGATCGAGCTCTTCGCCGCCGACTCCGACGTGCTCTTCGCCGGCCACCACTGGCCCTGCTGGGGCGGCGAGCGGATCGTCGACCTACCTCGAAAAGCAGCGCGACCTCTACCTCTACTTGCACGACCAGACCCTGCGCCTGCTCAACCAGGGCCACACCGGGCCGGAGATCGCCGAGCTGATCGAGCTGCCGCCGAGCCTGGCGGAAGAGTGGCACTGCCGCGAGTTCTACGGCTCGGTCAGCCACAACACCAAGGCGATCTACCAGCGCTACATGGGCTGGTTCGACGGCAACCCGGCCCACCTCTGGGAGCACCCTCCGGTCGAGCGGGCCAAGCGCTACGTCGAGTTCATGGGCGGCGCCGAGGCGGTGCTGGAGAAGGCCCGCGAGTCCTTCGCCGCGGGCGACTACCGCTGGGTCGCCGAGATCGTCAACCACCTCGTCTTCGCCGAGCCCGAGAACCGCGCGGCGCGGGAGCTGCAGGCCGACGCGCTCGAGCAGCTCGGCTTCGGCGCCGAAAACGCGACCTGGCGCAACTTCTTCCTGATGGGCGCGAAGGAGCTGCGCGAGGGAATCTCCGGCACGCCGACCGCGACCGCCCCGCCCGACGTCGCTCGCCCGCCTCACAGTCAGCCAGCTGCTCGACGCGATGGCGATCCGCCTCAACGGCCCCCGCGCCGCCGAGCACCAGCTGCGGATCGACTGGCACGTCACCGACCCCGACGAGCAGCACGCGATCACAGTCCGCAACGGCGTCCTCCGCCACCGCCCCGGCAGCCACGACCCGCCCGCCGAAGCCACCCTCGTGGTCGAGCGCGAGGCGCTCAACCAGCTCCTGCTGGAAACAGCCGACATCGGCGAGCTGGCCGAGAGCGGCCGCCTCCGGGTCGAGGGCGACGGCGTCAAGCTCGGCGAGCTGCTGGGCCTGCTCGACGAGCCCGACCCCGGCTTCGCCATCGTCACCCCGGACTGAGCCTTGTGCAACGTTTTGTAGTCCCACAGGGACCGTAAAACGTTGCACTTGATGACGGGTCGGTGCTAACGAGCGAGACGGAGCATCAGCTGGTCCTCGTAGCACCAGCTCCAGTCCTCGCCCGGCTCGGCCGAGCGGATGATCGGGTGGCCGGTCTCGGCGTTGTGCGCGGTGGCGTGCTTGCCTTCGGAGTTGTCGCAGCAGCCGATGTGGCCACAGCTCTGGCACATGCGCAGGTGCACCCAGCTCATCCCCAGCGCCAGGCACTCCTCGCAACCGGCGATCTCGACCGGCGGATCGAAGACCTGGATCGAATCGAGATGGGAGCAGGAGGGAGCCGTGCGCCCACCATAGCTCAAGCAATCGCCCGTCCCGGTCGATGGCTGCGCTATGGACCGGTCGCCTCCGCGTTGGCTGACCCCCGCCAGGATCGCCACCGTCTGGCTCGGGGTGCTGGCGCTCCTGCTCGCCGCCTACGCCGCCGTGATCCTCGGCCCGATCGGCGACTCCTCGACCCAGGACGCGTTCGGACGCTGGGTCTACGACGCCATCGTGCTCGGCGCCGCCGCAGCCGTGCTCTTCAGGGCCGTGCACCGACCCAGCGAGCGATTCGCCTGGCTGGCACTCGGCACCGGGCTGCTGCTCTGGGCCCTCGGCCAGACCTACTACTCGGTCGTCCTCTACTACGCCAGCCCGGCACCCTTTCCCTCGCCCTCGGACGCACTCTTCCTCGCCTTCTACCCGGCCACCTTCCTGGCCCTGGTGCTGCTGCTGCGCAGTCGCTCCGGGCGCGCCGACTCGTTCGCCTGGGTCGACGGCCTGATCGGCGCCCTTGCCGTCGCGGCCGTCGCCGCAGCGCTGATCTTCCCGCCGGTGCTCGAAGCGCTCGGCGGCAACACCCTCGGCGTCGCAGTCAGCCTCGCCTATCCCTGCGCCGACCTCGTCCTCCTCGGCCTGGTGGCAGGCGCGCTGACGACCTCCCGCTGGCGGGTCCACGGCGCCTGGCCGCTGATCGCCGCGGCGCTGATCCTCTTCGGCGTCTCCGACGTCGTCTACCTCTCGGTCGCCGGGCAATCGACCGAGGCACTCAACCTGGCCAGCATCGGCTGGCCGCTGGCGTTCCTCCTCCTTGCCGCGGCCGCCTGGCTGCCACAGGCTGCGGTAGAACCGGGCCGGGAGCGCAGCGGGCGCACCATCGTCCTCCCGATCGTGCTCGCCACCACCGTGATCTGCCTGCTCGCGGTCGGGAACCTGACGCCGATCGGCGCCGTCGCGGTCGGCCTCGGCGTCGCCTCGCTGCTCGCGGTGCTGGCACGGCTCGCGACGACCTTCTTCCTCAACATGAGGATGCTCGCCTCGAGCGAGGAGGAGGCGACGACCGACTCGCTCACCGGCCTACTCAACCGGCGCTCGCCTCGTCACCGACCTGAGCCTGGCCCTCGCGCGCGGCGAGCCGCACTGGCCCACGTCCTGGCGCTGTTCGACCTCGACGGCTTCAAGGCCTACAACGACAGCTTCGGCCACAGCGCCGGCGACGAACTGCTCAAGCGCCTCGGCGCCAACCTGGCTGCCGCGTCGCAGCCATGGGGAAAGGCCTACCGGCTCGGAGGCGACGAGTTCTGCGTCCTCGCCCCCACCGACGGGGTGAAAGCCAGACGTCGTCGTCAAGGCCGCCGAGGCGGCCCTCTCCGACCGCGGGCCCAGCTTCTCGATCACGCGCCTCCTGGGGCACGGTCCAGCTGCCCGCCGAGGCCCAGACGCCGGGAGACGCACTGCGGATCGCCGACCGTCGCATGTACACGCAGAAGGGACAGCGCGCCGACTCGGCCCTGAGCCAGACGCGCGGGGTACTGCTCGGCCTGCTGCGCGAGCGCGAGCCGGAGCTCGATCGGCATCTCGGCGGCGTCGCCCACCTCGCCTCGGAGATGGGCCGGGCGCTGGACCTGGAGGCCGAGGATCTCGACGTCCTCGTCCGCGCCGCCGAGATGCACGACATCGGCAAGGTCGCGATCCCCGACGAGATCCTCCACAAGCACGGCCCACTGACCGACGCCGAGCGGGACCTGATGCACAAGCACACCCTGGTCGGGGAGCGGGTGCTGGCGGCAGCCCCGGCGATGGTGCAGGTATCGAAGGTCGTCCGCTCCAGCCACGAGAACTGGGACGGCAGCGGCTATCCGGACGGCCTTGCCGGCGAGGCGATACCGCTCGGCTCGCGCATCGTCCTGCTCTGCGACGCGTACGTGGCGATGACCGGCCCGCGCTCCTACGGCCGCCAGATGAGCCCCGACGAAGCCTGTGCCGAGCTGCAGCGCTCGGCCGGCCACCAGTTCGACCCCGCCCTGGTCGAGCTCTTCGTCGAGAAGGTCGCTTTCCTATCTGTGCAAGGCTGAGCCCGTGGAGGGCTCCGAGCAGACCGGTGAGGCGATAACCGAGGAGGGCATCGCCGCCCTGCGCGAGGAAATCGAGGATCTCGAAGGGCCCTGCCCGGACCAAGATGGCGGCTCGGATCAAGGTCGCGCGCGAGGAAGGCGACCTCAAGGAGAACGCCGAGTACCACATCGCCAAGGAAGACCAGGCCCACCTGGAGACCAAGATCAAGCGCTTGCGCGAGCGCCTGCGCACCGCCGTCGTGGTCGAGGTCGACGGCGACGCCGACACCTTCGCCTTCGGCCGCACCGCCGAGGTATTCGACGAGGGCAAAGACGAAACCCACACCTGGACCCTGGTCGGCTCGACCGAGGCCAACCTCGCCGAGGGCCGCCTATCCGCCGAGTCCCCCATCGGCCGCGCCCTGCGCGACGCCAAAGTAGGCAAGCCGATCAAGATCGAAACCCCCAAAGGGTCCCGCACCTTCGTAGTCCAGAAGCTCGTCGGCTAAAGGCGCTGCGCTACTGCTCTACGCCGCGGCGCTCGAACGCACGTCAAGTACGACCTCGCGGTCGGGAGCAGCCAAAGCCGCCCGAGCCGCAGCAAGCAATGCTTCCGAGTCAAGCCCGAAGTGGGTACCCGCGCGGCGAAGCGAACCCCCCAGATCGCCACCTGTGCCGATCACATCGATCCGCACAGGCCGTCCGTCGCAAATGCTGATCACAAGCCCGTCGTCGACATTGCCATCCCCGTAGTCGACGCGATCGACCGTCTCCAAATCGATCTGGACCGTGTCGCCCTCGCTGTCGTAGTCGGCTCTCACCTTCACCTCCTGTGGATTGTGACGATCAGGTCGGGGTCGTCAAGGGCCACCACAACCCGCACGCGCTCGCCCCGGATGTGCCCGACATAGCGCCAATTGCCGTGTGGATCCAAATCGACATGCGCAGGATTCGCAATCAACTCTTCGGCATCGGCAACCGTCGCACCGATGTCGCGAGCCCGGTTCTTCGCATGCCGCGTGAAGCGCACACGAACCTAAGAGTCCAGCGCCCGATTCTCTCCCCCGTCCCGGTCCTAAGCCAACTACGTCGTCGTCCAAAACTCGTTGACGAGCCCAAGGTCGCCTGACCAAGCAGATCAAGGACACAGGGAGCGCCGCGTGCTCTGCACGCAAGCGACCGAGGACGCCGATATGCGCCGGTCAGCCGACCTTGGGGGCGATCTCGGCGGGCTCGCCGCCGGGGAGCCAGTGGGCCTCGGGGGAGGGTGGGGTGTCGCGGAGGTACCACTCGGCGTCGAGGGCGCCCATGCAGCCGGTGCCGGCGGCGGTGACCGCCTGGCGGTAGGTGTGGTCGACGACGTCGCCGACGGCGAAGACACCCGCCAGGTTGGTGCGGGTGGAGCCGGGCTGGGTGACGATGTAGCCGTCCTCGTCGGTGTCGACCTGGCCGGCGACGACCTCTGAGCGGGGGATGTGGCCGATCGCGACGAAGGCGCCGTCGGTCTCGATGTCCTCGGTCTCGCCGGTCTCGACGTTGCGCAGGCGCACGTGGCCGAGGCGGCCGTTGTCGCCGGCGACGAACTCCTCCGGGACGAAGGGGGTCTTGAAGCTGATGTTGTCCTGCTCCTTGGCCCGGTCGAGCATGATCTTCGAGGCGCGGAACTCGTCGCGGCGGTTGACCACGGTCAGCTCGCTGGCGAACTTGGAGATGAAGATCGAGTCCTCCATCGCCGAGTCGCCGCCGCCGATCACGATCACCTTCTGGTCTTTGAAGAAGGCGCCGTCGCAGACGCCGCAGGTGGAGACGCCGCAGCCGGCGAGCTCGAGCTCGCCGGGGATGCCGAGCCGGCGCGGCTCCGCCCCCATCGCCAGGATCACCGACTTCGCCAGGTGCTCCTCCTCGCCGAGGTAGACCTTGTGCACGCCGCCGTCCTCGGAGAGCTCGACCCGGTCGACGTCGTCGCTGACGAAGCGCGTGCCGAAGCGCTCGGCCTGGGCGCGGAACTGGGTCATCATCTCCGGCCCCATGATCCCGTCGGGGTAGCCGGGGTAGTTCTCGACGTCGGTCGTGTTCTGCAGCTGCCCGCCCCACTGGAAGCCCTCGAAGACGAGCGGCTCGAGGTTGGCTCGCGCCGTGTAGAGCGCAGCGGTGTAGCCGGCGGGGCCGCCGCCGACGATGATCACGTTCTCGATCTTCTTCGCCTCTGTCATATCTGTCGCCTGAGTCTAGTGGCGTCGTCCAATACTTCACTTTGTATAGTAGCGCTCCCGCGGTCGATCGGCAGCCCCTCCGTTCCCAGCGGTGCACCGTTTTGCGCAGCTGGAAGAAGGCGACGACGCCGAAGGGGATCGGCATCCAGAAGGCGATCAGGCGGTAGATCAGGATCGCCGGGAAGACGGTCGTCCTCGGGGATGCCGAAGAGGACGAAGGCGCCGATCATGCCGGCGTCGACCGCGCCGACCCCGGCCGGGGCGAAGGGGATCAGGTTGGCGACCATGCCGAGGAAGAAGCCCTGGACGACGACCGCCAGCGGCACGTGGACGCCGAAGGCGTGGAACGAGGCCCAGAGGATGCCGACGTTGGCCGCCCAGAAGCCGGCGGCGCCGATGACGGCGAGGCCGCCCTGCGAGGGATGGGCGAAGAGGCTGATCGCGAAGCGGAAGCCCTCGGCGAAGGTAGCCGGCACGCTGGCCGACTTTGCTCGGCGATCGCGCTGGCCGCGCTCGCCGTGCACGAAGCGGGCGATCCGCGGTCCCAGGTCCGGCGGGATCAGCGCCAGCAACAGGCCGAGCACCAGCAGCAGCCCGGCGACGCCCGGCCGGCACGATCGTCAGCTCGACCGAGGCCTTGCCGTTGAGCACCCCGGTGCGCAGCAGGACGCCGAAGAGGATCAGCGCCAGCGGGTAGAAGGCGTAGTGGAGGGTGAGGAAGGCGACCATCCTCCGCGCCACGTCGTGCCGTCGCATCCCCGCCTTCGCAGCGCCCAGAAGGTGAGCACGATCCCCCCCGCGCCGGCCGCCGAGAAGAGCAGCGTCGCCGCCAGGCCGGCCATGTTGATCTCGTAGGTCTCGCCCCAGCTGAGCCGCAGCGCGTCGCCCCCGACCACCGCCTTGAAGAGGGCGATGTAGGTGCCGAAGGCGAGCACGTTGAAGCCGATCGCGACCACGATCCAGACCGGCTCGGCGTCGTCGAGCTTGCCCAGCGCGTTGCCCAGCCCGACCAGCTTCGGGAAGAGGAAGTAGATCCCGATCAGCAGCGCGAAGACGAGGACCCCGGTCTGGATCAGCCGTCGTCGCGTGAAGATCGGCAGCTCAGCGGCTTCGCCGCCGTTCGCCGGACCCTCGGGAGACACCTAGGGGAAGCTACCCGTTGGCGAGGCGCTCCAAGCGGCGCAGGCCGCCGGTGACCGCGTGGACGGCCGGTTCGGCCAGGGGCTCGCCGCGCCGCACCGCGGCCACCAGGCCCGCCCCGGCGGCCAGGTCGGTGACGTAGTGCTCGCCGAGGTAGACGAGGGCGAAGCCGAGCGTCAGCGAGTAGGCCCAGCCGACGGCGCCCTCGACCGGCCCCGCCTCGGAGAGCTGGATCGCCGCCATCGCCGAGGTGGCGAAGTGCAGCGAGGGCATCGCCGCCCAGGGGTTGCCGCCCAGCGCCTCGTACATCTTCGGCCAGGCCGAGCGCCAGGTTTCTTCGCCGACGCCGATCATGATCCGCTCGCACCTGCTCGCCGGTCAGCCCCTGCTCGGAGGCCCACCACGGCGGCGCGGTGGGAATGACGAAGTAGGCGATGCAGCCGAAGTCGAAGACCGCGGCCATCTGGCGCGCGGCGCGCGGGAAGCGCTCCGGGTGGCGCCAGAGGATCCAGGCCAGGGCCAGGTAGGGCTCGAAGAACCAGAGCCAGTGGGTCCAGGTGAGGATGCGGTTGACGGTGCCGACCCGGCGCAGGCGCGCCAGCCCGCGCTGCAGGCGGGCGTTGGGCAGGCGGCCGAGGCCGAGCACTCGGTCGAGCACGATCGGGTAGCGGCTGCGCAGCCGTTCCTCGCAGCGCTCCGGGTCGTCGTAGGGAAGCTCGTGGACCATGATGAAGGCCCACATCTGCATCGCGTAGAGGGCGACGTCGCGTTTGCGCGAGCGGGGGTAGAGAACGGCGAGCGCCAGCGGCCCGGCGGCGCAGGCTGCGATCGTCACCGGAGCCGGCACGCGCAGGCGCTTGCGCAGCAGCGGAACGGCCACGGCGGCGCCGACGGCGCCCGCTGCTGCCGCGCGCACCGCCAGGCGAAGCGCCGGAGATCGCCGCGAACGCGCCTTCATCAGGTCGGCGAGTATAGGTACGGCGGCCAGGGACGGGGGCGCCGCTGCGCCGTCCGGCGTGATTAGAATGGCCGCGCTTTGACGTCCCCATTCTCCTGGCGCTGACCAGATCGACACCTTGCTTTGGATTGGCTTCGTCGCCTGCGCGATCGTCATCGTCGCGATCAACGGCGCGCTGATCTACGCGATCCGCCGCTACCGGGGCGATCGCGGTGCCGAGCCGCGCCAGGTCCGCAGCGGCCGTCGCACCCAGCTCCGCGTCGCCGCGGGTGCTCACCGCCTTCGCCGCCGCGATCCTCGTGCTCAGCCTGATCTACACCGACAAGGCGCGCGAGACGCCCGTCCACCGGCTCCGCCGGCCTCGGCGTCGGCGAAGAGCACGCCGCTGAAGATCGAAGCGACCGGCCAGCAGTGGCTCTGGCGCTACGACTACCCCAACGAAGCCTTCTCCTACTACAAGCTGGTCGTGCCGGTCGACACCACGGTCGAGCTCGACCTCGTCTCCACCGACGTGATCCACACCTGGGACGTGCCCGAGCTGGCGGCCAAGCGCGACGCCGTCCCCGGCAAGACCAACCACGTCGTCTTCCGCGCCGACGAAGAAGGCGTCTACGACGGACAGTCGGCGACCTTCTCCGGCCAGGCCTACGCCGCGATGCGGACCGAGGTCGACGTCGTCTCGCCCGAGGAATACGAAGCCTTCCTCGAACAGCAGAAGACCGACATCCAGGCCGCTCAGGACCGCGTCGTCGGCCTGATCGAAAACGGAGAAGTGCCGTGAGTGCCCCGATCGACCCGGTGACTTCCGGGGTTCGAATCCGGGGCGATCGGGGCGCGAACGCGGTGTGATGAGCGCTGCGCCAGAGGTTGTCGTCGACGACTTCCCCCGCCGCCGCCCGCGCTGGATCGAGATCGCCACCAGCGCCGACCACAAGGACGTCGGCCGGGTGATGATCGGCGCCGCGCTCGGCTTCCTCTTCATCGCCCTGGTCGAGCTGCTGCTTGATGCGCCTGCAGCTCGCCATCCCCGACAACACGCTGCTCACCCCGGTCACCTTCAACCGCATGCTCTCGCTCTACGGGTCGACCGCGATCTTCCTCTTCGCGGTCCCGCTCGCGCTGGGCCTCTTCTACTACGTCGCTCCCCTGCAGGTGGGCGCTCGCGGCACCGCGCTGCCGCGTCTCGGCCAGATCGGCCTCTGGCTCTACCTCGCCGGCGCGACGGTGCTCTACGCCGGCTTCCTCTTCACCCCGTCGGAGGCCGGGGTCAATCCCGCTGGCGCCGCTCTCCGAGCTCGCCTTCCTGCCCAACAACGGCGTCGACGCCTGGGCCGCGGCCAACGGCTTGGCCACGCTCGGCTTCGTCCTGATCGCGGTCAACCTGGTGGCGACGCTGCGCCGCCTGCGCGCCCCCGGCATGGCCTGGCGCCGGGTGCCGGTCTTCGCCTGGGCGGCGGCGATCTGCTCATGGCTGATGCTGGTGATCGGCCCGGTGATGCTGGCGGCAATCTCGATGCTGCTGATCGACCGCAACTTCGACGGCATCTTCTTCGCCGACGGCTCCGGCGGCGCGCCGCTGCTCTGGGAGCACCTGAGCTGGATCTTCTTCACCGGCGCCTACATGCTGATCCTGATCACCGCGCTGGCCGCGATCGCCGAGATCGTCCCGGTCTTCTCCCGCAAGCCGCTCTTCAACCGCGGCGCCGTGATCGGCTCGCTCGTCGCGATCGCCGTGATCGGCACGCTCGCCTGGATGCAGAACATGCTCACCGCGCCGATCGGGATCGGCTGGATGTACTTCGCGATGATCATGTCGCTGGCCCTGATCGTGCCCTTCGGCCTGATCGTCTTCAACCTGATCGCGACGATGGTCGGCGGCGTCATCCATATGCGGGCGCCGCTGCTCTTCGCGGTCGGCGCGATCTCCTCGATCTCGATCGGCCTCGGCGCCGAGATCTCGCACTCGATGGTCGCCGTCGCCTGGCGCCTGCACAACACCACCGACGCCACCGCGGCCACCCACTTCGCCCTGGTCGGCGGCGCCGTCTTCGGCGGCTTCGCCGCGCTGCACTACTGGTACCCGAAGCTGACCGGACGCACGATGGGAGAGACCCTCGCCCGCCTCTCCTTCTGGACGATGGCGATCGGGATATTGCTCGCCTTGGTGCCACTCTTCATCGCCGGCGGCGACCACGGCGAGGTCGTCGACGCTTACAAGTTCTTCGGCGGCACCGGCGTCAGCACGCTCAACCTGATCGCCACGATCGGCACCGTCATCCTTGCGATCGGAATCGTCCTGACGCTGGTCAACGCGATCGCCAGCCGCAACAACGGCGCCCGCGCCGGCCACGACCACTGGGGCGGCGACTCGCTCGAGTGGTTCACGCTCTCGCCGCCCGAGCCGCACAACTTCGACGTGCCTGCCCGACGTGCGCAGCGACCGGCCGATGCGCGATATCCGCGAGGCGATCGCCCACAGCACCCGCCCGCGCCGAGCGCGCGGCCCGCGAGACGCAGCCGGTAGCCTGAGCGCCGTGAGCGGCGCCGAAACGGCTGTCGTCGCGCAGCGCCCCTCGGCGCTCGCGACCGTCCTGCGCGACTACCTGACGCTGACCAAGCCGAAGGTGCAGTCGCTGCTGCTGCTGACCACGGTCGACGACGATGTACGTGGCCGGCGATCCCTCGATCGGCCTTGTCTTCCTCGTCTGCCTCGGCGGCGCCCTCTCGGCCGGCGGCGCCGGCGCGATCAACCACGCCGTCGACCGCGACATCGACCGGATGATGGCCCGCACCGCCGACCGCCCCGTCGCCAGCGGCCGCATCTCGCCCGGCGCCGCGATCGCCTTCGGCGCGCTTCTCGGCTGCGCCTCCTTCACCCTGCTCGCGCTCGCCGTCAACCCGCTCGCCGCAGCGCTCTCGATCTCCGGCCTCTTCGGCTACGTCTTCGTCTACACGCTCTGGCTCAAGCGCACGACGCCGCAGAACATCGTCATCGGCGGTGCGGCCGGCGCCGTGCCGCCGCTGGTCGCCTGGGCCGCGGTCACCGGCGGCCTCAGCGGCACCGCGCTCTTCCTCTTCGCGATCGTCTTCTTCTGGACCCCGCCCCACTTCTGGGCGCTCTCGCTGCTGATGAAGGACGAGTACGCCAAGGCCGGGATCCCGATGCTGCCGGTGGTCCGCGGTGAGGACGAGACCCGGCGCCAGATCCTCCTCTACACCGTGCTGCTCTACGCGGTGACCCAGCTGCCCTTCTGCGCCGGCGGCTTCGGGATCGAGTACCTGGTCGCCTCGATGACACTCGGCGCCGGCTTCATCTACTGCGCCGTGCGCCTGCTGCGCAGCGCCGAGCGCCGCTGGGCACTGCGCACCTACCTCTTCTCGCTCGCCTACCTGGCGCTGCTCTTCGTCTCGATGCCGCTCGACCGGCTGATCGGATAGAAATCCGGCGATGGATCGCGAGAGCGCAAGAGCGAACATGAGCGCCGGCCTCATGGCCGGCGGCATCGCCGCCGCGGTCTTCGCCCTCTGCTTCGTCGCCGCGATGCTCTACATCGCCTCATGAGCCCGGAGCACCGTCACATCCCCGAGCCCGGCGAGCTCGTCTACCCGCCCCGCCCCTCCTGGGCACCGATCGATCTTCGGCTTCGCCATTGCCCTGGCCGTCTGCGGCATCTTCGCCGAGGGCTTCATGGTCCGCGGCTGGGTCTACTCGATCATCGGCGGCGTAGTCGCCCTCTTCGCCTTCCGCAGCATGGTCAGGGACGCGATCCGCGAGCTACTACAAGCTCCCGCGCAAGCAGCACGTCCGCGGCGCGGTCCTGCCGGTCGAACAGATCTCGCCGCCGCAGGGCTGAATCAGTCCGGCGTCATTCCAGAGGTAGCCCCGTCGGTGGTCCAGACGCGGACGATGTCGCGCATCGAGAGCACGCCGACCAGCTCGGAGCCGTCGTAGACGACCAGGTGGCGGATGCCGCGGCGCGACATCTCGCCGGCGGCGCGCTCGAGGCTCCAGTCGGGCGAGGCGGCGATCACGCTGTCGCTCATGTGGTCGGCGACCCGCTCCGCGTCGGGGTCCTCGCCGGCGCCCACCGAGAGCAGGATGTCGCGCTCGGTGACGATGCAGGGCACCGGCGTCTCGTCGTCTGCGACCAGCGCCGCGCCGATCCCCTTCTCCGCCATCATCGCCGCCGCCTCGCGCAGCGTGTGGCGTCGGGCCGACCGTCAGGACCACCTCCGACATCCCTTCCCGTACCTGCATCGACGCCTCCCTTCGGGTCGCGAGTTAGTGAGAATCGCCTCAAGCCTACCCGACCGCCGCGCCTGGACAAGCCGCTTTCGCGGGGCCGGGACATATAGACTCCGGCGCGCTCCGCGCCGTATGTCCAAGCTCCCGACTTCCAATCCGCCTGCTGCTCGTCCTCGCCGCCCTCGCGGCGCGTGGCGCTGCCCGCTTCGGGCTGCGGCACCAGCAGCGCCGACGCCGCCCGCGGTCGCGTCCTCTTCATCCAGAAGTGCGGCGTCTGCCACACGATGGCCGAGGCCGGGACGACGGCTCAGATCGGCCCCAACCTCGACGACGCCTTCGCCGCCGCGCGCGCAGCCGGCGAGGGTGGCGACACGGTCGAAGGGGTGGTCAAGGCCCAGGTCGAGTTCCCGCGCCCGAGCAACGACAACCCCGCCGTCTCGATGCCCGCCGACGTCGTCAGCGGGCAGGACCTCGAGGACGTCGCCGCCTACGTCGGCCTCTACGCCGGCGTCCCCGGCGCGGCGCCGCCCAAAGTGCCCGGCGGCCCCGGCGCCCAGGTCTTCGCCAACAACGGCTGCGGCGGCTGCCACACGCTGGCCGCCGCCGGCTCCGGCGGCGTCGACCGGGCCCGAACCTCGACGAAGTCCTGCCCGGCCAGAGCGCGGCGATGGTCGAAGAATCGATCGTCGACCCCAACGCCCACATCGCCAAGGGCTACCCGGCCAACGTGATGCCGGCGAACTTCAGCACGATCATCAAACCGAACGAAATCGAACAGCTGGTCCAGTACCTGATCGACTCGACCGCCAAGGCGGCGGCTCGAAGGCAAGGGCGGCTGAGCCCCAGCGGCCGTGACGGCCGCTGGCATCATCCAGCCGATGCGTGAGCGCTTCGCATCACGCCGCAGCTCTACGCCACGGTGGCGCTGGTCGCCCTCGGCGCGCTCTCGCTGATCGTGCTGACCGGCGCCGGCGTGCGCCTCACCGGCTCCGGCCTCGGCTGCCCGGACTGGCCCAAGTGCTACGGCCAGACCGTGCCCCCGCTCGACACCCACGCGGTGATCGAGTACGGCAACCGGCTCCTGACCGGCTTCGTCGGCTTCGCCGTGATCGCCGCCAGCGTGCTCGCCTGGTTCCGCCGACCATTCCGCTGGCACCTGGCGCTGTTCGGAGCGCTGCTGCCGCTCGGCGTCATCGGCCAGGCGATCCTCGGCGCGCTCGTGGTCAAGCACCACCTGGCGCCGGGCCTGGTGATGAGCCACTTCATCCTCTCGATGCTGCTGCTCGACGCCTCCTTCGCCCTCGCCTGGTGCTCGCGCTACGAGCCGGGCGAGCGGCGCGCCTCCAGCGACCGGCTCGGCGTCTGGGCGGTGCGCGGCCTGATCCCGCTCGGCCAGCTGACGATCGCCGCCGGCACGGTCGCCACCGCCTCCGGGCCCCACGCCGGCGCCCACGCCGGCCAGCTCGTCCGCCGCTTCACCTTCGAGGGCACCGGCACGCTCGAATGGGTGGTCCAGCGCCACGCCGTGCATCGCCACGTCTTCGGCCTCGCGACGATCGCCGTCTGGTTCCTGCTGCGCCGCCCAGGGGGCGACAGCAGGGCCGTCAGGCCCCTGAGCGCGGTGATCGGCCTGCTCGCCCTCCAGGGCGTCGTCGGCGGCGTCCAGTGGGCCCTGAAGCTCCCCTCGGAGATCGTCTGGCTCCACGTCGCCCTCGCGACCGCCACCTGGCTGGCGATGCTGTGGACCGTGGCCACCGCGGGACGGCTGCGAGCCGCGCGGGACGAAGTCCGAGGCCGCATCGACGCGCCAGATGGACAGATGCGACACCGCGCCGGCGGCGCTGACTCAGAGCTGAGTCGCGACCAACGTTGCAACGAGACCGATCATCGCGGCGAACATCGAGGCGAGGAACAGAATCAGGGTCCGGTGTATCGCTTCGAACGCCCGTCGATCAGGTCAAACGCCGTTCGATCGCTTCGAAACGCCCGTCGACCTTGTCGAAACGCTCGTCGACCTTGTCGAAACGCTCGTCGACCTTGTCGAACGCCGTCGACCTTGTCGAAACGCCCGTCGACCTTGTCGAAACGCCCGTCGACCTTGTCGAAACGCCCGTCGACCTTGTCGAAGCGCCGATCCATCTCCTGGCGCAATTCGCGAAAGCCTGCATCCGTGCGCCGCTCCAGCTTCTCGACCTGACCTTTCAGGTCATCGAGCCGCTCGTCTGTCCATCTCTCTGCCATCAGCTCCATACTGACAGGCTAGAAGACAGAACGTTTCGCCGGGTTGAGTTGGCATTGCCATCCAGCAACGAAACTGTCACAACTGTCACGGAACTGCGCGGTCAGCCGCAAGGTCGACCACGACGTGGCTGATCGGCAGGTCGATCTGCTCGCGGGCGCGGTCGACGACGCCGTGCTCGAGCCAGCGCGAGCGCTGCGGCGGGTGGGTCGAGATCACGATCTCGTCGGCCGGGAAGACCCGCAGGGCGTCCTCGATCGCCACGTTCGGATCGGCGTCGCCGATCTCGCCCTTCGCCTTCAGCCCGAGCTCGCCGATCGCGATCAGCGAGAGCTCCATCCGCTGCCGCGCCAGCTCGATCGCTTCGTCGACTGTCGGAGGCCCAGTGCGCCGCCCGCGACGTCGGCAGGGCGGGCGTGACGACGAGGATCTCGCAGGCCCGGTCGCGGCAGCGCTCCCGGATCTCGTCCAGCAGCGCCTCACCGCCGAACGGTCTCGTTGGCGACGACGAGAAGGCGGTAGCTTGCCGTCGCCGCCCCGCGTCAACGCGACGTCTACGCGGCAGCGATCCACGCGCGCCCCGGTAGGCGAACACCGGCGCCGAACCCGATCAGCGCCGCCGCCCAGACGACCCCGATCACCGGCCGGGTCAGCAGGCGTCAAGAGCAATCACCGAGACCGCCCCAACCCCAATCACGACGACCCACCTGAAACGCGTCGGCCTCTGACCTCAGCGGATTGTGCATACCTCAGTTTTACCTCGGCTTACTAGAGGATGTAAACCGTCGGTGTAGACGACGATCCACATGACGTCGACGAAGTGCCAGTAGATGCCGGGCACCTCGACGCCGAGGTGGTCCTTGGCCTCGGGGCCGAAATGGCCGCGGAAGGCGCGGATCGTGGCGAAGCTGAGCAGCATCAGGCCGACGAAGACGTGGGCGCCGTGCAGGCCGGTGAGGCCGTAGAAGATCGAGCCGAAGGCGAGGTCGCGGGCGCTGAAGCCGAGGTGCACGTACTCGTTGATCTGGATGAAGAGGAAGGTCGCGCCGAGCAGCCAGGTCAGCACCAGGCCGAGTTTCAGGCCGTTGCGGTTGCCGCGGCGGATCGACTCCAGCGCGTAGTGGATCGTGAAGCTGGAGGAGACGAGGATCGCCGTGTTGACGCCGGCGACCGCGACCGGCAGTTCGTAGGGGTGCGGCGGCCAGCTCGGCGGGTGGACGACGACGCGGAGGAAGAAGTAGGCGGCGAAGAAGGCGCCGAAGAGCATCACCTCGGAGACGATGAAGAGCAGGATCCCCAGCGTCTGGCGGTCGATCCGCGAGCTCTGGTTGGCCTCCGGCGGGCCGTGGTGCTCCTCGTGGCCGTGGTCGAGGGCGACGGTGGCGCTCTCCATCAGGCCTCCCCTCCCTCGGCGACGGCGGCGGCGACGGCGGCGGCGGGCCGGCCGACCTCGAGGTGCTCGACCGGCTTCTCGGTGATCTCGCGCACGCGGCCGATCAGGTCCTCCTCGAGCCAGCGCGAGGTCTCGCCGGCGAAGGTCGAGATCAGCACCTCGTCGACGCTGTAGTGCTCGATCGCGTTCTGGACGGCGTGGAAGGGGTCGGGGCTCATCGGCTGGCCGGTGGCGTCGATGTCGGCGCGGTAGAGCTCGGCCAGCGTCGAGGCGAGGTCGCGGACGATCTCCGCCTCGGTGACGTCCTCGGTGCGCGGGCAGATGATCGTGTAGCGGTGCGGGTGCCCGGCGGCGCGCTCCTTGAGCCGGCTGACCAGGTCGGGCGCGGCGACGGTCTGGGTCGCGACGACGAGCGTGTGGCTCTTCTCCCAGCTGATCGAGTCGTCGGCGATCCGCACCGGGATGTGGGTGACGGCGATCTCGGGCTCGAAGCGGCTTCCGGCCCACTCGACGAGGTCCTTGCGGGTGAAGCCGAAGCGCGTGCTCGGCCAGGCAGGAGAGCAGCACCTCGCCCGGCTCGTGGGCGCGCACCGCGTCGTCGAGCGCCAGCGACGGGCTCGCGGTCCATCACCTCGCCGACCGACTCGATCCCGTACTCGGCGAGGATCGCCATCGTCACCTCGACCCGGGCGCGGGCGGCGTCGCGCAGCTCGCCGGAGTCGATCAGCTGGCCGACCGCGGGCTGGTTCTGGGGCGCGGCGACGGCGACGAACGAGGCACCTTCTCGGCGCGCTCGCGGACCGCCTGCAGCAGCTTGCGCCCGCCGGCGACCTCGTTGAGGAAGACGAGCAGCGGCCTGGCCTCGGCAGCCTCGCTCATGTCGAGCCCACCACGGCCGGCTCGCGGCTCGTTCGGCGCCTCGACGCCCTCGCCGGCCATGATCGCGTGGCGGGCGCCGGGCACGCCGTACTCGTAGGGCCCGCCGACGACGCGCGGGATCTCGTCGAAGTTGAAGATCGGCGGCGGCGAGGAGACCTGCCACTCGATCGAGTTGGCCCGCCAGGGGTTGGCGTCGGCGCGCGGGCCGAAGCGCCAGCTGACGATCATGTTGTAGAGGAAGACGAGCTGGACGGCGCCGAGCATGAAGGCGAAGCAGCTGATCAGCAGGTTCCAGTTGCCGAACTGGGTCGCGTAGTCGGCGACGCGCCGCGGCATCCCGTCCATCCCGATCCAGTGCATCGGGATGAAGGTGCCCCAGGTGCCGAGCAGGGTGCCCCAGAAGTGGACGCGGCCGAGTTTCTCGTCGTACATCCGCCCGGTCATCTTCGGGAACCAGTGGTAGATCCCGGCGAAGATCGTGAAGACCGAGCCGCCGAAGAGGACGAAGTGGATGTGGGCGACGATGAAGTAGGTGTCGGAGACGTGGATGTCGATCGGCACCATGCCCAGCATCACGCCGCTGATGCCGCCGATCGTGAAGGTGACGATGAAGGCGAGCGCGAACAGCATCGCCGTCGAGTAGGTGTGGATCTTGCCGAAGTAGAGCGTCCCCAGCCAGGAGAAGATCTTGATCCCGGTCGGCACCGCGATCAGCAGCGTGGTGATCATCATCGGCACCCGCAGCCAGCTGAACATGCCGGCGACGAACATGTGGTGGGCCCAGACCGAGTAGCTGAGCACGACGATCCCGATCAGCGCCAGGGCCATCAGCCGGTAGCCGAAGATCGGCTTGCGGGCATGGGTCGAGATGACCTCGGAGATGATCCCGAACCCGGGCAGCATCATGATGTAGACGGCCGGGTGCGAGTAGAACCAGAAGATGTGCTGGTAGCTGACCACGTCGCCGCCGCCGGCGAACTGGAAGAAGTTGGTGTGCCGAGGGCGCGGTCGAAGAGGACCATGAACTGGGCGCCGGCGATGAACGGGGTCGCGGCGACGACCAGCAGCGAGGTCGAGAGGTTGGCCCAGACCAGCAGCGGCATCCGCCAGAAGGTCATCCCCGGCGCACGCATGGTGATGATCGTGACCAGGAAGTTGAGCGCGGTCGCGATCGAGGAGGCGCCGGCGAACTGCACGCCGAGGTTGAAGAACGACTGCCCCAGCGGCGCCCCGGTCGAGAGCGGCGCGTAGCCGGTCCAGCCGGCGTCGAAGGCGCCGCCCGGGGCGAGGAAGCTGCCGATGAAGAGCAGCCCGGCCAGCGGCAGCATCCAGAAGCTGAGCGCGTTGAGGCGCGGGAAGGCCATGTCCGGCGCGCCGATCATCAGCGGCAGGACGTAGTTGGCGATGCCGGCGAAGACCGGGATCACGAAGACGAAGATCATCAGCACCGCGTGGGTGGAGAAGAGGCTGTTGTAGGTCGCCGGCGTCGACGATCTGGGTGCCCGGCTGGGCCAGCTCGGCCCGGATCAGCATCGCCATCAGGCCGCCCACGAAGAAGAAGAAGAAGGTGGTGCAGATGTACTGGATGCCGATCACCTTGTGATCGGTGTTGAAGCGGAAGTAGTCCTTCCAGCTCTTGGCGCCGTGCTGGGAGTGGTCGTCGGGGATCGTCGGCATGCCGGCCGCCCAGCGCAGCCAGTAGTCGAAGCAGCCGAAGCCGGCGAGGAAGCCGAGCGGCGCCGGTGATCAGCGGCACGACGACCTGCGGGTAGCCGGTCTGTTCGGTCTGGAAGGCGGGCAGGCCGGAGGCCTTGCGCAGGGCGACGACCAGGGCGAAGCCGAAGGCGGCGCCGAGCAGCGCGCCGAGCGCGCCGCGAATCCATCCCGGTTGCTTGATCGCAGCGACCATCAGCAGCGCCTCCATTATGCCCCGCCGGCGCCGACGGGCACCGGGTTGGTCTCCGTGTCCTGGCTGATCGATTCCAGTCAGCGACGGCGGGACCTTTTCGGTCAGCGCCGGCGACCCATTTGCGGAAGTCGGCCGGCGGTTCGACGACGACTTTGGCCCGCATCGAGGCGTGGCCGAAGCCGCAGAGCTCGGTGCAGATCAGCTGGTAGGTGCCGAGCTTGTCCGGGGTGACGATCGCGGTCGTCGTGATCCCCGGGACGTTGTCTTTCTTGATCCGCCACTCGGGGACCCAGAAGGAGTGGATCACGTCCTGGGCGTGCATCTTGAACTGGACCTGGCGGTCGACCGGGACGTGCAGCTCGCCCTGCGACCAGACGTTGCCCTTGCCCGGGTAGCCGAAGCTCCAGGCGTACTGCTGGGAGAAGACGTCGACCGTCAGCGCGTTCCGGCGGCCTTCGCTTCGATTTCGTTGAGGACCGACCAGCTGTAGCCGGCGCCGAAGAGGACGATGATCGTCGGGATCACGGTCCAGGCGACCTCGAGCCGGGTGTTGCCGTGGATCGGCTCGCCGTCGGATTCGTCGCCGGGCTTGGCTTTGAATTTCCAGAGCGCGTAGAAGAGCATCACCATCACCAGCGAGAAGACGAAGGACGAGAGGACGATCATCACGTCGAGCAGCTGGTCGATCTTCGGCGCCGCGGTCGAGGCCTCCTGGCCGTCCCAGTTGATCGAGAGCATCACCGCCGAGATCGCCGCGGTCAGCGCGACGGTGGCGGCGAGCATCTTCGCTATCGGGAGGCGGCCAATCATTCGGAAATCAGGTCCCGGGACCCGGGGCGCGCATTCTATGCAAGCGGCAGACGGTCAAGCTCGCCCCGCGAAGCGGCGATCGCCCCGCGGGCGACCCCCTCCCAGCTCCAGAGCCGCCGCGCCGTCTCGACGAGGGCCTCCCGAGCGGCCTCCGCGCTCCGCCTCCGGCAGCGCCAGCCAGCCGTTGAGCCGCTCGGCGATCGCCTCGACGGCGCCCTCCTCGACCGGGAACGAGGTCAGCCGACCGACCTCCGGCCGGCAGCGCCGCCGGCAGCTGGCGGGAGACCTCGCAGCATCCCCGAGTGGCCGGCGGAGACCGGCAGCGCCCCGCAGGCCGCGGCCTCGGCCGCGACCATCCCGAACGCCTCCGGGAAGGTGCTCGGCATGACCAGCGCCTCGGCATCGGGCAGCAGCTCCGCCACCTCGTCGTGCTCGAGCCGGCCGATGAACTCGACCGAGCCGGCCATGCCCCTGCGCGGCCTCGGCGTAGCCGGCCGGGGGGTCGGCGAGGAAGGCCGAGAGGATCGGCAGCGGCTTCTCCTCCCCGCCCTCCAGCCCCCAGCCGAGCCGCGCGACCTCGCGCGCGTCCTCCAGGTCGCCGCTGCTCGAGGGCCGCCAGCAGCCGCCGCAGCCCGTCCTCGTACTCGCCGTACCCGGCGACTTGCAGCTCGCGCCTCCGGGTGCTGCGGCCCTGACCAGCGGCCAGGCGGCGAGCAGCAGATCGACCCCCTTGGAGACGATCAGCTTGCCGACGAAGACGACCATGGGGCCGGCGGGGCGGGCCTGCGGGCGAGCGCGCTGCGTCCGGCTCGGCCCCCCACCCCGGCCTCCCGCGGCCGGAACAGGCTCGGTGTCGACGCCGGGAGGCCCAAGGCGGGTCTTCTCTCGCAGGTCCGGCGACATCCGGGAGCGCCGCCCAGAGGGACTCGGCGGTGTGGCGGGAGCCGACGAGGACGCCGGAGGCGGCGTCCATGCCCTCTTCGGCGTAGGGCGAAGGAACCGAGGATGCGGCTTGACCGTGTACTCGAGGGCCGAGCCGTGGATCTTGGCGGCGAAGGGGCCGATGTCGGCGCGGGCGAGGATCGCCGGGCCCATGACCAGGTGGTTGGCGAGCGCGGCGTCGATGCCGCCGGCCCGCTCGGCGACCTCCCGGACGGCGGCGACGTTGGCGTCGATGTAGCGGTCGAGCTCCGTCGTCGCTCAGCTCCGGGAAGGCCTTGACCTCGAAGCCCTCGTAGGGGTCCTTGACGTAGACGGGCAGCAGGCCGCCGATGTCGGGGTTGTGGATCTCGACCCCCTCGATCTCGACCTCGCGGTCCTGGCAGAGCAGGTGGACCTCGTGGCCGAGCCGGGCCAGCGCCGGCGCCAGGTTGGCGTTGTAGATGTTGCTGCCGGTGCCGCGCAGCATGTAGCCGTGGAAGATGAGGACGCGCATCGGTTCCGCGCAAGCTATTAGTGTTCGCGGCCGTGAACGAGAAGCAGCTCTACAGGATGCGGGCGCCGGCCTCCGGCCGCGAGGCGCTCGCCCACGCCGAGCCGGGCCAGGTCTACGTCGATCGCGAGACCGGCGAGGAGATGCAGCCGGTGGCGATGGTCCTGCCGCTGGCCCCCTCCGCCTCGGCCCTGCCGCGCACGCCGGACAACCTGCGCGCCTGCCGCCGCTGCGACCAGCTGATCGGCCTCGACGTCAGCGACTGCCCGTACTGCGGCTGCGCCAGCCCGCGCTCTGAGCGCGCTGGCGTCGCTAGGGCGTCTTGACCAGCGTCGCCGTGTAGAGCAGGCGCGCGTTGGAGTAGTAGCAGCCGTAGGTCTTGGTCTTGCCGACGCCCTGCTGGGGGTGGCCGGCCTGGATGTCTGCGCGGTTGGAGCAGTGGTCCGGGCAGGCGGCTGCCGCGCCAGGTGTTTTCGCCGGTGACGTTGAAGGCGAACATCGGCGCCCAGGTCGGGACCGTGAGGGCGACGACCTGGCCCTGGAGCACGGTCAGCGGGTGCTCGAGGGCGAAGATCGACCTTGCTGCCGAAGTAGGGGTTGAGCACCTGCAGCGGGCTCTGGCGGACCAGCGTGTATTTGGGCGGCTTGCTTTCGTCGACCGGGCGCAGGACGCCGATCCGCGCCTCCGAGGGGCTGCCGAGGAATTCGTTGAAGATAGGCGATCTCGTCGCTGGTCGTCTTGGTCTCGGTGCGCGAGGGACGGGCGAGGGTGATCGACCAGGCGACGATCTTGCCGTCGAAGGGGGCCTCGTAGGGCGCGGCGACGCCGCCGGCGATCGCCTGGAAGCCGGTCACGTGGCCCTCGACCCGGCAGGGGATGACCTCGACGCCGTTGACGATCTTGCCCGGGCAGGTGGGCGGCGGCGTTTCCGCGGTCTGGCCGAGGACGATGACGCGGGCGGGCGCCGAGTCGGCGCTCCCGGGCCAGGCGACGAGCGCCAGCCCGGCGAGCAGGCAGGCGAAGCGCGGCGGCGAAGGCCGCTCGCGCCCGGTTGGCGTCGGTTTTCGGCTGTCTGCAAGCACGATCTGCACCTGGAACCCCGGTGTTCGTACAGGGGTTGCGGCAGGGATTCTGCCTTCGCCGCCCGGCGGAATGCACCCTGCCTGCCGGCGTTGCACGATCCCGGCCAAGCCGCCTCTGTAGGGTTGCGATCCGAGATGGGGGCCGGCGGACCGGGCAGACGATTTCATCGACGGCGGCCTGGCGTCGCTCGGAATCGAGGCGGACGAGATCGAGCGCGCGGTGATCGGCGCCGCCCACCAGCTCTTCTGGCCCGGCATCCTCGAGCTGCTCTCGCTCGACCTCGGCGAGCTCGAGCCCGAGCGCGACCCGGACCTCTCGAGAGGCGCCGCGAGCGAGTTGAGCGCGCTCGACCTGACCCTGCGCGGGCAGGCGGCGGCGATCGCCTCCGGCGAGGCCGACGCGGCCGAGCTGCTCGACGCGGCCTGGCCCGGATCGAGGAGCGCAACCCGGCGATCAACGCCGTGGTCGAGACCTTCCCCGAGCGCTCGCGCGAGATGCTCGACGGCCGCCCCGACGGGCCCGCTGCACGGCGTCCCGGTCGTGATCAAGGACGAGTGGCCGCTGCCCTGGCGGGCGCAGCGCTTCGGCGCCGCCGAAATGCTGGCCCCGACCGCGCCCGGCGAGTCCGGCCCCTACCGCGCCCTGCGCGACGCCGGGGCGGTGATCGTCGGGGTCGGCAACATGCACGAGGCCGGCGCCAGCAGCACGGGCAACGCCTCCGTCTACGGCCCCGCCCGCAACCCCTGGAACACCGAGCGCTGCCCCGGCGGCTCCTCGAGCGGCCCCGCCGCCGCGGTCGCCGCGCGGCTCGTCGCCGGCGCCGTCGGCGCCGACGGGATCGGCTCGATCCGCTTCCCGGCCGCCTACTGCGGCCTGACCGGGCTGAAGCCGACCTTCGGCCGCTCGGCGATGGACGGGCCACCACATGGCGGCCGTGACGACGATGATCGTCTCCGGGCCGCTCTGCGCCGACGCCGCCGACTGCCGCCTGCTCGGCTCGGCGCTGTTCGGCGAGGAGCTGGCGGCGGGCGAGCCGTCGGGCCTGCGGATCGGCGTGGTCGAGCGACGCCGTCGCCGAGGACGTCGCCCCGGAGGTCCGCGAGGCCTGCGAGGCGGCGATCGAGGCAGCTGCGCGAGGCGACCGGCGGCGAGGTCCGCAAGATCGAGCTGGCCGACCTCGACGCCTCGGCGCTGGCGGCGGTGCTCATCGCCAACGCCGAGGGGCTCGGCGGGGTCGACGCCGCAGCGGCTCAACGAGCTGAACCCCGAGCTGACCCCGATCAACCGCGGCTTCGCCAAGTACCGGATGCTGCTGCCGGCGGCCGCGGTGGTCAAGTCGGAGCGGGTGCGCACCGCGATGCGGCGGCGCCTGGCGGCGCTCTTCGAGGACGTCGACGTGCTCGCCTGGCCGACCGTGCCGGCGGTCGCCCCGCCGCTCGAGGCGCCGCTGGTCGAGCTCCCTCGGGCATGCTGACCGCCGACGAGGCGAACGTGCGCGGCGCCGGCCTCGCCAACCTGACCGGGATCCCGGCGATCAGCGTCCCGGTCGGGCTCAGCGCCGACGGGATGCCGATCGGCCTGCAGCTGCAGGCGGCCTGGGGGCGCGACGAGCTGCTGCTCGACGCCGCCGAGGCGCTGGAGCGGGCCAACGGGCGGCGCTGGGTCGAGTCGCTGCCGCCGCTCGCCGCCGAGCCGACCGAGGCCTGAGTGCCGGCGATAGTCGTCGAGGGCCTCGAGCGCGCCTTCGGCGAGGTGAAGGCCGTGCAGGGCATCGACCTCGAGGTCGCCGAGGGCGAGATCTACGGCTTCCTCGGCCCCAACGGGGCCGGCAAGACGACGACCGTGCGGATGCTGACCACGCTGCTGCTGCCGACCGGCGGGCGGGCGACGCGTCGCCGGCCACGACGTGGTCGAGGAGGCGCGCGCGGTGCGGCGCGGCGATCGGCGTCGCCCTGCAGGAAGCGGCGCTCGACCCGCTGATGACCGGCCGCGAGCTGATCCGGCTGCAGGCGACCCTCCAGGGCATCCCCACGCGCGGAGGGCCGGCGAGCGCGCCGACGCGCTGCTCGAGCGGGTCGGCCTCGCCGACGCCGCCGACCGCCGCGTCGGCGACGTACTCCGGCGGCATGCAGCGCCGGCTCGACCTCGCCGCCGCGCTCGTCCACGAGCCCCGCGTCCTCTTCCTCGACGAGCCGACCACCGGCCTCGACCCGGTCAGCCGCAAGACGATCTGGGAGGAGGTGCGGGCGCTGAACGACGACGGCACCACCGTCTTCCTCACCACGCAGTACCTCGAGGAGGCCGACCAGCTCGCCGACA
Source organism: uncultured Solirubrobacterales bacterium (assembly GCA_963778715.1). Classification (GTDB taxonomy): domain Bacteria; phylum Actinomycetota; class Thermoleophilia; order Solirubrobacterales; family 70-9; genus VRUE01. The sequence goes on from CAVZVK010000011.1 coordinate 389,239, forward strand.
ACGTCGGGATCATCGACAGCGGCCGGATCGTCGCCGAGGGCACGCCCGAGGCGCTCAAGGCCGAGATCGGCAATCCCCACATCCGCCTGCAGCTCGAGGAGGGCTCGGTCGCCGAGGCCGAGCGGCGCCTGCGGCACGGTTCGGCAAGCTGCTGCCCGCCGGTGGACGGCAGGACGGTCCTGGTCGAGGTCCCCGAGCGGCGCGCGCCGACATCCCGCGGGTCGTGCGGGCGCTCGACGAGGCCGGGATCGGGGTCGACTCGCTGGAACTGGTCCACCCCACCCTCGACGACGTCTTCGTCGAGCAACCACCGGCCATCACCTCGGAGGAGGACGAGCGAGGGCTCCGAGCAGGAGGCCGGTCGAGGCTTGAGCGAACGGCTCGCTCCTCAACCTGCGCGTGGTGTCGCGGCCCTGGGCAGGCGCTCGGACGCTTCAGACCTTCCGCCGCCCGCAGCTGATGGCGCCGATCGTCGTCTTCCCGACCCTGCTGCTGGCGGTCCAGACCGGCGGCGCCGGCGCGGCGGTCGACCTGCCCGGCTTCCCGCCGGTCGCAGAGCTTCCTCCAGTTCATGCTCGCCGGGGCGATGATGCAGTCCCTGATCGCTGGCCGGCAACAGCGGCGGCGATCGCGCTCGCCCTCGACATCGAGATGGGCTTCACCGACCGCCTCTTCTCGACCCCGATCCCCCGCTTCACGATCGTCCTCGGCAGGCTGGCCGGGACGGCCGCGCTGGGCTCTTTCGCCTCGCTCTGGTTCCTCGCGATCGGCCTGATCTTCGGGGCCGACAATCGACGAGCGGCGTCCCCGGGGCGCTGATCGCTGATCGTCCTCGTCACCGCCGCGGCGCTCGCCGTTCGGCGGCGATCGGCGCCGCGATCGCCCTGCGCACCGGCGGCGCCAGCGGTCGTCCAGGGGATGTTCCCGCTCGTCTTCGTCGTCCTCTTCCTCTCCACCGCCTTCTTCCCGCCTGGACCTGCTGATCGAGCCGGCGCAGACGATCGCCGAATACAACCCGCTCAGCTTCATCGTCGAAGGGATCCGCGACCCGATCATCTCCGGCGTCTCGGCCGCCGAGACTGCTCGAAGCGGTGCTCGCGATCGCTCGGCATCGTCGGGCTCGGCGCTCGTGCTGAGCGCCGCGGGCCCTGCGCCACCGGCTGAGGGTCGGCTGATGGAGTGCGTCGGTCGCGATCCCGCCCTGGCGCGCGAACCTGGCGACGATCGGGGCGCTGATGGCGCGCGGCCAAGAACGAGCTGCTGCGGGTGCCGGGGGCGGCGATCCCCGGCGTGCTGGCGCCGACGATCTTCTTCCTCGGCCTCAACAGCGGTCTTCGGCGGCCTGACCGACGCTGAGCGGCTTCCACACCGACAGCTACGCGAGCTTCATGATCCCGGTCAGCATGCTGCAGGGCGCCGGCTTCACCGGCGCCGCGGCCGGCGTCAACCTCGCCCGCGACATCGAGCAGGGCTGGCTTCGACCGCTTGCTCGCCTCCCCCGCCCCCCGCTGGGTGCTGCTCTCCGGCACGCGTGCTCGCGGCCAGCGCCCGGTCGCTGATCCCGGCGACCTTCGTGCTCGTGCATCGCGCTCGCGGTCGGCGCCCACTTCCCCGGCGTCGACGGGCTGCTCGATCGCCTACGCGATGGTCGTCGGGATGGCCGTCGTCGCCGCCTGCTGGGGCGTCGATGCTGGCGCTCCAGCTTCAAGACCCAGTCGGCGGCGCCGCTGATGCAGGCGGGCATGCTGGCGCTGATCCTCATCACCACCGCCTACGCCCCGCTGGCGCTGCTGCAGGGCTGGCTCGCAGACGGTCGCCCAGGTCAACCCGGTGACCCAGGTCCTCGAAGCCGCCCGCCAGGGCTTCCTCGGCGGCGTCACCTGGGCGACACCTGGCCGGGAATCGTCGCCGCTGGTCGGGCTGCTCGGCCCTGCTCGGCGCCCTCGCCCTGCGCGGAATGCGCCGCACCGCAGTGTGACGCTGAGCGACGGAGCCGACGCGCCGTCGATGCGACGATCGCCGAGCGGGTCCTCCGCCAGAACTGGCTGGAGGGCGAGCGCGACGGCGTGCGCTTCGCCTACACGCAGCCGAGCCCCGGCCGCTACCCCTGGCAGTGGTACTGGGACTCGTGCTTCGCGGCGATCGTCTGGCGGCGCTTCGACCCGGCACGCGCGCGCGGCCGAGCTGGAGAGCCTGCTCGCCGCCCAGCGCGAGGACGGCTTCATCGGCCACACGATCTTCTGGGACCGCAAGGTCTCGCTGACCCGGCTGCCCTTCTACAACGTCGCTCTCCCGCAGCGCCTTCCAGACCGAGACGATCCAGCCGCCGCTGCTCGCCTGGGCCTGGCGGATCGCGGTCGGCGACCCGGCCGAGGAGCCGCGGATCGCCGCCCAGATGGACTGGCTGGCGGCCAACCGCGACCTCGAGGGCGACGGGCTGCTCTGGATCGTCCAGCCCGACGAGTCGGGCCTCGACGCCTCGCCCAAGTTCGACCCGGTCTGGGGCCGGCGGGCGAACTCGCGGATCGGCTTCCCGCTGCTGGTCCGCCGCAACCGCAGGCTCGGCTTCGACGCCCGCCGCGATCCGCGAGCGCGGCGGCCCGGTCCTCTGCGAGGTCGTCGTCAACACGCTCTGGTCGCTCTCGCTGCAGGCGCTGGGCCGGCCCTCGGCGACGCCGGCGCTGGTCGAGCGGCTCTGGGACGAGCGCCTCGGCGCCTTCCTCGACGAGGCCCAGCCCGGCGGCGCGCGGCCGCGAGTCCTCACCTGCGCGGCGCTGGCGCCGCTGGCCCTGCCCGACCTGCCCGAGGAGATCGGCAGGCGCCTGGTCGAGGAGCACCTGCTCGAACCCGAGCGAGTTCCTGACCCCGGTCGCGCCGCCCTCGGTCGCCGCCTCGCGAGCCCACCTACGAACCCGGACGGCGGCCGCGGCCCGATCCGCCGCTACTGGCGCGGGCCGACCTGGGTCAACACCGCCTGGCTGGCCTGGATCGGGCTGCGCCGGCTCGGCTACGAGGAGGCGGCGCGCGCGACTGGCGGCCGGCCTGATCGGCGCGGTCGAGCGCGAAGGCCTGCGCGAGTACTACGACCCGCGCGACGGCACCGGCATGGGCGCCAAGGACTTCGCCTGGTCGGCGCTGATCGCCGAGATGGCCGACCCTGACCCGGAGGCGGCGGCGGGCTATTTGTAGCGGTAGGTGATGCGGCCGCGGTCGAGGTCGTACGGGGAAAGCTCGATCTTGACGCGGTCGCCGGGGAGGATGCGGATGTAGTGGCGGCGCATCTTTCCCGAGATGTGGCCCAGCACGTCATGGTCGTTGTCGAGTTTGACGCGGAACATCGTGTTGGGGAGGGCCTCGGTGATCTCGCCCTCCATCTCGATCTTCTCCTCTTTGCCCATGCGGCCGGCAGCGTAGCGGACCGAGTGGCCATGCGCGCCCTCCTAGCGGCCCTCGAACGTCGCCTTGCCGGGGCCGTCCTCGAGGAACGACCTGACCGCGTTCTGCAGGTCCTCGGTCGCGAAGAGCCCGCCGGAGACCGCCGGGGTTTCCGCGTCGGCCTTGTCGACGCCGCCCTCGAGGTAGGCGCGGACCAGGCGCTTGGTCGCCCCGTGGGCCCTGGTCGGGCCGGCGGCGAGCCGGTGGGCGAAGCGCATCCCCTTCTCGAGCAGCTCGTCGTCGCCGACCACGCGGTTGATCACGCCCCAGCGCTCGAGCGTCGGCGCGTCGTAGAGGCCGCCGGTCATCACGAACTCGCGCGCCCGGCCGGGGCCGGCCCGCTCCGCCATCCGCTGGGTGCCGCCCGCGCCCGGGGTGAGGCCGACGACCGCCTCGACCAGGCCGAACCGGGCCGACTCGGTCGCCCAGATCAGGTCGCAGCCGAGCGAGACCTCCAGGCCGGCGGTCAGGCAGAGCCCGTGGACCAGGGCGAGGGTCGGGATCGGCAGCGCCTCCAGCCGCCGCACCCCGGCGACCAGCGCCGCGAACATCTCGCCGCCGCCCTCGGGGCTGGTGCCGTGCGAAGACGTTGACGTCGGCGCCGCCGGTGAAGACCTCGCCCTCGGCGCGCCAGACCAGCGCCCGCGCGTCGGAGCTCCTCGACTTCGGCGACCCGCGCCTCGAGCGCCTCGAAAGCCTCTTTCCCGAACAGGTTGAGCGGCGGGTCGTCCAGCACCAGCACCGCCACGGCCCCGTCCCGCTCCAGCCGCACCGGGTCAGCCATCGTCTCTCCTCGTCTCGTTCGCCGAAAGCAAGGCCGGAGCCTACCCGCGCAGGCCGCGCGCCCAGGCGACGGCCTCCTCGCGGGTGCCCACCTCGCCCGCGTACTGGGCCGCCTCGAGCTCGGCGATCAGCTCGCCGAGCTCCGGCCCCTCGGCGATGCCGAGCTCGGCGGCGAGCTCGTCGCCCGGCAGGAGCGGCTGCGGCGGGCCGTCGCGGCGCCAGTCGAGGGCGGCGGCGAGCATCTGGCGGGCCAGCTCGAGGTGGGCCTCGATCGCCTCCTCGGTGGCGAAGGGACCGCTGCCGCGGGCGGAGAGGCGGTCGGCGACGGTAAGCAGGGTGACGTCGGCGGCGACCGGATCGGTTGCGCGCAGGTACTCGTGGACGCGCCGCGGCGGCAGCGGCATCTCGTGGACGAGGAAGCCGAGGCGCAGGTGGTGCAGGGTCAGCGCGCTCAGGTG
>CAVZVK010000012.1:0-44136 GCA_963778715.1 uncultured Solirubrobacterales bacterium
ATCCCGAGGGCGAGCCGCTCGACCGGGCCACGCTCGCGCCACGCTCGATCCTCATTTTCGGCAGCGAGCGCTACGGGCTCAGCCCGCCGCTGCTGGAGCGCGCCGACGCCCGCCTGGCGATCCCGATGCGCGAGGGCGTCTCCAGCCTCAACCTGGCGACCGCCGTCGCCGCGGTGCTTTTTTCGCAGCGGCTTTGAACCGAGGCGCGGTTGGCTCCGTAGAACGGCCGATGAAGCGAATCGTCGCCTGCCTCGTCCTCACCCTGGCGCTGATTGCCAGCCAGGCCGCACCGGCCGCCGCCCCCGGGCCGGCCACGGCAAGCGGTGTCAAGACGGTCGACATCAGCCACTTTGAATTCCACCCGCGCACTCTGAACGTCGCCAAGGGCACCCGGGTCGTCTTCTCGAACTCCTCCGGTACGGCGCACACGGCGACCGACAAGGGCGTCTTCGACAGCGGCCACATCAAGCCCGGCCACTCCTTCGCCGTGCGCTTCGAACGCCGGGGCACTTTCAGCTACCACTGCACGATCCACACCTTCATGCACGGCAAGATCGTCGTCGGCTGAGATACTCGTAGCAATCTCGCCAACGCCGAAAGGATTTCCCTTGCCGTTTGCCGACATCAACATCGGAGAAGCCCTCCTCGTTGCCTTCGAGGTCTTCTTCTTCGTCATCTGGATCTGGATCCTGATCACGATCCTCACCGACCTCTTCCGCGACCATGAAACGTCAGGCTGGGTCAAGGCGGCCTGGGTGCTGTTCCTCGTCTTTATCCCGTTCCTGACCGCGCTGATCTACCTGATCGCCCGCGGCAGCGGCATGCGCGACCGCACGATCAAGGCGCAAGCGGAGGCCAAGCAGCATTTCGACTCCTACGTCCGCGAACAGGCCCACACGACCCCCGCTGACGAACTGCACAAGCTCAATGAGCTGAAGGAGAAGGGCGCGCTCTCTTCCGAGGAGTTCGACAAAGCCAAGGCAAAGCTGCTGGCGTAGACACGCAGAGGGATGCCGGTGCCCCTCCCCAAAACGCTCGGCGGGAGCCTCGCTTGAGTGTTTTGGGGAGGGGCACCGGCATCCCTCCCCGGGAGCACCCACGGGCTTCAAGATCCGCAGCCGAAGCGCTGCTCTGGCTCGGATGGCGATGCTCCCTTACGTTTGTGGGAGGGCGGCTGTTGTTGGGACCGTGCCGCCCTCCCTTCCTCCGAAGGGTGCACCGAGCGTCCGCACGGGGGAGGGTTTTGCTGACGACGCCCTCCCAGGCCCTACGCCCGGTGCGCGGGCGATAGTAGATCGAAATAGAATTCGTATTAACAGGGAATTCTGAGCATTATTTCTAACCGCGCTTTTTCTTCTTCCGGCGCGGCTTCCTCGAAGGGGACTTCTCCCGCTCGGCCTGGTCTGAGCCGAAGACCAGAACGCTGGCGCTGATCGGGACGTGCTCGCCGTCGCCCTCGGCATTTGCACGCCGTTTCGCTGATTCTGTCTCTAGATCGAGGAGATCTTCCACGAACTTGTCAGCCAGCTTCTCAGCGTCTTTGGCGCCCTGGTCGTCTAGATCTACCGGCGTGTAGCTGACGTGGTAGTCGTCACGCGCATCAAATCTTCCTGACTCGAGCGAAGCGACCACGTCCTTGTCGGCATCTTCCATGGTGTCCATGAACATGACCCGTTGCCCCGACTTCGGAAGCTGCTTGGTGATGCTTGAGGGCATGAAGACTCGCTCCACGGCGCGATAGAAATGCTCAACCGCCCCGCGCCTGGGCTCCGTTTTCGTCATTTCGATCAGCTCGTAATCTTTGAGAACTTTGACGTGATAGCTGACTTGGCTCAGTCCCTCCGCCAGCTCGTTTGACAGTTCGTTGGGACTCCACGCCCGATCGTTCATGTAGGCGAGGATTCGTACTCGCAGGGGGTGGGCCATCGCCTTGATGAGCCGCTCTTTGAGAGAGAGCTTCTTCTTTTTCTTCGTCTCCTTCTCCGGCACCCGATCTACCTGCTTGGTATTCGGCCTTTTCTTTGCTGACAAAGCCTGCTCCTCTCGCTCAGGCCATCCGGTACTACGAGGTCTTCAGATCGGTATGGCCGCATCGTTTGGACAGAAAAGTATCTGTATTTGGCGGCTGGGCGAAATCTGCTTTCTGATTGCTTTAGACTTTTAGAATTACTCAAAAAGTTTTAAGGCAAAGGAAAGGGGGTGAGCCTTGATGACGATCCAGCCGTGTCCAGTTATCGCGCCGGTCCTGTCCACGATCAAGAACCGCTAGGAGGGAGGGCAGAGCTTGACGGGCTGACGAAGCCAAGTCCTGCTCTCCCCAGATGGCCTGAGAAGCGCTCAGGATGCAGTTCGTAGCGAGCAGCAGGACGACGACCTGGGAGCGCAGGGGTTGCAGCACCCAGGCCGTCTGAGCCACGCGGCTGTACCCACAACTCACATGACCTGTACCGATCCTACGCAGCATGTAAGAAAGGGGGTAAGTTGCGATGACGATCACGCCATGCTCGACGGTGGCTCCGCTGCTGTCTTCCGTCAAGAACCGCTGAGGACTCGGGGTAGGACTTGGCGAGGCTGACGAGCGCCAAGTCCTGCCTAACCTCGGCGGCTCCGCTGTCGCTATTGCAGAAACCTTTCCTGAGCAATTGCTGGTCTTCCGGTTATGGGCGCCACGATCAGGGACTCGCGGGAGGATTCGGCGCTGGAGACCTTTCAGGCGATGGCGCCCGCCTACGACGACTTCACGGCCCACTACGACTACGAGGGCTGGCTGGCCGACCTGCTGAAGATCCTTGAGCCTCATGGGCTCAGCGGCCGGCACCTGCTCGACGTTGCCTGCGGGACGGGCAAGAGCTTCCTGCCGATGCTGCCCCGCGGCTGGCAGGTCACGGGCTGCGATATCTCGCCCGCGATGGTCGCGCTGGCTCAAGAGAAGTCGAGTGACTCCGTTGCGCTTTCAGTGGCCGACATGCGTGAGCTGCCGAAGCTTGGCGAGTTCGATCTCGTCTGGGCGCTCGATGACGCGATCAACTACCTACTGAGCGTGGACGAACTGGAGGACGCGCTCCGCGGCATGCGGGCCAACCTCGCAGACACCGGCCTGATCTTGTTCGATGTGAACGAGCTGCTCGTCTACCGGACCTTCTACGCCGAGACCTCCGTGCTTGAGCAGAACGGCAAGCGCTTCGTTTGGCGTGGCTTGACATCACCCGAGGCGCCCGCAGGCTCGCTCTGCGAATCGCGTCTGGAAGTGCAAGGTGACGACGGCACGCCGACGGCCGAACTGGGCGAAGCATCCGTCCACCGCCAGCGCCACTTCTCCGAGGCCGACATGCGTGAAGCTCTGAAGCGGGCCGGCCTGGAGTGCCTAGACGTTTACGGCCACGGCTTGGATGGAGTCCCGGTGCAGCCGCTCGATACCGACCGGCACACCAAGACGATCTATATCGCCCGTCGAGCCAGCGTGTAGAGGGGGGTGAACTGAAGATGACGATCAACCCGTGTCGCGCGGTGGCCCCACTGCTGTCTACCTACAAGAACCGCTGAAACCGGTCGGCCGAACCCTGTCGACTGGAGGGCGACCAGACCCCTCCCACCACAAGGTCGGCCGAATCACCCCCGGCGTCGGCTCAGCGGGGATTTCTCCTGCTTGCAGCCCTTTTCTGCAAGGGAAGTTGCAAATTGTTAGCAACGGCTCACAATCTCGCGCCCACTTCGCTACCGTGCGCCGCCGATGCGCGCTCCCCTTCGCGGTAACTCCTGGCGGCTGCTGCTGCCCGCGGCGCTGCTGCTCGCCGCTCTCTGCCTGGTCGCCTCGGCGCCGGCCAAGGACCTGGAAGAAAAGCTCGACGCTACTCAGGGCAAGCTCAGCCACGTGCGCGAAAGCCAGAGTGCGCTGGCGGCGACGATCGCCGAACAGAACCAGGCGATCGACTCGATGATCGGCGAAGTCTCGGCGCTGCGCCGCCAGCAGGCCGCGGTCGAGGCCGAACTGAGCGAAAAGCAGGACGAGCTCGACGCCGCGACGAAGGAGCTCAAAGCCGATCAGCGCCACCTGGCCGAGGTCCGTGCCCGCCTGCGGCGCGCGCTTGGCGTCCTGCGCGAGCGGCTGATCGCGATCTACGAGTCGGGCAGCCCCGACATGCTCAACGTCGTGCTCGACTCGGCCAGCTGGTCGGAAGTCAACACCCGCGCCGACTACCTCAACCAGATCCAGGAATACGACGACTCGGTCGCCTCGCGGGTCAAGGGCCTGCGCGACGAAGCGCGCGCCGCGGTCAAGCGGATGACCGCCGTTCGCCTGCAGATCAAAGACGCCCGCGACTCGATCGCCGTCAAGGAGAAGGAAGTCGCCTCTGCCCGCGACGAAGCCGAGGCGCGCTTCGCCGAACTGAAGTCGGCGCAGGCCGCGCGCCAGGAAGCGATGGAAGCGCTCGAGTCGCGCGAAGAAGCGCTGAGCGACAACCTCGCCTCGATCTCAGAACAGATCGCCAGCACCACCGGCGCCCCCGCCCCGGTGACCGGCACGCCGGCACCGCTGACCCCCGGCGAGAGCGCCGAATACATCTCCGAAAGCCAGGCCAGCGTGCCCAGCGCGGCGCCCGCGGCAATTGCCGGCGCGATCGAAGCCGCCAACTCGATCGCCACCACCCCCTACGTCTGGGGCGGCGGCCACGGCTCCTTCGAAGACTCCGGCTACGACTGCTCGGGCTCAGTCAGCTTCGCCCTGCACGGCGGCGGCTTCCTCGAAAGCCCGCTCGACTCGACCGGCCTGGAGACCTGGGGTGAACCGGGCCCCGGCAAGTGGATCACCGTCTACGCCAACTCCGGCCACGCCTGGATGATCATCGCCGGCCTCGCCTTCGACACCGTCGGCGGCCCCGGCCCCCGCTGGCACAGCTCTCCAGTCGATTCGCCCGAAGGCTTCGTCGCCCGCCACCCGCCCGGGTACTAAGCCGCCGCGCCCACCTTGCCCCACATCGCCGCGTTGCCGCGGCTGACGTGGATCACGCCCTCGAAGCCTTCGCGCTGCAGGATTGAGGCGGCTAGGCCGCTGCGCTTGCCGGCCTTGCAGATCGTCGCGATCGGCTGCTCGCGGGGCAGCTCGTCGAGGCGGTCGCGGAGCTCGGCGAAGGGGATGTGGATCGAGTCCGGGACGTGGCCTTCGGCGTACTCGGCTGCGTTGCGCACGTCGAGCACCTGCGGCCCGTCGCCCGAATCCAGCCGCCGCGCCAGCTCGGCCAGGTCGATCGCCTCGATCCGCTCCACCGGGCGGTCCTCGGCGCGCCAGGCGGTCATGCCGCCGCCGAGGAAGCCGCGCACGCGCAGGCCGACGGCGGCGAGCAGCTCGGCGGCCTCGAGCTCGTTGCCGTCGGAGGCGGCGACGACGAGCAGCTCGGCGTCGACGGGAACCATCTCGGCGACCTTGGTGGCAAAGCCGGTGTCGTAGGCGGAGGCACTGATCGAGCCGGGGATGTGGGCCTCGTCGAACTGCTCGTTGGTGCGCGAGTCGATCGCCAGGGCGCCGGCGGCGATCGCCGCCTCGAAGCCGTGCGGGGTCAGCTGCGTCGGCGAGCCGATCGATTCGACCAGCGGGCCGCGGTTGAGCGAGACGATGTGGGCGACGTTGGGCGGCTTGCTGCCGATCGTCGCGACCGCCTCCTCGACGAACTCGGCCTCGCTCTCGAAGGCCAGTGCACGGTTGTGGCGGCGCTCGAAGCCGATCGTCGAGCAGGTCTTGAGGTCGATCCCCGAGCTGCCGCAGAGCGAGCCGCCGAGGTGTCCAGGCCAGACCTCGGTCTCCTCGGGCAGCGCCAGCAGGCGCTCGTGCAGGGAGCGGAAGATGTCGGCGGCGCCCTCGCGTGGCTCGATCGCGAGGTCGGGACGAGCGACGTCGCCGACGAATAGGCAATCGCCGCTCAGCACCGCCCAGGGGTCGTCGCCGCGGGCCGCGTCGCGCAGCAGGAAGGAGGTGTGCTCGGGGCGGTGGCCGGGAGTGTGGATCGCCTCGATGCTCGCTCCCTCGCCCAGCTCCAACCGCCAGCCGTCGCCGAAGGCCTCGTGCGGGTACTCGGCCTCGGCCAGCTCGTGGATGTGGATCGTCGCGCCCGTGGCACGCGCCAGCCGGCCGTGGCCGGAGACGTGGTCGGCGTGGTTGTGGGTCTCCAGCACGTGCTCGATCCGCACCCCGTGCAGGCGGGCCAGGTGCAGGTAGGGATCGACGTCCCACTGCGGGTCGACTACGGCGGCGACCCCCGAGGCGGTGTCGCCCACGAGGTAGGAGGCGCAGCCCAGATCCTCGTGGATTATCTGGCGGAACAGCACCGGGTCAGGGTAGCGGTGGCCGAGCGGCTACCGTTTTGACCTCGGGAAGTGGCGAGGAAGGAGCGAAATGGCAGGCGAGGTCAACACGGATCTGGAGCAGGAGCTGAGTGCTCTGCTGGAGGTGGAGCGCTTCGAGCCCTCAGCGGGGTTCCGCGAGCGGGCGCTCTGGAGCGATCCTGCAGTTTACGAGGAGGCGGCCAGGGATCCCGAGGCTTGGTGGCTGCGCCAGGCGACCGAGCTGCTCGACTGGGCCGAGCCGCCGAGCCAGGGGCTCGACGGGTCCAACCCCCCCTTCTACAAATGGTTCCCCGACGGGACGCTCAACGCCTCGGCCAACTGCCTCGACCGCCACGTCGAGGCAGGCCGGGGCGGCAGGGTCGCCTTCCACTGGCGTGGCGAGGAGGGCGAGGAGCGCGAGGTCACCTACGCCGAGCTGCTGGCCGACACCCAGCGCTTCGCTAACGCTCTGCGCGACCACGGGATTGAGAAGGGCGACGTGGTCGGGATCTACCTGCCGATGATCCCCCAGGTCGCGGTGGCGATGTTGGCCTGCGCCCGGATCGGGGCGATCCACAACGTCGTCTTCGGCGGCTTCTCGCCCGAGGCGGTGCGCGAGCGGATGGAGTTCTCCGAAGCCAAGGCGCTTGTCACTGTCGACGGCGCCCGTCGCAAGGGCAAGACTGCGCCGGTCAAGGCCCAGGTCGACGAGGTGCTTGGCGGGGTCGGCTCGATCGAGACGATCTTCGTCGTCCGCCACACCGGGGCCGAGTGCGAGATGCAGGAGGGACGCGATGTCTGGTTCGAGGACGCCTGCGCCGCCGCCGAGGCCGAGTGCCCGTCCGAGCCGATGAACGCCGAGGACCCGCTCTACATCCTCTATACCTCGGGCTCGACCGCGAAGCCGAAGGGAATCCTCCACACCACCGGCGGCTACCTGACCGGCGTCGCCTACACCCACCGCTACGTCTTCGACCTCAAGCCCGAGGAGGACGTCTATTGGTGCGCCGCCGACGTCGGCTGGGTCACCGGCCACTCCTACATTGTCTACGGCCCGCTCGCCAACGGGGCGACCAGCGTGATGTACGAGGGGGCGCCGGACTACCCCGACAAGGACATCTGGTGGGAGCTGATCGAGCGCTACGGGGTGACGATCCTCTACACCGCGCCGACCGCGATCCGCGCCTGCATGAAGTGGGGAGCCGACTACCCGGGCCGCCACGACCTCTCCTCGCTGCGCCTGCTGGGCAGCGTCGGCGAGCCGATCAACCCCAAGGCCTGGCTCTGGTACCACAAGGTAATCGGCGGCGAACGCTGCCCGATCGTCGACACCTGGTGGCAGACCGAGACCGGCCAGATCATGATCTCGCCGCTGCCGGGGATCACCGCGACCAAGCCCGGCTCGGCGACGAAGCCGCTGCCGGGGGTCGACGCCGCGGTCTTCGACGAGAGCGGCGAGCCGGTCGAGGGGGGAGAGGGGCTGCTGGTCCTGCGCCGCCCCTGGCCGGGGATGCTGCGCACGCTCTACCGCGAGGACGACCGCTTCATCGAGACCTACTTCTCCCGCTTCGGCAAGGAGACCTACCTGGTCGGCGACGCTGCCCGCGAAGACGAGGACGGCTACTTCTGGGTGCTGGGGCGGATCGACGACGTGATCAACGTCTCCGGCCACCGCCTCTCCACGGCCGAGGTCGAGTCGGCGATCGTCTCCCACCCGAAGGTGGCGGAGGCCGCGGTGATCGGCCAGAGCGACGAGGACACCGGCCAGGCGATCTGCGCCTTCGTCACCCTCGAGGGCGACCTCGATGGCAGCGACGAGATGGTCGACGAGCTGCGCGAGCACGTCGCCGGGCGGATCGGCAAGCTGGCCCGTCCGAAGCGGGTGATCTGGTCCGGCGACCTGCCGAAGACCCGCTCGGGCAAGATAATGCGCCGCCTCCTGCGCGACATCGCCGAGGGCCGCGCCCTGGGCGACGTCACCACCCTGCGCGACCCCGAGGTCACCAAGGAACTCGAGGCCAAGATCGCCGAGCGCAAAGACGGCGGGGGTTGAGCGGAGATCCTTACCGCAGGCGTCGTGAGGCTTCCTCGGCCTTGGCGGTGGCGCCCGCGGCTTGGAAGTGCTCGAGTGCCTTCGACCATGCCACCCGAGCCTCGTCGGTGGCATCGAGATCCGCCTCGAGATCTCCGACCGCAAGCTGCGTCCTTCCGGACACGACCGGATCAGACAGCGTCGAGCCGATCTCCGAAGCAAGGCTGAGCGCCTCCCGAGCGTCGTCTATGGCGCCTGTGGCCCTTGCCACCTCGGCGGTCTGCAGGGCGGTCTCCGCTTCTCCATAGCGATCGCCGAGCGCGCGACGAATAGTCATCGCTTCGTCGAGGTAGGCCCTCGCCGCGTCGTAGCGCTCCGAATCCGCGAGCGCGAGGGCCAGGAGGCCGGCGGTTCGCGCGGCCCCGTGTTCGTCGCCGAGCGCGCGACGAATGCGCAATGCCTCGGTGTGCAGCTCCGTCGCTTCGACGGGGTTCCCTTCGTCGAGCGAAAGCCGGCCGAGGTTGTTGAGGGTGCGGCTCAGACCCTCGCCGTCGCCAATCTCCTCGCGCAGCCGGCGCGCATTGGCGAACATCTCCCGCGCCCCGTCCGCATCGCCCACGTCGCGCATCGCCATCGCAAGGTTGTTGAAGCTTCGTGCGAGGCCAAACTGTTGCTCGTCGGATTCCTCCACCTGGCGCCAACGCTCGATCGAGTCCGAGAATGCCTGGTAGGCCGCCTCCTCTCGACCGAGCTTGCGGAGCGCAAGGCCGAGGTTGCTGAGGGCGCGCGCTTCTCCCGCGCCATCCCCGGTCTCGTGAAAGGCCGCGAGCGCCTCATCGAACTCCTGGGCCGCCTGCTGGAAACGCGCCTGCAGGCGATGAACCGTGCCCAGCTCGTTGAGCATCTGCGCGGAAACTCGCCGCTCGCCCATACGGTTGGCGGCGTCCAGCGCGAGGTTGAGAACCTGCTCACCCTCGTCCCAATAAGAGCGTCGGGTCAGGAACGGGGCAAACGAGCTGGCCAATTCGATCAGCTGGGCGTCGTCGTTATTGCGCCGGGCGAACTCCAGCGCCGAGAAGAGCTCGTCGCGCCTCTTCTCATACCAGTCCAGCGAACTGCGCTCACGTTCGAGATCGATCGCCACGCTGCTCAGACCTCGCCTTCCAAGTCACGGACATGCTCGCCTGCGGCGTCCACGAGCCAGTCAACCCTACGTTTCTGGGCGGACACGATCTCGTCCTCGGCCAGCTCGCGGTGCGCGATTGACTGAGCGGTTGTTCGCAGCAGGCCATGAATTTTCCAGCCACCGCCCTCGACGGCGATCAGGAGGCGCTCGTCCCCCAATTCCTCGATCAGCCGTCGCGCCTCCGTTTCGTCGATCTGCATGAGCGCCGCTGCCAGCGGCGGTGAGATCTCGGTCACATCGAGGACGGCGAGCAGCAGCAGGAGACGACGCGCCAACTCGTCCGCCGCATCGATCGCGGACGTCAAGGCGTTCCGCAGTGTCCCATCCGGATCGTCCAGTTCGGCAATGTCGGCGACATCGTTCGGATTGGCCGGAACGAACGCGGAAAGCGGGAGCTTCGGCTGACGGCGTGCTCTGCCTGCCACCACGACCAGCGCCAGCGGCAGACCACAGCAGCGGGCGACTATTGCCGCGGCCGCCTCGGGTTCGCGGCCGACGCGCTCTCCGGCTATCGACTCGAGCAGCAGGAGAGCGTCGCCGTCCCAGCTCTTCGAGCTCGATCGACTGGGTTCCACCGAGCGACAGTGGCGCACGGGAGGTGATCAGCACCATGCTGGTCGGACTTGCCGGGATCAGCTCCCGGACCTGCTTCTCGTCGGCAGCGTCGTCGAGCACCAGCATCACCGGCGCCTCTGCGAGGATCGAGCGCAATGCGCCGAGTCGCTCCTGCGGGTCTTGGGGAATAGCAGTGGGCGAGACGCCAAGGTCGCGCAGCAGGCGTGAGGCGATCTCGGCGGGGCTACGAAACCGCCCGTCCGGAGAGCGCATCTCGACGAAGAGGACGCCGGCGGCGAAGTTCTCGGCCTGCCTGTGGGCGAGCTCGAGCATGAATGCCGACTTTCCGGTTCCCGCCATGCCGCTGCAGTTGAGGACGACCGCGACGTGGCCCGCCGGGCGCCGTCCCAGCACCGCTTCCCCCTTTGCCATCTCGCCCTTGCGATCGATAAAGGGAAGGCTTTGAGCGGGTAGCTGGCGGGCCGCTGGTAGCGCTCTGCTTAGCCCGGCCAGTGCTTCGTCGAGCCTTGCGAGGATGCGCTCTTCACCCGCCTGGAGGTTGGTGCGAACCTCGGATGTGAGCCGCTGGAACTCAAAGTGCGTCCGGCGCTCGTCGCGCATCGTTCGCCACTGGGTATCTCGAATGGCGTCTGCGAGGGCCTCGGCCTCCCGCTCGGAGCGGGTCAACGGTCGCACTGCCTGCACCATCTCCTGCCGTCGGAATTCGCCGGTCTCCGCGTAGAGCCAGAGCTCGCCGAGCGCCTCGGGCTGGGTGAACAGGCCTGGAGCGACCGGGTGCTCGGGCTTTAGCAGCTTGACCAGTTGGGCCGCCTCGCTGCCTTTGACCCACTTTCCTATCTCCTTTGCAACCCGCGGCCCAAAGAGCTTGCCGAGGGCAGCGGCGAGCCGGACATGGGCTCGACCATGGTCGAGCAGTCTCACGAGCGGTGGCGATGGAACGGCGTGCACCTCGTTCACCTGCGAGCGACGAGGGTCAGGGGCTGCGTTCGTCGACCAGGCGCTGCATCGCCACCTCCAGCGCCTCGAGCTGTTCGCGCACGCCGAGCAGCTCGCGCATCGCCACCTGCTCGGCACTGACCTGCTCGGCCTCGAGCTCCTGCTCGACCTCGGCGATCTCGGGGCTGAGGAAGCGCTGGGCGAAGGCGCCGGTGAGTAGGGCGACGAAGCCGATGCCGATGATCAGGATCACCGCCGAGACGATTTCGCCGCCGGTCGTGGTCGGGTAGATGTCGGAGCCGAGCGTGGTCATTGTCGTCACCGCCCAGTAGATCCCCTGCCAGTCGTTGAGGTGCTGGCTGTGCTTCTCGAAGGCGACGAAGAGGGCGCCGCCGCCGATCACGGTGAGGACCGCGAGGAACATCGCGTAGTGCAGGCCCTGCAGCGAGAAGACCTCGCGCGAGAGCTGGGCCAGGCGCAGCAGCCGGAGCAGGCGCAGCAGGCGCAGCACGCGCAGGCTCTGCAGGCCCGGCGGGCAGGATCGGCGGGGTGAGGAGGACGATGACGGCGTCGAGCGGGTGGTGGCGCAGCCATGCGCGCCGGTTCGGCACCACGGCCAGCATCACCACCAGCTCGACCGCGAAGGCGAGCCAGGTAACCCAGTTGAGCACGCGGGCGACGTCCTCCAGCCCGCCGCCCGGGATGCGACTCGCTGATCGCGACCATCGGCAGCGTCAGCGCCGCCGCGATCAGCATCGGCGTGTTGAGGATTCCGCCACCCGCGTGCTGCGGGCGTCCATCCCGGGTGGGTAGACCACGGCCTTCTCCTGCGCGTCGGGGGGCATCCGGGAATGATTCGACACCCGCCCGCGTGTGCCTACCCGTTCTGCTTTCTAGTCAGCCCACCAGTCGCGCTGGCCTTCGACGTCCTCGCGCGGAGCCTCGCCGAGGTTAGGCGCGCCGATGACGAGGATCTCGAGGCCCTCCGGCCCGGCCTCGTAGCCTCGCCAGGTGCCGGGCGGGACGCGCACCGCATCCCATTCCTTCAGCTCGACGATCTCCTCGTCGAGCTTCATCCGCCCGCTCCCGCGCAGGACCACGTACACCTCCTCCTGCTTCTTGTGCGTGTGGCCGTACGGAAAGCGGTAGCCGGGCGGGACGCGCTGGCAGCTCAGGCCGGAATTCTCGAGCTCGAGCGCCCCGGTCGCCAGGCGGAACTCCAGGTCCGGCGCGCCGTCGAACTTGGACCCGATGTCCTCCAGATCCTCCTTGAGGTTCCTGAGCGTGAACGGCACGGCGCAATCCTAATGGCACCCTGACTGGGGTCGCCGATCTAATGCGTCAAGCGCCGCGGTGCGGCGCTTGCGGGCGAGAACCGGAGGACGTCACTGGTCGGATCGGTACTCCATGCGTCCGCCGAGGAGTTCGGTGACGGTGACGAGTTCGAAGCCACGGGAGCGCAGGCCGTTGATGATGCCAGGCAGCGCCTCCGGCGTCTGCGGGTGGTGGCCGCCGTCGTGCATGAGGATGATCGAGCCGGGCCGGGCTCTGTGAACCGCATGGGCCCGGATCGCGGTCGCGCCGAAGTGGTGGTCGTCGCCGGGGTCGAGGCTCCAGAGCACCGTCTCGAGATGATTGCGGCTCGCCGCGTCGGCGACCGTGCGGTCGACCAGTCCGTATGGCGGACGGAAGAGGCAGGGCTCGAAGCCCGTGGCGGCGTGGATGCGGCTGCTGGTCGAGGCGATCTCCCCGTTGCCGGGGTACTTGGGATGGTCGTAAGAGTGGTTGCCGATCTCGTCCCCGGCGATGAGTATTTCCTGCATCAGCTCCTCGCGGCCGCTGACGTGACGACCCTCCTCGAAGAAGGTGGCAGGGACGTTGAATTCCTCAAGCGTGGCGAGGATCGCCGGGGTCTGGGTGGAGCTGGGGCCGTCGTCGAAAGTGAGCGCGACCCGGCGGCCTCTCGCCGGGCCCTCCCGCACTTCGGCGCCGGGGTTCGAGGTGCAGCCGATCGGAACCCGCCCCGTCTCGGCGGGCGTGCCACCGTTCGAGAGGGCTGAGCTGGCCTCGGCGTAATTCACCCCCGGCGTCCCCGGCAGTGGCGCATTCGCCGAGACGGCTTCGGTGCAGGAGAAGAAGCCGAGCACCAGGAGGGCAGCGGTGAAGGCGAGCAGCGTTCGGGGCACGGGGTCGCAGAATATGGAGTCCCAGGGCGATGAGCACGCCCCGAGGCTGGGCCCTGGCCAGCCGATTGACCCTAGGAATCTGGCGGCGAGGTGCCTGGATGAATCCGCTCTGGGAACCTCGGCAAGCCGTCATCCGGGACCGGCGCCCATGGCGCGGCGTAGTTGGTGAACTGGTGTGCGCTCGGGCGGATGCCGGGGTCCTCGTCAAGGGCGCCCATGCGGATCGCCAGCAGCTCGGCGTCGTCGGGGTGGCTGGTGAACAGCTGGCTGCCGCATTTCGAGCAAAAGGCCTTGACGTAGCCGCCGTCGCCAGGGTCCCACGAGCGAATCAGGTCCTTCCCGGAGACGGTTCGGTAGGAGCCGGGAGCGGTCAGGGCGGTCGTCGACACTCCCGTGCCGGTGCGCCGCTGGCAGCGCTTGCAGTGGCAGAAGAGGGCACCGAGCAGTGGCTCGGAGACCTCGAAGCGGACGTCTCCGCACATGCAACCTCCGGTCAACGGGAACGTCGGATTTGGCATTCGCGCAGCCTAGCGCGATGGGGCCACCTCAAAA
This sequence comes from uncultured Solirubrobacterales bacterium, assembly GCA_963778715.1. Lineage (GTDB taxonomy): Bacteria > Actinomycetota > Thermoleophilia > Solirubrobacterales > 70-9 > VRUE01. The sequence goes on from CAVZVK010000012.1 coordinate 13,787, forward strand.
GGCTCGAATCCCTCCGGCCTGGCGGCGCTTTTCTCGGCGGCTTCGTACCATGGTCGGGCAATCAACCGACCAGGAGACGCTTCCTAGATGACCACCAGCACCGCCACGCAGGACTACAAGGTCGCCGACATCGGCCTCGCCGAGTTCGGGCGCAAGGAGATCGCCCTCGCCGAGGTCGAGATGCCCGGCCTGATGAAGACGCGCGAGGAGTTCGGCGCCACGCAGCCGCTGAAGGGCGCGCGGATCACCGGCTCGCTGCACATGACGGTCCAGACGGCGGTGCTGATCGAGACCCTGGTGGCGCTCGGCGCCGAGGTGCGCTGGGCGAGCTGCAACATCTTCTCCACCCAGGACCACGCCGCCGCGGCGATCGCCGCGGCCGGGATCCCGGTCTTCGCCTGGAAGGGCGAGACGCTGGAGGAGTACTGGTGGTGCACCGAGCAGGCGCTGCTCTGGCCCGAGGGCGAGGGCCCGAACATGATCCTCGACGACGGCGGCGACGCGACGCTGCTCGTCCACAAGGGGGTCGAGTTCGAGAAGGCCGGCGCGGTCCCCGACCCCGCGACGGCGGAGTCGGGCGAGTTCAAGATCATCCTCGAGACCCTGCAGCGCTCGCTCGCGGAGGACCCGCAGCGCTGGACCCAGGTCGCGGCGGGCATCCAGGGCGTCACCGAGGAGACGACCACCGGCGTCCACCGGCTCTACCAGCTGGCCGAGACCGGCGACCTGCTCTTCCCGGCGATCAACGTCAACGACTCGGTGACCAAGTCGAAGTTCGACAACCTCTACGGCTGCCGCCACTCGCTGGTCGACGGGATCAACCGCGCCACCGACGTGATGATCGGCGGCAAGGTCGCGGTGATCTGCGGCTACGGCGACGTCGGCAAGGGCTGCGCCTCGTCGCTGCGCGGCCAGGGCGCCCGCGTGATCGTCACCGAGATCGACCCGATCTGCGCCCTGCAGGCGGCGATGGAGGGCTACGAGGTGCGCACGCTCGACGAAGTGGTCGAGACCGCCGACATCTTCGTCACCGCCACCGGCAACAAGGACATCATCACCGCCGACGACATGGCGCGGATGAAGCACAACGCGATCGTCGGCAACATCGGCCACTTCGACAACGAGATCGACGTCGCCGGCCTCGAAGGCCGCAGCGACGTCGAGCGGGTCAACATCAAGCCGCAGGTCGACGAGTGGCGCTTCGCCGACGGCCACTCGATCGTGCTGCTCTCCGAGGGCCGCCTGCTCAACCTCGGCAACGCCACCGGCCACCCGAGCTTCGTCATGTCGAACTCCTTCACCAACCAGGTGATCGCCCAGATCGAGCTATTCAGCAAGGCCGAGGACTACGAGGCCAAGCAGGTCTATGTCCTGCCCAAGCACCTCGACGAGAAGGTCGCCCGCCTCCACCTCGCCTCACTCGGCGTCGAGCTGACCGAGCTGAGCGCCGAGCAGTCCGCCTACCTGGGAATCCCGGTAGAGGGCCCCTACAAGCCGGACCACTACCGCTACTAGAAACGACAAGACCCGCCGGAGCGGGTCGAGTCTGGTCGTTGTGCGGGAACCACCCCGCAGGTACCTCCACACGGATGACACCCGCTGCATGGAGGCTACCACCGACTCGACCCGCTCCATTGGTCTATCTGTGGAGGGCGCCGGATTCGAACCGGATCCGATGGTCAATCGGACACAACGGGTGTCATCCGTGTGGGGTCACCCGACCCCATCACCCTCCTGTGGGTGATGCTAGCGGCGAAACTTGGCTCCAGAAGCCTTGTTACGAACTCGGCACAGCTGGGTGACTGTTCTCTAACGGCAGATCCCAATCTCATTAGCTGTCGCCGACCACCAGCGTCGCCTCCATGCCTTTGGCCTCGTGTTTGTAGAGGCTGCAGTAGAGGCGGTAGGTGCCGGGGGAGAGGGTGAAGCTGGGCCCTGGTTGTTGTGCTCGACGATCACTTCGCCCGCTTCCACTTCGGGGCGGGAGAGGGTGTAGCTGTACTCGACCGCTTTGACGCCAACCTGGGCCGTCGAGCCGGTTGCCATCGCCACGGCGGACGTAGCCTCGCCTGGGGGATCGCCATGCCTGGTCGGGCCTCGTGGTCCAACCAGGCTCCTCGGCAATAGAGGGAAGGCTTAAAGGAAGTTGACGGGCCTGGGCATAAGGCCTAGCTGCTCCAGAAACGACAAGACCCGCCGGAGCGGGTCGAGTCTGGTCGAAGTGGGGAACCACCCCACACGCGGCCGATACCCACCTGGGAAGTTACAACAGTTCGACCGGGTTGCCGTGGTAGCCGGCGCGGGCGAGTCGGCGCTCTTCGCCGCCCGGCCAGGTGGTCAGGTGGAGATCGGCGCGATCGTCGTTGGGCTCCATCCTCAGCCAGACGAGCGGGGCGGTGGCGCTGGCGCGATCGCCGGCGCCGCGGATGCTCTCGAAGAGCGCCGCTCGTTCCTCGTCGCTCAGGTACTGGCTGACGATCGAGTGGTAGATCACGGTGGCCTCGCCGGGCGCCTGCTCGGCGAGCATGCGCTTGGCCCAGGGTGCGGCAGGCTCGCGGTCGAGCGAGACAGGAACCTGCTCGGCAACCTCGAGCGCGGCCTGCATGCGGGCGATCCGATCGTGCTGGTCGGGCCAGATGTAGGTGAGCAAGGCGAGGCGGCCCTCGGCGCTGATGGGATCGATCGGAGAGGCGTCACAGCCGCCACGGCTGGCGATCTCGACAGTGGGGAGGACTGCGTTCGGCTGCTTGCCGTCCAGCTCGAAGGCGAGCTCGACGGGTGAGTCGTCCGGCCCCCACGAGAAGCCGTTTGCCCGGTAGCGGTAGCGGTCCCAGCGTAGGTTGAGGCCGGCGCTGGCGCCGACCTCCAGCAGCCGCAGGGGCAGTTGCGTCTCCGCGGCCACGGCGAGGAAGCCGAAGAGGAGCGCGGCGCAACGGCCGACCTCGTTGGTCTGCACCGGCCGCTCGAGTGAGCTGCGCAGCTCGGTGGCGTTGCGCCGCAGCGTGTCGCGGAGCTGCGACCACGCCTCTAGACACGGCCATCGCCGTATGCGTCGGCCAGCGTCGGCTCTCGCCCGGTCAGGACGAGCCGGTTAACGGCTCCAAGCAGACGAAGGCCGAGGACCGAGAACCGGGGGTCGTTCTCATGGCCGCGCAGGATCTCCCAGGTCGGCCCGAGCGCCTCGATGTCCTCCCTCGCTCGTTCGAGCAGGCCCGCGTAGAGCGGCGAGCCGATCATCCGACAGGCATCCGCCTGCCACTGCAGCTGCGCCGCGATCGCCTCTTGCGCCGTCTCGGTCATCGGGCAGATTCTAAGAAGCAGCAAGGTCTAGAAACGACAAGACCCGCCGGAGCGGGTCGAGCCTAGTGAGGCGGGGAACCACCCCGCAGGTATCTCCAGACGACTGACACCCGTCTGTGGAGAGTACCACCAGCCTCGACCCACTTTGCGATCTGCGGAGGGCGCCGGACTCGAACCGGATCCGGCGGTTAACCGGACAGAACGAATGTCAGTCGTCTGGAGATACCCATCTCCATCACCCTCCTGCAGGCGATGCTAGCGGCGAAAACTCGCCTTTCTGGTCCTCGGCTAAGTCGTCACAGTTATGTGACGGGAACTTAATTTGACGACCTCGGGGATAGTTAGTTTGCTAGACTAATTACCAAGGCTAATCAATGAATGCGCGCTCTCCTGACATCACCCTCACCGACTCGGCCGCGAGGCTGCGGATGGCGATCGTGCGGACGGCCAGGCGGCTGCGGCAGGAGGCGACGGGGGCGGGGGGCAGCGAGCTGACCCCGACGGCGGTGGCGGCGCTGGCGACGGTGGAGCGGCATGGGCCGCTGACGCCCAGCGAGCTGGCCCAGATCGAGCGGATCAAGCGGCCGACTGCGACGCGCACGCTGCGCGTCCTGGTCGAGGCCGGGCTCGTCGACCGCGCCCCCGATCCCGCCGACGGCCGCAGCGCCCTGCTCAGCGTCAACGCCGCCGGCCGCGAGCGCCTGCGGCGCCTGCGCGGTCGCAAGAACGCCTACCTGGCGCGGCGCATGAGGGATCTGCCGAGCGAGGATCTGCGCACGCTCGAGCGGGCCTCGGAGATCCTCGAGCAGATCCTCGAAGAGCCGCGCGGGAAGCGCGAAGGCGGCTCATGAGCGCCGCGGTGCGGCGCAGCTTCGACTCCCTCGCGGTCCCCAACTACCGCCGCTACTTCGCCGGCCAGCTGGTCTCGCTCTCGGGCAACTGGATGCAGACGGTCGCCGCGCTCTGGCTGGTCCTCAGCCTCACCGGCAGCGGCGTCGCCGTCGGCCTGACCACGGCGCTGCAGTTCCTGCCGATGCTGCTCTTCGGCGCCTGGGGCGGCCTGCTCGCCGACCGTTTCTCCAAGCGCCGTCTGCTGATCGTCACCCAGGCGCTGATGGCGCTGCCGGCGATCGGGCTCTTCGCCGTCACCGAGGCCGGCGTCGTCGCCCCCTGGATGGTCTACCTCGCCGTGCTGGCGATGGGCGCGGTCAACTCGGTCGACAACCCGACCCGGCAGAGCTTCGTGATCGAGATGGTCGGCCCCGGCCGCGTCGTCAACGCGGTCAGCCTCAACAGCGTCATCGTCCAGTCGGCGCGGCTCGTCGGCCCGGCGCTCGCCGGCATCCTGATCGCCGGCGTCGGCGTCGGCCCCTGCTTCGCTGTCAACGCACTCTCCTTCGTCGCGATGATCGTCGCCCTCTGGGGGATGAACCCGGGGCAGCTGCGCAGCGGCCCGCGGGCCGAGCGCGAGCGCGGGCGCGATCCGCGCCGGCCTGCGCTACGTGCGGGCGACCCCGGAGCTGGCGATCCCGCTGGCGCTGATGGCGATCGTCGGCACCTTCGGCTTCAACTTCCAGGTGATCCTGCCGCTGCTGGCCCGCTTCAGCTTCGACGGCGGCCCCGGCGTCTACGCCGCCCTCGTCTCGGCGATGGCGGTCGGCTCGGTCGCCGGCGCCCTCGTCACCGGCTCCCACGGCCGCACCGGCCCCCGTCTGATCGCCGCCGCAGCCCTCGCCTTCGGCACCGCCGCCCTGCTCGCCGCCGCCGCTCCGGCACTGGCGCTAGAGATCGCCGCCTTGGTCCTGCTCGGCGCCGCCTCAGTCACCTTCGCCGCCACGATCAACTCCTCCCTCCAACTCGCCGTCGCCCCCCAAATGCGAGGCCGAGTAATGGCCCTCTACTCGGTCGTCTTCCTCGGCTCCACGCCCGATCGGCGGCCCCCTGGCCGGCTGGCTCTCCCAGACCTACGACCCCCGTTGGGCACTGGTGCTGGCCGCAAGTCGCCGGCCTCTCAGCCGCCTGGGCAGCCCGCGTCAGCTTCGCCCGCATCGCAGCCCAAACCGCCGCGGACACCGGCGGTCTCCGCCACATGAGCTCGGTAGTCGTGCCACCGAGCGCGGGAGGAGCCGGGGGGAGGGCTGCGACGGACACTCCCCGCTTTTGTCCGACGAATCCCTCCCCCCGGCTCCCCAACCCTCGATTGCTAGCCGACGTACCCCGCCGACTTCAGGTAATCCGCCGCCGCTTCCTTGGCCGTCTCCTTTTCGAGTTCGACCCGGGCGTTGAGCTCCTGCATGACCGGCAGCGTCAAGCCCTTCTGGACCTGCGACGATCGTCTTTTCGTAGTCCGGGCCCAGCTTCTTCGGCGACCGACTGGTCGGTGACGAAGATGACGTTGCCGGCCGGGAAGACTTCCTTGTCGTCTTCGAGGATCACGAACTTGTCTTTCTCCGCCGAGAGCTGCGGGTCGGTCGTGAAGAGGATCGAGAGGTCGGCCTGGCCCTTTTCGAGGACCGTGTAGCGGAGGCCGATGTCGACCGGGTGGAACGACTTGAACTTGAGCCCGTAGTACTTTTCGAGCCCGGCCAGGCAGTCGATCCGCTGGCGGCACTCGGGCGAGCCGTAGAGGCTCAGTTCTTCGGACTTGCCTTCCAGGTCGGAGACCGTCTTCAGGCCGTGTTCTTCGGCGGTCTTCTTCAGTCGTCCCGACCGCGTTGGCGCTGGAGAACGGGGTCGGCGGGAAGGCGGTCAGGCCTTCCTTTTCGAGTTCGGCCTTCGCCTTTTCGTAGGCCGGCTGGGCGTCGGCCGGGACTTCGTCGGGTTCGAGGCCGAAGAGGGACTCGAGCGCGGTGCTGGTGTATTCGGGATAGCCGGAGATCTCTCCCTGCCTTCAGCGTTTTCAGGGCGATCGTTTCCGAGCCGAGGCTGAGGTCCGTCTTGATCTTGTAGCCGGCGGCTTCGAGGGCCTGGGCGTAGATCTCGCCGGTGATTTCCGATTCGGCGAAGTTCTTCGAGCCGATCGTCAGGCTGACCTTGCCGTTGGCCGGGTTGGAGGCGATCGCTCCGCCTTCACCGCCTTCGGCCGACGTCGATTCCCCGTGGTGTCGTCTGCTGCTGCCGCAGGCGGCGACGCCGAGGCTCAGGACGAGCGCCAGCACCATCGCGCCGCCAGCCGCTCAACCGGGTTGTCTTGGTCCTCATCGAGTGATTCCTCTCTTGTCGTTTGGTTGGACATCTTCAGGCGGGGCTCAGCTTCAGCCCCTTCGAAGTCAGGCGGCGCTGCAGCAGGGCGAGCAGGAGCTCGAGCGCCAGCGCCATCAGGGCGACGACGATCGCCCCGGCGACGACGCCGTTCTCGCCGTAGACGTTTTCGTTGATGATGTAGTCGCCCAGGGTCAGCACGCCCGGCCAGCGGCGCGATCGTGGCCGTCGCGACGATCGCGATCGTCGCCAGGCGGATGCCGGCCATCAGGGTCGGGATCGCCAGCGGCACCTCGACCTTGAAGAGGATCTCGCGCTCGGTCATCCCGATCCCGCGGGCCGCCTCGACCGGGGCGCGGTCGACCTGGCGGATGCCGACGAAGGCGTTGGTGAGGATCGGCGGGATGCCGAGCACGGCGAGCGCGATCGTCAGGTTGAGCGTGCCGACGCCGATCGCCGCCGCCATGAAGGCGATCAGGGCCAGCTCGGGGATCGCCCGGCCGGCGTTGCCGAGGCCGACCGCCAGCAGCTCGCCGACCCCCTTGTGGCCGAGGTAGAGGCCGGCCGGCAGCGCCACGAGCAGCGAGAGCGCCAGGGCGAAGACGGTCACTTCGAGCTGGGTCAGCGCCAGTTCGAGGGTCTGGTCGAAGCCGCCGACCAGCTTGCCGCCGGTCACGTTGGACGGCTGCGGCTCGAAGATGAATTCGAGCGCGCCCTGGATCGAGCCGAGCGGGAGCTGGGGGAGGATGAGGGCGGTCACGCCCGGGCCGCCCTTTCCCAGGGCGTGGCGAGGCGCTGGATCGCGAGCAGGATCACGTCGAAGGCGAGCGCCATCAGGATCGCGATCCCGCCGGCGATGATGATGTTGGTCTTGAAGTCGATCCCGCCCTGCGAAGATCGGCACTCCCAGGCCGCCGCCGCCGGCGAACACGGCGAGGGTCGCGATCGCGACCGTGCTGACCGTCGCGATCCGCAGGCCGGCGATGATCTCCCGCGTCGCCAGCGGCAGCTCGACCCGCCAGAGGACCTGGCGCTCGGTCTGGCCGATGCCCTCGGCCGCGTCCTTGACCGACGCCGGGACGTTGGAGAGGCCGACGATCGTGTTGCGGTAGATGACCTGCAGGTTGAAGGCGGTGAGGGCGATCACCGCGGTGTCGACGCCGCGGCCGGTGAAGGGCAGCAGCAGGAAGAAGAAGGCGACGCTGGGGATCGTGTAGAGGACGCCGGTCGCCGCCAGCAGCGGGGGCTGCAGCCAGCGCCGGCGGTGGGCGAGCAGGGCGAGGGTGAAGGCGATCGCGAAGCCGAACAGGACGGCGAGCACGACCAGCTTCAGGTGCTGGAGGGTCGGCGTCCGTAGCGGTCGATGTTGTCCTTCGCCCAGTCGAAGCAGAAGAGCTTGTCGGTCGCCTGGCAGGGCAGCGTGTCGGAGGTCCGTTCGTGGAAGAAGCCCTTGCCGACTTCGCCGACCGCGGCGATGGGGAGCGCCAGCTAGTCATCGGCGGCCGCTCGCAGCCGCTCGGCGCCGTGCTCCTCGACCTTCGCCGCGGGCGAGCCGAGGAACTCGGAGATGATCTCGACCGAGAGCACGCCGTCGATCCGGCCCTGCGCCGTCGGCCACCGCCGCGTACTGCGCTCCGCCCTGGAGCATGTCGGCGAGCGCGTCGCGCATCACGTCGTCGAGGTCGAGCAGCGGGCCCAGCGGCGAGTCGGGCCGGCTCGGCACCGTCGTCGGCGCGCGAGGTCGCGCTCGGAGAGCCAGCCGAGCGGGCGGCGCTCGCCGTCGACCAGCAGCGGGTAGGGGACCTCGGCCCCCTCCAGCTTCGCCCGCACCTCGGCGGTCGGCTGGCCGACGTAGGCGAGCGGCGCCTCCCAGAGGTCGATGTCGGAGACCCGCATCAGCGCCAGCCGCTTCAGCGCCCGGTCGGCGCCGACGAAGTCCTCGACGAACTCGTCGGCGGGGGCCATCAGCAGCTCGGCCGGGGTCGCGTACTGGGCGACCCTGCCGCCCTCGTGCATGATCGCGATCCGGTCGCCCATCTTGATCGCCTCGTCGATGTCGTGGGTGACGAAGAGGACGGTCTTGCCGATCTCCGCCTGCAGGCGCAGGAACTCGTTCTGCAGGCGCTCGCGGTTGATCGGGTCGATCGCGCCGAAGGGCTCGTCCATCAGCATCACCAGCGGGTCGGCGGCGAGCGCCCGGGCGACTCCGACGCGCTGCTGCTGGCCGCCGGAGAGCTGCGCCGGGTAGCGCTCGGCGAGCTCGGGGTCGAGGCCGATCAGCTCGAGCAGCTCGGCGCTGCGGGCCTGGGTCCGCTCCTTCTTCCAGCCCAGCAGCTGCGGCACGGCGGCGACGTTCTCGGCGATCGTGCGGTGGGGGAAGAGGCCGACCTGCTGGATCACGTAGCCGATCTCCCGCCGCAGCTGGGCGGGCTCGCGGTCGCGCACCGAGTGCTCGCCGATCAGGATGTCGCCCTCGGTCATCTCGACCGTGCGGTTGACCATCCGCATCGCCGTCGTCTTGCCGCAGCCGGAGGGGCCGACGAGGACGCAGATCTCGCCCGCCGGCACTTCGAGCGTCAGGTCGTCGACGGCGGCGACCGCGGAGTCGCCGTAGCGCTTGGTCGCGCCCGCGTAGCGGACCGCCGAGGCCGGCTGTTCGACCGACGCGTCAGTCGCCTCATCGCTGGGCACTCGCACCCGAGCCTATACCCCCACTGGCGCTCGTCTAGGCGTGGGCCGTGCAGCTGTGCACCGCTTCCGTGTCCCGCCTGGAGAGCCAGAAAAGCGCCGCGAAGACGATCGTGCCGAGGACGTTGAGCACGAGCTTGTAGTCGAGCTCGACCGAGCCGAAGATGTCGCTCGCGGCTGGGCCGGGTGGTCGGGATCAGGCCGGCGGCGCTGAAGAGGCCGTCGATCGGCCAGCGCCGCGAGCGATCATCGTCACCAGCATCAGGGCGACGATCCGCACGGTGAAGGCCCAGCCGTAGTACTTGCGGTAGATCGCGATGATCGGCAGCACGATCAGGTCGGCGAAGATGAAGGCCATCACCCCGGCGAAGCTGATCCCGCCCGACCAGAGCACCGCGGCGAGGGGGATGTTGCCGACCGAGCAGACGAAGCTGAGCACGGCGATCAGCGGGCCGACGAGGACGTTCTCCAGCGCGTTCAGCCAGCCCGGCGCGTCGCTGATGAAGAGGCCGTTGAAGAAGTCGTCGCCGAGCAGGCCGATGAAGCCGGCGAGCAGGAAGCCGACGCCGATCTCCTTCCAGAGCATGCTCCAGTCGCCGCGGAAGTTGAGGCGACGTCGACCAGCGGTCCAGCCACTCGCTGTCGCTCGTGCTGCGTGACCCGGCGTCGGCCTCCTGGGCGTGCGCCCGCGCCTGCTCCTCCAGCCGCGGCGAGACGAAGACGCGCAGCAGCACCGTCATCAGCACGATCATCAGGATCCCGCCGAGGTACTCGGCGAGGGTGAACTGCCAGCCGATCAGCACCCAGAGCACCAGCCCCAGCTCCCAGACCAGGTTGGTCGAGGCGAACTGGAAGGCCAGCGCCGAGGCGGCCGAGGCGCCCTTCTGGAAGAGGCTCTTGGCGATCGCGATCGCGGCGTAGGAGCAGGAGGACGAGGCGGCGCCGAGGCCGGTCGCCCAGGCGATCGGCTTCGGCGCCGCCGCCCGCCAGCGTCGCCTCGATCCGCTCGCGCGGCACCCAGGCCTGGACCACGCCGGAGATCGCGAAGCCGAGGACGAGCGCCCACCAGACCTCGTAGGCCATCAGGAAGCGACTGCTTCGAGTCCCTCGGCGATCGTGCTCGAGCACGTCGGCCATGCGGAGACCGTAGCATACCCCCGGGGGGTATCAATCAGCCGATGCCGAGCCGCCGCGGCCGCTCCGCCGCCCGCGCCACGATCTCGCTCGGCGCCCCGACCTCGCCGCCGCGCATCAGCACCCGGCCGCCGACCACGGTCGTGTCGACGACCGAGCCGCTGGCCGCGTAGACGAGGTCGGAGTGGAGGTCGCCGAGGCCGAGCTCGTGGGAGTCGCGCGCGCAGCAGCAGGAAGTCGGCCGGCCCCCCGACCTCGGTGCAACGTTTTGCGGCCTGCCAGCCGCAACGTTGCACGTCGGGCGCGCGGAGCAGGGGCGAGCTGCGCCGGTGGCGATCGCCCAGGCCTCGGCGGCGGGGAGCACCGTCGGGTCGCCGCTGGCGTGGCGCTGGGCGAGGGCGAAGACCTTGAGGTCGGCGAGCAGGTCGAGCGAGTCGTTGGAGCCGGCGCCGTCGGTGCCGAGGCCGACCGCGACCCCGGCCTCGCGGGCGGCCGGGTAGGGGAAGACGCCGCCGACCGCGAGCTTCATGTTGGCGACGGGGTTGGTGACGACGCGTGCAGCCGCGCTCGGCGATCAGCTCCAGCTCGGCGCGGTCGAGCCAGACGCCGTGGGCGAGCACGGTGCGCTCGCCGAGCAGCGCCGAGCCGGTCGAGGTAGGCGGCGGGGCGCAGCCCGTGCGCGTCCGAGGCAGTCGCTCCACCTCCTGCTCGGTCTCGGAGAGGTGGATGTGGACCGGCGATGCCGCGCTCGGCGGCAGTCTCCGCCGTCCAGCGCAGCAGCTCCTCGCTGACCGTGTAGATCGAGTGCGGGCGCGAGGGCGCGGCCGATCTCGGCGGCCGAACTCCGCCAGCGCCGTCGAGGCTCGCCAGCGCCGTCGCCTGCATCTCCGCGGTGTCGCCGCCGGCGTCGAACAGCGGCCCGCCGATCGTCGCCCGCAGGCCGGCGTCGCGCACCGCCCGCGCGGTCGCCTCCGGGTGCCAGTACATGTCCCAGAAGCGGGTGGTGCCGGTGCGGATCATCTCGACGCAGGCGAGCCGCGTGCCCCAGTAGACGTCCTCGGCGCTCGAGCTTCGCCTCGACCGGCCAGATCTTCTCCCGCAGCCAGCGCATCAGCGGCAGGTCGCCGCCGTAGCCGCGGAAGAGGGTCATCGCCGCGTGGGTGTGGCCGTTGACGAGCGGCGCGACCAGCGGCGCGCCGGCGGCGTCGATCGTCTCGTCGCCGGGCTCGGGCGCGACGCCCGGCCCGAGCGCGGCGATCGTCCCGTCCTCGCAGCGCAGCCCGACCGTCTCGCCGTCGAGGGACGGCGTCGGTGACCGCCAGCGGCTGCGCGCTCACGCGCCCGACCGCGCCCAGCCGCGGCAGGACCGCCGCCAGGGCGTCGTGCGAGGCGCACGCGCGTTGCGCCTCGCGGTCCGCCTCGAGCTCGGTCGACGCTGAGCGCCGCCGGCGCCGATCCCGTTGGCGAGGTTGTCGACGACGCAGATCGCCGCGTAGGCGAGGCCGAGCTCGCCGGCGACGATGCACTCGGAGGCGATCGTCATCCCGACCAGGTCGGCGTGGGCGGCGATCAGCCGGATCTCGGCCGGGGTCTCGAAGCGCGGCCCGATCGTCTGCCAGTAGACGCCGCCGTCGCGCAGCTCGCCGCCGCTCGCCCGCCAGGCGGCGAGGACCTCGCTCGCGCCACTCGGGGTCGAAGCCCGGGGCGCTGTGGCCGCGGGCGTCGTCGAAGATCGTGAGGCCGAGCTGCAGGGCGATGAAGTCGTCGGGGCAGACCAAGCTGCCGACCGGCGAGCTCGGCCTTGAGCGAGCCGACCGAGCCGATCGCGAGCACCCGGTCGCAGCCCTGCCTCGACCAGCGGCGCGCAGGTTGGCCGCGTGGTCGATCCGTGGGGAGGGCGTAGGCGCCGCTGCCGTGGCGCTGCAGCGATCGCCGCCCCGTGCTCCGCCGCCGCCGCGGCGATCGTCTCGCCGCCGGGGCCGATCGCGTTGCTGCCGAGCATCACCGCCAGGCGTCCCATCGCGCCGATCCTACGTGCCGAGGCGTCGGGCGCTCGCTTCGCCTATGGTGAGGCACATGGCGGACACGGCCGTCGGGAAGGGACGAGAGCGAGGACGAACGCCTCGACCGCAACCTCGGCGAGCTGCTGCAGGAGCTGCGCGTCGCGCTGCCCGGCGTCCAGGTCCTCTTCGCCTTCCTGCTCGCGGTCCCGTTCCAGCAGAACTTCACCAAGATCACGGCCTTCGAGAAGAGCGTCTATTTCGCCACCCTGCTGCTGCACGGCGCTCTCGGCGGTCGCTGCTGATCGCCCCGTCCGCCTACCACCGGATGACCTTCCGGATGCAGCAGAAGGCGACCTGGTCTTCCTCGCCAACAAGCTTCACGATCGCCGGCCTCGGCTTCCTGGCGCTGGCGATGACGGGGGCGATCATGCTGATCACCGACGTGCTCTTCGGCGGCGTCGCGACGGTCGTCGTCGGCGTCGGCGCGCTGCGGCCATGTTCGTCGACGCTCTGGTACGTGCTGCCGCTGCAGCGGCGGCTCAGTCTGGCTGAGGCGCGAACGGCCGCTGAAGCGCGATCGCCCCAGAGCGTCGACCATGCTCGTCGGCGAAGCTCGTTGGTCGAGGGGCATCTCGGGAGCCCGGTCGAAGCAGCATCTCGAGGTCCTGCTCCCAGATGTCGATCTTCATCGTCCAGCGGCACCTCGAGCTCGTCGCTGACGCCCTCGCTCGATCGGGCGTAGGCGTCGCGCAGCATCGCCACGTTGGTCAGCTTGTCGGCGGCGTAGATCGCCATCGCATCGCGGGCTCGGCTTCGGCCGACCCGGTCGGCGGTGCTCCTGCTTGCGCTCCTCGTAGGCGTCGACCGACTCGTCGTCGGTCAGCGCCTCGACCAGGTCGCCGACGACGTCGCCGAAGCGCGTCGCGCACGTCGGCGATCTCGAGGTCGCTGTCCTCGACCACGTCGTGCAGGAGCGCCGCCGCCAGCACCTCGTCGCCGGAGCCGATAGCTCGGAGAGCTGCTCGGCGACGGCGACCGGGTGGTCGATGTAGGGACGGCCGTCGCTGCCGCGCCGGAGCTGGCCCGCGTGCGCGCGCCGCGCCATCTCCAGCGCGTCCCTGACCAGCTCGGAGCTCTCGACCGCCGCGTCGATGCCAGGGGTCGGCGACATCCGCGGTCCAGCGTACCGGGCAGGAGCGGTGCGTGAACCGCGGTGTTTAACTCAGGTCCTAGATCGGAACGGCGCTCGGCGCTCGCGCCGGCAGCTCGTACTCGGCGCCCTCGACCCCGAGCTCGATCGCCGCCGACGGCGCCGCCGATCGCCGCCCAGCGTTCCTGCGCCTCGCGGCCGAGCCGGTCGAGGCGCTCGTCGGAGTGCATCGGGTCGTGGTGGAAGAGCACGGTGCGCTCGGCGCCGGTGCGGCGGGCGAAGGAGAGCGCGTGGGAGAGCGAGGAGTGGCCCCAGCCGACGTGGTCGGGGTACTCGGCGTCGGCGTACTGGCCGTCGTGGATCAGCAGCGAGGCGTCGCGGGCGAGGCCGAAGCCGGAGATCCAGTCCTCCTCGAGCGCGTCGAGGTCGGCGCCGAGGGCGGGCTCGTGGTCGGGGATGTAGGCGAGCGAGGAGTCGCCGTCGTCGATCCGGTAGCCGAGCGTCGGGCCGCGGTGGGTGACCGAGGCGGCGCGGATCCGCGCCGGGCCGATCTCCCACTCGGTCTGGGGGCAGTGGCGGAAGGAGACGTCGCAGGGCAGCTCGCGCACCTCGACCGGCGAGAGCGGCGCCGAGATGTAGCGGGCGATGCGGTCGCGCAGCGAGGCCTCGGGCGAGGCCGGGCCCCAGATCACGATCTCGGTCTGGGGCCGGAAGGCGGGGGCGAAGAAGACGAGGCCCTGGATGTGGTCGAGGTGGAGGTGGGTGAGCAGGATGTGGAGCCGGGCCGGCTCGTCGGCGAGCGCGAGGCCGAGGCTGCGGATGCCGGTGCCGGCGTCGAGCGCCAGCAGCGAGCCGTCGGAGAGGGTGACGCCGACGCAGGAGGTGTTGCCGCCGTAGCGGATCGTCTCCGGCCCGGGGGAGGGGATCGAGCCGCGCGTTCCCCAGAGCTTGACCTTCATCTCAGCTCCTGCCCCGTTGCCCGAAGAAGCCGGCCAGAAGACGGCGATCGCTCCCTGCGAGCCGTGCGCGGTGAGGATCGGGAAGGCCGAGACCTCGACCTTGTGGCGGGCGCCGTCGGCGGAGCGGATCTCGAAGTCGGCGTGGGCGGGGCGGCCGTTGCGGACCGCGACGACCAGCGGCAGCTCGTCGTAGGGGATCGGCTCGCCGCTGCTCGTCGAAGGGGCCGAAGAGCGAGCCCCACTCCTCGGGCCCCGACCGTGCCCAGCTCCTCGAAGCGCTTGCCCAGCAGCGCCCCGGCGGCCTCGTTGTAGAAGACGAGGACGCCGCCCTCGTCGACCAGGAAGGCCGGCGTCGAGAGCGCCGACATCAGGTTGCGAGCGAGGATCAGCTCGAGCGGCTTCTGCTCGTCACAGTTGACACTTTAGATAGTTGGGATTGCTACAGCCGAGGGGTGGGTCGGGCCGCTGCTCGCAGAAGCGAGGCGAGTACTCTTCGACCCCGGCCGCTCGCGACTGCGTGATTTTGATCACTTTGATCGATTGGCCGTGGGACCAGGCTGGGATCGAGTACGGTCCAGCTACGCGATGGAGGCAACGTGCAAAGCGAGGACGAGGTGACGCCAGCCGAGGCCGCCGCCCGCGAGCCGAGCCCGATGTACTGGACCGCGATGGCGGTCTCCCGGCCGGTGATGCGACTGGGGGCGGTTGCAGGTCGAGGGCCTGGAGGCGCTCCGGAGAGCGGGCCGGTGCTGGTCGTCGGCAACCACGACAGCCACTGGGACCCGATCGCGGTCGGCGTCGCGGCGATCCGGGTCGCCGCCAGATCAAAGCCCTGGCCAAGTCCGACCTCTGGAAGGTGCGCGGCCTGGGCCCCGTGCTCAACGGGATGGGCCAGATCCCGATCGATGCGCGGCTCCGGCGATGCCGAGGCGCTGGCCAAGGCGATCGAGGCGCTGCGCCAGGGCGCCTGCATCGGCGTCTTCCCGGAAGGCACCCGTTCGCGCGGCAAGGTGCTGCGGGCGCGCAGCGGCGTCGGCCGCCTCGCCCTCGAGGTGCCCGAGACGAAGCTGGTCTGCGTCGCGGTCGAGGGGACGAGCGACCTACACGGGCTTCCCGCGGCGCCCCCGGCTGCGCGTCCGCTTCTTCGAGCCGGCGGGCGGCCAGGCCCAGCCCGGAGAGCAGCCGGGCGAGCTCGCGGTCCGGCTGCTGGCCGAGATCCGCGAGCTCGTGCCGCCCTCGATCTCCTACCGCAAGCGCTCCTAGATTCGTGGCACTGAGGAGAGGGATGCCGGTGGCCCTCACCGTGAATTTGGATCGCACGCGCTTCGCGCCTTAGCGATAGATAGAGAGCGCGGCTATCGCCGCGCGGAACCGGATTGCATTTCCGCCGCTTCGCGACATTCCCGGTGAGGGCCACCGGCATCCCTCTCGACAGCACATACAAGCTTCACGCTCCGAAGACGATGCCGCTGTCTGGCCCGAAGCTCTTCCAAGCTTGGGAGTTGCCGCGGTCAGTGCGTTTCAGCTTGTCGACCCTGGTACGACGTCGCAAATCTAGGCGCTTACCGAACCCTGTCGAGAGAGGGGTCTGGTCGCCCTCCAGGTGAATGTCGCGAAGCGGCGGAAATGCAATCCGATTTCTGCGCGGCCGTAGGCCGCGCTCCTCATTGCACCACGCGCATAGCGCGTGGTGCTCAATTCACCTGGAGGGCGACCAGACCCCTCCCACCACAACGTTCGTCGGAGCTAGTGCCCTGCCTTCTCGCCGTTGGGATGCAGCGGGTACCAGGAGGCGCCGAAGGCCTTGCTGTCGGTGCCGTTGTCTTCGCCCGGCTTCTTGTCCTCGACGAAGGTGTAGAGCGGCCAGCCGGCGTAGGTGACCTGGGTGGTGCCGTCTTTGCGTTCGGTCGTGCCCAGCTTCGAGGCCATGGCGCCTTCGCCGGCCTGCGGCTTGCCTTCGGTGGTCAGCGGCGGCCAGCCCTTTGCGCAGGCTCCGTAGCAGGCCGATTCGCCGTTCTGGTCCTTCTGGAAGTAGTAGAGCGTCAGGCCTTTGGAGTCGACGAGCACCTTGCCGACGCCGGAGGCCGTGCCGACGGTTATCGGCGCCCCTTCGCTGCTCGCGGTCGTGGGCTTGGTCGTCGATTCGCTTGAGCCGTAGGCGCCGCCGCCGCTGGAGCTGCTCGAGCTGCGCTGCTGCTGCCGCAGCCGGCGATCGCGAGCGCGCCGATCAGCGCCAGGGCGGCGATCGCGGGAAAGGTCTTCGTCACGTGGATTCCTCCTGCTTTGGTTGGTCGGTCAGTGCTGTCTTGGCCGCTCCGATCGGCGCGACGAAGGTTTGGCTGCCGGCGTGGACGACGAGCGCCTTGGCGCGGGAGAGGTCGAGGGCGGCGCTGAGCACCGCCGAGGCGTCGCCGCCCCAGCGGTAGCGGAAGGTGCCGGCCGAGACGTCCTCGCCCGCCCGGCCCGCGCATGTAGACGCGGCAGAGCGTGCCCGAGCGGATGCCCTTGACGTACATGTGGATTTCGGTGCCGAAGGCCTGCGGCTCCAGCGTGGCGGAGATCTTCACTCCCGGCCGGCAGCGTGCGGAAGGCTGACGTGCTGCTCGGGGCCGCCGCTCTCGTTGCCGGCGAGGACGAAGATCGCCAGCACCGCGGCGGCTGCCGCCGCGGTCGCGCCGCTGAAGGCGAGGCCGAAGCGCAGGCGCGCGCCGGCGCCGGCCGCTGCGCCGCTCGGCGCCGATCGTCGCCGCGATCCGCTTGCCCAGCTCCGGCGGCGGCACGGGGGCGGGCCCGAAGCGCGCCGGGTCGGCATGGGGGAGGAGGCGCGAGACCGCGGCGAGCGACTCGGCCTCGGCCCGGCAGCCGGGCAGCCCTCGAGGTGCGCCTCGAGGCTGGCCCGCTCCTCGTCGGGCAGCTGGCCGAGCGCGTAGGCGCCCAGCGACTCGCGCCACTCGCGGCAGCGGTCAGTCTTCATAGCCCATCTCCTCGAGCACGACCCGCAGGGCGCGCAGGCCGTAGTAGACGCGGCTCTTCACCGTTCCCTCGGGGACGCCGAGCTCCTCGGCGACCTCGGCGTAGGGGCGGCCGCGGTAGTAGGTCTCGACCAGGATCTGGCGGTGCTGGTCGCCGATCCGGCGCATCGCCTCCTCGATCTGCCAGGCGAGCAGCGCCTCGTCGAACGGCTCGACCGAGGGCTCGATGCCGCCCTCGGCGACGCCGGGCCGCGCGGCCCGGGCGCGGCCGAGGTCGATGACGACGTTGCGCAGGATCGCGAACAGCCAGGTGCGCAGCGAGCCGATCTGCGGGTCGAAGCGCTCGCCCGCCCGCCAGGCGCGCAGGAACGTCTCCTGCACCGCCTCTTCGGCCAAGCCCGGGTCGCCGAGCGAGCGCACCGCGAAGCCGTAGAGCTCGGCCGCGTGCGCCGCGTAGGCCTCGCGCACGTCCCGCTCGTCGGTCAGCGCGCCAGCTGGCATTCGCTTCGGCATACGCAACGCCCGCCGACGCAGGTTCAGGCTGGGCTACTCGAGTTTGCCGATCTTGAAGATCTTGGTGCCGCAGTCCGGGCACGACGCCCTGGATCGCCGGGCGACCGTTCTTCATCGTCACCTGTTTGGCGTCTTTGATCTCGACCTTCTTACGCTCCTTGACGCAGTAACCCTCGGGCATGGGGCCTCCTTTCACTGCCTGGCGGCAGAGCTCGCGGTTGCCCGCGAGATCGAATTGCGGCGAATGTAACGCAGGCGGGGGACGACGCGCGGTAATTACGTGCGTATCCGCACAAGCTGGCCTACTTGGCCTTGGCTTCGCCTTCGGCCTTTTCGACCAGTTCTTCGAGCTGCTTCTGGTTTTTCGGGACGGTCGCGCCGCCGCTGGCGCTGCCCGGCGTGACCCCGCCGGTCGATTCTCGCGGCTGCTCTTTCCGTGCCGAGCCTTTGCCGCTGGCGCCCTTGCTGCCGCCGCCGCCTTCCGCCCGCAGCGTCGCGACCTCTTCCTGCAGCGCGGAGACTTCGGCTTCGAGCTGGCTGGTGCTGCCGCCTTCGCGGCGCCGAGCGTCCCGCCAGTTCGTCGCGCACCTGCTGCAGCGTCGGACTTGCTGACCGAGTCGTTCTTGGCTTCGATCGCCAGGTAGATCGCGGCGCCGGCGCCGCCGATCGCGATCGCGACCAGCACGAGGAAGACGCGGGTGCGCATGCCGAGCTTGCGCTCCACCTCGCCGATCCATGCCCGCAGGCCGTCCAGCGACATCGCCACAAACGTTAATCCACTACCCTGCGGCCCGCACTTCCCGACCCCAGCCTGCAAGGAGAGCACCCGCATGCCCGAGGCAGTAATCGTCGACACCGTCCGCACGCCGATCGGCCGCGCCTTCAAGGGCTCGCTGGCCCAGCTGCGCCCCGACGAGATGGGCGCCTACGTCGTCGACCAGCTGCTCGAGCGCAACCCCGAGGTCGATCCCGCCCTGATCGAGGACGTCTTCTGCGGCTGCGGCATGCCCCAGGG
This sequence comes from uncultured Solirubrobacterales bacterium, assembly GCA_963778715.1. Lineage (GTDB taxonomy): Bacteria > Actinomycetota > Thermoleophilia > Solirubrobacterales > 70-9 > VRUE01. Next base: position 32,722 of record CAVZVK010000012.1, read on the forward strand.
CCTGCAGGCCTTCAACATCGGCCGGATCATCTCGCTGCTCTCCGAGAAGCTGCCGCAGACGGTCAACGGCGTCACCGTCTCGCGCTACTGCTCCTCCAGCCTCGACGCGATCCGCCACGCCGGCAACGCGATCAAGGCCGGCGAGGGCGACGTCTACATCGCCGCCGGGGTCGAGTGGGTGAGCCGCTACAACGAGCGCACCGAGCCCGCCGGCGCCGCCGACCAGAACGACGAACCTGCAGGGCAACGACGGCCAGCCCAACGCCTACATCGAGATGGGCATGACCGCGGTCAACGTCGCCAACCACTACGAGGTCAGCCGCGCCGACATGGACAAGTATCGCGCAGCGCTCCCAGGAACTGGCGGTCAAGTCCCAGGAGGACGGCTTCTTCGACCGCGAGATCGTCCCGGTGACGCTGCCCGACGGCACCGAGGTCGCCAAGGACGACGGCCCGCGCGCCTCCTCGACCCTGGAGAAGCTCTCCGAACTGCCCGAGGCCTTCGGCGGCGGCGGCGTCACCGCCGGCAACTCCTGCCCGCTCAACGACGGCGCCGCCGCGGTGCTGATCATGAGCGACACCAAGGCCAAGGAGCTGGGCCTGACCCCGCGCGCCCGCATCGTCACCGCCGCCACCTGGGGCAACGAGCCCGAGTACATGGGCGTCGCCCCGATCGGCGCGATCAAGAAGGTCCTCGACCGCGCCGGGATGACGATCGACGACGTCGGCACGGTCGAGCTCAACGAGGCCTTCGCCGCCCAGGTGATCCCGATCATGGACGAGTGCGACATCCCGCTGGAGAAGCTCAACACCCACGGCGGCGCGATCGCCCTCGGCCACCCCTTCGGCATGACCGGCGCCCGGATCATGGGCACCCTGCTCAACGTGATGGAGACCGACGACCACGCGGTCGGCATCGAGACCATGTGCGTCGCCGGCGGCCAGGGCAAGGCGATGATCGTCGAAGCGGGTCTGAGGACGCCGAGCGGCGCCCTCATTCGAGAAGCCGATTTCCGCCGGTGCTCAGTCCTTGTCCTCGTCGTCGAGGGGCTCCCAGTCGTCTTCCAGATATGCGTGCACTTCGAGGCCACCAAGCCGCTGTTGCGGCCCCCACGCTGGATATAGAAGTGAGGGTCCGGATCGTTGAGATAGAAAGGCCGGTGCCGCCTGGCTCGGCTTGGACCGCGGATTTGGACGATCGCGAACTCACGGCCGTCGTGCCAGCCTGGCGCGAGAGCTGGGCACCCTGCGGCCGATGGGGCCATCGATCATCGGCTTCAGCATTTCTTGAAACTGGCGGTCGAAGCCGTCCGAGCGCCGCCTGCGATAGATCGGATCCTGCAGTCCCAACAGGAAAAACCGCCCCTCGCGGGGGAAGCCGTCGAGGCGTAGCCTGACTCGGTCTCGACTGTCCTGGGCGTAACGCTCGGCCTTGAGCACCCCAATCAGGATTACGCCACCTTCGGTGTTGAGCATCGCGACGATCGTCTTGGCGATCGTCGAGCGAAAGAAGCCTTTGTCTTCGGCAAGGCCCGTCTGTCGTTCACGCTGCCGGTCGGCGCGGTCGAGCCAGTCGTCCAGCGGCGAGAACGCGGACCCCTTGGCCTCAAAGGTGGTGCTCTCCTCGTGGTTGAAGAAGCGGTTTGCGGCGAGCGGCTTGGAAGGGGGTTGCGGCAGTTCGGGTGGGGTCGAGCGACTCTTCTTTGGGTTTGTAGCGTTCTGGTGTAAATCGCGGTGGAATGCGTCGGGCGATACGTTCGGATAGCTCAAGCTCGGGAAGGCTCCTGCGAACCTCGCGATCGACCACCAACCGCTCGCGCGATATCTCCAGATTGGGGGAGAGGACAGGGAAAGTCGTCGATTGAGCGAGGCCAGGGATTTTGCCGAGGCGGCTCAGAAGTTGCTCACGAAAGAGATGCCAGGCCCGATAGTCGATCCGACAGAGCACGATAATCGTGTTGTCAGCGCACAGATAGAGAGAGAATTCGCGGATTCGCAGCGCAGAGGAGCGCTCTGCCGGCAAGCGTTCGATTGAATCACGAACCTCGTCAAGCTCGCGCGTCACCCCCTCGTTGATCCGGATCAGGTCTTCGTCGTTGACCTCGTGCCCCGGCTGTAGTCGCAGCACCAACCTGATGCCACTTTCCTTGTTGACCGAAATGATTGCCTTGGCGTCGATGAAACGCTTGAGCAGCGAAGAATCCTTTGCAATTTTGGTTTCAATCATCGAGCTCTCGCGGCTGGCGTCGGAGATCTTGTTGAGACGTTCGATGTCTCGGAGCAGCGAGCCGGCATCGAGGGAGTCGATCTCGCAGGCGGCAATGCCGGGGCCGGCGCCGTTGTTTCCCTCTTCCCAAACCCAGTGGCGCACCGTTTCGATCACTGAGTAATTTCGGCTGGTGGTCAGTCGCAGCTTCTCTTTGAGCAGCCCGTCGAACTTTCCGACCGCCGAAGGGTGCAGCCAGATGCGCAGCATCACATCGAATTCCCCCGTCAGCTCGTAGCCGGCATAGGCCACGGCATCGACCTCTTCCATGCATTTGACGAGCTTCTGGAAGATTTTCTCCTTCTTGTAGATGCCCGAGATTCGCAGGAACCAGAAGTGGAGCGTGCTGCCCCCGAGTTTCCGATGCATCTCTCCGTGCCACTGCAGGTGACCGGGCCACTTACCCCCTGTACCGAAGATTTGGGTTTTGGGCGGCATCGAAGATCGTGAACTCGTCAGGCGCAGAGTGCTTGTGCACCTGTAGCAACTGGGTCGATCTTACCCAACTGAGGAAAAATTAAAGTACTAGATTGTGACTAATCAAGCCGTGATGTCCAGAAGCCCACCATCGACTTCGTCGAGCGAGAAATGGTAACCGTCTATCCCTTCGATGAAGGAGTCCAACCGCCAGGCTTGAGTGCTCGTCCCGGTTTGTTCGTGCACGTATTCGGTTGGCCCGTTCGGATCGAGGGCGATGCGTGGGTCACGCGTCACCAGGAATGTTGCGCCGACTTGAGTTGCGAGGTGTATGAGCCACTCCTGGTCCGGCGCGCGGCCGTTGGTGTAGCGGGGGATGGACCATTGCTGGTCAGGGTGGCCGATCGTCTTTGCCGTGTGATGGGAAAGCCGACGGTAGATCAACGTTGCTGCATCAGCGGGAAGGCTCGGCCGGTCCTCTTGAGCCTGCTGGATCAAGGCTTGGACTTGCTCCAAGAGCTGCGGCGAAGTCGCAAGGCCGTACTCCGTAGGCGTCATAACGGGCAGGCGCTCGGCCAGTAGAGCGCGCAGTCTCGATTTCCCGCACACGCAGCTCCTCGCCCGGCCCGCCGATCTCCGCAGCTCCATGGGCGTCTTTGACCTCCTCGATCAGCTTGTCCATCTCGGCGTCGTTCACCCGCTCCACGTTGGAGACGAGGCGACCGTAGGCAAGCAAGACGAGCAGCTTGCGACAGCGTCCCCTGGGCGCGAGGAAGGCCCCTGCGAGAAAATGCGGATCGAGTACGACGAGGCGCACGACGCGAGCACTGTATAGACAGCTCAGTCCGACTGGTCGTCTCTGCGGAGAAACTAGCCGTGCTCAGCAAGGTCTGAGAGGACTGTCTCCTCGTCGGCTTGACCGTCTGCCTCCGCCGCGGCATCGAGATTGCGCAGCTCGCCCGCCAGATCGTAGTTGCCCGACAGCGAGCTCAACAGCCCTTGCAATGGGATCCGGTACTCGCTGCGGCCACCGTTGGAAGGAAGCTTCACATAGGGGATCGTCTCAGCGCCGATCCAGTTGAGAATCGTCCGGGAGGAGACCTGGAGCAGCGTTGCCGCTTCCCCCGTGGTCAGAAGCTGCGGCGTGGTCGGAACCAGGACATCCATGTCGTTTCCTGTTTCGTCCATTTCGTATCTTTCCTTAAGTGCGGTAGATACTAGCCAAGGGGCGGGATGGAAGTCAAGTTCTAAGTAGAGTGGTCGAATCCTTGCGGGTCGAGGAGATCTCGTCGTCGTAGAGTGCATTCCGCAGGTCTGCCATCGCACGCAGGTCGAGGTCGGTCATGTCGGCCTCTCTCAGGTCGGCGTTGCGGTCGAAGACCACGCCCTGAGCATTGGCGCCGATTAGCGAAGCCCCTCTGAAATCGGTGCCGCTCATTACCGCGCCCCGCAGATCGGATGCGTCCAGGATCGTCCCGCGGACTTTTGCCCCCGAGAGAAAGGCGCCCCTGAGATCGCATTCGGCCAGGTTCGCGCCCGTCAGGTCGGCCCCTTCGAGCCGCGCCTTACGCAGGTTGACCGCGAACAGGTCCAGCCGTTGTCCCAGCTTCGGATCCTCATGCGAGGAGTCCCGCTCGCGGAGGACCGCAGCGATCGCCCTAACCGCGGCGGGCGCGTCGCCCTCCATCGGTGTTGCGTCGTCCGGGTCGGCGGGGTGGTGGCTGCGCAGATAGGCGCTGAGCACCTCCATCGTCGGCCAGTGGTCGAGCTTCGATTGACGTGCCACTCGTGCCAGCTCATGGATTCCGCCGAGCTTCTTGATCTCCTCGTGGCTCGCGAAGTGTCCGATCGCCACGGCGAAGCGGTCGGTGATCTGGCCTTCGCGCGTCTGCCGGATCGTTCCAAGTGCGGCACGGGCGGTCAGCGCCGCGCCAAGAATGACCGCGAGTCCGGCAAGCGCCTGAATGGCCGCCGTGCGAACGTCGCTCTGAGCGGCCAGAAGGTCCTTCTCGCTGAGAGCGGAGGCTCCCGAGCTCTGATGAACCAGCTCACGGGGCAGCGAGTAGAAGGCCCAGGCGAAAAGCGCGGCGATCGCTGCGATCAGCAAGCAGCCGATCGCGATCCACCCCAGCTTCCGCCCCATAGCGGGATCCTATCCACCCGTTCGATGTCGATCTTCCCGGATCCGTGGGCGCGGCGGCGCGCTGGCGCCTTCGTGGGAGGCAGGGACACCGCTAGGCTCGCGAAGCCATGGCGAATCTCGAGACGCTCACCTACGAGACCGACGGCCGGGTTGCTCGCATCACGCTGAATCGGCCGGAGCGGGGCAACGGGATCACGCCCCGCATGCCGGCCGAGATGGCGGCCTGCGTGGAGCGGGCGAATCTCGACCCCGAGGTCCACGCGATCGCGCTTGCCGGCAACGGCAGCGGGTTCTGCGGTGGGTACGACCTGGTTGCTTCGGCCGAGGGGGATATGGGGGAGCTGGGCGAGCGTCGAGGCGCCGGCGGGGTCGCCGCTCGACCCGGCGGTGATCGGCGCCAACCACGTGCCCGAGTCGAACTGGGACCCGGTCACCGACTTCCAGTTCATGTGGCGCAACGTGCGCGGGTTCATGAGCCTCTTTCACTCCGAGAAGCCGGTGCTCTGCAAGGTGCACGGCTACTGCGTCGCCGGCGGTACCGACATGGCGCTCTGCTCCGACCTGCTGGTGATCGCCGCCGAGGCCAAGATCGGTTACCCGCCGGCGCGGGTCTGGGGCTCGCCGACGACGGCGCTCTGGGCCGCCCGGGTCGGGCCGATGCGGGCCAAGCGGCTGCTGCTGACCGGCGACTCGCTGACCGGGGCGCAGGCGGAGGAGTGGGGGCTGGCGACCGAGGCGCCGCCGGCCGCGGAGCTGGACGAGCGCTTCGAGGCGCTGCTGGAGCGCGTCGCGCGGATGCCGATCAACCAGCTGGTGATGATGAAGATGCTGGTCAACCAGAGCCTCTACGCCCAGGGCCTGCACCAGACCCAGCTGCTCGGCACCTTCTTCGACGGCATCGCCCGCCACACCGAGGAGGGCCACGGCTTCGTCCGCCGCGCCGCCGAGGGCGGCTTCAAGGAGGCGGTGCGCGAGCGCGACGAGCCCTTCGGCGACTTCGGCATGGAGGGGTTCGGGGTATGAGCGGCCGGCCGCTCCGTCGCGGTCGTCGGCGGCGGCTTCGGCGGCGTCGGCGCCGCGGTGATGCTGAAGCGCGAGGGCTACGAGGACGTCACCGTCTTCGAGAAGGGCGAGCGGGTCGGCGGCGTCTGGCACCACAACACCTATCCCGGCGCGGCCTGCGACATCCCCTCGCATCTCTACGAGTTCTCCTTCGCGCCCAACCGCGCTGGTCGCGCCGCTACGCGCCGCAGGCGGAGATCCAGGCCTACGTCGAGGGCGTCGCGCGCCGCTTCGGCGTGCTCGACCGGGTCCGCACCGGCACCGAGGTGACAGGGCGCCCGCTGGGACGAGGAGCGCGGCAAGTGGCTGCTCGAGACCAGCGCCGGCCCGCACGAGGCCGACGTGCTGATCACCGCCTGCGGGCAGCTCTCGGTGCCGAAGACGCCGCCGATCCCCGGCCTCGACGGCTTCGAGGGCCCCGCCTTCCACACCGCCGAGTGGCGCCACGACGTCGACCTCGCCGGCAAGCGCGTCGCCGTCGTCGGCACCGGCTGCAGCGCGATCCAGGTCGTGCCGGCGATCCAGCCCGAAGTCGCCCAGCTCGACGTCTACCAGCGCTCGCCCGGCTGGACGCTGCCGAAGATGGACTTCGCCTACTCCGCAGCGGGCCCAGCGCGCTCTTCGAGCGCTTCCCGGCGCTGCACCGCCTCGACCGCGCCTCGGTCTTCGCCTTCCAGGAGTTCGGCGCGGCGGCGCTGACCCGCCAGCGCTGGCTGCTGCCCGTCCTCCGCGCCGTCGGCCGCCGCCAGATCGACTCGGCGATCGCCGACCCCGAGCTGCGCCGCAAGGTGACGCCGACCGACGAGGTCGGCTGCAAGCGGATCATGCTGACCGACGAGTGGTACCCGACCCTGACCGAGCCCAACGTCGAGCTGGTGACGGAGCGGATCGACGCGGTCACGCCGGGTGGCATCCGCGACGCGAACGGCGTCGAGCGCCCCGCCGACGTCCATCGTCCTCGCCACCGGCTTCGCCACCCACGACTTCGTCGCGCCGATGGAGATCGCGGGCGCCGGCGGCCGCACCCTGGCCGAGGAGTGGGGCGAGGTGGCGCGCGCCTACCTCGGCCTGAGCGTGCCGGGCTTCCCCAACATGTTCCTGCTCTACGGGCCGAACACGAACGGCGGCACCGGCTCGGTCGATCAACACGATCGAGTGCGGGATCGGCCACGTGCTGGCCGCGCTGCGCGAGCTGGAGCGCGCGCGGGCGAGCCGGATCGAGGTCAGCCGCGAGGCGGCCGAGGGCTTCGACCGCGAGCTGCGCGCGGCGCTGGCGGGGACGGTCTGGCACAGCGGCTGCACCAACTGGTACGTCGACGAGAACGGCAACGACCCGAGCAAGTGGCCCTGGACGTGGACCGCCTACCGCCGCCGCACCGCGCGAGCTCGCGCCCGGGCGCCTACGAGTTCACTGCTGCGCCCGCTCGGGCTCCGAAATCGCCCTCGGGTAGGGTCCCGCCGCGATGGCCGAGGCTCCGCATCACCCGAGCAGCCTGATCACGCCGGAGTCCGTGCGCAACTTCCTGCCCGGCAGCTTCCCGGGCGACCTCGGGATCGAGCCGCTGGAGATCGAGGATTCGCACTCGCGCGGCCGCATCGTGGTCGACAAGCGCCACCTCCACCCGGGTGGCTTCGTCCACGGCGGCGTCTGGACCGCGCTCGGCGACACCGTCGCCGCCTGGGCCACCTTCCGCGTCATCCCCCCGGGCCACAACTTCACCACGATCGAGCTGAAGCTCAACGTCTTCGCCGCCGGCCTGCTCGGCGACGAGATCGTCGCCACCGCCGAGCCGCTCCACGTTGGTAAGAGCACCGTCGTGATCGAGGTCCGGATGGAGCGGATCAGAGAGGGTCAGGAGCCGCGCCTGGCCGCCAACCTGATCGTCACCCAGTTCGTCCTGCCGCCCCAGCGGGACTGACGGCAGCGGCTCCTTCGATATCGACCGGCGTCTCCAGTGCTTCGACCTGGGGAAGCCTCCAGAGCGCGCTGGCGATCGCCAGTCCCGTCGCCGCCGAGAGCAGCGCCAGGAACCACTGGGCCGAGCTGAGCACGGCCATTTCGAAGAAGTCACGGAGGGGTGGGATCGCGAGGATTCCGCGCGAAGAGGCCGCCAAGGCTGATCACCAGCACGAGCATGTTGCTCTGGATCGCTATGTGCTCGCGGCCCGGTCCGCGCTCGAGCAGCAGGACGAAGCTGAGACCGAGCACCACCAGCGTCGTTGTCGCTGCCGTGCGTCCCGCCTCCAAGCTGCCGCCGAAGACGGTGTCGACCAGGAAGAAGGAGAGGATCGAGCCGAGCGCGGTGGCCACGCCCGCCGGTACCGCGAATGCGGCCAGAGCGCGCAGCAGGCGGCCACGATAGAGGGGGCCGTCCGAGGGCATCAGCGCCAGCACAAAGGAGGGGATGCCGATCGTCAGGAAGGCGGCAAGGGTGAGGTGGCGGGGGAGGAAGGGGAAGGCGAAGCCGGGGACGGCGACGAGCAGGATCAGCGCCGCGGCGTAGACCGTCTTGGTCAGGTAGAGGCGGCCGAGGCGGTGGATGTTGCGGGCGATCCGCCGTCCCTCGCCGACCGCCTGGGGCAGGCGGGCGAACTCGTCCTTGAGCAGGACGACATCGGCGACCCCCTTGGTCACCTGCGCCCCCGAGCCCATCGCCACCGCCATCCGCGCCCGCTTCAGCGCCGGCACGTCGTTGACCCCGTCGCCGATCATCGCCGCGTAGCGCCCGGAGGCGGCCAGGGCCGCGACCAGGTCGCGCTTCTGCTCGGGCTTGATCCGGCAGAAGACGGTGTTGCTCTGGGCCGCTCGCGCCAGGCCCTCGGCGTCCTCGGGCAGCTCGGAGCCGTCGATCACGCCGGCGTCCTGCGGGACCCCGACCGCGGCGGCGACCGCCGTCACCGTCGCCCGGGCGTCGCCGGAGATCAGCTTCAGGTCGACTTCTTCCTCGCGCATCGAGGCGACCGTTTCGGCGGCGTCCGCCCGCAGCGTCTCCTCCAGCACGACCAGCGCGATCGGCGCCAGCCGCGGCGCCGGCTGCTCGGAGGGGTTGGCCGGCAGCGGCTCGCTGGTCTCGCCGAAGACGACCACCCGCCGCCCGCGCCGCGGTCTCCTCGTCGAGCTTGCGGGCCAGGTTCGGCGGCAGCGCCAGCGCCCCGGACCCGGTCAGGACGTCGGGGGCGCCGAGCACGTAGCTGGTCGAGCCGATCCGCAGGCCGCTCCACTTCCACTCCGAGGAGAACGGCAACTTCGCCGGTCACCCGCTCGGCCTCGCCGGGGAAGCGCTCGCCGATCGCTTCCAGGGTGCGGTTGCGGTCGCCGGCGCTGGCGGCGAAGCGCCCCAGCGCCGCCGTGCGCGGCCTTCGCGTCGACCCCCTCGGCGACCTCGGCACCGAGCAGGCGCAGCTCGCCGTCGGTCAGGGTGCCGGTCTTGTCGACGCAGATCGTGTCGACCGCGGCGAGGCTCTCGGTCGCGCTCATCTGCTGCACCAGGGTGTCCTTCTTCGCCAGCCGCACGGCGGCGACGGCGAAGGTGACGCTCATCAGCAGCACCAGGCCCTCCGGCACCAGTGTCACCAGCCCCGCGGTGGCGGTCTGCGCCGCCTCTTCGATCCCGGTGTGGCGCAGCTTCAGGGTGAGGATCAGCAGGACCGCCAGCGGCACCATCACGTAGACGCAGGCGACGATCACCCGGTTGACCTCCTCCTGCAGGGGGGAGGGCGGGTGGCGGAAGGCGCGCGCCTCGCCGGCGAGCTTGCCGGCGTAGCTGTCCTCGCGCACCGCGTCGACCGTGTAGTAGCCGGAGCCGCTGATGCAGAAGGAGCCCGAGAGGGCACGGTCGCCGAGGGTTCTTCTGCACGCCGTCGGCCTCGCCGGTCAGCATCGACTCGTCGAGCGTCATCCCGCGGCTGCCGACGATCTCACCGTCGGCGACCAGCTGATCGCCGGGCGTCGACCTGGACCACGTCGCCCGGGACCACCTCCTCGGCGAGCAGCTCGACCACCGAGCCGTCGCGGATCGACCTTGGCCCGGGGAGCGACCAGCACCGCCAGCTCGTCGAGCGTGCGCTTCGCCTTCAGCTCCTGGCGGATGCCGATGTAGGAGTTGATCACCGCGATCAGGCCGAAGATCGAGTCGGCGTAGAGCCCCAGCCCCAGGTCGAGGACGAAGAAGGCGCCGATGATCGCGTTGAAGAGGGTGAAGACGTTGCCGGCGACGATGCTGGAGGTCGAGCGCGAGGAGTGCTCCGGCGGCAGGCCCGAGCTCGCGCAGCCGCTTCGCCGCCGTGGCGCTGGAGAGGCCTCGCTCGATCGCCGCGTCCGTCATCCAGCCCTATTCAATAGGGTGAGCGCCGGATGGCTCTGAAGCTCGGACTCAACCTCGGCTACTGGGGAATCGGCCCCGCGGGCGAGGACGCCCTCGAGGTCGTCAAGGCGGCCGAGGCCGCCGGCTTCGAGTCGGTCTGGGCGGCCGAGTCCTACGGCTCCGACGTGGTCAGCGTGCTCGCCTGGCTGGCGCCGCAGACGACGACGATCAAGCTCGGCGCGGCGATCATGCAGGTGCCCGCCCGCCCGCCCGCCGCCGCGGCGATGGCCGGGGCGACGATCGACAAGCTCTCCGGCGGCCGCTTCCTCTTCGGCTTCGGCCCCTCGGGCCCGCAGGTCTCCGAAGGCTGGTACGGCGTCCCCTACGCCAAGCCCTGGGGCCGCACCCGCGAGTACATCGAAGTCGTGCGCGAGATCGTCGCCCGCGAGGGCAAGGTCGATCACCAGGGCGAGCATTACAAACTGCCTCTACCCGGTGGCGAGGGAAAGCCGCTGAAGCTCAACTTCCACCCCCAGCGCTCCCAAATCCCGGTCTTCGTCGGCGCGATCGGGCGCAAATCGGTCGAGATGGCGGCGGAGATCGCCGACGGCTGGATCCCGATCTTCTTCTCGGTCGACGCCTTCGAGCAGACCTGGGGCGAGCACCTGGAGGCGGGTTTCGCCAAGGGTGGCCGGCAGCGCTCCGACCTCGAGGTCTCGCCCTCGCTGCGGTCGCGATCGATGGCGACCTGGAGGCGGCCAAGGCCGTGGTCAAGGCCGGGCTGGTCCTCTACTTCGGCGGCATGGGCAGCCGCAAGACCAACTTCTACGTCGATCTCGCCCACCGCTTCGGCTTCGGCGAGGTCGCCGACGAGGTGCAGAAGCGCTTTCAGGACGGCGACCGCGCCGGCGCCTTCGAGGCGGTCCCCGACGAGGTGGTCGAGGCGACCTCGCTGGTCGGCACCGAGGCCGAGGTGGCGGAGCGGGTCGAGCGCTTCCGCGGCGCCGGCATCGACCGCCTGATCGTCTCCCCGGTCCACGCCGAGCGCGATCAGCAACTGCACACCTTGGAGCCTGCCTCGACGGCGCTCATCGCATAACCATCCGCGCCGCGCCGCATGAAGATCGGAGTGCCGAAAGAGACCGCCGAGGGGGAGCGCCGGGTCGCGCTCGTCCCTGACGTTGCCAAATCGCTGGCGGCGAGCGAGAAGGTCGAGGTACTGG
>CAVZVK010000013.1:0-43413 GCA_963778715.1 uncultured Solirubrobacterales bacterium
GGTGCTTGCTCACGTGCTCAATGATATTTGGCCGCGGCCGAAATCCGCCGTTCACCCCGGCCTGAGGCGCATCTTTCGCCCCGGTGGGTGTTTAGGCTGCGAGCGATGAAATCCCTTCGCATAGCCGCACTTGCCGCCCTGCTCGTCGCCGTGCTTGCCCTTGTGCCCAGTGCCGGCGCCGCTCTGATCGGGCTCTACCGCAACAACATGGACAGCGAAGCCCTGCGAGGGCAGATCCTCAAGCTCTCGGGCGAGCGCTGCGCCCGCGGCGGCTCCAGCAGCGCCTTCCGCATCGTCGTCGGCAAGCAGACCAAGGAGTGCTCCTACCGCACCCCAGTGCTCGGCCGCGACCTCGAGATCGCCGCCACCGAGCGCCTGCTGAGCGGGACGCCGAAGTCGATCCAGCGTGGCGCCTTCCTCGCCGTCGACCTGCGCTCCGGCGGCGGCGCCCGCTATCAGCTCGCCGTCTACCCGCTGCAGCGCAAGGCGCAGCTGCGCAAGGTGCTCGCCGACGGCAGCGTCGAATACCTCGACATCGAGAAGGACCTGGCCGAGGTCGGCGGGGCCGACAAGGCCAACGAGCTGCGGCTGCGCGCCTTCAACGTCACCTCCGGCGACGAAAAGGGCAACTGCCACCTCCTTGCCTTCGTCGGCGGCAAGCTGGTCTCCGACGTGACCGACGAAGGGGCCGGCGACCTCACCGGGAGCGCCTCCGGCTTCTCGGTCGGCTCGGCCAAGTTCGCCAAGGGAGCGCAGGCCACTGTGGATGACGTGGTCGTCCGAGTGCCGGGTGTCTAGCCCTTCCCAAGCGCTCGCGCGGTCACCCGATAGATGTGTTCGACCGCGCCGCGGCGCTGATGCGTCTCGACCAACTCGACGCAGCCGAGCTGGTGCAGGATCCGCACGTGGTAGGCGACGCCGCGCACGTCTTTGCCGAGTGTCTCGCCGATCGCCCTCGGGCTGTCCACCCCTGCGGCGATCAGGTGCAGCGCTTCTGCGCGCAGCGGATTGGACAGGGCCTTTGCTAGGCGGTGGTCGATCGAAACTGGGCGCGGCGGCATTTGATCCAGGCCTTCCGACTGATTTGCGACGGTCAAGCCAAGTCTAGGGCATAACTAATCTGAGTAGTTAAATGCAGTTTAAAGTCGAAGACGAATTTACGACCCGCCCTCGCCCGTTCGGGGGCATTTCCGCATAATGCGTGGGGATGTCGACTACAACGGTGGAGCGGCCGCGCGGCGCGGGCCCCGGCTCGGGACTGGGCGGGGACTGGAAGCGTGATCGTCCGCAACGACGACCACAACACCTTCGACCACGTCGCCGCGACGCTGGCGCGGGTCCTGCCCGGCGTCAGCCTCGACCAAGGCCATCAGATCGCCGAACGGATCCACAACAGCGGCCAGGCGATCGTCTGGGCCGGCCCGCGCGAGCCGGCCGAGCACTACTGGGAGCAGCTCGACGCCGCGGGCCTGACGATGGCGCCGCTCGAGCGGGCGTGAGCCCGGGCTGCGCTCAGCCGCCTACTCGGCGGCGAGCAGCGTGTGCCAGGCGGGCAGGATCGGCAGGTCGTAGAGGTCGATGCAGCGCCGCGCGGGCCGGCCTCGATCTCCTCCGAGAACCAGTAGCGCTCGAAGTCGGAGCGGCTCTCCCAGACCGAGGTCTGCTGGAAGGCGAGCGGGTCGTCGATCGAGCGGGTCAGCGACCAGCTCTTGGCGCCGAAGGCCGGCATCCGCGCCGCCGCCGGTTCCCAGAGGTCGAGCCAGCGGTCGGCCCGGAAGGGGGCGATGTGCCAGTCGAGTACGCAGACCTCGCTCATCAGGCTCCCACCTCCGCCCGGATCGCGCCCGGGCCGTCCTCGTTCTTGCCCTCGTCCTCGGACTCGGCCCCGACCAGGATCGAGATCTTGCCGAGGTGCTTGTTTTCGTGCAGCAGCTGGTGCGCCTCGGCGACGCCGTCGAAGCCCATCGTCTGCCAGATCACCGGGCGGACCTTGCCCTCGGCCATCAGCTGGTTGGCCCGCATGCACTCGTAGGCGTTGGCGAAGTGCGAGCCGATGATCTGCTTCTGGCGCATCCACAGGTAGCGCACGTCGAAGTCGAGCTGGAAGCCCGAGGTGGCGCCGCAGATGACGACTTTGCCGAACGGCTTGACGACGAAGACCGAGGTCGGGAAGGTCGCCTGGCCGACGTGCTCGAAGACGATGTCGGGGGCGTCGCCGAGGATCTCCTTGACCCGCTTGGCGAAGCCGCGCGAGGCCTTGAAGCGCTCCTTGTCGGCGGCCGGGTCGGCGAGGTTCTCCGGCGTCCGCATCATCTCGCCGAACTCGGCTGCGGTTGATGTAGTCGACGGCGCCGAGCTGCTTGACCAGCTCGCCCTTCTCGTCGGAGGAGACGACGCCGACCGCGTTGGCGCCGGCCGCCTTGCAGAGCTGGGTGGCGAAGACGCCGAGGCCGCCGGCCGCGCCCCAGATCAGCACGTTGTGGCCGGGCTGCAGCTTGCACTGGTCGATCAGCATCCGGTAGGCGGTGAAGTAGGTGAGGCCGTAGGCGGAGGACTCGGCCCAGGAGAGGTTCTGGGGGCGGGGGAGGAGCTGCTGCGCCTGCACCTTGGTGAACTGGGCGAAGGAGCCCCAGGTCGTCTCGTAGCCCCAGATCTTCTGGCTCGGCGCCGCCAGCGGGTCGAGCCCGTGCACCTCGACGTCCTCGTAGGAGGCCTGGTTGCAGTGGACGACGACCTCGTCGCCCGGCTTCCAGCGGGTGACGCCCTCGCCGACCTTCCAGACGATCCCCGAGGCGTCGGAGCCGCCGATGTGGTGGCCGTACTCGGGGTGGTCGCCGTAGCCGAAGACCGAGACCGGCTTGCCCAGCGCCGCCCAGACGTTGTTGAAGTTGACGCCGGCCGCCATCACCCGCACGATCACCTCGAAGGCGCCGGGCTCGGGCACCTCGATCTGCTCGAGCTGGAAGGCGTCGGTCGGCTCGCCCTCGCGCTCCTGGCGGATCACCCAGGCGGCCATCGTCTCCGGCAGGGTTCCGGGCTCGACGTCCAACTTCGCGACTGCGCTGCGTGTCAACGGCCAACTGGATCCTCCGCGGGTCGTTTCGCGGGCGGGCGGCGAATCCTAGATCGAGACACGGGGCGTGCCTCAGGCCGTCGGTCCGGCCGCGGGAAGCTCGACGACCGTCCTCGGTATCGGCGTCGCCTCGGCGCGCAGCTCTCGGCCACGACCGACGGCGCTGGTCGACCCGGCTGCGGCTCCTCCAGCTCCTTGCCGGAGGCGGCGCCCATCTCCTCGATGCGGCGAAGCTGCGGCATGATCCGGCTCTCCAGCGAGCCGACCGCGTCGTTGTAGGATTTGGTCGGCCGAGTCGAGCTGCCGCCCGGCCTTGGAGAAGTGCTCGAGGAAGGCACCCATGCGGCTGTGCAGCTCGCGCGCGGCGGAGGCGATCTCCTGCGCCTGCTCGGCGATCCGCTCCTGGCGCCAGCCCAGCTCGACCGTGCGCAGCAGGCCGACCAGGGTGGTCGGCGTGGCGATCAGGATCTTCTGCTCGAGCGCGTAGTCATAAAGCGAGGGCTCGGCCTCGAAGGCGGCGTGCAGCGCGGCCTCCGAGGGCATGAAGCAGACGACGAAGTCGGGCGTGTCGCCGCTCTCGAACTGGTCCTGGTAGCGCTTCGAGGAGAGTTTGGTGATGTGGTCGCGCACCTGGCGGGCGTGGCGGATCAGCTCGCCCTTGCGGGTTGGTCGTCCTCGGCCTCGAGCACCTCGAGGTAGGCGTCGAGCGGCACCTTGGAGTCGATCACGACACGGCGGTCGGCCGGCAGCATCACCACCGCGTCGGGGCGCAGGAGCGCCGTCCTCGCCGTGCAGCGTCTTCTGCAGCTCGAAGTCGACGTGCTCGGTCATGCCGGCGATCTCCACGCAGCGCTTCAGCTGCACCTCGCCCCATTCGCCGCGGGTCTGCGGCTGGCGCAGGGCCTTGACCAGGGTGCCGGTCTGGGTGCCGAGGTCGCCGAGGCCGACCTTCATCTCGTCCAGCAGCGTGCGCATCGCGCCGTCGGCTGCTGCGGTCGCGGCTCAGGGTCGAGACCTCTTTTTCGATTCGCTTCAGGTTCTTGCCGATCGGCTCGGTCAGCCGACGGAACTCGGCCTCGCGCTTCTGCAGCGCCGCCTCGGCCGCCTGCAGCGTCGACCTTGCGCGACTCCTCGTTCATCCGCTGCAGGTCGGCGACGGCCTTCGAGGTCGCCTCCTGGATCGCCGGCCCGTGGTCGATCGGCGCGGCTGCTCCTGCGGGCGCGAGGCAGACGCGTAGACGAGCGCCGCGGCGAGCGCGAGCGACGGCTATGGCGAGAACGACGGTCACCAACCGATGGTGACGGCCGGGCAGACGGAGCCGGACAGCCGAAAGGCCGCTAATTACGGCAGCAGGACGTCGTTCTGGGAGGAGGCTGCGGTACGGGCCGACGGTGAAGCGGGCCGGCTTGGCGCCGGGGATGTCGGCGGCGCTGACTTCGTAGACGCCGGTGGGCAGGGTCGCCTGGAGGGTGCCGTTGCCGTTGGCGACGAGCGGGCCGGAGCTGCGTCCTTGCGGCGCCGCGCAGCTCGAGCTTGGAGTCGAAGTCGGTCAGGTTGGCGGTGACGAAGACGACGTTGAGCGGGCGCGTTGGTGCGGACGGGCGGCTGGCCGGCGTGCTGGTTCTGGGGGATCTGCTGGGTCGGTTCGGGACCGATCGCGATCCGCGGCGGCTGCACCGTGATCGACCGCGGCGTGATCGTGACGCTGACCCGGGTCGGCGGCTGCGGGCGCGGTTCGTTGGCGCTGTTCCTCGGCGCCGCAGCCGGCAGCGAGGAGCGCCCAGCGCGGCGAGGGCGCAGCCCGCAGCAAGTCTGCCTCTCCCACGACCCATCGGGGCGGAATCTAGCCGAAGGGCAGGTCGACTACCCGAGCCGTAACGCCATCTTCACCTACGGCGAGCTCGGCGCCGGGCTCGGCCTCGCGGCGCACGATCGCCAGCGCGATCGGCCCGAGGGCGGGGGAGACGCAGGCGCTGCCGACCGCCCCGACCTCCTTCTCGCCCAGCCGCAGGGCGGCGCCGGCGGCCGCCGGCGCGCTCAGCCGCAGGCCGCGCAGGTGCGGTTGGGCTTGCCCCGGTAGTGGAGGCGGGCGACCGGTCTCCTGGCCGATGTAGCAGCCCTTGCTCGAAGCTGACCGCGGCCTCGACGATGCCCGCCTCGGCCGGCATCGTCGTCGTATCCATCTCGGCGCCGAAGCGCGGCGTGCCCGCCTCGATCCGGAGGATCTCGACCGCCTCGGGCTCGACCTCGGCGGCGCCGGCGTCGGCCAGGGCCGCGCGCAGACGCTCGGCGTCGGCCGGCCGCGGCGATCAGGTCGATCCCGAGCGCCGTTCCCACCGCGAGGCAGTCGATGCCGCCGACCGCGAGCGCGCGCATTGGCATGCGCCGGAAGCGGCGGAGCTGCCGGCGAGCTCGGCGCTGCGCGGGCCGATCAGCGAGAGGATCGCCCGCTCCGCGGTGACGTCCACGAACTCCACCTCGCGCCCGATCTTGTACATCTCGAGGTGGCGCCTGGTCGCCGCCAGCGTCTCCGGCTCGGTGTCGACCCAGATCTCATCCTCGGTCAGCCGCAGCACCCGCATGTCCGCCTGCATGTGCCCCTTGCGGTCGAGCAGCGCCGCGTAACAGCCCTCGCCCGGCGCCAGCGCCTCGACGTCGTTCGTCAGCTGCCCCTGCAGGTACTCGGCACTCTCCGCTCCACGCAGCACCAGCTTGCCGCGCTCGGAGCGATCGAGCAGCCCGCACTCCTCCCGCAGCTGCCGGTACTGCGCATCGAGCTCGACCGTCACCGCCTCAGCCATGACCGGATTCTAGAAAGCGTGTGTCGTGGGCGGCGGGGATGGCCCCGGACCAGCCTCCCAGGCTGTTGCTGGGCCGGGGCCATTCCCGTCGCCCCCCACCACCCTTTTTAGATCTGTCTAAACTCTTTCGACGTGTCTAAACCCTCCGAAGCGATAGAGGACTACGCGAAGGCGATCTACGCGCTCTCCCAACAGCGCAGGGCCCGGTGCTGAACGGCGAGGTGGCGGAGCGCCTGGGCGTAGCGCCGGCCACCGCGACCTCGATGCTGAAGAAGCTCGGCCAGACTCGGCCTGGTCGACTACCTCCCCTACAAGGGAGTGACCCTGACCCCGGCCGGCGAGAAGGTCGCGCTCGAGGTGATCCGCCACCACCGCCTGATCGAGGCCTACCTCTCCGAGGCCCTGGGCATGCCCGACGACCGCGTGCACGAGGAGGCCGAGGTGCTCGAGCACTACATCTCCGAGGAGCTGGAGCTGCTGATCGCGGCCAAGCTCGGCGAGCCGAGCCACGACCCGCACGGCACGCCGATCCCGGGCCCCGACCTCGCACTGCCGGAGGCTAGGAAGCAGTCGGATGCCCCCTGCGGAAACCCGCATAGAGCGGCCTCCAGGGCCAGCCGGAGGCTCCAAGTTCCTCCGGGGACGCCGACATGCTTCCCGGCGGGGCCACGGTCGAGGACGTCCTTCCCGGCGAGGCCGCGGTCGCCGCCGCCGCGCGGCGCTCGCTGGACGGGCAGAGCCGCGGGATGCGGCCGCATCTGGCCCTTCCTCGGCCCGGCCTTCGTCGCCGCCGTCGCCTACATCGACCCCGGCAACTTCGCCACCAACATCGCCGGCGGCGCCAAGTTCGGCTACCTGCTGCTCTGGGTGGTGCTCGGCGCGAACCTGATCGCGATGGTCGTGCAGACCCAGTCGGCGAAGCTGGGGATCGCGACCGGCAAGAACCTCGCCGAGCTCTGCCGCGAGCGGTTCTCGCGCCGCACCTCGATCGGCCTCTGGCTGCAGGCCGAGCTGGTCGCGATGGCCTGCGACATCGCCGAGGTGGTCGGCGCCGCGCTCGGCCTCAACCTGCTCTTCGGCATCCCGCTCTTCCCGGCCGGGCTGATCGCCGGCGCCGGCGCCTTCGCGCATCCTCGCCCTGCAGCAGCGTGGGTTCCGCCGTCTGGAGGCGGCGATCACGGTCCTGGTCGGGGTCGTCGTCGCCTCCTTCGCCTTCGAGCTCTTCGACGCCAGCCCGGACGGCGGCGAAGTCGCCAAGCACCTCTTCGTGCCCGGCTTCGCCGGCACCGAGAGCATCCTGCTCGCCACCGGGATCATCGGCGCGACCGTGATGCCGCACGTCATCTACCTGCACTCGGCGCTGACGCAGAGGCGGGTGGTCGGCCGCAACGAGGGCGAGCGGCGCAAGATCCTCGGCTTCGAGCGGGTCGACGTCGTCATCGCCCTCTCGCTCGCCGGCGCCGTCAACCTCTCGATGATGATCGTCGCCGCCGCGCTCTTCCACGGCAGCGGCCTGACCGGCGTCGACTCGATCGAAGGCGCCTTCAACGGCTTCAAGTCGCTCGTCTCCGACCGCGCGGCGACGATCTTCGGCATCGCCCTGCTCGCCTCCGGCTTCGCCTCCTCCTCGGTCGGGACGATGGCCGGTCAGGTCGTGATGCAGGGCTTCATCCGCCGCCGCATCCCGATCTTCGTGCGCCGCGCGATCACCCTGGCGCCGGCGCTGATCGTGCTCGGCGTCGGCCTCGACCCGACCGACGCCCTGGTTGCGCAGCCAGGTCGTGCTCTCCTTCGGGATTCCGTTTGCGCTGGTGCCGCTGTTGATGATTGCGTCGAACCGGAAGGTGATGGGGGGGCTGGTCAATCCGCGCTGGCTGACCGCGATCGCGGGGGTGCTGGCGGCGATGATCATCGCCCTCAATGTCTTTCTGCTGCAGCAGGTTTTCTTCGGGTAGCTCGGGTGGCGCGGGCACGGAGGCCCTCCCCGACGCCCCTTCCAGGGACGAGCGTCGCCTCAGCGTCGACGGAGCTTGGTGAGCCAGGCTCCGGGGAGTTCTCGGGCCATGCGGGAGCGGGGGACTGCTTGGGCGATGCCGGCGGCTTCGGCAGCTTGCTTGGTCTCGGCGTTTACGTGCGAGTAGTAGCCGAGGATTGGGATGCCGAGATCGGCTAGAGCTCTGGGGGTCCTCGGTGTCGAGGTCGGCGACGATTAGCTTTGCGTCGTCGAGTGGAGCCTTGCCGAGTGGGGGGAGAGCGTGACCTCGTGGCCGGCTGCCGTCAGCATCGCCTCCACCTTGCTGCCCAGCAGCAGGTCGGAGCTGAGGGCGAGGATCTTGGCCACTAGAGCGAGCGGCGTTCGCGGAACTCCTCGCGAACGCTCTCCGGCCGCCCCCACATCTGCACGACCTCGGCCCGTCCCTCGCGTACCTCGCGGACAGCCATCTCACCTGCCACGCCGTCGGCATCCAGCTTCGCCAGCACGCCCTTCACCGTCTCGGCCGCAGCGGCGTGGCCGAAGCTGTGGGCCACAATCAGCCGCCAGTCCCAATCAGCTTGCGAGTAGGGCTGCGCATTGACTTGGCTCAGCGCCACCGCCGTATCCACGTACCGGGCCTCATCCTCGATCCGAAGATCCAGCTCCAGATCCGTCCAGTCCGGCGGCATCGCATCGAGCACTTCCTGAAAGTCACCTGCCAAGCTCACAGATCGAAGCGTATCTGGAAGGGCGTGGGGTGGTCTCGCCTGCGGGCGGCGTCCTGTTTTTCGCCCCTAAGACTCAGCGAGAGGGGGGCCACTCCCCAGCGAAAAACCCAGCCCGCAGGCGAGACCACCCCACGCCCACCCCGCCTACGGTTCGTCAGGTTCATCAAACGCCGCCGCCACATCCAGCGGCCGTTCCAGCAACCCGTGCTCGAGATCCCACCTGGCCCAGGCGTTAAGAACGCCCTCGTCAAACGGCCGCGGCTGCAGATCGGGCAGCAGCACCCGCAGCTGCGCCGCCTGTTCGTCGCGATCGAGGCTGGGCACTTCCGCCAGCAGGTCGCCAAGTGCCCGCTGCGGGATTAGCGACCGTGAATTCGTAGCCCCGCCTCGTCGCCCCGACCATCGAGTCGACCAGCCCGGGGTCGCGTTCGATCGTCTGCCGCGAGGCGACCAGCACCAGCTCGGGGTAGGGCGGTGCCCCGTAGCGATTGACCTTGAAGATGCGGATCGGCACCCCCTGGCGCCGCAGCGCCACCCCCTCGGCGTTCCAGAAGCCCGTCGCCGCGTCGACCTTGCCGGCGGCGAGCGAGGAGATCGCGTTGAAGCCGATCGTCACCCGCTTGACGGCTGCCGGGTCGCCGCCGTCGGCGCTGACCTCGGAGTCGACCACCGCTTCGTCGGAGGGGAGGCCGGTCACGCCGACCGTGCGGCCCTCGAGATCGCGGGGCCGGGCGATTCCGCGGTCGGCCCGGGCGATCACCGCGGCGAGCGGGCGCTGCACCAGCGGCATCGTGCCGACCAGCGTCGAGCCCGCGCTCGCGGGCGATGCCGAGGTCGTGGATGTCGAGGATGGCGAAGTCGGTGCGGCCGGCCGCGAGCAGCTTCGGCGCGTCGGTCGATTCGCCGGGCTGGCGGATCGTCAGCTCGATCCCGTCGTCCGCGTAGTAGCCCTCCCGCTGCGCCGCGTAGATGCCTGAGTGCACGGCGTTCGGGACGAAATCGAGCACGAGCGTCGCGCCTTGCGGCGCGCCCGGTTCAGCGCCGCTGCCGCCGCAACCGGAGAGCCCGGCAAGCAGCAGGGCGGCCGCCAGCAGCGCGGCAACACCCTTCATCGAGGCGGGAACCCTATTTCGTTCGCTCAATCTGGGTAGACTGGCGCCGCCCAGTCGAATCAAGGGATCCTAGGAGGAGAGAGTGCAGGAACGAGGACTTGCGGCATATCTTGCTGAGCTGATCGGCACCTTCTTGCTGGTGTTTTTCATCACCAGCGTCATCGTGCTTTTCCTTTCCACCGGCGAACAGGCGAGCTTCGGCACCGACTTCGCCGTCATAGGCCTCGTCCACGCCTTCCTGCTCTTCGGCCTGATCGTCATGTTCGGCGTGGTCAGCGGTGGGCACTTCAACCCCGCGGTGACGCTTGCTGCGGCGGCGATCAAACGGATCTCGCCGATCGACGCGCTGATCTACATGCTCGCCCAGCTCATCCGGCGGCGTGCTCGGGGCGTTGCTCTGCAAGGGCCTGCTGCTCGACGAGGGGCGGGCCACTCACTACGGGGCGGCGACCGTGAGCCCGATTCTCGGCAGCAACTTCCGCGGCTCGATCATCGAGGCGATCGGCACCTTCTGCCTGGTGCTGGTGATCCTCGCGGCGGTCTACTCGAAGAAGAGCATCAAGGACTGGGCGCCGCTGGCGATCGGCACCACGCTGGGCTTCATCGTCATGGTCGGCGGCCCGCTGACCGGCGGCTCCTTCAACCCGGCGCGCTGGTTCGGCCCGGCCCTGGTCGGCAACAACTGGGGCGGCGTCTGGCCCTACATCGTCGGCCCGATCGTCGGCTCGCTGCTTGCCGCGGCCGTCTTCAAGTTCGTGCTCGAGCCGGGCGGCGCGCCGCCCACCGAGTCGCCGGAGCGGACCAAGCCGGGCTCGCCCGCGGCCGCCTCGTAGCTTCGTAGGACATCTGCACCGCACGCGCCGGACCTAGACGGCGCGTGCGGTAGCGTCCATTCGGTGCGCCGGGTCACCTTCTCGCGGAACTACACCCTCTCCCTCTCGCGCACCTGCCAGTGCTACTGCAAGTACTGCGCCTTCGCCACCCACAAGGCGCACATCCGATCGCCGGACGAGGTCGAGAAGCTGCTCGACGAAGCTGTTCGTCGTAACGCCAAGGAGCTGCTGGTCCTTACCGGGGAGCGTCCCGAGGTCAACCCCGAGGTCGCCGCCAAGCTGGCCGAGTGGGGCCACCACGACTTCACCTCCTACGTCGTCTGGAGCTGCGAACGCGCGCTCGAGCGGGGCATGCTGCCGCACACGAACATCGGCGTGCTCGACCGCGACGACCTGGCTCGCCTACGAGAGGTCACGGCGTCGCAGGGCCTGATGCTGGAGTCGATCTCCGAGCGCCTGATGGAGACCGTCCACGCCGGCTCACCCACCAAGCATCCAAGTCAGCGGCTGGCCACGATCGAGGCGGCGGGCGAGCTCAAGATCCCCTTCACCAGCGGCATCCTGGTCGGCATCGGTGAGACCAGCAGGAGCAAATCGAATCGCTGGAAGCCCTGGCCGAGCTTCACGCCCGCTACGGGCACATCCAAGAGGTGATTCTCCAGAACTTCGTCCCGCACCCGAACTACTACGGGCGCGGAAGTGGCGGATATCGCCGATCGGGCCTCGCTGCGAGAGGTGGGGGAGCGCCGGGGACCCATCCGTCGGGGCTCCGCTTACGCTCCGCGAGTTCCCGCCGGACGGGTCCCCGGCGCCCCTCAAATCTGAGAAGGCCGACGGGACACCCTCCGACGGAACCTCCACGGCTGTTGTTCCGGCGGAGGGTGTCCCGTCGGCCTACCCCGTTTGGGCAAGTCCGGTGTCCATCGATGACATCAAGCGATTGATCGTTGAGTGCAAGCGGTTGATGCCGGACGTTGGGATCCAGGTGCCGCCGAACCTGTCGGATGCCTGGGATGAGCTTGTCGAGGCCGGGGCTACCGACCTGGGGGGGCTGTCGGCAAATGGGGACCACATCTCGCCCGAGCATGCATTTCCGAGTCCGCACGAGGTGCGGAAGGGGCTGGCCCCGAAGGGCTACGCGCTGACCGAGAGGCTCTGCGTCTATCCGCAGTACATGGATGCAGAGTGGATGGAGCAGGGGGTGCTTGACGTGATCAAGCTCAAGTACTGGAGCTTCATTCCGCGCAGAGGGTCTGGGCGGCGGAGCGAAGAGGCGATCGATGCGGGGCTGGCTGAGCAGGCGATTGCCAAGGGGCGCGACGGCGAGGAGCTGACGGAGGATGAGCTGACGGCGCTCTTCTCCGAGACCCGACCGGAGGTTATCGAGGAGATGCGGGTCGCTGCGGATGAGCTGCGGGCGGAGTTGGCTGGCGAGAGGGTGACGTTTGTGGTCAACCGGAACATCAACTTCACCAACGTCTGCGTCGTCGGCTGTGCCTTTTGCGGGTTCGGGCAGGGGAAGCGCTCGCCGGATGCTTATGAGGTTTCAGAGGAGGACTTTGCGGCGCGGATCCGGGAAGCGGTGGACTTTGGGGCGACTGAGATATGCATGCAGGGGGGGATCCATCCGGACCTGACCCTGGAGGAGTACGGCAGGTGGTTGCGGCTGGCCAAGGAGGTGGCGCCGCAGCTGCACCTGCACGCCTATTCGCCGATGGAGGTCCACTACATGTGCGAGCGCTCGGGCAAGGGGCCGGACGAGGTCTTCGAGTACCTGATCGAGTGCGGGCTGGGGTCGACGCCGGGGACGGCCGCGGAGGTGCTCGACGACGGGGTGCGGCAGCGGATCTCGCCGAACAAGCTGCCGGTCGAGCGCTGGGTCGAGATCATCGAGGCCTCCCACCGCGCCGGCCTGCGCTCGACCTCGACCGTGATGTTCGGCCACATCGAGGAGCCGCGCGAGCTGGCCCGGCACATGCGCGTGATCCGCGCCCTGCAGGAGCGCACCGGCGGCATCACCGAGTTCGTCCCGCTCAGCTTCATCCCCTTCAACACGATGCTGGGGCGCACCCACGGAATCGAGGAGATCTCCGGCGCCGAGAACCTCAAGCACACCGCGGCCTTCCGTCTCGCTCTCGGCAAGACGATCGCCAACCTGCAGGCGAGCTGGGTGAAGATGGGGCTTGGGGCGGCGACTGAGGCGCTGCGCTGGGGGGTCAACGACCTCGGCGGCACGCTGATGGAGGAGAACATCTCCCGCATGGCCGGGTCCCAGCACGGGGTGCGGCTGGAGCCCGAGCAGCTGATCGAGGCAGCCCGTGCCGGCGGCCGCGAGCCGGCCCAGCGCACGACCCTCTACGAGATAGTTGAGACTTATTAGGTAAACGCCTATCTTGGGCCGATCGCTTCGTGGTTCTCACTGGGGGGACGGTTCCCGGCGCTGGCGGTCTTCTGGCTGCCCGCGCTGACGGTCGTGCTCGGCCTGATCGTGCTCTGGGGCCTGGAGCCCTGGCAGCACAACACGGATCCTCACGACGTTCCCCTGGGCATCGAAACGACGGTCGGTGGAGGGCGGGCGTTGCCGGTAACGCCGGCGGCTCGGGTCGCAGCGGCTGTCGCTGTGGCAACAGGGCCGAAGCTAGTGGTTCAGGCGGCGCAGCCGGCAAGCCGCGAAGCCTCCCCGGCCTCGGCCCCAGCTTCAACGCTCGTTGCCGTCGCGCCAGGGCAGGCGATCGCTGTTGCTGACGTGCCGTCGTCGCCGGCGGGTCCTGTGCCTGGAGCGGGGACGGGCGAAGAGGCCCCCTCTGCCGGAGCAACAACCGGGGAGGCTCCGTCAGAGGGGGCCTCTTCGCCCGTCGCGGCCCCGGTGGGTACCGGCGGGGGGTCGCCCGGGGGGCCGGTCACTGCGGGAGTCGGGCCCGTGCCGGAAAGCTGCGAAGGAGACGAATACCGGATCACGGTCACGTTCCTCGACGAGGAATCGACGGTGGAGGAAGCTCCCGTCGAGATCGTGCTCGAGCGCATCGGCGCCGACGGGAGCTCCGACACGATCGAACTCGAAGGAGATCTCGAAGACGCTCGTAGCCTCGTCCTTCATCTCAGCTCGGAAGGCAATTGCGTCCGTCTCGAAGTCGTCGCTCCTGAGGAGGAGGGGGTCTCCTCTGACGGAACCTCCCAGGCTGTTGTTCCGGCAGAGGGGACCCCCTCCTCCTCTGCCGCCCCCGCTTCGCCCTGACGATGCGGGCGATGGTCCTGGAGCGCGCGGGCGAGCCTCTGCGGCCGGCGGAGCTGCCCGAGCCGCGGCCTGGGGCCGGGCAGGTCCTGATCTCGGTCTAGCGCCTGCGGGGTCTGCCGCACCGACCTGCACATCCTCGACGGCGAGCTGGAGCGAGCCGAAGCTGCCGCTCGTCCTCGGCCACCAGATCGTCGGCACCGTGGTCGAAGCGGGGGAGGGGGCCGAGCGCTTCACGAGCGGCGAGCGGGTGGGCGTGCCCTGGCTCGGCTGGACCTGCGGCGAGTGCCGCTACTGCCTCTCGGGGCGCGAGAACCTCTGCGACCGCGCCCGCTTCACCGGCTACGACCTCGACGGCGGCTACGCCGAGCTGGCCGTCGCCGACGAGCGCTTCTGCTTCCCGATCCCACCAGGCCTACTCGGACGAGCGGGCGGCGCCGCTGCTCTGCGCGGGGCTGATCGGCTACCGGGCGCTGCGCCTGGTCGGCGACGCGGAGCGGATCGGCTTCTACGGCTTCGGCGCCTCCGCCCACATCCTCTGCCAGGTCGCCGTGCACCAGGGCCGGCGGGTGTTCGCCTTCACCCGCGAGGGCGACGAGGAGACGCAGGCGTTCGCGCGCGAGCTCGGCGCCGAGTGGGCGGGCTCCTCGGAGGAGGCGCCGCCCGAGGAGCTCGACGGCGCGATCGTCTTCGCCCCGGTCGGCTCGCTGATGACGACGGCGCTGCGCGCCAGCGCCAAGGGCGCGCGGATCATCAGCGCCGGCATCCACATGAGCGACATCCCGTCCTTCCCCTACGAGCAGCTCTGGGGCGAGCGCGTCCTCGGCTCGGTCGCCAACCTGACCCGCCGCGACGGCGAGGAGTTCCTCGAGCTCGCGCCGCGGGTGCCGGTCCGCAGCGAGGTCGAGCTGCAGAAGCTCGAGCACGCCAACGAGGCCCTCGACTCGATCCGCAGTGGCAGCCTGCAGGGGGCCGCTGTCCTGACGATTTAGCGGAAGAGGTCCTCCGTGGACGGTCGGCGCAAGGCTGACGCCCCCGGCCCGTCGTCGGAGCTGACGTAGCGACCGAGGCCGCGCACGATGACCGCTGGGACGTGGCTGTCCTTGTCGCGCACGAGATCGGCGGCCGCCGCAGCCTCATCGGCTACGGCGATCTGGGTTGCTTCGAGCTCGCGCCCATGGGCGTCCTTGCGACCGCGCCAATCGTCGAGCGGTTGCAATCCGGCGCAGCCGATCGCGACCTCGACCTGGCCCAAGCGCCAGGCCCGGCCGAAGCTGTCGGCGATTACCACCGCGATGGTGGCGGGGAGCATGGGGTGGGACTCGGCGGACGCGCTTCGCGCTGAGTGTCCGGCGAGTCCCACCCCATGCTCCCTCTCCAATGCGGAGGCGATTTCGAGTCTGAGATTGCGGGCCGAGGCATCGGGGTCCACCGGGAGGAGGCAGACTGTGTCGTCCTCGGGCAGGTTCGAGCTGTCGATGCCGGCGTTGGCGCAGACGAAGCCGTGATGGGTCTCAGTGATCAATACGCTGCGCTCGGCCCGCAGCACCTCTTTGCTCTCATCGAGGATCAGCTGACCAGCGCAGGCTCCTTGCCGAGTATGGCGGCGAGGCGGCGGGCTTCGGCGCCGGGGATGACCGAGGAGAGCCGACGCACCCGGCCCTCGGCCTTGGAGACGACCTTCTGGGCAAGGACCAGCACGTCGCCGTCGCGCAGCTCGCTGCGCTCCGCGATCAGCGCGCCGAGCTCGGCCCCCGGCTCGATCTCGGGCAGGCCTTCAATGCCGATCGCCCTCAGCTCGCTCATATCCCGAGCGCCTTCGCCGTTCGCCTTGCCCGGCCGGGGTCTCGCTCCAGCTCCATGGTCAGGGCGACGACGTCTGCGGGCGTATCGAGGTCGAGGGCCAGCGAGCGCAGCTCCTCGACGTTGAAGGGGACGCCGGCCTCACGGGCGGCGGCGACGTGACGGGCGCAGCTGCCCTCGCCGAAGGAGGGCTCGATCGCGTCGGGAGGCGAGAGCGCGAGGGCGTTGGTGCCGGTGCCGTGGCGGTCGGGGACGATCGCGACGTAGCGATCCGGCATCCCGGTCAGCAGGCGTTCCAGCTCCCGCGGTGCCAGCAGCGGGCAGTCGATCGGCAGCAGAACGACCCGCTCGGCGCCGAGCTGTCGGCGCGGGCGATCCCGGCCAGTCCTGCGCCCGAGTGGCCACCTTCGTCCGGGTCGGTGACCAGCTCCGCACCGCTCGCCCCCGCGATCTCGACCGCGCGCGGCTCGCTGCTGACGACGATCGTGCGCTCGATCGAGCGGGCCTCCCCGATCGCTTCCAGCACGTCTTCGAGCATCGCCGCCGCCAGTTCGGCGCGGTGGGTGCTGCCCATGCCCGGCGCCAGCCGCTGCTTGGCGGCAGCGAAGCGCTTGACCGGCAGGATCGCGGTCGCGTTCAAGCTGCGGTGAAGGGGGAGTCAGGCACCTTCGATCAGGCTAGCGGCGTATTCGAGCACGATGCGGGCGACGCGGGCGCGGCCCGCCGCGCCCTCCATCAGCGTTGGCGCGGCGAGCGTCGGGATCTCGGCGGGCGGCGGGTCGGGATCGCCCTCGTCGACGACCATCGCGTCGATCAGCCCGGCGTAGAGGGAGGCGACGCCGGCCGCGGTCGAGGGGCGGCCCAGGGCCTGCATGAAGCGCTCGGTCGGTCCCTTGACGACCTGGCCGGCGACGAAGGGGCTGACCGCGAGGACCGGGGCATCGGATGCGGAGATCGCCTCGGTCATCCCCGGAACGGCGAGGATCGGGCCGATGCTGATCACCGGGTTGGAGGGGCCGATCACGATCGCCTCGGCCCAGCGCAGCGCCTCCAGCACCTCGCCGGTCGGCTCGGCCCCCTCGATCCCCTCCAGCTCGACGCCCTGCACCTGCGGCTGGCCGCCGTCGACGATCAGGTACTCCTGCAGCGAGCGCGTGCCCGCCGCGGTCTGGACCTTGGTCCGCACCGGCGCCTCGCACATCGGCAGCACCCGGGCCTCGACTCCGAGCGCAGCGGGCGATCTGCGCCTGGGCCGCGGTGAAGCTGCCGCCCTCCTCGACGAACTGGCGCCGGTAGAGGCAGGCGGCGAGGTCGCGGTCGGAGAGGCCGAACCAGCCCGGCGCGCCGAGCTTGGTCAGTCGCTCGAAGACGGTGAAGCTGTCGTCGCGAAGGCCCCAGCCGCGCTCCTCGTCGATTTCGCCGCTGAGCCAGTAGGTGATCAGGTCGGGGTCGGGGGAGACGTGGACGCCGAGCGTCTCGATGTCGTCGCCGGTGTTGGCGATCACCGAGAGGTCGGAGCCGATCTCCTCCTGCATCCCGGCGGCGAGCTTGGCGCCACCGGTGCCGCCGGCGAGCAGCGCGATCCGCATCGGCCCGCTAGTCCCAGTGGTCGCCGTCGGGCAGGCCCGTGAGCCGGATTCCGGCGTGCGCCTTGTAGCGGGTGTTGACCGAGATCAGCATCGGCGTCAGCTGCTCGACGATCCGGGCCATCTCGAGCGCCCCGGCGTTGACCGCGCGCAGGCCGGGGATCAGCTCGATCAGCCGCGCGACGCGCGCCTTGTCGGCCTTGCGGTCGCCGCAGACGAGCACGTCCTCGCCGAGCTCGGCCTCGCCGTCGGCGAGCGTGGGGGCGCCGACGGTGTGCAGGGCGGCGACGACGGTCACTCCCTCCGGCACCATCTCCTGCGCCTGCTGGGCGGCGGAGCCCTGCCAGACGCCGAGCGAGCGGGTCGCCTTGCCGCTGACCGCGGCGGCGAGCGGCACGGTGCAGTCGACCAGGATCTGTCCCGGCCGCAGCGCCTCGCGCAGGTTGTTGAGGTTCTCCGACTGGGCGCGGAAGGGGACGGTGAGGAAGACGATCTCGGCGCGCTTCGGCGGCCTCCTCGTTGAGCAGGCCCTCGACCTGGGCGCCCGGCACCTTCTCGCGCAGCTTCGCCGCAGCCTCCTCGGCCCGCTCCGCCGAGCGCGAGCCGATCGCGATCGGCGCTCCGGCCTGCGCCCAGCGCAGCGCCAGGCCGGCGCCGAGGGCACCGGTGCCGCCGATGATCGGGATGGTGGGGAGGTCCGCCACGAGCGCGCCAGTCTATGCTCACGCCCGATGCGACTGGAGGGACGAAAGGCGCTGGTGACCGGCGGAGCCAGCGGAATCGGCGCCGCGATCGCCGCGCGGCTGGCCGCCGAGGGCGCCGAGGTCTGGGTCGGCGACATCGACATCGAGGGCGCCGAGCGGGTCGCCGGCGAGGTCGACGGCCACGCGATCGAGCTCGACGTGACCGACCTCGACTCCGCCAAAGCCGCGGTCGAGGCGATCGGGCACACTCGACATCCTCGTCAACAACGCCGGCACCGACGAGTTCGGCTTCTTCACCTACACGACCCCCGAGCAGTGGCAGCGGGTGCTGGCGATCAACCTCGGCGGCGTCCTCAACTGCACCCACGCGGCGCTGCCCGGCATGCAGCAGGCCAAATACGGCCGCATCCTCAGCATCTCCTCGGAGGCGGGCCGGGTCGGCTCCAAGGGCTCGGCCGTCTACTCGGCCGCCAAGGGCGGCATCGTCGCCTTCATGAAGGCGATCGCCCGCGAGAACGCCCGCTACGGGATCACCGCCAACTCGATCGCCCCCGGGCCGATCGAGACGCCACTGCTGATGGGCGCCAAAGAGTTCGGCGAGATCGGCGAGAAGGTGATCGAGACGATGAAGTCCGCCGACCCAGATGGGCCGCCTCGGCCAGCCCGAGGAGGTAGCCGCCGCAGCCGCCTTCCTGGTCTCCGACGACGCCACCTACGTAACCGGCGAGACCCTAGGCGTAAGCGGCGGCCTCGGCATGGTCGTGCACTCCGTCCAAGCAGCGCGGGGAGAAGATCACGACTCTCGATGCCATAATGACCCTATGGAGGTCATCAATCGATCAGACTGCGCCGGAAGCCGGGCTTGGCGAATCGCTTCTCGGCCAGCATGGGGTGGTGCACGGCGCCAACTTGTCGAGCTTGGGCTCAGTCGCCAAGGAATCGAGCACCGGTCTCGCGGGGACGATTGCACCGGTCGAGCGTGGCGTCTACGCCGTTGGGCGGCCCGAACTGACGCTGCAGCGGACGCTGGATGGCGGCGGTGCTTGCCGTGCGGCGCGGGCAGCGATGCTGAGTCATCGCAGCGCGGCGTGCGCTTTGGGGCATCAGCCCGAGAGTCCACGCTTGATTGAGGTCTCGGTGCCGCTTGCCTCACCCCGGCGCCGGCCCGGAGTCCGCGTCTACCGGCGACCGACTCTGGCGCTCGCAGACGATGTCGAGGTCCGCGACGGGATTCCGAGTGACCACGCCGGTTCGTGCGTACTCATCGACCTTGCCGCGACCGAAGACGACGCCGCGTCGAGCGGGCGATCAACGAGGCCGACCGGCTCGATCTCATCGACCCAGAGGCGCTGCGTAGCGGCGCTGCGACGACTATCGCCGGGAGGCCGGGGATAGCCCGACTGCGGACGCATTGCTCGACCGGCGCACATTCCGGCTTCACCGACTCAGAGCTGGAGCGGCGCTTTCTGCCCTCGTTGCCGATGGCGGGTCTGCCGATGCCGCTGACGAAGCAGCGGGTCAATGGTTCGAGGTCGATTTCTATCTGGCCGACCTTGCGGCTGGTCGTCGAGACGGACGGCCTGCGCTATCACCGCACGCCCGCCCAGCAGGCGCGGGACCGGGTGCGCGACCAGGCGCATACGGCAGCCGGCCTGACCCACTCTCCGCTTCACCCACGCGCAGGTCCGCTACGAGCCTGGCCACGTCCAGTCGACCCTGCTTCCGATGGCTCGCCGGCTTGGACAGGCGCGTGCCGCCTAAGCTGCCGGTCCGATGACCGAGCTGCCGAAGACCGTCCGCATCCGCGAGGTCGGGCCTCGCGACGGCTTCCAGAACGAGCCGGAGACGATCGCGACCGCCGAGAAGGTCCGGCTGATCGACATGCTCTCGGCGACCGGGCTGAAGCGGATCGAGGTGACCTCGTTCGTGCGGCCCGACGTGATCCCGCAGCTCGCCGACGCCGAGGAGGTGCTGGCCGGCGTGCAGCGGCGGGACGGCGTCGCCTTCTCGGTCCTGATCCCGAACGAGCGGGGGCTGGAGCGGGCGCTGGCGCTGCGCGATCGCTTCGACGAGATCAACGTCTTCCTCTCCGCCTCGGAGACCCACAACCGCAAGAACGTCAACCGCTCGATCGAGGAGTCGCTGGACGGGCTGGAGCGGACGCTGGCGGCGGCGCGCGAGGCCGGGCTGCGCTGCGAGGGGGTGATCTCGACCTCCTTCGGCTGCCCGTACGAGGGCGAGGTGCCGCCCGAGCGCGTCTTCGGGATCGCCGAGCGCCTCGCCGCCGCCGGCTGCGCCGAGATCGGCTTCGGCGACACGACCGGGATGGCCAACCCGCGCCAGGTCCGCGAGTTCTTCGCCGCCGCCCGCGAGCGCCTCGCCGAGGTCGAGCTGACCGCCCACTTCCACAACACCCGCGGCCAGGGGCTCGCCAACGTCCTCGCCGCGCTCGAGCAGGGGGTCGACTCCTTCGAGTCGAGCTTCGGCGAGCTCGGCGGCTGCCCGGTGCCGCCGGGTGCCACCGGCAACGTCTCCAGCGAGGACGTGGTCTCGATGCTGCACGAGATGGGGGTCGAGACCGGGGTCGACCTGCCGCGCCTGGTCGAGGCCTCGCGCGCCGCGCAGGAGGTGCTCGGCCGCCCGCTCGGCGCCCACGTGCTCCGCGCCGGCCCGGTCGACTGGCACCGCTGACCCGCCGCTGAGTCGGTTCAGTCCGGATAGCGGAACGAAAGACGAGTCAGTGCCAGTCCGAATAGGCTCCCTCGCCGTGTCCGATTTCACGCAAGCGCTCGAGGCCGCCCTCGCCGGCGGCCCCCAGCGCCACCACGAGAAGACCGCCGAGCAGGGCAAGCTGCCGGTGCGCGAGCGGGTCGAGCGGCTCGTCGACGCCGGCTCCTTCGCCGAGGAGGGGCTGCTCGCCAACTGGGACGAGGAGGGGCTCGGCGCCGACGGCGTCGTCACCGGGCTGGCCACGATCGACGGCCGCCGCGTCGCCCTGATGGCCAACGACCCGACGGTCAAGGCCGGCTCCTGGGGGCCGAAGACGGTCGAGAAGATCCTCCGCATCCAGGAACGGGCGCTCACGCTGCAGGTGCCGATGGTCTACCTGGTCGACTCGGCGGGCGCGCGGATCACCGACCAGGTGCAGATGTTCCCCGGCCGCCGCGGCGCCGGGCGGATCTTCCACAACGAGGTGCGGCTCTCCGGCCAGGTGCCGCAGGTCTGCCTGCTGTTCGGCCCGAGCGCCGCCGGCGGCGCCTACATCCCCGCCTTCTGCGACGTCGTGATCATGCGCGACGGCAACGCCTCGATGTACCTCGGCTCGCCGCGGATGGCGGAGATGGTGATCGGCGAGACGGTGACGCTGGAGGAGATGGGCGGGGCGAAGATGCACACCGGCGTCTCCGGCTGCGGCCACTTCCTGGTCAAGAGCGACGAGGAGGCGATCGACCTCGCCAAGCGCTACCTCTCCTTCATGCCCGGCAACTGGCGCGAGCAGCCGCTGCCGGCGCCGCCCGCCGAGCCGGCCTCCGACACGCCGATCGCCGAGATCGTCCCCGCCG
The DNA here is from genome assembly GCA_963778715.1 of uncultured Solirubrobacterales bacterium. Lineage (GTDB taxonomy): Bacteria > Actinomycetota > Thermoleophilia > Solirubrobacterales > 70-9 > VRUE01. The sequence goes on from CAVZVK010000013.1 coordinate 21,412, forward strand.
ACGAGAACCAGCCCTTCGACATGCAGCAGCTGCTCGACTCGCTGCTCGACGCCGACAGCTTCCTGCCCGTCCACAAGCGCTGGGCGAAGGAGCTGATCGTCGGCTACGGGCGCCTCGACGGCCGGGCGATCGGCATCGTCGCCAACCAGCCCCGCTACACCGGCGGCGTGCTCTTCGTCGACTCCGCCGACAAGGCGGCCCGCTTCATCCAGACCTGCAACGCCTTCAACCTGCCGCTGCTCTTCCTCGCCGACGTGCCCGGCTTCATGATCGGCACCGCGGTCGAGCGCCAGGGGATCATCCGCCACGGGGCGAAGATGATCAGCGCCGTCTCCGAAGCGACCGTGCCGAAGATCTCGGTGATCGTCCGCAAGGCCTACGGCGCCGGGCTCTACGCGATGGCGGGGCCGGCCTTCGAGCCCGACTGCTGCATCGCCCTGCCCAGCGCCTCGATCGCGGTGATGGGTCCGCAGGCGGCGGTCAACGCCGTCTTCTACAACCAGATCCAGGCGATCGAGGACGAGGCCGAGCGCGAGGCGTTCGTCGCCGAGAAGCGCGAGGAGTACGCCGAGGACATCGACATCCTCCACCTCGCCTCGGAGATGGTCGTCGACGCGGTGGTCGATCCCGACGAGCTGCGCGCCGACCTGATCCGCCGCTTCGCGCTCGCGGCGAGCAAGGACCGCTCCTTCGCGGCGAGGCGCAACCCGGTCACGCCCGCCTGAACAGGGCGAAATCCGGTCACATACGCCTGGCCGCCGCTGCGCCGCCGCTACCGTTTCGGGCTTGGCGCCCAACGTCAAAGCTCCGCTCGCCGCCTGCCTCGCCTGCGTCGGCGCGTTTGTTTTTCTCGCTGCGCTCGTCTTCGGGTTCGGCCCGGTCCAGCATGCCGACGCCGCCGTCCTGGCCCGGCTGATCGAACCTGGCTCGCGGGTCGACTCGCTTGCCGCCGACATCGCCAAGCTCGGCGATCCGGCGGCGCTGCTGCTGATGCTGGCGCTCGCCTGCGGCATCGCCCTGGCGCGCCGGCAGCCGCGCAGCGCCCTGGCCGCCGCTGGCGCTGGTCGCCGGCGCCAACATGACCACCCAGCTGCTTCAAGGTGCTGCTGGCCCATCCACGCTTCCAATCGATCCTCGGCTCCGAACAGCTGGCCTCGAATAGCTTCCCCAGCGGCCACACGACGGCCGCTGGCCTCGATCGCCATCGCTTTCGTCTTCGTCGTGCCGCGTGAGCTGCGGTTGCTCGGCCGCGGTCCTCGGGCACGTGCCTGGTCGCTGCCGTCGGCTGGCTCGGTGATGGCTCTGGGACTGGCACTATCCCGAGCGACGTGCTCGGCGGGGTCCTCGTCGCCTCTGGCTGGGGCTTCGCGGTACTGGCGGTGACTGCGGGCTGGCCGAAAACGCCCCGCGCCGGCGGCGCGCTCAGCTGCCCAGGTCGCGCGGCCATCTCGGTGAAGTAGTCGAGCGCCGCCGGGTTCGCCAGCGAGTCGCGGCTCGCCGCCTTCTCGGCCGGGGTGCCCATCAGGATCCGCTTGACCGGCACCTCGAGCACCTTGCCGCTGAGCGTGCGCGGAACCTCGGCGATCTCGAAGACCTCGTCGGGGACGTGGCGGGGCGAGCACTGGCTCGCGCACCCGGCGGGCGATCTCACTGGCGCAGCTCGTCGTCCAGCTCGGCGCCCTCGCGGAGGACGACGAAGAGCGGCATCCAGCCCTCGGTCCCGGGCCGCGGGATGTCGACGACGAGCGCGTCGACGATCTCGTCGAGCGCGAGCACGGCGCGGTAGATCTCGCTCGTGCCCATGCGGATGCCGGAGCGGTTGATCGTCGAGTCCGAGCGGCCGTAGATGACCGCGGTGCCGCGCGAGGTGATTTCGATCCAGTCGCCGTGGCGCCAGACGCCCGGGTACTGCTCGAAGTAGCTGGCCCGGTAGCGGCTGCCGTCCTCGTCGCCCCAGAAGCGGACGGGCATCGAGGGCATCGGCTCGGTGACGACCAGCTCGCCGACCTCGTCGATCACCGCGTTGCCGTCCTCGTCCCAGGCCTCGACCGCGGCGCCGAGCGCCCGCCCCTGCAGCTCGCCGCGGTAGACCGGGCAGCAGGACGACGCCGCCGACGAAGGCGGTGCAGAGGTCGGTGCCGCCGCTGGTCGAGAAGAGCCAGGTGTCGGCGCCGAGATGCTCGTAGATCCAGTCGAAGCCCTCGGGGGAGAGCGGGCGAGCCGGTCGAGCCGACGGCCTTGAGCGCGGCTGAGGTCGCGGCCCGCGCCGGGCTCGACGCCGGCCTTCATGCAGGCGGCGATGTAGGAGGCGCTGGTGCCGAACATCGTGATCCCGGCGCGCTCGGCCAGGTCCCAGAGCACGCCCATGTCCGGGTGGCCGGGGTTGCCGTCGTAGAGGACGATCGCGGCGCGGGTCAGCAGGCCGGAGACGAGGAAGTTCCACATCATCCAGCCGGTCGTGGTGAACCAGAAGAGCCGGTCGCCGGGATGGGCGTCGACGTGGAGGTGGAGCTTCTTCAGGTGCTCGAGCAGGATGCCGCCCTGGCCCTGGACGATCGCCTTCGGCAGGCCGGTGGTGCCGGAGGAGTAGAGGACCCAGAGCGGGTGGTCGAAGGGGACGCGCTCGAAGGCTCAGCTCGGCGCCCTCGCCGGCGGCGAGCAGCTCGTCCCAGCGCATCGCGTCGCGCAGCGGCGAGAGGTCGGGCTCGGGGTCGAGGTAGGGGAGGACGACGGTGCGCTCCAGGCTCGGCATCGCCGCCTGGAGCTGGGCGAGGGTCTCGCGCCGGTCGAAGTCCTTGCCGCCGTAGCGGTAGCCGTCGACGGCGAAGAGCACCTTGGGCTCGATCTGGGCGAAGCGGTCGATCACGCTGGCCGGGCCGAAGTCGGGCGAGCAGCTCGACCAGATCGCGCCGATGCTGGCGGTGGCGAGGAAGGCGACGATCGCCTCGGGGATGTTGGGCAGGTAGGCGACGACGCGGTCGCCGCGCTCGACCCCGAGCGCGCGCAGGCCGGCGGCGGTCGCGGCGACCTGCGCACGCAGCTCGCCCCAGCTCAGCTCGCCGAGCTCGCGCAGCTCCGAGGCGTGCAGGATCGCCGGCTCGGCGTCGTCCTTGCCGGCGAAGACGTGCTCGGCGTAGTTGAGGCTGGCGCCGGCGAACCACTCGGCGCCCGGCATCTCGCGGCTGCCGAGCGCGCGCTCGTAGCTCGCCGTCGGCCTGCACCTCGAAGAAGTCCCAGATCGAGGACCAGAAGCCCTCGAGGTCGTCGACCGACCAGCGCCAGAGCTCGTCGTAGCTGCCGAAGCCGAGCCCGCGCTCGCGCTCGAGCCAGCGCATGTACTCGCGCAGGCGCGAGCGCTCGACCAGCTCGGCGGACGGCTCCCAGAGCTTCTCGGGCGCCGCGCCGCTCACGCCGCGGCGACGCCGGCCGAGCTCGCCTGCGCCAGGTCGAGCTCGTGCGGGTCGTGCGAGCAGATCAGCCGCACCTCTTCGCCGTGCGCGGGCGACCAGCTCGCGCAGGCGCTCCTGGTTGGCCAGGCGCTGGCGCCGGTCGGCGTTGTTGAGGTTCTGGAAGAAGCGCAGGCCGGGCGGGCAGCTGGGCGGGGTGGCGACCTCGTCGTGGTGGAAGTAGGCGTCGCCGCAGTGCAGCAGCCAGCCCTCGCCGGTCCTGATCGCGACGCCGGTGTGCCCGAGCGTGTGGCCGATCAGCGGCACCAGCAGGACCTCGGTGCCGAGGTCGGGCAGGATCCGCACGCCCTCGAAGCCGAACCACTCATCGCCCTCGACCTCGTGCCGGACCCAGCGCGGGTTGTGCTTCCAGTGCGCGCCGAGGTAGCGCGGCCGGTCGCGCAGGCTGGGGTGCATCGCCGCGTCGAGCTCGCGGCCGAAGATGTGGACCTCGGCCTCGGGGAAGTCGGGCAGGCCGCCGGAGTGGTCGGGGTCGAGGTGGGTGGTGACGATCTGGCGCACGTCGCCGGCGGCGAAGCCGAGCGCCTCGACCTGCTTCAGCGCCGTCTCGCCGATCTCGGCGCGGGGGCGCATGATCGCGAAGACCGGCCCGAGCTGGCGCGGGTTGCGCGTGTCCTCCGTGCCGAAGCCGGTGTCGAGCAGGACCAGCCCGTCGTCGGTCTCGATCAGCAGGCAGTGGCAGACGACTCGGCCCGCCTCGAGCAGCCCGCCCTCGCCGTTGATCAGGCGCCGGCCGTGGGGGCAGAGCGTCCCGCAGTTGAGGTGATGGATGCGCATGGCGGCCGCGGGCAGTCTATTCGCGGAGGTGCGAGCTGGCGACGGTCAGGAAGTTCGCGCTCATTGCCTCTATCGTTGGCGGCGCGCCGGAGTGATGGAACGGTAGACATGATTGACTCAAAATCAATTGCTCGCAAGGGCGTGCGGGTTCGACTCCCGCCTCCGGCATCTGGTCCTCTCCGGCGCTACGCCGGCAGCGGGGCGCCGTCGTCGGGGGAGGCGCCGTAGTCCTCGCCGGAGCCGATCGGGCGCTCCTCCTCGACGTGCCAGTTCTGGTTGAAGGCGTAGAGGCAGACCACGACGACGACAATCTGCAGCAGCAGCAGGATGAGCACCAACACGCCGATCAGGGAGACCGGGATCAGCGCGTCTTCGAAGCCGGCCTTGTCGCGGGCGAACCAGCTGTTCGGCGCCGGTCGCGCAGAAGATCGCCAGGATCGTCGAGAGCGCCGCCGCCACCGGCAGGATGCCGCGGTTCCAGCGCAGCACGAGGAAGGCGAAGAAGGCGTAGAGCGCGGCGTAGATCAGGCAGACCAGTCCCATGCCGCTGCCACCGGTCATCAGCGAGAAGCCGGTGATCGTCACCAGCGCCGCGATCGCCGCCGTCGCCGCAAGCAGAAAGGCGAGAATCAGCCGAGTCGTGACCGACTCAGCCTTTTCCCGATTCGGCCGCCACAGTTCGTAGCCAGGCCTGACCTCTCCAACCGCCACGCGACGATCATAGAATCTAGGAGCGACGCAGCATTGGTCGCGCGTTAAGCCCGGTCTCCGGGTGCCACGCGGGCGTGGCGAAATTTGGTATACACGCCAGCTTTAGGTGCCGGTGCTCGAAGACCGTGGGGGTTCAAGTCCCTCCGCCCGCATAAGCACTTGGACCCGACAAACGCGTCGAGGATTATCCACGCTGCGTCGATTAGCCACGGAGATGTTCTTGTGGCTCGATTGGGTCCAGCGGATTCCCAGTCTCTCGCAGGATGCGCAAAAAAGGCCCTGGATATCAGCGGAGAGATTCGTAAAGAAGTAGCGGGGGTAGGCATATTCATGCGGCCCCGATGCCAGGTCGGCGCGGAACCGGTTGATCACCCGTGAGCCATCGGAATGGATCAAGCCGCGTAGGAAAGGCTGTGGAAATCGGTCCACGACATCTTGCTGCCAGCTTGTTAGGACGATGGCTCGTTCATGCTTCTTGCCGGGTCCATGTTGGGGAAAGGCCAACGGCCAAAAGCGGCTTGTCGCCACCAGGCGAATCGCTTCGCCCTTAGGCGTTGTCCGCTGGGACGCCTTCACCCGGGTTGCCACGACCCGTTGGATGGCCGTCGTGCACTCGTTCACGATCCCCGGATACGCTGGATCGAGCGAGATTTCGAGAACCGGAGATGGGGCTGCGCCGTTCGCGAGATATCCGTCCCCCAGGTAGACACCAAGCAGATAGCCGTAGCTCTGCGGGGCAAGGAGGTCTCCATGTCAACGGCACGTCGACCGGTGAAGGCGCGCCTCGGGTGCGCCAGCGCTGAACCGTGGCTCGTGGAATGCCCGTCCTCTTCCCGATCTCATAGTCGCTGAGGCCTTTGCCGAGAAGAGATTTGACAGCCTCTACGTCGTCCTCTGCGTGTTTATGTGGCACGAACATATGTTTGTAGCGCGGTCGGACAGCAAATGGCAGCGGCCGTCGTAGACTTCGGAACTCTCCGGGGGAGTGAGTTAACGGCTATGCGCACGGTCTCCAAAACCGTGAATCCGGGTTCGAATCCCGGCTCCCCCGCTCAAGGTAATCCGATCAGCGCTTGCTCGGCTGCAGCCCGATCAGCTCGTAGTAGCCGATCAGGTAGAGGCGGCGGCCGTCGGAGACCATCGGGGTGTAGCCGGCCTGGTCCATCTCGAAGGTCTTGCGGTGGGTGCGGACGTCGATGCCGATCGCGTCGCGGGTCTTGAAGCTCGAGGTGTAGACGGTGTGGCCGATCACGGTGGCGGTGCCCGGCACGGCGCCGCCGACGTCGTAGCGCCAGCGCTGCTTGCCGCTGCGGGCGTCGAGCGCGTAGAAGTGCTCGTCGTAGGAGCCGATGTAGACGCTCGGAGGAGTGCCGGGGACCTTGGCCACCGCGGGCGAGCCGTAGACGAAATTGTGGGTCGGCGAAGGTCCAGTCGACCTTGCCCGTGCTTTCGTCGAAGGCGTAGACCGTGCCGTCGTCGCGGGCGGCGTAGACGCGCCCGAAGGCGACGGCGGGGAGGAGTAGAAGCCGCCCTCGCCGAAGGGCGGCACCTTCGAGTCGTGTTGGTGCGCCAGAGCGGCCTGCCGCTCTTTGCGTCGAGGCAGAACATGCCGCTCTCGTAGTCGGCGACGAAGAGGCGCCCGTGGTGGAAGCTGGGGCTCGCTTTGATCGCGCGCGGGCGAGTTGAACTGCCAGAGAACCTTGCCGTCGGAGGCGCGGACGGCGACCACGTTGGTCTTGTCGGTGCCAAGGTAGAGCCTGCCGCCGACCGCCATCGGCGAGGATTCGAGGTGGCCGGCGAGTCTGCGCTTCCATGCCTGCTTGCCGCTCCTCGGCGTCGACCGCGACCAGGTCGCCGGCGACGTAGGCGAAGAAGACCTTGCCCTGGTGGTAGACCGGGGCGGTGACGTCGGTCGGCGTGCCGGAGTCCTTGGGGTCGGTGACCTCGTTCCCAGAGCACCTTGCGGTCGCTCAGCCGCACCGCTTTGGCGTTGCCGTACTTGTTGACGACATAGGCGATGCCGTGGGCGACGGCCGGCGGGAACTCGATCAGCGCGTGCGTGTTGATCGACCACGCTTCGCGCAGCGGCGGGTCGAGCGCCCGCTTGTGCGCCGGCAGGTAGTGGGTGCGCTCGGGCACGCGACCGAAGAGGGGCCAGTCGACGAGGCCGGTGCCGGAGGATGCCGGTGGCGTGGGCCCTTCTGCATCGGGCCCCCCGCAAGCGCCAAGCGCAAGAGAAGCCGCCAGCACGGCGAGCCCCATCGCGATCAAGCTTCGAAGGCGGATTCCCAAGCCGCCGTCTGCATCGGCGCGGGGAGCGAGAACTTGAGAGCTACGGTCGAGAGAGCGGCGGACGGGAATCGAACCCGCGTCATCAGCTTGGAAGGCTGAGGCTCTACCGTTGAGCTACCGCCGCGCGAGCGAAGCCGCCCCGCATTGCGGTGCGGCCACGCCGACAGTTTGCCCGAACCGCGCCCGCCGTCGCGGTCCCGTCGTGCGGCTCAGCGGTGCACGACCTCGACCTGCTCGCAGGCGGTGGTGCGGTCACCGGGATCGGTGAAGACGAAGTCGCGCGGGCCGGGACCGCAGTCGACCCGGTCGCCGCGCAGGGGCTGGGAGACGTCGATGCGGTCGTTGCCGGCACCGGCGAAGACGCGGTCGGGGGCGAGGTCGGGCGGGATCCCGCCGACGTCGCTCTGGTTGTAGATCAGGTCGGGCCCGGCCCCTGCCCGCGCAAGGTCGCGTCCGGGGCCGATCGTCAGGTAATCGCGCCCCCGCCCGCCGAGCAGGACGTCGTCGCCGGTGTTGCCGTTGAGGCGATCCTTCTGCGGGCCGCCGACGAGGCGGTCGTTGCCTGGGCCTCCCGCAAAGCCGATGCGTTCGGCGTCGAGCGACCCGCTGAAGCCCGGCCCGCCGAGGGCGCTGATCGTGTCGTCACCGCTCTTACCTATCCCCCTGATGTCGCTCTTCTCAGGGTCGGGAGCGTCGAGAATCACGTCGGCGTCGGGGGCGGAGCCATCGGCCTGGGCGTTGAGATTGACGCCCACCCGGTGCGGCCCAAGCAGGCCGGCAACGATCGTGTCGCTCGCTGCGGTGCCGGCGACGTTGAGCACCTTCGGGCTGTAGTCCTCGTGGATCGCTATCTCGATCTCCGCGCCCGCCGCCTCCGGCGTTGCGCCCGGTGCGAGCGCCTCATGGCCGAGGTAGCCGAGGAAGGGCGCACTGCTGCCCGTGGCCGTGAATTCGATCCGGTCGAGGTTGAAGACCGTCGGCGCTTCGCCACTGCAGGCGATCGGGTCCCGGTGCGCGTTGTTGTAGACGACGATCGCATCGCCTTCCCTGTAGATGTGGGTGACGCTCCGGCTGCTGTCTTCGATGCGCAAGACATTGCCCGCCGAGCCGGGAGCGCCAGCCTCGATGTAGGCGCAGCTCACCGGTTCGTCTTCCGCTTCGCCGGCACGGGCGAGACCACGACCATCGCCGCGACGGCGACCGCGAGAGCCACCCCGGATGTCCTTCCGATCGCGCCCGGCATCTCGCGCCAGCCTACCGCGCCCCCAGCCGCCACAGGCCGGCCCCAACGAACGACGGATGCGTCAGAATTGTCCCAGCCACGGGGAGTGGCGCAGTCTGGTAGCGCACTCGGCTGGGGGCCGAGCGGTCGCAGGTTCAAATCCTGTCTCCCCGATAGCAGCGTTTCCCTCGCATGGCTTCGTATAGCCCCGCTGGATCAGCGATTGATCTGGCCGAGCGGCGCTATGCGCGCCGATCCGTGATACGGGCGTGATACAGCCGTCGGCACGAGAGTGATACAGCCCGGATCCCACGGGAGAGGAACGGCGCGTGAACACCGACCCCGCAAAGGGTGTTGTAATGGCCGTCAAGCCGGCACCCAAAAGAGCTAGGTCCTAACCGCGAATTCACGACTGGAATGGGCGGGGCGACCGCCGACCGCCTTGACAAGTACGGCCTGCTCTCGCTGAGGGGCGGGCACTGGCACCCTGAGTCGGTGCGGGGCCTGGTCGCCGGCTCGACTCACGGACCGCTTGCCGACCCTCCGCCGGGCTACGGTACGCACCGTGGCGGAACGGGCGGTCCAATTCGAGTGGACGCAGGAGACGTGGCGGGGGTCGCCCGCCGAGTTCGCCGAGCTTCTTTCGGAGACCGCCGCGCTCGTCGCGGAGGAGGACGGGGACATTGACCCCCATGTCTCCATCGGGAAGGCCGACGATGACCTGTCTTTCGACAGCGTCTCCGAGTTCTCCGAGTTTGCGGGTAGCGGGAACAGACGGCTGCGCGAGGCCCGGCGGGTCTACGCCGCTATGGGGCGGTACCGGGCCGTCCGCGTCACCCTTGTCTTTGTCAACTCCCGGGTGATAGGGGTCAAAGCGGTTCGGGTGACGGTGCGCGGCTCCGATGCGGTCGCGGCGAACGGTGTCTCCGCGGAGGTCAGGCGGCTGGCCCGCCAGAACGGCCGGTGGCCCAGCCTGTGGATCTCCACGTACGCGGCTTGGGCGGTCGGCCTGGCGCTCACGATCCCCGACTACTTCTCGGACTCCAGCTTCACTAGCTCCCTCTCCTGGGCAGGCACCGGCCTGATGATCGCGGCCGCCGGCTTCGGGCTGCTCCACCCGATACTCGTGCCGCACTTCGAGCTCATCGACCCCGACGCCCCCGAGAGCGGGGCCGCGCGCATGCGGCGCTGGCTCGCCGGGTCCGGGAAGTGGCTCCTCGCGGCGCTGGCCGGCGCCGTCATCTACGCCGTCGTACAGAAGCTGGTCGAAAACGTTTGACGGCCGGGCGCTACGCGCGCACCCGTGGTGAAGGCGACCCGCACGATCCTCGGGCATGCAGCGACAGTCCAGTCGCTAGACATTGCCTGACAGACGCTGCACATGCTGACCTCGACCGAACCGTGATGCAGCTGTGATACCGAGGTCGCCTCTGCCCGCTCGCAGAGCTAAGTTTATCCTGTCTCCCCGATTTAGCAGACAAAAGCATCCGGCCCGTTCGCAATGCTGGCTGGATGGGCCAAGCCACCGAGAGAGCAGACTCGATTGAGCTGATCGCGGCCCCCGCGATCGAGAAGCGGATCTTCGTCGTCCGTGGGCGGCAGGTGATGCTCGATGAGGATCTCGCGGATCTCTATGGCGTTGAAACCAGGCGGCTGATCGAGCAGGTGAAGCGGAATCGCGACCGCTTTCCGGAGGACTTCATGTTCCAGCTGAGTAAAGAGGAGGCTGCGGTTTTGAGATCGCAAATTGCGATCTCAAACGGTGGGTCGGGCGGTCGCCGCTATGCGCCATACGTCTTTACCGAGCAGGGCATCGCAATGCTGTCAGGCGTCCTGCGCAGCGACCGCGCCATCGCCGTGAACGTCGAGGTCATGCGGACGTTCGTCGAGCTTCGCCGGGTCGCAAGCTCCCACGCTGCGATTGAGAAGAGGCTTGAAGAGATCGAGCGGGAGTGGGGCGGGCATGACGAGCAGCTGATCGAGATATTTGCCGCATTGAGGCAGCTAATCTCCCCACCGGCTCGGCCGAAGCGCCCGTCGGGTTAAGGGTGCGTGAGGACGAGGAGTAGACGCGACGGGACGGCTTCACGAAGCGGTTCGCGCTGCGCTCCGAGGTTGTCGGGTTGCCTATGACCAGAGAACACCGAGCAGGTTCTGGTACGCCGGGATACTCTCTGGGTGTTCAGGACGACTCACGGAAGGGGAGAGCGATGAGGAGGTTGGTCGGGGTGCTGATGTTGGTTGGCGCCGGCGCTCTACTTGGGAGTGGCTGTTCGGAAAGCGCGTGCGAAAAGGCCGAAAAGAACGGCAAGCCCAGCCACGCCTGCTACCTGGAAAACCAGAAGTCGAAGCACGAACTCGTGGAATCCGAAGACGACCTCAAGGAAGCCGAATACGGAAGCCTCGAAGCCGCGGAAGAAGCCGAACACGCCGAAGAAGTCGAAGACGAAGTCCAAGAAGTCGAAGAAGTCCTCAAACGGGAACAGGCTGAAGAAACCGCGCATGCTCTCCGCGAACTGGAAGAACGGTAGGAGTGCTTACTCCGGCTTCCCCTTGAAATCGACCACATCTTTCTCAGTGGGGCAGGGCTAGCGATGGACATCGGGGAGAGCATCGTCGGCGCCTATATGCGGTACATCCGCGAGTGCGAGGTTGTCGTCTACAACACGTCGTCTACAACACGTTCCTGCGTGATCGCCAGGGCGAGATCGACGTGGTGGCGCTCAAGACTGGGAACCCCAGGGAGGTTTGGCTATGTGAGGTAACGACTCACATCGGCTCCGGGACAAATTGAGCCGGGCGCGGGATTTCGCTCGCGTCACCTTTCCCGGTGACACCCTGCACTTCGAGATTTGGAGTCCGCGCGTTGCCCGACCATGCCAGAAAGAATCCGAGTGCACCGAGTGAGCCCGCTTACCGGATGCTCCAGGTTCTCACGCAACCTACGCGGCGCAACGCTTTCGCTTTAGCCACGCAGTGCCGAAGAGCGGACTGAGAAGGAGAGGGCGTGGGGGCGTGAGTGTCGCTAGGCGCGTAGGCTGATCAGGGCGATAGCGACCGGCACCAGCGCGCTCAAGAGCAGAAGCATGTACTCGATGAAACGCTTCCAGTCCAGCGTCGAGACGGATGAGGTGGCTATCGCCTGGTATAGCTCAACAGCCTGCAATTGCTCGGGCTGGAGATCCCGGAAGGTTTCATCAGGTGTTGGTAGGAGGGCACGGATCTGGGCCAGCGTATGGCCTCGTCCCCTCCTTAGAAGGTCTTGCAAGACGATCTGGGGGATCACACTGCAGGCAAGGACAGTAATGAAGGCAAGGATGACGGGGATAACACTGAGGATCCAGACAGATACCTCCCCGGACGCCACTATCACCGTTACGGCAATAGGAATCATGAAGAGAAGCAACCCGAACGTGGACCACCTTGAGGCACTTACCGTGAGGCGACTGACCCGCTGAACAGCTGGGGTCTGCAGAGGCACCACCCAATCCAGCCTAGGGTTCTTTATACGGGTGAGCGGATAATAGAGCGGCGCCCCCCACAGCCAGTAGACGCTGAGAGCGCCAATTCCGCCCGTCCACCCGATCGTGACGCTGTAAGCGAGGCCGCCGTGATCCGCATAGCCTCCGAGGGGTTCGGAGAGCGTGATTCCAACCCAAGTCGAAGTGGCTATCCCGAGGACCAAAGACAGGATCTGACGACGCCACCGCAAGGCTCGGGATAGCCATTCGGCCATAGCCTGTTGATCCGACTCTTCCAGCATTGCGTCGAGATCAGCGCTTAGCGCGACGACCTGCTGCCAGACGTCGGAGGCGGCAAGGACCATTGCGCCGACTAGCACTCCGTAGATGATTGCCGTGCCCCAGATAAACCAGCTGACGCTCTGACCGGCGACCGACTCGGCCAGCACCGCGAGAAGCGGGGGGCTACCGATTAGGGCTGCGGCGGCGACCAAGGGATAGCGCAGGTCACGGATGATGGGCAATGACGCAAGAGCTTGAGCAACTTGGATCGGGACCACCTCGGTGGACGCGTGCCTCACACGACGTTGTACGTGCCCCTTGTGTGCCCCTTGCCCGTCCATGCCGCCGCACCCTATGCAATAGGTAGAAGAGATTCTCAGTATCGGCAAGTCCTGATACAACAGGCGCATGGATACTGCCCCGAGGACCGAGCAGGCGCTGCGGGAAGAGGCGGTATCGCGGCTCAAGAAGAAGCGGGACTTCCGCGGTCACGTCTTCATCTACGTCGCGGTGAACGCGATGCTGGTGGTCGTTTGGGCGATCACCGGCGGCGGTTTCTTCTGGCCGATCTTCCCGATTCTCGGCTGGGGCGTGGGGGTGGCCGCGAACGCCTGGGACGTCTATGGCCGTAAGCCGATCAGTGAGGACGAGATCCGGCGCGAGACGGAACGGCTGCAACAGTGAGGGGTGGGCGATGCAGAACTGGGACCTGAACGCCATCGAGGTCGAGCCGCATCAGCCGGAGATCCTCGCTTCGGCCGAGGATGCGCGGACGATCGTGCTGGATCTGCCGGCGGGGGAGGAGCTGCAGGAGCATGAGGTGCACGAGCGGGCCAGAGTCGTCGTCATCGACGGCACGGTTGACGTCACCACGGCCGGCGGGGCTGCTGTTGCGGCCAGTCCAGGCCATCTGTTCGAGTTCGACCCCGGCGAGCGTCGCACGATCGCGGCGCGGTCCGACGCCCGCCTGCTGCTGATCCTCACGCCTTGGCCCGGCGACGGCCATCCCGGCGCGATGACGCTCGAGCAGAAGGCCGAGGCGCACCAGCGCGCGCAGCAACACCGGGCCTGATCGCACCCGGCGATGTCCCCGCGGCTCAAATACGTCGACCCTGCGAAGCGACCCGGTCCGTTCAGCCGCGCCTATGCCGCCTTCTCCAACACCTGGTTGGGGCGCTTTCTCTCGATCCACGTCGTCTGGAGGCTCGACCCGCCTCTGATGCGCCTCACCCGGGGCCATCTCGGCTTCGACCTGACGATCCCGACCGCCCTGCTCGAAACGCGCGGCGCCAGGAGCGGTGAGACCCGGCGCAACGTGGTCATCTACTTCCACGACGACGAGCGGGTGACGATCATGGCTTCGAAGCTCGGCCTGCCGCGGCACCCGGCCTGGTTCCACAACCTCCGCGCCCATCCCGAGGTCACCTTCGGTGGAATTCCAATGACCGCGACGGTGGTGACCGACGAGGCGGAGCGCCGCCGCCTCTGGGAGCTCGCCGACCGCGTCTTCGCTCCCTACGCGGCCTACCGTCGCGAAGCGGCGAAGGCGAACCGGACGATCCCGATCGTCCAGCTCGACATGCGGCCTGCTTAGTCTCCCCAATTTTGGGTAGTCTTCCACGTTATGCACTGGAAAGCTCGACCAGGGAGGAACGGGGTGCACCGCATGCGGATCGTGACGTCGCTGATGATTCTGGGTCTCGCCCTGCTGCTGCCCGCCGCGGCAGCCGGCGCGGTGCAGACGCCCTTCGGTCATCCATGTACGACCCAAGCGGACGGCGTTCGCTTCTGCCCGACCACCGACGCGGGGGCGGGGCGGACCGTGGACGGGGTGCCCTCCTTCGACGGGGTGCCGCTCGACGTCGACGTCACGCTTCCGAGCGCGCAGCACGCCGGGTCCCTATCCGACGATCGTGATGCTGCACGGCTACGGCGGCGAAAAGACCGACTTCGAGTCGAGCGACCCCGCCGGCGACGGCTCGACCACTTACCACTACAACAACGACTACTTCGCCCGGCGCGGCTACGCGGTCGTCAACTACACCGCTCGCGGCTTCGGCCACTCCTGCGGCGGCGGTCCGACCGGCGTACCACTCCGGCCCCTGCGGCCAGGGCTACATCCGGCTCGCCGACACCCGCTACGAGGCGCGCGACACCCAGTACCTGCTCGGCCTGCTCGTCGACCAGAAGATCGCCAAGCCCGGCGCCATCGGCGTCAACCGGGATCTCCTACGGCGGCGGCCAGAGTCATCGAGCTCGCCTACCTGCGCAACCGCATCCGCCGGCCCGACGGGACCTTCGCGCCGTGGACGAGCCCGAAAGGGAAGTCGCTCTCGATCGCCGCCGCCTGGCCGCGCTGGCCCTGGTCGGACCTGGTCGATTCGCTGCTGCCCAACGGGCGCTTCCTCGACACCAAGTGGCGCCCGCCGGGCCAGAGCCTCGAACCGGTCGGGATCGAGATCGCAGAGCTACGTCGAGCGGGCTGTACGCGCTCGGCAAAAGACAGCGGCTACTACTGCGGCGACGCGCCCGGCGAGCGTCCCCTGCGCCAACCCCGACGCCGACCTCAACCGCCGACTTCGCCCTGGTCAACGCCGGCGAGCCGCCCAGCACGCTCGCCGAAGGCGCGGCTGGCCGAGATCTACGCCCATCACCAGGCCTACGGCCTGCCGGGCACACCGGCGCCCCTGCTGATCGAGAACGGCTGGACCGACGACCTCTTCCCGCCCGAGCAGGCGATCCGCATCTACAACCAGGTCGGCGGCAAAGCCCGGTCAGCCTCCAGCTCGGCGACCTCGGCCACAGCCGCGGCTCGAACAAGCCGACCGTCAACCGGCGCCTTCAATGACCAGGGCGCGTCGTTCTTCGACCACTACCTGCGCGGCGCCCCCGGCGGCCCGGCGCCTGGCTCGGTGACCGCCTATACCCAGACCTGTCCCGCCAGCCAGCCCGACGGCGGTCCCTACACCGCCGCCAGCTACGCCGCGCTGCACAGCGGGACGCTGAGCTTCGGTTCGGCGGCGCCGCAGACTGGTTACCGCCGACTGGCGATCCCCTCGACCAGCGCCCAGTTCGACCCGATCGGCGGGACGAGCGACGCCTGCAAGACGATCACCGCCGCGCCGGCGCTCGGCACCGCCACCTACTCACACCTCACCGAATCTGGCTTCACCATGCTCGGGCTGCCAACGGTCACGCGCGACGATCCAGACGGTCGGCGACTTCGGCGAGCTCGACTCGATGCTCTTCGACCTCGCCCCCGACGGCAGCGAGCGGCTGGTCAGCCGCGGCGCCTACCGCCTCACGGCCAACCAGAGCGGCCCGGTCACCTTCCAGCTGCACGGCAACGGCTACGCCTTCGCGCCGGGCCACACGGCCAAGCTCGTCCTGCTCGGCAGCGACGCTCCTTACCTGCGCGCCAGCAACGATCTCGCCTTCAGCGTCCAGGTCTCCGATCTGAACCTCAGCCTGCCCACGGTGGGCGGCTGAGCGAGGCCTGACGCCCTTGTCTCGCGGCCTCCGGGCCGCCCTCGTGCTCGATCTCCTCGGCGTCGAGGACCGCCCAGCCGACCCGCTCGACCAGCTGCCCTGAGAAGTGGTCCGACTCGAGATCGCTGGGGATGACCCGCTCCCGGTAGACGACCGAGTTGGCAGTGTCCTCCTGAGGGTCGGTCACTACGAGTATCTGCGGCATGCTTTCTCCTATCCGCTCGTGGTCGTAGAGACTAGGGTCGCCGCCGCACCTTGGCGGCAGGTGAATGTTGGGTAAAGATCGCGTCAAGCTTGTCGGAGCGATAGTCCGGTCTTTTGGCTCTCGACTACGATCCCCGGCATGGGTGACCTGGGTCCGGCGACATCTGCGCTCGAGCTCGCCGGCGCGCTGCGGGCGCGCGAGCTCTCTGCCGCTCGAGCTGCTCGACGCCTGCCTCGCCGCCGTCGACGAGCGCAACCCGGAGCTGAACGCGGTCGTCTGGCGCGACGACGAGGCGCGCCCGGGCCGCCGCTCGCGACGCCGACGCGCGCATCGCCGCCGGCGAGGAGGCGCCGTTCCTCGGCGTGCCGATCCCGATCAAGGACCTGACTGCCGGTCGCCGGCTGGCCGGTCACCTACGGCTCCAACGGCGCCCCCGACGGGCCCGAGCGAGGAGAGCGAGCTCGTCGTCGAAGCGCTTCCAGCGCGCCGGCTTCGTGCTCTGCGGGCGCACCAACACGCCCGAGTTCGGGCCGCATCACGGTCGCCGAGAACTGCCGCTACGGCATCACGCGCAACCCTTGGGACACCGAGTCGCGCCCGGGCGGCTCCTCCGGCGGTGCCTCGGCGGCGGTCGCCGGCGGCATGTTCCCGATCGCCCACGCCAACGACGGCGGCGGCTCGATCCGCATCCCCGCCGCCTACTGCGGCCTGGTCGGGCTGAAGACGAGCCGCGGCCGCGTTCCGCGGCCGGGCGCAGACTGGATGGGCGCGGTGGTCGAGGGCGTCGATCACGCGCACGGTCGCCGATGCCGCCGCGGTCGCTCGACGCGACCGCTGGCCCCGATCCGCTCGCCTGGTACAACGCGCCGACGCCGGCGCGGCCGTTCGCCGAGGAGGTCGGCGCCGACGCCCGGAGCGCCTGCGCATCGGCCTGATGGCCGAGGCGCCGCTCGGCATCCCCACCGACCCAGCCTGCGTCGACCGCCGCCCGCAGCGCCGCCGCCCTGCTCGAGGAGCTCGGCCACGAGGTCGTCGAGGTCGAGGTGCCGACGATCTCCGAGGAGATGATCGCCGCCCTTCGTCACGATGACCGCCGGCGGCCTGGCCGACTACGACGGCGTCGACTGGTCGAAGGTCGAGCCGCACATCCGCCACGGCCACGAGATGGCGACGACCAAGGTCAGCGCCTACGACTACGTGCTCGCCGCGCAGGCGCTGGAGCAGCTCTCGCCGCAGCGAGGTCGCCCGCTGGGGCCGCGACTTCGACGTCCTGCTCACCCCGACCTCGGCGATCCTGCCGCCCGCCGCGGGGTCGGTCCTGACGGCACAGCACGCGACGCCCGAGCAGCCGGTGGCCGACGTCGTCGCGCTCGGTCTCCTTCACCGCCTTCGGCAACGTCACCGGCCTGCCCAGCGCTCTCGCTGCCGCTGCACTGGACCGAGGACGACGTCCCGGTCGGCACGATGCTCACCGGAGCGCCCCTTCGACGAGGCGACCCTGATTCGCCTCGGCGCCCAGCTCGAAGCGGCCCGCCCCTGGGCCGAGCGTCGCGCTCCCGCCGCGGCCGCCGCTTAGCCTGCGCGGTGGCTGCGACCAGCGCCGGGATCCTGCTCTACCGCGGTGCCGCCGAGGCGCTCGAGGTGCTGCTCGTCCATCCCGGCGGGCCCGTTCTGGGCGAAGAAAGACCTCGGCGCCTGGTCGATCCCGAAGGGCGAAATCGACGAGGGGGAGGAGGCCGCGGGCCTGCGCGCTGCGCGAGCTCGAGGAGGAGCTGGGCGCGCCGCCGGCGCTCGCGCCCGAGGAGCTGGTCGAGCTCGGCTCGGTGCGCCAGAAGGCGGCAAGATCGTCGACTGCTGGGCGGCCGAGGCCGACTTCGACCCGGCGACCCTGGACAGCAACACCTTCGCGATGGAGTGGCCGCCGCGCTCGGGCGCCAGCGGGAGTTCCCCGAGGTCGACCGGGCCGAGTGGTTCGGCCCGGAGCCGGCGCGGGGGAAGATGACCTCCAGCCCAGGCCGAGCTGATCGACCGGCTGCTCGAGCGCCTCGAACCGCTTCTGAACGGTCGGGCGAACGTATACTCGGCGCGTGGAGGCATCGGCCGAGCCAGAGCGCCTGAACCAGGAGGGCTTCGCGGTCGTTCGCCGCGCGCGCCGGCGAGCAGGGGCCGGTGGTGATGCTCAACCTGCTGCGCTTCAAGCCCGACGGCGGTCAGGAGCGCTACGACGGAGTACGGCGCCGCCGTCGCCCCGTCGCTGGAGAAGGTCGGCGGCCGCATCGTCTTGGCCGGCCAGCCGGCGCCGCCGCTGCTCGGCGAGGCGGGCTGGGACATGGTCGTCCTGGTCGAATACCCGAGCCGCCAGGCCTTCCTCGACATGATCGGCTCGCCCGAGTACCAGGAGATCGGCCACCTGCGCACCGAGGCGCTGGAGCTGGGCGAGCTGCACCCGATGGATCCGCGGCGAGCTGCCGATGTCTGTATCGCGCGATGGCCGACGGCCCGATCAGCATCACGCCCCGGCGAGGGCCCCGGCCGGCCGCTGCCGCTCTCGGTGCGGCTGCTCGGCGCCGGCGTGCGCGGCGCGGGACGTCGGCAGGGCGGCCGGGATCGACCGCGCGGTCGAGGCCGCCGCCGAGGAGGCGATGGTCGCCGCGGTCGAGAGCGAGGCGGTCGAACGGGCGCTGGTCCGGGTCCTGAAGGGCCCGGTGGTCGAGGACGGCGGTGCACGGGGCGCTCGACAGCGACACGGTCAAGAGCGCGCTGATCGAGGCGCTCGACAGCGAGATGGTCGACGAGGTCTGGCGGCGGCTGCTGGCCAGCGACGAGGCGCAGAAGCTGGTCGAGCGGATCGCCGAGGCGCCGGAGATCCGCGCCGCGATCAGCGCCCAGAGCGTCGGCCTGATCGAGGACGTCGGCCACACGATCGGCAACGCGACCCGGCGCCTCGACGCGGTCGTCGAGCGGATCGCGCGCAGGATCTTCTTCCGGCGCCGCGCGGCGAGCCGACCGAGCGGGCCGGCGCGGTCACCCGCGGGCTCGCCTTCGGGCTCGACGTGCTGATCGTCAACCTCGCCTTCTCCGGCCTGGCCGCGATCGCGGCGCTGATCGCCTCGGCGTTCACCGGCAACGGCAACGGCGTCTCCGGGCTCGGCGCTCGCCGTCGGCTCGCCGCCTGGTTCGGCCTCGGCTGCCTCTACCTGGTCGTCTTCTGGTCGCTCGCCGGGCAGACGCCGGGCATGCGCTTCTTCGGGATCAGGCTCGGCGTCGAGGGGCAGCGGCTGCCGCCGCGCCAGTCGCTCAGGCGGCTGGTCGGCATGGTGCTCGCGGCGATCCCCTTCGGCCTCGGCTTCCTCGGGATCCTCTTCGACGAACGCCGGCGCGGCTGGCAGGACCGGATGGCCGGCGTCGACGTCCTCTACGAGCGCAACGAGCGCACGCCGGCGCCGTGGTCGCGCTCGACGCGGTCGAGGCCGGTGCCGCGGAGGCCCCGCGACGACGAAGGCCCCGGATGCCCGGGGCCTTCGCGCCGCAGCGTGTGAGGGGCCGCCGCTAGGCGGTTGACGACGCCTTCCGGCCCCTCGGCCAGCTTGTAGATGATGATGATCGCGAGGGCGAAGACCGCCAGCGACCAGAACGGGTAGGCCGGGATCGAGAGCAGCGCGCCGATCGCGTTCAGCGAGGCGACGAAGATCCCGAACCAGCGCCCGAATTCCCCGCCCGAGAAGAGCGAGAAGGCGGCGACCAGCTCGAGCACGCCGAGGATCAGGATGATCCAGCCCCAGGTGTGCAGGCCGCTGAGGATGTAGGTGGCGTTTTCGGTGAAGAACTTCGAGTCGCCGATCGCGGCGATGCCGTAGATGATGTTCAGCACTCCGGCGACCAGCAGCAGCACGCCGGCGAAGACCCACCAGCCGCTGATCAGGCTCTCGTCGTTCATGCGTGTCCCTTTCGTGTGCGGATAGGCACGTGCACCATACGGCGAGCATCTTCCGGGCCCGACTGTTTTTCCTGCTCTGGAGCGGATTGCCGGTTTGGCCAACGTTTTGCCGCAATGGTGAGCTAACCGCCTCAGCGACTTTCCGCGGCGACTGCCGTAGTCTCCGCGGCCATGGAGGTGGTTCGCACGCCTGAGGAGAGCCTGCAGGGGCTGCCCGACTTTCCCTTCGAGTCGAGCTACCGCGAGGTCGACGGGCTGCGGCTCGCCCACCTCGACGAGGGCGAGGGACGGCCGGTCGTGTTCTTCCACGGCGAGCCGACCTGGTCGTATCCTGTGGCGCAAGGTGATCCCGCCGGTGCGCGACGCCGGCTACCGCTGCATCGCGCCCGACTACGCCGGCTTCGGCCGCTCCGACAAGCCCACCGACCTCGGCTGGTACTCCTACGACCGCCACGTCGAGCTGATGGCGGCGCTGCTCGAGGAGCTCGACCTGCGCGACGCGACCGTCGTCGTCCACGACTGGGGCGGGCCGATCGGGCTGCGGCTGGCGGTCGAGCACCCCGACCGCTTCTCGCGGCTGGTGATCATGGACACCGGCCTGTTCACCGGCCAGCAGCGGATGAGCGACGCCTGGCTCACGTTCCGCGACTTCGTCCGCGACACCGAGGACGTGCCGGTCGGGATGCTGGTGCGGGGCGGCTGCAAGAGCGATCCCGGCGACGAGGTGGTCGCCGCCTACGACGCGCCGTACCCGACGCCGCGAGTCGAAGGCCGGCGCCCGCGCCTTCCCGCTGATCCTGCCGACCGAGCCCGACGCGCCCGGCGCCGCCGAGGGCAAGCGGTTGCCGACGCGCTGCGCGAGGACGAGCGGCCGACGCTGGTGCTCTGGGCGGACTCCGACTCCGGTCCTGCCGTTCTCGGTCGGCGAGCGGGTCTCCGAGCAGCTCGACTTCCCGGCGCCGCGGCAGATCGAGAACGCCTGCCACTTCCTCCAGGAGGACGCCGGGCGAGGAGATCGGCGCGCATCATCGCCGAGTGGCTGTAGCGGCTGAGGGTGCGGCGGACGGTGGCGCGCAGTCGTCGCTGCGGGCGCTCGAGCAGCAGGTGGACGCGGCGCGGGGGCCCGTCGTCCTCGAGCCAGGTGACGGTGCCCGGCCAGTAGGGGCCGGGCGGCGTGCCGGGGTGGTGGAAGGCGGCGGCGAAGACCCAGCTGCCGGTGTTGTGCAGGCGGCCGCCGCCGGGCAGCGGCCACGCCGCTCGCCTCGTCGGGGCCGCCGCGGTGGGTGTGGCCGGTGATCAGGTGGCGGCCTCGAGCTCGCAGCCGGCGACATCTCGGTCGCGGCGGCGACGCCGCTGTGGGAGATCGCGGCGGGGGAGAGTCGGCGTCGAAGTCGGCGTGGAGAGGCGGTTGAGCCCCCAGACGCCGGCCGGGACGGCGGCGCGCGACGGCCGCCGCCGCGGCCGCCGGCGCGGCCGCTGCCGTTGCGGCCCGAGACGGCTCGCCAGGCGCGCTCGGAGGGGCGGGGCGCGCGCCGCGCCACGCCGGCCTGGGCGAGGCCGTAGGAGAGGCCGTAGACCGGCCGCAGCACGCGCTCGTAGTCGGCCGGGGGTGGGGCTCCGGCGGCGGCCGCAGGCGCGCATCGACCGCCGCCGCGGCGACGCACTCCAGCCGGGGCAGGCTCATGTGGCAGTCCATGTAGTGGCCGTGGGTGGCGTAGACGTCGTCGCGCAGCCAGAGGCCGGGGTAGGCGAGCTCGAGCTCGGCGTCGCCGAGCCAGGCGGCGATCGCGGCGCCGGCTCGCCGGCGGGCTCGGCGCGGCTGCTCGAGCCCGAGGGCTCGGTCGCCGCGCAGCGCCACGTCCTCGAGCAGCGGCTCGGCGAGGCGGTGGTCGTGGTTGCCGGGGACGAGGACGACCTGCGCCGGCCCGCCATCGCCTCGCCCAGCTCCTCGAAGAAGGCGCGGCGGTCTCGAGCACGCGTGGCGAGCGGCAGTTCGCGCAGCTCGAGCACGTCGCCGAGCAGGACCAGGCGGTCGGCGCCGGCGATCTCCTCGAGCAGGACCGGCGGATCGCCGGGTCGCGCAGCAGGTCCTCGCCGAAGGCGCTGCCGAGGTGCAGGTCGGAGACGATCGCGGTGCGCATCGAGGCCAAACTTAGCGG
>CAVZVK010000014.1:0-73331 GCA_963778715.1 uncultured Solirubrobacterales bacterium
TGTTCGAGATCGACAAAGCGCTGCGCACGCTGATCGAGCGCGAGGGCTCCGACCTTCACGTCAAGGTCGGCTCGCCGCCGATCATCCGCCTGCACGGCGAGCTGGTCTACGCTCGAGGGCTATGAGCCGCTCACCGGTGAGGACACCGAGAAGGCCTTCCACGACATCGCCGAGGTGCGCTCGCTGACCGAGTTCGAGGAGGCCGGCGAGGCCGACTTCTCCTACTCGATCCCCGGCCTCTCCCGCTTCCGCGTCAACATCTTCAAGCAGCGCGGCTCGATCTCGATCGTCTGCCGCGCGATCCCCTTCGAAATCCGCTCGGTCGAGGAGCTCGGCCTGCCGCCGGTCGTCACCAAGCTGGCCGAGGAGCAGCGCGGGATCATCCTCGTCACCGGCACCACCGGCTCGGGCAAGTAGACGACGCTGGCGGCGATGATCGATCACATCAACCGCACCCGCCCGCACCACATCATCACGCTCGAGGACCCGATCGAGTACCTGCACGAAGACAAACGCTCGATCGTCAACCAGCGCGAAGTCGGCTCCGACACCGAGAGCTTCGGCCGGGCGATGCGCCGCGTCCTGCGCCAGGACCCCGACGTGATCCTGATCGGCGAGATGCGCGACGAGGAGACGGTGCGCACGGCGCTCTCCGCCGCCGAGACCGGCCACCTCGTGCTCTCCACCGTCCACACCCTCGACGCGACCGAGACGATCAACCGGATCATCGACTTCTTCCCACCCCACCTCCAGCATCAGGCGCGGGTGATGCTCGCGGCGACGCTGAAGGGCGCGATCGCGCAGCGCCTCGTCCCCGACATCACCGGCGAAGGCCGCGTGCCCGCCTCCGAGGTGCTGGTCGTCACCGGCCGCGTCCAGGACCTGATCCTGAACCCCGAGGAGACCGGCAAGATCACCGAGGTGATCGCCGAGGGCGAGTACTACGGCATGCGCACCTTCGACCAGTCGCTGCTCGGCTACGTGATGGAGGGCAAGATCTCCGAGCAGGTCGCCCTCGACTACGCCTCCAGCCCGCACGACTTCAAGCTGATGCTCGCCGCCGGCGGCCAGCGCGCCAGCGGCATCGAGCAGCTCGCGGCCGGCTTCACGAGTAGCGAGTAGTACGGGCGTCCAGTCGGGCGGACGGCGGCCCTGCCGCTCAAGCGCGGCGGCCCGACGCGCCGATCAAGCCGCCGATGCGCTTCTCTCTCGACTGCGCCGATCGCCTCCGCTCGCTCGCAGCGAGCGCGGCATGGCGCTGCCCATCGCGCTGTTCGCGATGATCGCCGGCATCGGCGCTCGCCAGCGCCGCGGTGCTCGCGACGGTCAACGTCCAGCAGGGCTCCCACCGCGACATCGACCCAAGAGCGCGATCGCCGTCGCCGACGCGGGCGCGAACATCGCCTGCTCGCGGATCAACCGTTACGCGGAAGGTGCTGGCGACGAGACCGTGCCTGACGTCGGCGCCGGCGGCGTACTCGAAGGCACGCCGCCGAAAGCGACGGCTGGTGCCCGGCGAGTGGCCGGAAAGGCGTCGGCGGCGGCGGCTCGACCTTCAGCCTGCCGGCTCAGCACTTGCGGCGAAGACTCGCCGACTCTGACCGTCGGTCTCGGTCGGGACGGTCGGCGGGGTCAGCCGCCGGGTCGAGGTCGGCGGTGAACAACGATCGAACGGAACAAGCACGTCGGTTCGACGACGATCGAAGGCCTGATCGGCCTGGAAGGGATCGAAGTCAACGGCAATGCCGACATCCGGGTCGGGGTCGGCACCAACGGCAACATACGGCGAAGGCAACGCGAACATCTGCGGCGACATCCGTCACGGCATCGGCAAAGAATGCGAACCCCACAGCAACGCCAAACAGTGCCCCGGATACCAGGTGACCGAAGGCAACAAGACGCTGCCGCCGGTGAGCAGTTTCATGCCTTCCAACATCGCCACGAGCAACTCCAACTACCGCTTGGTCCAAGTGCACGAAAACGAAACCGACTCCGGAACCGACGGACTGCGAACTCGACACCTTCAGCGGCAACAGAAACACGACCACGCCCTGGAACCCGAACACTGCGCGCTATAAGCGTCGCCGCGAACGACACCTTGACCGTCAGCGGAGGCGACTACTGGATTTGCTCGATCAGCTTGGCTGGCAAATTCGCAGTTGATCATGGTCCTCGAGTGCCCAGGTCCGCTTCTTCTTCGACACCCCTGAGAACTGCGGGCTCTCCTCCGGCGCCAATCCAGATCTCCCTCACCGGCAACAGCCGAAATCGCCTCGACGGCAACCAAAACCGTGTGCCGGCGTTCTACTTGCTCGGCTCGACCCGATCCCGACCAGCGTCAGTCTCGGCGGCAACGCCGGCACCGAAGACGAATTCGATCATCTACGGCCCCGACACGACGATGAACATCGTCGGCAACGCGACCTACAAGGGCGTGATCGCCGGCAAAAAGGTCGTAGTGACTGGCAACGGAAAAGTCAAGACGATCCGCCTACAAACCGCCGGCGGAAATCACTCCAGTCACGAAATCGGCAAAAAAAAGAAAAAGAAAAAACCAGCGGCGGCACAACCAGAAACGATCACGACCGCCCGCTACTACTCACCGCAGTTCTACGTCGAGTGCACCGGCGTCCCCCGCGGCGCAGCCGCCGAACGCCAGCTGCTAGCGGCCGCTTCCAGCGCTGGGAAATCGGCTCCCAGCGCTCAAGCTCAAGCCCGATTCTGTCGAGCTAATAAGCAAACGTATGAGGGAGAAGCTCAACGAAAACCCGCTGGCCCAGGTCGCCGTGATCGGCGTGCTGCTGGTCGTCACCGGCATCTTCCTGATGTCCTCGATGGGTGGCGGCAGCGGCGGCGAAGAAGCCGGAATCGAGCGAAGCCTCCTCGGCCAGCGTCAGCACCGAAAGCGCCAGCCGAACCGCCGCGCCGGACTCTCGGCGGCCGCTGGCGATGGTGAGCCAGGCCTCGGCGGCGCAATGCGCGCCCGCTGCCGCGGCCCGGTGATCGCGGCCTGGAAGAACGACAAGACCGTCGTCCTGCTCTTCGTCCACGACGGCGGCATCGACGACCGTTTGGTCGAAGGCCGCCACCGCGCGGCTGACCTCGCTGCCCGAAGCTGCGACCTTCATCGTCCCGGCGAGCCGGATCTCCCGCTACGCGGCGATCACCGAGGGAGTCGGCGTCAACCGCGTCCCAGCGCTGGTCGTCGTGCGGCCCAAGCGGCTGCACCAGACGATCCCCACCGCCTCGGTCAGCTACGGCTTCCAGAGCGGCCAGAGCATCGTCCAGGCGGTGATCGACGCCGGCTATAAGGGCCCCACGCTCGACTACCACCCGTGAGCATGGACGCGCGGGACTATCCCGAGCCACCTGCGGCCGGTCCCCGACTCCGGCGACTCGACCGCGCCCGCGCTCGATCCCCACGCGGGCGGCACGCCCGGCCTGACCCCGCCGGTCGTCCGCGGCCGCTCAAGCGGCTTCGTCACCGACGTCCTCGTCGACCTCGGCTTCGTCGCCGAAGACCGCGCCCGGCCAGGCGATCGAAGAAGCTCGCACCGCCGGCGCGCCCGCCCGAGCAGCTGCTGCTCGAGCAGGGGGCGATCGACGCCGACCAGCTCTCGCGCGCGGTCGCCGAGCGCTACGGCCTCGACCACGTCGACCTCGCCGTCTACCAGGTCGACATGGCCGCCGCCAACCTGATCCCGGTCAACACCGCCCGCCGCTACCGGGCGCTGCCGGTCGGCTTCGTCGACAAGGAGACGCTTCTCGTCGCGATGGCGGACCCGACCAACGTGCTCGCCGTCGACGACATCCAGATCGCCACCGGCACTCGACTGCCGCGTCGCCGTCGCCGCCGAGGAGGACATCGAGGCGCTGATCGGCCGCCTCAACACCCTGCAGAGCGCCGTCAGCGAGGCCGTCACCGAGGGCGAGGGCGGGCGAGGACGAGCTGGCCGAGGTCAGCGACATGCGAAGTCAGCGCCGAGGACGCGCCGGTGATCAAGCTCGTCTACAGCATCCTCGGCCAAGCGGTGGGGGAGGGGGCCTCCGACGTCCACTTCGAGCCCGACGAGGACGAGATGCGGGTGCGCTTCCGCATCGACGGCGTGCTGCGCGAGGCCGCCCACGTGCCGAAGCGGATGGTCAACGCGGTCGTCTCCCGGATCAAGATCATGAGCGACCTCAACATCGCCGAGAAGCGGGTGCCCCAGGACGGACGGGTCAGCGTCACGGTCGAGGACCGCCGCGTCGACCTGCGCATCACGACCCTGCCGACCCAGCGCGGCGAGGGGGCGACGATCCGCATCCTCGACAAGGACAACGCGCAGCGCTCGCTCGACGAACTCGGCATGGACGGCAGCGGCGCGCGAGCGCTTCGAGGACGCCTTCCGCCAGGCCTACGGCGCCGTCCTCGTCACCGGCCCGACCGGCTCGGGCAAGTCGACGACGCTCTACGCGGCGCTCCAGGAGCTGAACGACGTCGAGAAGAACATCATCACGATCGAGGACCCGGTCGAGTACCGGCTCGGCGGGATCAACCAGATCAACGTCAACCGCGGGGCCGGGCCTCGACTTCGCCACCGGCCTGCGCTCGATCCTGCGCGCCGACCCCGACATCGTCATGGTCGGCGAGATCCGCGACGGCGAGACGGCGCGGATCGCGATCGAGGCGGCGCTGACCGGCCACATGATGCTGACCACGCTGCACACCAACGATGCCCCCGGCGCGATCACCCGCCTGACCAAGATGGGGATCGAGGCCTTCCTCATCGCCTCCGCGGTCGACTGCGTCGTCGCCCAGCGGCTCGCGCGCAAGCTCTGCACCCACTGCAAGCGGCGCACGATCGTGCCCGCGCAGGCCCTGGCCGAAGCCGGCATCAGGGTCGGCGTCGAGATCGAGGCCTACGAGCCGGTCGGCTGCTGCCGCTGCAACCAGAGCGGCTACCGCGGTCGGGTCGGCATCTACTCGGTGATGAGCATGAGCGAGCGGATCAAGGAGATGGCCGTCGCGCAGGCACCGGAGGCGGACATCGCCACCGCCGCCCGCGAAGAGGGAATGCTCGACCCTGCGTGAGGACGGCGTCGACAAGGTGCGCAGCGGCGCTGACCAGCCTCGAGGAGGTCATCCGTGTCACCGCCTGAGGACCATCTCCGACCATCGATTCCGGGTATCCAGGAATCGGGCCGAAGGGACGATCTAGGGCTCATGGACTTCGACTTCTCAGAGGTCCTTGCCGCATGGTCAGGCGAAAGCCTCCGACGTGCACCTGACCGCCGGCTTGCCGCCGGCGATCCGCGAAAAGGGCAAGATCGAGCCGATGGAGGGGTTCCCGGTGCTCTCCGGGCAGGAGACCCGCGAGGTCGTCTACAGCATCCTCAACGACGACCAGCGCAAGCGCTTCGAGAACAACAAGCAGCTCGACTTCGCCTACGCGATCCCGGGCGTCGCCCGCTTCCGCGTCAACTGCTTCTTCCAGCGCGGCTCGGTCAGCGCCGCCTTCCGCCTCGTGCCGCAGGACATTCCGGCGCTCGACTCGCTCGGCGTGCCGCAGGTGCTGCGCGAACTCGCCGCCAAACCGCGCGGCTTCGTCCTCGTCACCGGCCCGACCGGCTCGGGCAAGAGCACGACCCTGGCGGCGATGATCGACGTGATCAACTCCGAGCGCCAGGACCACATCCTCACGATCGAGGACCCGATCGAGTTCCTGCACCCGCACAAGCGCTCGATCGTCAACCAGCGCGAGGTCGGCTCCGACGCGGCGGACTTCGCGCTCGGGCTGCGCGCCGCCCTGCGAGAGGACCCCGACGTGATCCTGGTCGGCGAGATGCGCGACCTGGAGACGATCTCCACCGCGCTGACCGCGGCCGAGACCGGCCACCTCGTCTTCGCCACCCTGCACACCCAGTCGACCGCGCAGACGGTCGACCGGATCATCGACGTCTTCCCGCCCCAGCAGCAGGGCCAGGTGCGGACGCAGCTCTCGATCGCCCTGCAGGGGATCGTCACCCAGCAGCTGCTGCCGACCGCGGACGGGATGGGCCGGGTCGTCGCCTGCGAGGTGCTGGTGCCGACGCCGGCGATCCGCAACCTGATCCGCGAGGGCAAGACGCACCAGATCTACGCCGCCGTGCAGACCTCGGGCGCGGTCGGGATGCAGACGATGGACGCCGACCTGGCTCGCCTGGTGCGGGCCGGCAAGATCACCCGCTCGCTCGCCGAACAGCGCGCCTCGGTGCCCGAGGAGCTGAAGCGGCTGCTCGGCGGGGCCGGTGCTGGAGGCGCCCGCCGCGCTGGCGGGCAACGGCGCCGCCGCACGGCCGCAACCCTCGATCGGCCCCGCCCGCTTACACGCAGGGGGCTAGCCGATGGCGGGCGCGACCACATTCGCCTTCCGCGCGATGGACGTCGCCGGCGCCGCCACGGCGGGCGAGGTCGAGGCCGAGTCCAAGGCCCAGGTCACCGAGCAGCTGCGCCAGCGCGGCCTGATCGTCCTCGACGTCAGCGAGAAGAGCGAGCCGTTCAAGCTCGAGGACCTCTTCGCCCGCTGGAAGGGCGTCGACATGCGCGAGCTGGCGGTCTTCTCGCGCCAGTTCGCGACCCTGGTCGCCTCCGGGATGCCGATGCTGCGCACCCTGCACACGCTCGAAGAGCAGACCCAGGACGAGGGGATCCGCGAGGCGGTCGCGGCGTGCGCTCCGACGTCGAGGCCGGCAGCACGCTCGAGCAGGCGATGGAGCGCCACCCGAAGGTCTTCGACCGCCTCTTCCGCGCGATGGTCCGCTCCGGCGAGCAGTCGGGGCGGCTCGAGGACGCGCTCGACCGGATCGCCTTCCAGGTCGAGAAAACCGACGCCCTGCGGCGCCAGGTCAAATCGGCGCTGATGTACCCGGCGCTGGTCTTCGGCTTCGCGTCGTCGTCCTGGTCGCGATCGTCGCCTTCGTGATCCCGGTCTTCGTCGGCATCTTCGAAGAAATCGCCGCCGAACACCCCGGCGAAAGCACCTCGCTGCCGCTGCCGACCCAGATCTGCGTCAGCGCCTCCGAACGCGCTGACCGGCTACTGGTTCGTGATCATCCCGGCGCTCGGCCTCGTCGCCTTCGCCTTCTTCAGGTGGAAGAAAACCGAACGCGGCAAAGAAATCTGGGATCGCTTCATGCTGCGCCTCCCGTTCAAGATCGGCGACGTGATCCAGAAGGTCGCGCTGGCCCGCTGGTCGCGCACCTTCTCGGGCTCGGTCTCGGCCGGGCGTGCCGATGCTGCAAGCGATCAAACTGACCGGCGAGACGGCCGGCAACGTCGTCATCGAACAGGCGATGGAGGACGTCTACGCCTCGGTCAAGCGCGGCGGCTCGCTCGCGGCGCCGATCGAGCAGAACGCCGATCTTCCCGCCGATGGTCGGCCACATGGTCGCCGTCGGCGAGGAAACCGGCCAGCTCGAGCACATGCTGAGCAAGATCGCCGACTTCTACGAGGCCGAGGTCGACGCCAAGGTCAAGGCCCTGACCGCGCTGATCGAGCCGCTGATGATCGTCTTCGTCGGCGGCATGGTCGGCTTCATCGTGATCTCGATGTACCTGCCGATCTTCAGCCTCTACGAAAAGATCCGCTGACGCCAGCGGCCGGCGCCGCACCCGGCGCTTGTGCGAATTTCCTCCTTGTACTTATCTATTTGAGTAGTAGGTTTTTCTCGCTATCGCGGCGGGAGAGAAAAAAGACAGCGAGTCGGAAGACTTCAGCCCAGGCTGACCTGCTGAAGTCCATCGGCAGCCGGCTCGTCTCGGTCCTGGTCACGGCGGGCAGCTTGATCGGCTTCGTCGCCTTCGCCGGCGGTGTGATCGTCTGGACTCGGTTCTTCGCGGCGAAAGTCCCGCCCGATCAGGCTGTCAACGCCGTTCCTCAGGGAGAACTGGTCTCGATCGGCGCGTCGATCCTCCTCGTCTTCGGCTTTTTCGGCGCCCTGGCCATGCTGACCATGTACCTGGTCGACCGCGGCGGCAGGGCCACGCCGGGCATAAGCCGTGGCCTGCTCGGCCTGCTGATGCTCGAGGGCCTCGTCGCGATCGGCCTGGTTCACGGCAGGCCCATGTGGCAACGTGGGATCGCGGCCTTCGCCTTCGTCGTGCCCGTCGGACTGGCGATCGGGGTGACGTTCGCCGATGCCTTCGTGCGCAACGAGGACTGGCTGCCAAGTCGAGAGAACGAGGTGCTGAAGCCAAAGCGCGAAGGCGCGCCGGTGGAGTGGGTGGGCGAGAAGCCCAAGCTCGGGCGAAAGACGGTCTTCGCGCTTGCCGCCATAGCCGCCGTGGTTGTCGCCTTGATCTTCGTCGAGTGGTCCGAAGCGCTGCGGATCGCCATCGGCGCGGTGCTGGTCGTCTCGATAGCCGGGCTCTACGCCCGGCTGGTCCTGTCGGAAATCGACAAGACCCAGGTCACGATCCAGCGGGAACGCGTAGCGGCCGAGGACGAGGGCGCGGAGGAACGGGGAGAGGCTCGAGAAGCGCCGGCCCTTCCGCCTCGTCCTGCGTCCTCCCGGCGCGACGTTGCTATCGATCCTGATGGCCCTGGCGGTGATTGCGCCGTCGCTGATGCTGGCCAAGCTCTGGCTCGCGGGATCGCTCGTCGCGGCGATCGTCGTCATCGGCGGCCTCTGGCGCATCGCGGCGCTCTCCAGGTCGGGCTTCATGTGGTTCGGCCTTGCCGTCTTCCTCTCGGTGCCGCTGTTCGGCACGCTCACGGCGATGGCGCGCAACCTCGACGATCCGCAGGCCCAACCCGTGGCGTTGATCCGCAATACCGACGGCCCCGACGAAGCGATCCAGGGCCTCTACGTGACCGAAACCGACGACCGGGTCTACTTCGCGACGCTGGCCACGGAAGGCTGTGGCGACAAGATCGTCGGGCACAGCGGGCGCCTTCTCTGGGTGCCGAGGTCCGAAGTCGTCGCAATGTCGATCGGCCCGCTCGAGGACGTCGCCGACGCGCGCACGACGGCCTTGGAAATGGCCTATGCGCTGACGCCGGCGGTTGAGACGCCCGCCGGCGACCACGTCAGCCTGACCACTGGCGAGGAACGAGCCGAAGCCGCCAAGCAACCCAAGGCCAAGGCCGAAGGCACGGGAACGGATCAGCGCCTCGAAAACGTGGGCGTGGCCGTGCGCCCCAATTTCGGCCTCGGCCTGCGACTGGTGCCCGAAGACGCCTCGGCGGGCGATGTCGTCACCTTGCGGATGAGCAAGCCAAACCGCGAGGTCGAAGGCTTCGGCAAAACACGCGAAGGCAGGACGCTGCGACTCGGCGGGGTCCCGGTGCCGATCCTCAGGGAGAAGGTCCGTTTCGCCAAAGAATCCGAATTCGTCAAGACCGAGGAAGGCAAGATCCTGCCGCTGGACAAGAGCGGCCTCTATGTGCGCGGGAGCGACGGCCTCGTCCCGATCGATCAGGGTCCGGACAATCCGCGGGCGCGGTTCGTCAGGCTGGCTGTCAACTCCGGCGTCAAGGGACCGGCCGTTGACGGCCCCCATCCGGGCGTCTACCTCGAAGTCGACGGCGAAGACCAGACGAGACTGGCCGAAGACCAGGAAGTTAGCTACGCCAACGGCGACTCGGCGCTGATCGAACCGCGGCTGCTGCGCCAGGCCTGGCACGAAGACCACATCAAGTTCCGCGTCCCCGACAACGCTTCGAGTGGCGTCGTCACGGTGGAGTGCGAGCAGGCCGGCGGGGCAGCCGCTGCTGCGGGTCGCCCAGCCGCCGGTCGCGCGCATCGCGGTGCGGATGACCCCGGGCTCGCCGCAGGTCGTCTTCGACGGCCACCGCTTGAGCGACGGCAACGGCAAGATCGTCTCCAGGCGCTGGACGGTCGAAGGCCTCCGCCGGGCCCACAGCAAGCGGGTCGCCGCCGAGCTGCCGCCCCGGCCGGACGACTATGCGGTGGGCCTGACCGTGACCGACGCCGAAGGCCAGTCCGACACCGCCTGGCTGCACATCCTGCGCCTGCCCGCGGATCTGATGCGCTTCGAAGACGGGGTATCCGAGCACCCGGAGGAGATGCAGCGCGCTCGCCAGGACCTGCTCGGAGTGGTCTCACGCGAGGCGCCCGCAGCGGTGGAGTTCGACGCGGTTCCAGGGGGCGGAGGGGCCCCGCAGCCGGGCTTCGCCCTGAGGGGCGCCGAAGCGGTGCGCGACTCGCTCATGCACGCGAAGACCGATTCGCCCGTTGACCCGGACCTGACTGTGCGGACCCTTGCCTACGACGGCGCCTGCCCGTTCGATGCCGGCGAAGGCGCCGCCGGGGGAGTTGACGTCGTCACCCTCAGCGGTGGTGTTCAGGTGGTGCCTCCGCAGGTGTGCGCGCCCGACAGGGTGCGGATCGCCCATGGCTGGCCTCCGGCGCATCCCTGAGTGGCGATACACGAACACCTCCGCTGAGCTCAGCTACGCCATAAGCTTGGAATCCGTTCCAGTTTTTGTTAGGTTAAGCCATAACCTTACAAAGCTAGAATACCTTTGAAAGGGTC
The DNA here is from genome assembly GCA_963778715.1 of uncultured Solirubrobacterales bacterium. Lineage (GTDB taxonomy): Bacteria > Actinomycetota > Thermoleophilia > Solirubrobacterales > 70-9 > VRUE01. Next base: position 10,520 of record CAVZVK010000014.1, read on the forward strand.
GGATGGGCCAGCAAGTGTCAACGCAGGGAACCTTCGAGGAGCGGGTCTGGCCGGCAAATCCAGGTGGATATGGGAGGGCCGCCCGCCGTGGTGGGCGCTACCAGGCCTTTATTCCGGCTCCGATTTCGGCACGTTCCTTTCTTCTGGACGGAGAGGCGGGGGCGTCTCTTCATGCTGCGACGAGGGCACTCGGACGGCTTGAGCAGTCAGCCAGACGAGTAGCCACACTCGGCGCGATTGCACAGAACCTGCTCCGCTCCGAGAGCGTGGCCTCCTCGCGTATCGAGGGGGTGGTCATTTCACAGAAGCGTCTGGCGCGCGCCGCGCACGAAGACAAGGCAAAGCGCCGCGGCGACTACCGGGCTGCGGCGGTGCTGGGCAACATGGAGGCGATGAAGCGTGCGATCGAAATCGGCGCCGAGGGCGAGCAGTTTGCCGTTGCCGACCTCCTGGACATACATCGGCGGCTGCTTCGCTTTACCGAGGATCGCGACATTGCTGGGGTGATTCGGGGGCGCAGAATTGGATCGGTGGCAATGACTACACCCCAGTTGGCGCCGTCTACGTCCCACCACCACCCGAGCACGTCTCAAAGCTTCTTGACGATCTATGTCGCTTCGTCGAGCAGGACGATCTTCCCCCGGTCGCACAGGCGGCAATCGCGCATGCGCAGTTCGAGACAATTCATCCATTCGCGGATGGAAACGGGCGTGCCGGACGCGCTCTGATCTACACGATTCTGCTTCGGCGCGGCGAGATTGCCAGCTACATACCACCGATCAGCCTCGTCCTCGGGAGTGTGCCCAGGACCTACATAGGCGGCTTGACCGAATACCGAGAAGGGAAGATCAGCGAGTGGTGCGACACCTTCGCTTCCGCCACGGCACGAGCGGCCGAGGAGGCGGAGGGCTTGGCGCTGGAGATCGAAGCGCTGCAAGACGCCTGGTTCGATCGCCTTGGGTGGCCAAGGAGCGACTCTGCTGCCAGTCGGCTGGTTGCGGCCCTCCCCGAGCAGCCGGTGATCGACGTCTCTGCCGCCCAGCGGCTCAGCGGCAGATCCCATGTAGCCGTGGGCGCCGCATTGAAACGACTGGAAGAGGCTGGCATCTTGCGCCGCCTCAACGAACGCAAGTGGGGCAGGGTCTGGGAGTGCGACGAGGTTCTCGAGTTGGTCGAACGCTTTGAGAAGAGGGTCGCGGCATCCATAACCGGTTGACCAAAGTTCAAGTGCTACCGCGACGCACATGAATCAGGTCGGCGTCAGAGAGCTGCGACAGAACCTCTCGCGGTACCTCGTCCAGGTCAAGGCGGGGGAGAGCTTCGCTGTTACCGAGCGGGGCAGAGAGGTTGCGCGGCTCACCCCGTCGGGCCCGGCGGACTCGCCACTCGCTCCCTCGAGGGCGTTGCGAAGACCGTCCTTCTGAACGAATTCGAGGCGAGATGCGCTCCCGTCGGTTGGCCGGGGGAAGCTCGTGATGCTGGCCGATGGCTCTCGAATCGGCCATGCTGTTGTATGCGCCCCACAGGGGCGAGGTTGACTTCACGGTGCCGCTGTGCGCCGACTACATCCGCCGGCGCCCGAGTGGATCGCGCTGATGGTTTCAGCACTCTCAAAGGCTCTCGATATGCGGTCGATAAGGGCCTCGTGGCCCTTGCGGCGACACGGCTCGCGCGCGCCGACTCCTGGTGGGCCGCACGGTTCTACGACGAAGCCAAGCTGATCCAAACAGGCCACCGTTTCTGGGCTTGGGCGACAACGCAAGTAGTCAAGTGACTGCTATAGTTGTCACCTGGGTATGGATGTTTCTCGGCCCCATCGCGTGATCTCGCACCCGCTCGACGGCGTGGTTCTTAGCGTGTTGACCGGGACCACTCAGGCATTGACTGGTCGTCAGGTCGCTCGGCTGGCGCGCGAAGGCAGCCAGCAGGGAATCGGAAAGGCGCTCAACCGGCTGGCCGACGAAGGTGTTGTTGAACGTGAAGAGGCCGGCGGCTCGTCCCTCTACAGACTCAACCGAGAACACCTGGCCGCGCAGGCGATAGAGGACATAACGAATTTGCGCAGGACGCTGTTGGAGCGCCTGCGACAGACCTTCAGGGGCTGGAAGGTCAAACCGACTCACATATCGATGTTCGGCTCGGCGGCACGCGGTGACGGCGACGCGGCAAGCGACATCGATCTTTTCATCGTGCGCCCCGAAGGCGTGGATGTGGAGGATGAGACCTGGCGAACCCAACTTGACGATCTGGCGGAGGTGGTGTGGCATTGGACCGGCAATCACGCTGGGATTGTCGAGCTTCCGATGGGCGACCTCGCAGAGCTGCGCCGCCGCCGTCCGCCGGTGCTCGCCGAGCTCGACGCCGACGCCATCACCCTCGCCGGTCCCGATGTGGCAAAGATTTTGAGAGGAGAAAGCTGATGGCACGTCAAGGTCGCAGACAGTCATGCTCGGCGCGGGATGCACGCATCAGGCGCAGTCATGCTCGCAAGTTTCTCGAGGTTGCCGAGATCGCCGCTGAAGACCAAGACCAGGACCCGGAATACGCCAGCGCAGCCGCTTCACTCGCGGTTCTTGCTGGGATCGCCGCCGCTGATGCCGCCTGCTGCAAGGCGCTTGGAGAGCGATCACGTTCCCAAGATCACCATGAGGCCGAGAGATTTCTTCAAAGGATTGTCGGCGGCAAAACCGCAGCCAGGCAGCTACGTGACCTAATTGATCTCAAGGATGCGGCTCACTATGGCTTCATCGATGTCAGCCGCCCTGAACTGAGAAAGGCGCTGCGTCGGGCGCAGGCGTTGCTCAAGTTCGCCGACGAAGTGCTGGACCGCTGACTCGCTGCACTCCCGGCTGGTATCGCCGGTCTGATCGTTGCCGTCGCCTTCCGCCCAAGCGTCGCCGCTATAGGCGGTTGACGCTCCCAAGGGTCGCAAATCTCTCAGAGGGACGAGGCCGATTAAGCGCTCAAATGATCGGTGGAAATAATTTCACTTAAGAATTGCTGAGGCAAACCGTAGACCAAATCGTCCAGCCGCACCCGTATCGCTTGACGCCAAGCACGCCGGTCGAGTATCGATAGATACCGTAACAGGATCTCATCAGTTCCCTGGAGGCTCGACCGCGCCAGTCGTCAAACGCACGGGAGGGTCATCGTGCTCAAGATTCATTGCTGGGCAGTTACCGAAACCGGCCTTTAGGACTTGCCATGATTGTGGCCTCCATCGCTGGAAGCGGGCATTTGAAGCTCTGGCCGGGGCCGGCCAGTTTCGATCGACTGGTCGTTCCCGGTTTCGACGACACCTTGTCCGGTGAGCGGGAGCACTCCAGATCCTCGCAGCCCCGAGGGCCAGGCTCTGCCGCCGAAGACAGCTGATCACCTAGCCGGACAGCCTCCGGAGCGGGGAGTTGGCCTGAATTCCCGATTTTTGGGGAGAGGAAGTCCTATTTTCGGGGATCAAGGGATCGGGGGGTGGCCGATTAGGGGATGTGATGAATCTGCCAGTGCCTCGGTGCAAAGGCAAACTCGCTGTGAGGCGGGGGCGCAAAGCTGTCGGGACTCCCTTCCGGGAGTCGGCCGGGCTACCACCGGGGTCGACAGACACCACGTGGCTGAGACGCGACGGGGCTCTGGCGCAAACGATTAGGAACCTAGGAGGTCCCTGATGTTTATCCAGAATCTCCGGGCCAAGATTGGCGCCCGGCTCAATGGCGACAGCGAGGCCGGCTTCACGCTGATCGAGCTCCTCGTCGTCATGCTCATCCTCGGAATCCTGGCCGCGATCGCGCTGCCCGCGTTCTTCAACCAGAAGCGAAAAGGCCGGGACGCGAAGGCCAAGGAGTATGCGCATTCGGCCCAGGTCGCGATGGAGACGTATGCGACCGAAAACGGCGGCTCCTACTCTTTCACTCGGTCGAAGGAAGCACGCTTGAAGGAACGCTGGAAAGCATTGAGCCTACGATCAAAGGCAACGAAACTGACTGCTACGTCAGAAGAAGCGGGTAAAGGCTATAAAATCAGTGTCGAATCTGAGACTGGCAATTGTTCTCGATCAAGCGAATGCGAGCCGAAACGTCGCTGACCTGCACGACGAAAGGCAAAGCCGGTTGCCCGCCCAGCGGGGAACTGGGCCAAATAGGCCGCGCCTGATTGCAAGTCGCCTTGGCTTAACCAAGGTGAAGGCCGAGGGGCGGGCCGGCCGGCCCGCCCCTCGCTCTTTCGGCCAGCACCTGGGCGCCAGAGCTAAGCGAATCGTCGATTTGAGCCGATAGGTCAACGATGCCGGCCGCCATGCCGACACCACGCATGACCGGACGGCTTATCCGTCTCGCCGTTTTCGTCGCGGTAATTCCTGCTGCTGCTTTGCTCACCGCTTCGATAGCAAGCGCAGTGCCAGCGAGCTACAAGGGCTCCTCGGCCGATGGCAAAGCCGTCTTCTTCGAAACCAGCGAACCGATGGTGCCGGGGGACACCGACACCAAGCGGGACGTCTACATGCGCTCCTACGACGCGGAACCGGGGATCAAAAGCTATGTCACCCGCGAGGTGTCGCTCGGGCCGGCAGGTGGCAACGACGCCTACAACGCGCTCTTCGAGAAGGCGAGCGCTGACGGGAATCTGGTCTTCTTCTCTACCGCAGAGTCGCTGGTCGAGGCGGACACCGACCACAGCAGCGACGTCTACATGCGCAACATGGTCACCGGGACGACGACGCTCGTCTCGGTCGGCGAACCGGCCTGTGCCCCGGCCTGCGGCAACGGGCCGGTCGACGCCGGCTTTGCCGGCGGCAGCGCCGACGGCGGGAAGGCCTTCTTCGTCAGCGAAGAAAAGCTTGCCGCCACCGACACCGACAGCTCGGTCGACGTCTACGTGCGCGACCTGGCAGGCGAAACGACCAAGCTGGTCTCGCGCCGGCGGCGCGTCCTGCGCGCCCGCCTGCGGCAACGGCGACTTCAGTGTCGCCTTGCGCGGCATCTCGGCCGACGGCACGCAAGCCTACTTCACAACCGCCGAGTCGCTGTCGAGCGCCGACACCGATCGGCCGTCGACATCTATGCCCGCAACCTGAGCGGCGAAACGACGACGCTCGCCTCGCAGGGCGGCGAAGGGTGCTGCTCCGGCCTGCGGCAACAGCGGCGCGGTTCCGGTCTTCCAGGGCAGCTCGAGCAAGCGGCTCGGGGTCTTCTTCACCACTGACGAGCCGATGGTCGGGGCCGACAAAGACGACGGCGACGACATCTACGCGCGCGATCTTCCCAGCCGGGCCGACGACTCTGATCTCGGGCGGCACGTCCTCGACCGAGACCGCCAGCTTCCGGCGGCCACCGCCGACGGCGCCCAGGTCTTCTTCACCACCGCCGAGGCTTCGTGCCCGCGACGACGACAACGCCAACGACGTGTACAGTGGAGCGGCGGCACGCCGAACTAGTCACCTCGGCCGAATGCGTGCAGCGCCTGCGGGGCGACCTTCGACGCGGTCAGCGCCGACGCCAGCACGGTCCTCTTCAGCACCGTCGAGCAGCTCGTCGCCGAAGACACCGACGCCAGCACCGACATCTACTCCCAGCAGAACGGGTGGCGGCGAACCGATGCTTGTCTCGCTGGGCACGGGTTGCGGCACCTGCGGCAACGGGCCCGCCGACGCGCGCTTCGCCCGCGCCTCCGCGGACGGCTTGCACCTCGTCTTCACCAGCTCGGAAGTTCTCTCACCTGAAGATGGCGACGCCGAAGACGACATCTACGCGCGCGACGTGCCCGACGACGAAACGAGCCTGGTAACCACCTCACCGAGCTTCTGCCCACTGAAAAAAGGCAACTGCGGCGCCGCCTTCGTCGGCGCTTCAGGCGACGGCAGCCGCGTCTTCTTCACCACGGTGGAGCGCTTCACCCTGGAAGACGGCGACAACGAAGTCGACGTCTACGAACGCTTCCTCGGTGCCACGCCGGCAGAAGACGTGACCAGGCTGGTCTCGACCGGCAACTCGCCCGATCTGGAACTGGGGCCGCCGGCGCCGAAACTCGAAGGGACGAACCCCGCGTCGCCCGCTGCCTCGACCACGCCGAAGGTCTTCGGTGAAGCAAAAGCCCGTCCACGGTCAAGCTCTACGGAAACTCCAGCTGCTCCGGCGAACCGGTCGCGCACGGCTCGGCGGCGCAGCTCGCCTGGCCCGGCATCGGCGTGACCGTCGGCGTCGGCGGAACGGCGAAATTCTGGGCCACCGCCGAAGCCGAAGGCTTCGTCTCGCTCTGCGGCGGCCCGATCTCCTACACGCAAGAAGACCCGGCCCCCGAAGGCGGGGGAGGCGGTGGTGGAGGCGGCGGCAGCGGCGGCGGCTCGAGCAGCGGTGGCGAAAAAGCCAAAGCCCCGAGACGGCTGCCAATGCAGCGCAAAGCGAACTGCTCGGCTACGTCACTCCCCGCACCCGGATCACCTTCGCCCCCGCCTTCGAAGACGCGTTCGCGCAACCCGGTCTTCCGCTTCACCGACTCGACCGGCCAGGTGGGAACTCGGTTCCGCTGCAAGGTCGACGGCCACGCCTGGAAGCGATGCAGCTCGCCGCTGCGAGCTGAAGAAGCTGGCCCGCTGGGCCGCACACGCTCAAGATCAAAGCGGTGCAACGCACTCGGCACGCCCGAGCTCCACCCGGCCGAAGCGCAGGTTCAAGGTGGTGCGCGCGATGAGGCGCGTCTGCGACGCCGGCTCGGGGTGCACGACAGCGAGGCCGGGATGACCCTGATCGAGCTCCTCGTGGCCATGGCATGGGCCTGATCGTCGTCGGCGGTGCGACCGCGATGCTGATCAGCGCCGTGCGCGACCAGCCGAAGCAGAGCAAGCAGGCCGAAAACATCGAGACCGCGCGCTGCGATGCTGGAACGGATGACGCGCGAGATTCGCAACGGGATCGCCGTCGACAAGCGACGCGCGCCGACAGCGTCTCCTTCGTCGCCCGGGTGCGGCACGTCTCCTGCGGCGGCTCGGCCTCGACCAGCCCGAGCGCGCCGGCGATCCCCTGCCAGGTCGATCTACAGCTGCACGACGACCGCCTGCTCGCGGACCGAAGCGCGGAAGTCGGCAAAACGAGCGGCGGCGTCGTCCGACGATCGTCACCGGCATCGACTCCAGCGAAGTCTTCTGCTTCGTGCCCAGCGCCGACACCGATCCGACCGAATGCGGGCCGGCGCAGGCGAGCGAATCGCCGACCTACGTCGGCATCACCCTGAACATTCCCAACCCGCAGCGGCCCGGCTCGCTCACCGTCTCCGACGGCGCCAGCATGCGCAGCGCGACCCTCTCCTTCTGAGATGCCCACTCGCAAGCCGACACGATCGAGGGCACCGCAGCGAGGCGGGTTTCACGATCATCGAGGTGCTGGTCGCGGCGCTGATCCTTGCGCTCGCCTCGGCGGCGACTCTTCGGCGTGCTCGCCGCGGCGACCCGCAACGGGGCGCGGGCGAAGTCGACCCAGGTGGCGCTCGACCGCGCCCAGCAGGAGATGGAGAAGCTGCACAGCCTCAGCTACGAAGAACTGGCGCTCGACCGCGCCCCCGAACACTTCGCCAGCCCGCTCAACCCGAATAACCGGGTGATCAACAACAACTTCGCCCTGCAGCGGGAACCGCAGGGCGAACTCGCGCCGATGGTCGTCGAGGCCGAAGAAAAAGGGGTAGAAGGTGTGAATCACCGGGGCCGATCAAATTCGAAGACGGCGAAGTCAAAGGCCACCTCTACCGCTACATCGTCTGGCGCAACGACAAAAGCTGCCCGGAAAGCGAAACCGGCGAAGACCCTGCCCGGGCTTCGGGACTACAAGCAGATGGTCGTCGCGGTCAAGCTGGACAGCACCGGCAGCGAACCGCGCGAACGCAACTACATCGAAGTGCAGTCGGCGGCGCTCGACCCCGACTTGGTCGCCGCTGCGCCCAAAGGCGGCGGTGGCGGTGGTGGAGGTGGAGGCGGCGGTGGTGGTGGAGGCGGAGACGGCGGCACCGGCGGCACGGGAACCCTGGTAACCGCCCAGCAGTTCTTCCTCACTGACACCCCCTGCTCGGCGAGCGGCACAACCGAACGCAAAAAAATCACCGACGACCACCTGCTCCACAACACGCTCGGCACCTGCGCCAGCGGGCCCCAGACCGGCACCACCCTCGGCGCGCCGGACGCGCTGCTGCTCGGCGCCCCGCCCGACCCCGATCCCGAAGACGAAACCAACCCGTCGCTCTACGACTACTCCAACGACGGCTACCTCGAGCCGACGCCGGACACCGACAAGGGCGTGCAGATCCGCCGCGACGACACCAGCGGCTGCAACTACCCCCCCACCGGGCACCGTCAACCCCGAGTCCCAGGTCCATCGCTGGGTCACCGACCCCTTCGCTGCCGACTTCAAAATGAGCGGCAAGGTGACGCTCGAGTTCTACACGCGCACCCTCAACGACGCGCTCTACCACGGCACCCTCTGCGTCTACCTCTTCGACCGCCACCAGACCGCGGCTGGAGAAGCGGAAGTCGAAGACACGCTGCTCACCGACAAAGCAACCGGCCACGGCTACTGGGAATACATCCCGCAGGAAAACGGGTTCTGGCCGCGAAACGCATGGGCCAAGGTGCGGCTGACGATGGAATTCGCCCCGAAAACCGATCCTCAAAGAAGACCGGCTCGGGGTTGCGCTCAGCGTCGACCCCGGCAATACCGACGCCGAAGCGATCCCGATCATGTACGACCACCCGAACTACCCGACCCGGATCGAGGTCGACACCACCACGCCGACCGAAGGCGGCTAGCGGGTGGCCGCCGCCGCGGCGATCGCCTTCCTCGGAGGGCTGATGGCCGGCAGCTTCGTCACTGTCGTCGCGCACCGGGTGCCGCGCGGCGAATCGATCGTCGGGCCGCGCTCGCGCTGCCCCGCCTGCGGCGCCCAGATCGCCGCCTACGACAACGTGCCGGTCGCTCTCCTGGCTCGTGCTGCGGGGCCGTGCGCGCTGCTGCGGGGCGGCGATCTCCGCCCGCTATCCGCTCACCGAGCTGGCCCTGGGCGTCCTCTACGCCGCGACCGTGCTCGTGCTCTGGGACGACCCGGGCGAGGTCGCGCTCGGACTGGTCTTCGTCACCGTGCTGATGGCGGTGACGCTGACCGACCTCGAGCGGCGGGTCATCCCCAACAAGATCCTCATCGTCGGCGCGGTGCTGGCCGTCGCGATCGCCGCCGTGGCTGACCCGTCCAGCCTGTCCGAGCGGGCGATCGCCGCCGCGGCCGCCGGCGGGCTGCTCTTCGCGGCGGCGCTCGCCTACCCGCGGGGAATGGGTCTCGGCGACGTCAAGCTGGCGGCGACGATGGGCCTCTTCCTCGGCCGCAACGTCGGCCCGGCGATCCTCGTCGCGCTGCTGGCGGGCTCGCTGGTCGGGATCGCGATGATCGCCCGCCAGGGGGCCTCGGCGCGCAAGAAGGCGATCCCGTTCGGCCCGTTCCTGGCCCTGGGAGGCGTGGTCGGGTTGCTCGCCGGCGACCAGATCGTCGACTGGTATCTCGGCACTCTTCTCGTAGACCCGTCCAGGTTTTCCTAGAAATGAGTAGTTGCAGGGCGAAAGGTCTAGGCCATTTCTGTCGATTGCAGAAGGGCCGATGCGATTGAGCCTGCCCAAGCCGACCCTGCAGACTGAGCCTCACCCGGAAGAAGAAGACGGGTGGGATCGCCGGCCTCGACATCGAGGCGGGCAGCATCGCCGCGACCGAAGTGGAGGGGACGAACGGCTCCACCCGGGTCACCGCCTCGGCGATCCAGACGATCGAGCCGGGCGTCTTCCACGAGGGCGAGGTGCTCGATCCGGATGGACTGGTCGCCGGGCTCAAGCAGCTCTTCTCCGAGCACAAGCTCTCCAAGCAGGTGCGGCTCGGGGTGGCCAACCAGAACGTCATCGTGCGCACCCTGCGCCTGCCGGCGATCGAGAACCCGGCCGAGATGGAGGCCGCGGTCCGCTTCCAGGCCCAGGAGCAGATGCCGATGCCGCTCGACCAAGCTGTGCTGGAGCACCAGGTGGTCGGCGGTGTGCCCGCCGAGGAGGGGGCGGCGCCCCAGGTCGACGTTGTGGCGGTCGCCGCCCGCCGCGACATGGTCTCCTCCTTCGTCGAGCCGTTGCGGCGCGCCGGGCTGCAGCCGGTCGGGGTCGACCTCTCAGCCTTCGCGATGATCCGCGCCCTCGCCGACGCCGGCATGGCGGGCGCAAGCGTGGAGCCGGGCCAGCGCCCGAGCGAGGCAGTTCTCTACTGCAACGTTGGCGACGTCACCAACCTCGCCGTGGCGCGGGGCAGGTCCTGCCTCTTCACCCGCGTCTCCCACGCCGGCCTCGAGTCGATCTCCGAGCGCCTCGCCTCCACGCGGGGCCTCAGCCCTGAGCACGCCGCGCAGTGGCTCTCCTACGTCGGCCTCGAGCGGCCGGTCGAGGAACTGGAAGGGGACCCGGAGACGGTCACCGAGGCGCGGGCGGCGCTCGAGGAAGGCGTGGCGGTGCTGCTCGACGAGCTGCGCCTCTCGCTCGACTACTACGGAGCGCAGGAGAGTGCCCTGCCGGTGAGCCGCATCGTGCTCAGCGGCCAGGGCAGCGCGATCCCCGGCCTTGCCCGCCAGATGGAAGAGCGGCTCGGCGCCGCGATCGCGGTCTCGAGGCCGGCCGGCCTCGAGGGCTTCGACGACGCCGCGGCCGCTCGCCTGACCCTGTCCTACGGCCTCGCGCTGAGAGCTGAGCGATGCGCCCCGTCAACCTGATCCCCCCCGAGCAGCGCCGCGGCGACCAGGCCCAGCTGCGTACCGGGCCGCTGATGTACATCGTCCTCGGCGCCCTCGCCCTCGTCCTGCTCGGCGTCACCATGCTCGTCCTCACCGACAACCGGATCGCTGACAGCAAGGCGGAAGTCGCCACGCTGAAGCAGGAGGACGCGGCTGCCGCGGCGGAAGCGAAAAAGCTCGCCGCCTTCACCCAGTTCCGCACCCTGAGCGAACAACGGATCAGCACCGTGAGGAGCCTCGCCGACAGCCGCTTCGACTGGGAACGGGTGATGCGCGAACTCTCGCTCGTGCTGCCCAGCAACGTCTGGCTGGTCAGCCTCAACGCTTCGGCGACGCCGGCCACCTCGCTTGGCGGCGAAGCGGGTGGCGGCTCCGGATTGCGCGGCGGGATCGCCGGGCCGGCACTCGAACTGAGCGGCTGCGCCAGCGGCCAGGAAGCCGTTGCCGAATTCGTCACCGCGCTCGAAGACATCGACGGCGTCACCCGCGTCGGCCTCGGCTCCTCCGAACTCGCCAGCAAGAAAGGCGAGGCCGGCAGCGGTGGTGGCGGCGGCGGAGATTGCCGCACCCGCGAGTTCATCGCCCAGTTCGACCTTGTCATCGCCTTCGACGCGGCGCCGTTGCCGCCTGAAGAAGGGGAAGAAGTGAGCACGACGACGTCCACGGAAGCGTCAAGCGAAAGCTCTGAAGAAAGCTCCAGTGAAGGGTCGGAAGGCTGATGAAGGTCGAGGCCAAGAAGAAGACCAACCTCCTCGTCGGCGCGATGCTCCTGATCGCGGCGGTGGCAACAGCCTTCTGGATCCTGGCGCTGAGCCCGAAGCGCGAAGAAGCGAGCAAGCTCGACACCCAGGTGAAGCAGCTCGAAAGCTCGCTGGCCCAGCACGAATCGGAAGTCGCCTCGGCTGAGGAAGCGAGGAAGGAATTCCCGGTCGACTACCAGCACCTCGTGGTGCTCGGCAAGGCGGTTCCCAGCGACGACGAAACCCCGTCGCTGCTGGTCCAGGTGAACCACATCGCCAACGATGCCGGCGTCAGGTTCCAGACGCTGAAGCTCGAAGCCTCGCAGCTCGGGGGAAGCCGAAGCGAGCAGCCCGCTCAGCGCGACGGAAGGCGAAACCGTCTCCGCGACCGAGGCTTCGGCCTCGCTGCTGCCGCTGGGCGCCGCGATCGGCCCGGCCGGCCTTGCCGTGATGCCTTACTCGCTCACCTTCACCGGGGACTTCTTCAAGATCGCCGACTTCATCAAGGGCCTCGATTCGCTGGTCAAGACGACCAACGAAAAGGTGGGCGTTGACGGCCGGCTGGTGACGATCAACGGCTTCTCGCTCGCCGAAGATGGCGAAGCGAAATTCCCTTCTCTGCAGGCGACCTTCTCGGTGACCACCTACCTGACCCCGCCGAGTGAAGGGACGACCGCAGGGGCCTCGCCCGAAGGGCCGGAAGAACCGCCGGCATCAGTGCCCGCCTCGACGACGACCGGAGGTGCGCCGTGAAAAGGCTGAAAGGGGCCCCGAGCTGAAGATGCCGGACCTGAAGATGCCGGACTTCCTCGTCGACCTCTACTGGGACCTGCGCGACCGTCACCTGCTGCCGCTGGTCGGCCTGGGAATCGTCGCGATCATCGCCGTGCCCTTCCTGCTCGGGGGCGGCTCGGAATCGGAATCGACGCCCGGCGTCTCCTCGCTTGGCGCTCCCCCCAGCCCCGAAAGCCATGCCGCGAGCCTCACCGTGGTTCAGGCCAAGCCGGGCCTACGCGCCCCCGGCAAGCGCCTGCGCAACGCTCATCCCACCGACCCATTCGTCCAGCGCTACACCTCGCCTGACCTGGCGGGCGCGAAGCTCGGTGGCGGCGAAGAAGGAGGAGGAAGCTCAACCTCGTCGTCGACGAGCACCTCGACCAGCACCACGGTGACCAAGACCTCGAGCTCGGGGACCGAAGTCACCACGGAAACCAGCGAAAACCCAGGGAGCGTGCCTGGAGCTCCGCCGCACCTGACCCTCTACGCCCCCGCGATCGACGTCAAGACCGTTCGCACGGAAACGAAGCCCGACGGCACCAAGCAGACGGACGACCCGGTGGTTCGCCACCGGGTCCTGCCTCCTGCCGCGCTGCCGAGCGAAAAGGAGCAGGCCGTCACATATATGGGGATCAGCTCCAAGACCGAAGCGGCGATGCTGCTGATCTCCGACGCCGTTACGGCTGTCTTCGGCGAAGCGAAATGCCTCTCCGGCGAATCGGTCTGCCAGCTGATCGAAGTCGAACCGGGAATGCCGATGACGTTCGTATATGGCCCCGACTTGGTCCGCTACAAGATCACTGTGCTGAAGCTCGAACCGGTTGTCGCCGGGCACCGCTGATCCAGCAGTAGCCCAAAACTTCAGTAAGTGAAGCGAGATCGGTACACTCGCAATAGCGAGGCAATCGACACAACCGTCTCATCTTCAGCCATGAGCGCCGTTTCCAACTCCCGCTGTCCCGTCTGCCGTACGGCCGAAGTCGTTTGCGGCAAGTGGACCCTCTTGGTGATCCGCGACCTGGCCGAAGGGTCTAGTCGCTTCTGTGAGCTGGAGCGCTCGCTGGAGGGGATCAGCCCGCGCACACTCTCGCTGCGGTTGCGGGCGCTGGAAGAGGAGGGGATCGTCGAGCGGCAGACGTTTCCCGAGGTTCCGCCGCGGGTCGAGTACGCGCTGACCGAGAAGGGCGAGGCGCTGGTGCCGCTGGTCGAGGACATGCGCCGCTACGGCGCCCGCTGGCTCTTCGAAGAAGAGTCTCCGGCCGGGGCCGAGCGCACTCCCGCTGCTGTCTGAGACGACGAGTCTGCATTTGTGTCCGCATGGCGGACACCAGAGCAGACTCGTCAAGGAGTTACGTCCTGCAAGCGTCCGTGCAGGCGCAGGAGGGGTAGGCGACGCCCGGAAGGTCGGGGGCGTGCACGATCGGCTGCTCAACGACTCGCTGACCCGTCTTGCCTCCGAGGCGGCGATCAGGCTCAGCTCGCTCGTCGCCGGCGGCGACCAGATTCCCTTCGACGTCGACGCCGAGAACGGCGACGACTCGCTCTTCTACAGCTACCAGCCGCTGACCTCGCGCTACGTCCGCGAGCGCGACGCCGAGCTGCGCGGGCTGCCGGCCTTCGGCCCCGCTCGCGACTCCGTCGCCGCCGCCGGCATCGCCGCCGCCTACCTCGAAGCCCGCGGCCAGCAGGTCCCGACCGACCCGGGCGAGCGCGCCGCGCAGATGCTCGTCGTCTTCCTCGCTTCGCTCTGGGAGGGATGCACCGAACTCGCCCTCGACCACGAGCGGCTGCAGAGCGCCCTCGCGATCCTCGAGGCCGAGACGCGCGAGCGCCGAGGAGGCCGACGTCCTGATCGCGCCCCTGGTCGGGCTGCGGATGCCGCTGCCGCGGCTGCAGCTGCCGCACGGCGTGCAGGTGATCCGCGCCGACGCGATCGAGGCGCCGATCGAGGCGATGCGCAGCGAGGGCATGGGCCGCAGCGCCTGGGAGCCGCAGTTCCTCGCCCTCGCCGAGCAGGGCGAGAGCGCCGAGAGCGCCGAAGCCGCGATGCACCAGCTGCGCGAGCTGATCAGCGTCATGCACCTCTTCAAGCCGGGCAGCGTCGGCCTCGGCCCCTACGCCTTCGCCCCGACCGGCGAGGACCGCTGGGCCCGGATCGCCACCGGGGCGCCGGCCACCCGCTCGGGTGGCTACGAGCTGGACGAGTCCGAAGCGAGTCGAGCTGGCCGAGTTCGCCGCCACGCTGGAGGCCCGCCCCGACCCCGACGGCGCCCTCGCCTGGGCGGTCGGCCGCTTCGAGCTGGGCTGCGGGCGCGAGACGGCGCTCGAGGGGCTCAGCGACCACCTGCTCGCCCTGCGCGCGGTGCTCGACGGCCAGGGCCCGGTTGGCGCCTCGCTGCCGATGCGCGCCTCGGCCCTGATCGCCGACGAGACCTTCGACCGGATCGAGGCCCGCGAGCAGATCGAGCACGCGCTGGAGCTGGAGCGCTCGCTGATGAACGGCGCGCCCTCGGTTCCGGGCCTCGCCCTGGCGAGCTGGATCGAGGACGGCGTGCGGCGGATCCTCCGCGACGCCGCCCTCGGCGAGCTCAGCAACGACCTCAACACCGCCGCCGACGAGACCCTGATCGCCGCCGGCCTCGAGGGTGGCGACGGTGCCATCGTCGGCACGCCTTCAGAGTGGGAGATACCCGAGACCGGAGAGGTGGAGGAGACAGTGACCGCACACCGCAGGCCAGAGCCCGAGCCAAGCCACGAGCACGATTCGCAAGAGACGCGCATCCTCGAGCCGATCCCCGACGAGGGTGAGATCCACATCACCGCGACGCCCTGGCTCGACGAGGTCGAGGCGCCCGGGAGCACCCTCGACTTCCCGGCGATCGACGGCGACGTCCAGCACCGCGAGCGGATCGACACCCCCCGCGTCCGCCACCTCTTCCCGGTCCCCGAGGACGCGGACTGGGATGTCAGAGAGCTCAGGTACGACCATTACGGTCGCCACGCCGAGCTAGGCGCGGCCCGCGGCGATCTCGATTCGCTCCTCGCTCGAGGCGAATAGGTAGCGGTTGATCTCGGCCAGGCCGGCGAGGTCGTGGACGTCCTCGTCCAGGTAGGGCACGCGGATCACTCCCTGGGTCCGTAGCTCCCGCGCCAGGCGCTCGATGTTGCGGGCGTCGCGCTCGGCCAGCGCCTGGTAGTCGGCGAAGTTCTCGCTCACCCGGCGCGCCAGATCCTCGTCGCCGAGACTCTCCGAAAGCGCCCGGGCCAGGTCCGAGCCATTGCCGCGCAGCTCCTCGGTCGGGTAGTGGACCTTGTTGACGATCACGCCGCCGAAGGGCAGCTTCGCCTCGATCAGCTTGCGGTGGAAGTAGACCGCCTCGTCGACCGGCTCGCCCTGTGGGCCGCAGACGACGAGGAAGCAGGTGCGGCGGTCGGCGAGCAGGCTGTTGACCCGCTTGGCTCGCGCCTGGAAGCCGTCGACCATGCCGCTGAAGGCGTTGAAGAACTCGGCCAGGTCGGCCAGCAGGTCGAAGCCGACGATGCGCTTGAAGACCGAGAGCGCGATCGAGGTCCCGCGCCCGGCGACCTTGGCCGCGATCCCGGTCGGCTTCATGAAGACCCGCAGCGAGCGGCCTTCGATGAACTGGGTGAGGCGTTTCGGCGCGTCGAGGAAGTCGAGCGCGTTGCGGGTCGGCGGCGTGTCGAGGACGAGCAGGTCGAAGCGGCCAGAGGTGTGCAGCTCGAACAGCTTCTCCATCGCCATGTACTCCTGCGAGCCGGCCAGGGCGTTGGAGATCTGCTGGTAGATGCGGTTGCCGAGGACGCGGTCGCGCGACTCCTCGTCGGGCGCCTGGCGGGCGACCAGCTCGTCGAAGGTGGCCTTGGCGTCGAGCATCATCGCCCACAGCTCGCCCTCGATCTCGACCCCCTGGGCGGCGAAGAGCGCCGGGTCGACCTGTTGGCCTCGTTGCCGAGCTCCTTCAGGCCGAGCGAGTCTGCCAGGCGCTTGGCCGGGTCGATCGTCAGCACGCAGACCTTCAGCCCGCGCGCCGCCATCCCGGTCGCGATCGCCGCCGAGGTCGTCGTCTTGCCGACGCCGCCCGAGCCGGCGCAGATGCAGATGTCCTTGCCCTCGAGGATCTCGCCGACCGTGGACATCAGCCGAGCCTCTTCGCGAGCACCCCGGCCGCCTCGACGCCGAGCTCCGGCTCGAAGAGGAAG
The DNA here is from genome assembly GCA_963778715.1 of uncultured Solirubrobacterales bacterium. Lineage (GTDB taxonomy): Bacteria > Actinomycetota > Thermoleophilia > Solirubrobacterales > 70-9 > VRUE01. The sequence goes on from CAVZVK010000014.1 coordinate 27,038, forward strand.
GGCAGCGTCTTGACCGGCGCCTGCACGCGGCGGCGCAGGCGGGCGAGCTGGGCGCGCTGGGAGCGGGCCCGGTTGCACTCCGAGAGCGCCGCCCGGGCGGCGGCCCGCACCGCTCCGTTCTCCCCTGCGGCGACCTCGCCGAGCCGCTCGGCCTCCTCGCTGGAGAAGCGCTCGGGGTAGAGGCCGTTCATGTAGACGCGGTCGACGGCGACGCCGACGTCGGTGCGCAGGTCGTGCTCGAGCGCCGCCGACTCGTTGACCGGCATCTCCTCCGGCAGGGCGACGATCGCCACGCCGGTGTGCTTCTGGTCGGTGATCAGGCGGTCGAGCTGCTGGGCCTGGGAGTGGATCGGGCCGACCCGGGCGATCGCGGCGAAGGTGCGCGGCGTCTGCAGGAAGCCGATGCCGTGGCCGGTGGCGGGCGCGTCGACGATCACCAGGTCGTACTTGCGCCCGCTCTTGACCTTGCGGTCGAGCTGGGCCAGCTCCCAGATCTTGCCGATCGTGACCAGCTCCTTCAGCCCGGGCGTGGCGGCGGCGAGGTAGTTGAAGATGCGGCTGCGGAAGAGCATGTCGCGCATCGCCCGCACCTTCAGCTGCAGCAGCACGTACTCGCGCATCGACTCGTCGGGGTCGATCGAGATCGACCAGAGGTTCTCGGCCATCTCGACCTCGTGGAAGCCGACCTCGCGTGTGCTCGAAGATCCGCGAGGCGTTCTCCTGGGCGGAGACCTCGCAGACGATCGTCCGCTTGCCTTCGGCCGCGGCGCGCATGCCGAGGGCGACCGCGACCGTGGTCTTGCCGACGCCACCCTTGCCGGTGACGAAGACGAGTCGCTTGTCGAGGAGATCGGTTACCGGGTGATTCCTAGCAATTTCTCGGGGCGGCAGGAAAAGCGGGTGGCCATGCGAATACCCGCGCAATGGGATTCCTTAGCCGCAAGAACAAGTTCGCGTCCGCCCCTGTGGCCGATGAGCCGCATCCGATCGTCGAGGAGCTGGAGGCGATGGAGGAGGCCGTGCCCGAAGCGGGCTCGAGCCGTCCGGAGCCGCGGGTCCTGCCTCGGTCTGAGGGGACGACCATCGCCCTGCGGCTGCGCGAGAGCGTCCTCGAGGGCGGTCCCTCCGACAGCGCCACACCGCGGATGAGGCCGGTCGAGGCTGACGGAGCCCGAGCGGTTGATGCCGCGGGACTTGCTGGCGCCATCCAGGCATGAGGTTGCCGTCAAGGAGCCTGAGGATGAGGCGCCGGTTAAGCATGCGGACGTGATTGCGTTCGCCAACCAGAAGGGTGGGGTCGCGAAGACGACGACCACTCTGAATCTTGCTGTGGCGTTTGCCGAGTCCGGGTATCGGGTGCTCTGCATCGACCTGGATCCGCAGGGGAACCTGACGATGAGCCAGGGGATCGATCCGGACAAGGTCGAGAAGAGCCTCTATGACGTGCTCGTCAACGACATGCCGATCAGCGAGATCATCGTCAGAGCGCGAGATCGACATCGCCGTCGCCTCGATCGACCTGGCCGGTGCCGAGATCGCGATGAGCACCAAGATCGGCCGCGAGCGCTCGCTGGAGAAGGCGCTGAAAGAGGTCTCGGGCGACTACGACTTCGTCTGCATCGACACCCCGCCCAGCCTCGGCCTGCTGACGATCAACGCGCTGACCGCGGCGAACAAGGTGATCGTCCCCGTGCAGTGCGAGTATCTCTCGATGCGCGGGCTGGTCCAGCTCCAGAACACGCTGAAGATGATCCAGGAGAACCTCAACCCCGAGGTCAAGATCGAGGGCATCCTGCCGACGATGCTCGACTCGCGGACCGTCCACGCCAAGGAGGCGGTGGAGATCCTCGAGGAGAATTTCGGCGACCTCGTCTTCAAGTCCCGCATCCGCAAGGCGATCAAATTCGCCGAGGCGCCGGTGAAAGGCGCCAGCGTGCTCAAGTACGATTCCGGCTCGAGCGCCGCGAACTACTACCGGGAGCTGGCGAAGGAGGTTCTGGCGAATGGGTCGCCGTAAGCGCGCAAGCATGCGCGAGGGGCCCCTCGCCGATCTCTTCCGGTCGACTTCTGACGAGCGACCGCGGCGATCCGCCGCGGGTCCTGTCGCCAGATGCAGAGGAGCCGCTCGCGGGCGGGCCGCTCGGACCCGTCCTGCGAGCCGCCCAGTCACCGGCGCCACCCGCGGGTGAGGCGGCTGGGTCCCGGCGACGAGCCGCAGTCGCAGGAGACTCCTCCGGAGCGGCTGAAGCGGGTCTTCTCCGAGGAGCCAGGCAGCGGCGAGAGTCGAGCCGGCTGTGGAAGCGCCGCGCTACGGGCGCGAGGAGCCGGCCTATGAGCCGCCCGGGAGCGGCGAGCCGCACCAGCCGGTGATCCAGGTCGTCGGCGTCGGCGGTGGCGGCGTCAACGCGGTCAACCGGATGGTCGACGCCCGGATCCCCGGGGTCGAGTTCATGGCCGTCAACACCGATCTTCAGTCGCTGCAGCTCTGCGTCGCCGACGTCACCGTGCACATCGGCGACGAGCAGACGCGCGGCCTCGGCGCCGGCGCCGATCCCGAGCTCGGGCACCGCTCCGCCTTCGAGGAGCAGGACAAGATCAAGCGGCTGCTGAAGGGCTCCGACATGGTCTTCGTCGCCGCCGGCGCCGGCGGCGGCACCGGCACCGGCGCCGCCCCGGTGGTCGCCCGCCTCGCCCGCGAGGTCGGCGCGCTCACCGTCGGCATCGTCACCAAGCCGTTCAGCTTCGAGGGCAGCCGCCGCGGCAACCAGGCCAACAAGGGCATCGAGGAACTCGCCGCCGAGGTCGACACCCTGATCGTCGTCCCCAACGACCGCCTGCTCGAGGTGCTCGACCAGCAGACCTCGATGGTCGAGGCCTTCCAGGTCGCCGACGACGTCCTGCGCCAGGGCGTGCAGGGGATCTCCGACCTGGTCACGCTGCCGGCGGTCATCAACCTCGACTTCGCCGACGTGCGCACGATCATGTCCGAAGCCGGCCGCGCGCTGCTCGGCATCGGCATGGCCCACGGCAACGACCGGGCCGTGCTCGCCGCCGAAAAAGCGATCTCCTCGCCGCTGCTGGAGACCTCGATGGAGGGCGCCCGCTCGATCCTGCTCTCGATCACCGGCGGCGCCGACCTCTCGCTGGTCGAGGTCACCGAGGCGGCGAAGGTGGTCGGCGAGGCCGCCCATCCCGACGCCAACATCATCTTCGGCGCCAACGTCGACGAGGAGCTCTCCGACCAGATCTGGGTGACCGTCGTCGCGACCCGCTTCGACGGCCGCCGCTCCGCGCCGCGCTGGCCGAGCCGACGATCCGGCGCACCAAAGAGGCGGCCGCGCACTGTCACGCCGCTCCGAGCGCGGTGGCGAGCTCGGCATCGACGTCCCAGAGTTCCTGCCCGGTTAGCCCAGGCCCAGGCCGATGAGCGGGGTCGTCGCAGCTGGCCATCCGCTGACCGCCGAGGCGGGGGCAGAGGTGCTGCGCGAGGGCGGCAACGCGGTCGACGCCGCGGTCTGCGCCGTGCTCGCCTCCTTCGCCGTCGAGAGCCCGCTGACCGGGTTCGGCGCCGGCGGCTACATGCATGGTCCACGCGCGGCGGCGAGACGGTACTGCTCGACTTCTTCGTCGCCGCGCCCGGCCTGGACGGGATCGAGCGCGGGGCCGAGCTGGTCCCGGTCCCGGTCCACTTCGACGCCGAGACGGTGCAGACGTTCTACGTCGGCCCCGCCTCCTGCGGGGTGCCCGGGCACCGCCGCCGGCCTCGCAGCAGGCGCTGCGAGCGCTTCGGCTCGGTGCCGCTCGCCGAGCTGGTCGGGCCGGGTGTCCGGCTCGCCCGCGAGGGCGCGCCGGTCAACGCCGAGCAGGCCTACATCCTCGACATCCTCGCGCCGATCCACGACCGCCTGCCGAGGGCACGCGCGAGCTGTACGCGCCGGCGGGGCGGACGCTGCGCGAGGGCGAGCTGTTCCGCTTCCCGGAGCTGGCCGAGGCGCTCGAACGCTTCGGCGCCGAGGGGGCGGAGCCGTTCTACCGCGGCGAGGTCGCGGCGGCGCTCAGCGAGTTCGTGGTCGAGCACGGCGGCACGCTCGGCCGCCGGCGACCTCGCCTCCTACGAGGCGATCGAGCGGCGCCCGATTCGGGCCGCCTTCCGCGGCACCGAGGTGCTGACCAACCCGCCGCCCTCCTCGGGCGGCATCCTGATCGCCTACTGCCTCGGCCTGCTCGAGCGGCTGGGCGAGCGCAGCGGCCCCGAGCAGCTGGTCGCGGCGATGGGCGCCGCCAACGACGCCCGCGGCGAGGCCTTCGCCGAGGCCCTCTACGGCGAGGGGATGGAGGCGAGCTTCCTCGACGCCGCGGCCTCGACCTGCCGCCGGCGACCTGCTCGGCTCGACCACCCACATCTCGGTGCTCGACAGCGACGGGATGTGCGCCAGCGTCACCTGCTCCAACGGCTCGGGCTCCGGCGTGCTCGTCCCCGGCACCGGCGTGATCCTCAACAACATGCTCGGCGAGGAGGACCTCAACCCGCTCGGCTTCCACGCGATCGCTCCGGGGCGGCGGGTGCCGTCGATGATGGCGCCGACCGTGGTCCTGCGCGACGGCGAGATCGCGCTCGGCCTCGGCAGCGCCGGCTCCAACCGGATCCGCTCGGCGATCCTGCAGACGGTCGTGCGGGCGGTCGAGCAGGGCATGCGGTCGCCGGCGAGGCGGTGCGGGCGCCGCGCCTGCACTTCGAGCAGGGCATCGTCCAGGCCGAGCCGGGGATCGACGAGGAGGCGCTGGCGCGGATCGAGGCGCGCGGCATGCCGGTCGCTGCGCCGGCCCGGCGATCAACCTCTTCTTCGGCGGCGTCCAGGCGGTCGCGCGCGATCCGCGCGACCGGCGCCCTGAGCGGCGGCGGCGACCCGCGCCGCGGCGGCGCGTGGCGATGGCCTGATGCGGCGACTTACGGCTACGACGGTAAGGCGCCATGGCGGAGAATGCGCGCGTGACGGTGATCGATTTCGAGGCCGAGGGGCTGCTCGACGGAGCTCGAGGGCGAGGCCCGGGAGGCGCGGCTGGCGCTGCTCGAGCAGCTCGCCGGCGAAGGCGTGCCGCTCGAGGAGCTGCGCGAAGCGGTCGCCGCCGGCCGCCTGACCCTGCTGCCGGTCGAGCGCGCGCTCGCCGGGACGGCCCGCGCTACACGCCGCGCGAGATCGCCGAGCTCTCCGGCGTCGACCTCGAGCCTGCTGCAGCGCTTCAGCGCCGCGCTCGGCGTCCCCTACCCCGACCCCGACGAGCGGCGCGCTGACCGAGGCCGACCTCGAGGCGGCGAAGCGGATCAAGGCGTTCCTCGACGCCGGCCTGCCGGAGGACGGGATGCTGCAGGTGGCGCGGACGATCGGGATGGGCACGGCGCGGATCGCCGAGGCCAACCGCGAGCTGGTCAGTGCGCACGCTGATGCAGCCCGGCGACACCGAGCGCGACCTCGCCCTGCGCTTCGCCGCCGCCGCCGAGCACATGCTGCCGACTGGTCGGCCCGACCCTCGTCTACGCCTATCGGGCCGCACATGCTCGAGCAGATCCGCCGCGACGTGATCGGCACCGCCGACCTCGCGTCCGGCGAGATCGGCGGCGACGGCCGAGGTCGCCGTCTGCTTCGCCGACCTGGTCGAGTTCACCAAGCTCGGCGAGGAGATCGCGCCCGAGGAGCTGGGCCTGGTCGCCGGCCGCCTGGAGGAGATGGCGACCGCGGTCGCCGAGCCGCCGGTGCGGCTGGTGAAGACGATCGGCGACGCGGCGATGCTGGTCTCGACCGAGGCCGAGCCGATGCTGACGGCGGCGCTGCGCGCTGGTCGAAGCCGCCGAGGCAGGAGGGCGAGGAGTTCCCCAGCCTGCGGGCCGGCGTCGCCTGCGGCCCGGCGCTGCCGCAGGCGGCGACTACTACGGCCGCTCGGTCAACCTGGCCAGCCGCATCACCGGCGTCGCCCGGCCCGGCAGCGTCCTCGTCGACGCGGCGAGCAGGCAGGCCGCGCGGGGACGCCTTCGACTACTCCTTCGCCGGCGAGCGCCGCCTGAAGGGCATCGAGCCGCAGGGTCAAGCTCTTCCGCGTCCGCGCCGCGAGGCCGCCGGCTAGGCCGGCTTGCGGGCGGAGACGAGCAGGTTGTAGAAGAGCTCGGCCGGGAGGTGGGGCTCGAGCAGCGCGGGTGTCGACCTTCTGCAGGGCGAGGTAGCTGCGGAAGGCGAAGCGGCGCCAGCCGAGCGGGACCGACTCGGGCTCGGCGCTCGACTCGACCGTGCGCAGGCCCCAGCCCCAGGCGTTGGCGAGCAGCTCCTCGCCGCCGACGTGGCGCTGCTCGAAGCCGGCGTCGCGCAGCAGGCGGCGCAGGTCGGCGGGGGCGAAGGCGTGGACGTCGACCTCGCCCTCGAGCGCGTGGCCGTCGGACTGCTCGGCCTCGGCGACGGCGCGCGTGCCGGCGCCGATCAGCGCGGCGCCAGAGCGGGCGCCAGCGAGCAGGCCGGCGCGCTTCGGCAGCGCCGCGAGGCGGTCGCCGTAGCGCGAGGGCTCGCCGGCGAAGACGATCGTGCCGCCGGGCCGCAGGACGCGGCGGAACTCGGCGAAGGCCCGGTCGAGGTCGGGGATGTGGTGCAGGACGGCGTGGCCGAAGACGAGGTCGAAGCTCTCGTCCTCGAAGGGCAGCTCCTCGGCCTCGGTGGCGACCGTGTCTCGACCTCGAGCCCGAGCGCCGTCGGCGGTCGCCGCGAGCGCGCTTCAGCATCCCCGGCGAGATGTCGGTCGCGGTCAGCCGCTCGATCACGCCGAGCTGCACGCAGGTTGAGCGAGAAGTAGCCGGTGCCGGAGCCGATCTCGAGCGCGTCGCCGAAGCGTGCGCCCGTCGAGCCCGCCGAGCGCCTTGACCAGCTTCAGGCGCACCTGCGCGCTGGCCGATCTCGCCGAAGTCGATGCCCCACTTGGCGTCGTACTCGTCGGCGGCGGCGTCGTGGTAGCGGGTGTTGACGTCCTTGATGTGCTCCGCGCGTGGCGGTCGGGGAGGCTGGCATCGGGCGGGAACTCTACGCGGAACGCGCGAGGCGTCGCACGCGGTGCCTTGCCGCTGCGACTAGCGCACCGCGCAATACGGTCGCAGTCGAGCGAGTACCTGCAGCGCAACCAGCCCGACGGGGTGCCGCCGCTGCCGCTGACCGGCGAGCGGACGCTGCCCGACGTGCCCGAGGAGAACTACTGGTACCGGCGCCACCTGGTCGTCTACGAGTGGATCGCCGGCGCGGGTCGGCGGGCATGCGCGTGGTCGACATGGCCTGCGGCGAGGGCTACGGCTCCGACGTGCTCGCCGGCGCCGCCGCCGAGCGTCGTCGGCGTCGACGCCAACCCCGAGGCCCACGAGCACGCGCGGCTGCGCTACCCGCGCCCCAACCTGCGCTTCGAGCGCGACCTGGTCGAGAGCTTCGCCGAGCCCTGCGACGCCGTCGTCTTCCTGCAGACGATCGAGCACGTCCAGGACGCCGGCGCGATCCTCGAGCACTTCAAGTCGATGCTCGGCGCCCGGCGGCGTCGCCTACGTCTCGACGCCGAACCTGCTGACCCTGGCGCCGCCCGGGGCGCGAGAAGTCCGACAACCCCTGGCACGTGCAGCGAGTACCGCGCCGAGGAGTTCCGCGCGCTCTGCGAGGCGCACTTCCGCCGGGTCGAGATGCTCGGCCTCTTCCACGCCCGCAAGCTGCGCGCCCACGAGCTGGCGATCAGGCTCGGCTGGGACCGCGTCCACAAGCGCGCTGCGGCCTGACCAAGCCCTTCTACGACCGCTTCACCCCGGCGATCGCCGCCTCGGACTTCGCGCTGCGCGGACGAGGCGATCTCGACCGCGGCGCTGGACTTCCTCGCCGTCTGCCATGCCTGACGAGCGCCTGAGCGAGCGCGGAGCGCCGGCGACCTGGCGATCGTCCTCCACTCGCCACATGCCCTACGTCGAGGGCTTCGGGACCTATCCGTTCGGCGAGGAGTGGCTGTTCGACGCGGTGATCCGCTCCTACCTGCCGGTGCTGGAGGTCGCGCGGGACCTGACGATGACGGTCACCCCGGTGCTGGCCGACCAGCTCGAGGACGCGGGGTCGGCGGAGCGGCTGCGGCGCTTCCTGGTCGAGTGGCGGATCGGCGCCGCCGAGGCCGACGCTGCCGCGAGGTGCCGGCGGAGTGCCGCGCCGCCTGCGAGGCGGAGCTGGCGCGCTACCGGCACGCGCTGGAGCTGCTCGACGCGGCCGGCGGCGACCCGCTGCGCGCCGTTCCAGCGGGCGGCCGCGGCGAGGGACGGGTCGCGCTGGTCGACCTCGGCCGCGACCCACGCGGTGCTGCCGCTGCTGGCGACCCGCGCAGGGCCTGCGCGCTGCAGCTCGACGCCGGCATCCGCTCGCACCGGCGCCGGTTCGGCTGGGACGGCGGGCTTCTGGCTGCCGGAGTGCGCCTACGTGCCGGGACTCGAGTGGCGCCTCGCCGAGCACGGGGTGCGCTGGTTCTGCGTCGACCAGAGCGCCCACGAGCCGAGCCGCTGGACGCGCTCGCGCCGGTCGCGGACCGAGGCCGGGCCGGTGGCGCTGCCGATCGACTGGGAGGCGATCCAGTGGCTCTGGTCGCTCGACGGCTACCCCTCCGACCCCGCCCACGCCCAGTTCGCCGGCAAGTCGCTGCGCGGGATGCCGGATCTGGAAGGTCGGCGGCGGCGCCTACGACCCGGCCGCGGCCGCGGCGGCGGCGCGGCGGCAGGCCGGCGGAGTTCCTCGCCGCCGTCGCCGCCCGCCTGCGCGACTACGCGCGACGAGCGCGGGCGGCGCGGCCTGCTCGTCTTCGCGATCGACACCGAGCTGCTCGGCCACTGGTGGTCGGAGGGGCCGATCTGGCTGCGCGACGGTGCTCGGCCGGCGCCGCGGCGGCGGGCGTGCGCCTGCTCACCGTGCCGCAGGCGCTCGCCGAGCACGAGCCGGTCGAGCGGCCGCTGCGCGCCTCGACCTGGGGCGAGGGCAAGGACCTCCGCACCTGGGACTCGCCCGCCGTCGCCGACCTCGCCTGGGGCGCGCGGCGGCTGGAGCTGCGCCTGCTGCGGGCGCTCTCCGGCGGGCCTGCGCGGCGACGCCGCGCGAGCGCGCCGCCCGCGAGCTGCTCGCCGCCCAGGCGAGCGACTGGGCGTTCCTCGACCGGCGCGGCCAGGCGGGCGACTACGCCTACCAGCGGGCGACCGACCACTCGCGGGCGCTGCTGCGAGGCCATAGACTCCGCCGACCGTCGACCGATCCGCGCATGCGTTCACCTCGCCCCGGACCTGAGCCTCGCTCCGCTGCTGGAGCCCTAGCACCGCCACCAGTGACCCGCGTCCTGATCCTCTCCTGGGAGTACCCGCCGCTGATCGAGGGCGGCCTGGCCCGCCACGTCCGCAAGCTCTCCGAGGCGCTGGTCGAGCTCGGCGTCGAGGTCCACGTCCTGACCCGCGGCGGCGAGGAGTCGCCGGCCGAGGAGCGCGCGGCGGCGTCGTCATCCACCGCATCCGCGAGCCGAAGCGCCCGACCGACCTCGGCGAGTTCGTCGCCTGGGTCGAGCGGATGAACTCCGACATGCTCGCCGCCGGGGTCGAGCTCGGCGACCGCTACAGCTTCGACCTCGTCCACGGCCACGACTGGCTCGTCGCCAACGCCTGCGACCACCTCGCCAAGCGCTTCGACGCGCCGCTGGTGACGACGATCCACGCCACCGAGTACGGCCGCCACCAGGGCTGGGTCGACAAGCATCCGCAGACCTACATCCACGGCGTCGAGCGCTGGATCACCAACCGCTCCGACCGGGTGATCGCCTGCTCGCACTACATGCGCGAGCAGATCGCCGACATCTTCGGCGTCGAGGAGGAGCGGATCAGCGTGATCCCGAACGGGATCGACCCCGACGACCTGCAGCCGCCCGACGAGCGCCGAGCTGGCCCGGCTGCGCGCCGAGTTCGCCGCGCCCGGACGAGAAGCTCGTCCTGCTGATCGGCCGCCTCGTCTACGAGAAGGGCTTCCAGCTGGCGCTGGAGGCGATGCCGCGGCTGATCGAGGAGGTGCCGGGCACGCGCTTCCTGGTCGCCGGCTCGGGCACCCACGAGGCCGAGCTGCACAAGCCAGGCCGAGGAGCTGGGGCTGATGGAGCACGGCACCTTCCTCGGCTGGATCGGCGACGACGTCCTGCACTCGCTCTACCGGATCGCCGACCTCACCGTGGTCCCCTCGATCTACGAGCCCTTCGGCCTGGTCGCGCTGGAGGCGATGGCCTCCGGCTGCCCCTGCATCGTCGCCGACACCGGCGGCCTGCGCGAGGTCGTCCCGCACGAGGAGGTCGGCCTGCGCTTCCGCGCCCACGATCCCGAAGCGCTGGCCGAGGTCGCGATCCGCGTCCTCTCCGACGACGAGCTCGGCCGCCGCCTGGTCGCCGAAGCCTACGAGCACCTGCGCCGCTTCGACTGGGGCGACGTCGCCGAGCAGACCGCCGCCGTCTACGCCGACCTGGTCGGCGAGACCAGCGCGCGCCTGAGCGTCGGAGCCGGCGTCGGCGGCCTTTCCGCTGCCGCCTTGGCGGGACTGGAACCGTCCGAGCTGCGTGCCGCCGGGCTCCCAGCTCGAGGCCGACGAGGAGCTCTCCCGGAGGCAGCCCGAGCGAGCCGGCCAGCTTGACCAGGGTGTCCACGCGGGCGACCCGTTCGCCGCGCTCGATCTGACCGACCGCCGTGCGGTGAAGCGAGGCCCGCACCGCCAGCTCTTCCTGGGACAGCCCGACCCGCTTGCGGCAGCTGGCCAGGTTTCGGCCGAAATCGGAAGCGAAGTCCACCGGCGCATTCTTTCTTCCTGACGCGCAGCGAAGGCCACAGGCGGCGATATGCGAGCGGCGGCGCTGCGAATGGCTATGTGAGAATTGTTCTGTCATACAGACAAGACACTTCATTCATGTTATCGTCGGCGGCGGAGTCGACGTGCCGCACCGATCTCCGCCACGACATAGGCGCCACCGACCACAGCGCTCGAGGCCGCCGCGACCTCGAGTCGGCGCCGGGGATGCTCGTCTCGGGGTTCGTCATGGCGGCGGTCTGGCTTCGCGCGCAGCAGGACGCGCAGCGAAGTCGAGAAAAACTCGCTCAGGGACGCCTGCATCGGCGGGCATGGTCGCGAACCGGCGCGATCGTCCTCGACCTCTTGATGAGGTATTTTGTCTGAGCCATGTATTCGAGAAGCGAAATACGCAACGCGGGCATCGGCGTGGCGGCGAGCTTCGTCATTTTCGCCCTGATACTGGTCTTCCTCCACGATGCCGGAGAGGGGATCGTGACCGCGGTCGGTCTCTTCGCCTACGCCTTCGCTTTCGTGGTCACCCATACGCTCGACGCGCTGGACGCCAGGCGCGCCCGTACGGCGGAGCGGGCTACTCGCGCGGCGGCTGCAGCGTCGTCCAGGCCTCGGGGTCCGGCTCGACCGGGTCGGGCCAGCGCAGCTCCCGCGGCGCCTCCCGCATCCGGATCACCCGGGCGGGGATGCCGGCGACGACGGCGTTGGCCGGGACGTCCTTGGTGACCACCGAGTTGGTGCCGACGATCGAGTTGTCGCCGACGCTGACGCCGCGCAGGATGCAGGCGCCGTAGCCGATCCAGACGTTGGAGCCGACCACGACGTCGCGCTTGTAGATGCCCTGCTGGCGGATCGGGCGCTCGACTTCGACCACGCCGTGGTCGAAGTCGATGAACATCGCCCGGTCGGCGATCACGCACTGCTCGCCGATCCGCACCCGCTGGTAGGCGGAGATCGTGCACTCCTGGCCCATCACCGTCTTCGCGCCGATCTCGACGCGCCCCTCGTGGCAGCGGATCTTGCTCCCGTCGCCGATCCAGACGAAGCGGCCGAAGCGGATCTCCGCGCCGCGGGCGATCTGCAGTTCGAGGCCGCGGCCGAGGAAGAGCAGGCCGTCGGTGCGCCAGCGCCGGCCGGCGGCGGTGAACAGGCGACGGCGCAGGTAGCGGCCAGAGCAGCCGCCCGTATTTGCGGTTGAGCATCCCGTTGCGCGGCGAGGAAGCGGATCGTGCGAATCACGGCGGCGGGGACTCTAAGGTCTGAGCGGGAATCTCCGCACCGACTCTTAGACTGGCGCAGCAATGCGCCGACGCCGCCAAGACCGCCACGCTCGCCGAGCGACTCGTCGCCGGCGACAAGCGCGCCCTGGCGCGGGCGATCACCCTGATCGAGTCCGACGACCCGGCCGGCTGGGAGCTGGTCGCGCGAGGTCTACCCGCGCACCGGCAAGGCGCGCATCGTCGGCTTCACCGGCCCGCCCGGGGTCGGCAAGAGCACGCTGATCGGCGCGCTGACGGCGGAGCTGCGCAAGGCGCGAGCGCCAGGTCGCGGTGCTCTCGATCGACCCCTCCAGCCCGTTCACCCGCGGCGCCCTGCTCGGCGACCGGATCCGCCTCTCCGAGCACTTCCTCGACCCCGGCGTCTTCATCCGCTCGATGGCCTCGCGCGGCGCCCTCGGCGGCCTCTCCGAGGCGGCCCTGCAGGTGGCGCTGGTGATGGACGCCGCCGGCAAAGACGACGTCCTGATCGAGACCGTCGGCGTCGGCCAGGCCGAGATCGACATCGTCGACCACGCCGACACGATCGTGCTGGCGCTGATGCCCGGCTCGGGCGACTCGATCCAGGCGCTGAAGGCCGGCGTGATGGAGATCCCCGACGTGATCGTCGTCAACAAGGCCGACCACCCGATGACCGACACGATGGTGCGCGAGGTGCGCGGCGTGCTGGCGCTCTCGCACGACCCCGAGGGCTGGAAGGTGCCGATCCTGCGCACCGAGGCCGCCCGCGGCGAGGGCGTCGCCGAGCTGGCCGAGGCGATCGACGCAGCACCGCGCCCACATCGAGGCGACGGGGACGCTGGAGGAGCGCCGCGCCCGCAACCTGCGCAGCGAGGTGCTCGGGATCGCCACCTCGCGGATGCGACGGCGGCTGGAGGCGACGGCGGCCAGCGATCCCGAGACGGCGGCGCTGCTCGAGCGGGTCGTGCGGCGCGAGCTCGATCCGGCCAGCGCCGCCGCGGAGCTGCTCGCAAGGCAGGCGGATGGCTGAGCCTGCGGCGCAACTGCCTTCGGCGGAGGAGGCGAAGCGGTGGCGCGGCTACGCGGTCGACGACGTCAACGGCTCCAGGGTGGGCGAGGTGCAGCGGATCTTCGTCGACGCTCTCGACGGCACCCCGACCTGGGTGATCGTCAAGCGCGGCGGCCGCTTCAATCGCACCCTGCTCGTCGATTCCGCTGCGCGACTGCGCGGCGGGCGCCGGCCGGATCTGGGTGGCCCATCCGAGCCAGAGCGATCCGTAGCTCTCCCGTCGTCGACCCGCGCCGGCCGCTGCTGCGCGAGCACGAGCTGACGATCTGCGCCCACTACGGCATCGGCGAGAGCGTCGGCCGGGCGGCCGAGGTCGCGAGGCGCGAGGCGGGAGCGCTCACCTCACGACCCGGCTGAACCGGTCGCCATCATCTCCTCGTAGTAGAGAGGTGGAAAGGTTGACGCGATGGTCCTGTTGATGCTCTTCGGCTTTTTCGCCGGCGCTGGCACGGCGCTCTCGCCGTGCGTGCTGCCGGTGCTGCCGATCGCGCTTTCCGCCGGTGCGACCGGCGGACGCCGGCGACCGCTGGGGATCGTCGTCGGGCTTGCCGTCTCGTTCACCTTCGCCACCGTCGCCCTCGTCTACGTGATCTCGGCCCTGGGCCTGCCCGACGATCTGCTGCGCAAGCTGGCGATAGCGGTCCTGCTCGCCTTCGGCGTGACGCTGATGATCCCGCCGCTGGCCGCCCGGATCGAGGCCTGGCTGAGCCGCTTCGCCGGCCGCGCCGGGGTCGCGGGGAGCGGGGGAGACGGCTTCTGGTCGGGGACGGCGGTCGGCGCCAGTCTCGGCCTCGTCTACGCGCCCTTGCGCCGGGCCGATCCTCGCCGGCGTGATCACCGTCTCGGCCTCGCAGCCGTTCACCGCGGGCCGGCTGGCGGTGGCGCTCAGCTACGGGATCGGCTCCGCCGTCGTCCTCTACCTCCTGATGCTGGGCGGACGGCGACTGACCGCGCCCCTGGCCCGGCGCGGGCCCGGCCTGCAGGTGGCGATGGGCGCCGTGATGGTCGTCGTCGCGCTGGCGATGGCGGGCGAATACGACATCCGCTTCCAGAACTCGATCGCCAGCTCGCTGCCCAGCTTCCTCGTCAACCCCACCGAAAGCCTCGAGGACACGGCCGCCGCGCGCACCGCGCTCAGCGACGTGCGCGGCGAATCCGCCCACGGCGTCGGAGCGAAGGCGACGAGCGGCGCGAGAGGGCCGTCGGGGATCTCTCCCCAGGAACTCCCGCGAAGCGGCCTGGGGAGGGATCCCCGACGGCCCGCATACGCCGGCCTGCCGGTGCTCGGCCCTGCTCCGGAATTCGTCGACAACCAGCAGTGGTTCAACACGCCCGGGGATCGGCCGCTGACCCTGCGCTCCCTTCGCGGCCGCGTCGTCCTCGTCGACTTCTGGACCTACACCTGCATCAACTGCCTGCGCACCCTGCCCTACCTGACCGCCTGGGACCGCACCTACCGCAAGGACGGCCTGACGATCATCGGTGTCCACTCGCCCGAGTTCCCCTTCGAGAAGGACGCCGGCAACGTCGAGGAAGCGATCGCGCGTAACGGCATCCAATACCCGGTGGCGCAGGACAACGAGCTCGCTACCTGGAACGCCTACGGCACCCGGTACTGGCCCTCGGAGTACTTCATCGACGCCCGGGGGCGAGTGCGCTTCGTCCACTACGGCGAGGGCGAATACGGCGAGAAAGAGCAGATCATCCGCAAGCTGTTGAAGGAAGCTGGGCGGCCGGTGAGTAGGCACGATTCGGGGGCGCAGCGGAGTCGAACCGTCGGCCGGCGTGACGACGCCGGAGACCTATCTGGGGCCGCCCGGGCCGAACGTTTCGTCAACCCGCAGCTCTCGCCCGGCTCGCACGACTTCGGCGATCCGCCCTCGCCGGGCCCGAGCGAATTCGCCTACCGCGGACGTTGGCGGATCACGCTGGAGTCGGCGACTGCCGAGGGCGGCTCGCTCGATCTGAGCTTCGGCGCGCGCCGCGTCTACCTCGTGCTCGGCTCGCCTGGGCGCACCCGCCATATGCGTGTGCTGCTCGACGGCCGCCCGATCCCAGACAGCCTCGCCGGCCCCGACGTCCGCGGCGCCGTCGTCGACATCGCTGCCCAGCGCCTCTACAACCTGGTCGACATGCCCGCTGTCGGCCACCACGTCCTCACGCTCGAGCCCGAAGCGGGAGTAATGGGTTACGCCTTCACCTTTGGCTAGCGAAGCTTCAGGCGCGCGTCGCGTCCAGGGGCCGTCGGGTCACTCCCCAGGAACTCCCGCGAAGCGGCCTGGGGAGTGACCCGACGGCCCCGTGGTCCGACCTAGCAACCCAGCTGGCGGGCGATGACCATCTGCTGCACCTCGTCGGTGCCCTCGCCGATGGTGAGGATCTTGGCGTCGCGGTAGAAGCGGCAGACTGGGTACTCCTCGATGAAGCCGTAGCCGCCGTGGATCTGCACCGCCTCCTCGGTGGCGCGCACGGCGAGGCGGCCGGTGATCAGCTTCGCCTGGGCGGCGGTGAGGGTGAAGGACTTGCCCGCGTCCTTCTCCAGCGCCGCCCGCCAGGTCAGCAGCCGCGCCGCCTCGATCTGGGCCGAGAGGTCGGCGATCTTGGCCTGGATCGACTGGAACTTGGAGATCGCCTGGCCGAAGGCCTGCCGCTCCTTGGCGTAGGCGATCGCCTCGTCGAGGGCACCCTGGGCGAGCCCAACGCCCATCGCCGCGACGCCGATCCGGCCACCGTCGAGGATGTGGAGGAAGTTCTTGAACCCATCGCCGCGACGGCCGAGCAGGTTGCCCTCGGGCAGCCGGCAGTCCTCGAAGCTGAGCGGCCGCGTGTCGGACGCGTTCCAGCCCATCTTGCGGTAGCCCTCACCGATCTCATAGCCAGGGGTCCCGTTGGGCACGATCAGGTTGGAGATCTCCTTGCGCCCGTTCGCCTCGCCTGTAACCGCCGTGATCGAGACGCACCCCGAGATCTCCGTCCCCGAGTTGGTGATGAACTGCTTGGCCCCGTTGACGACCCATTCCCCGCCGTCCAGCTTCGCCGTGGTCCGCACGTTCCCCGCATCCGACCCAGCCTCCGGCTCAGTCAACCCAAACGAAGCAAGCCGTTCCCCCGTGCAGAGCCGAGGCAGCCACTCGTCCTTCTGCTCGTCGGTCCCCCACAGATAGATCGGCATCGTCCCGAGCGAAGTGTGCGCCGCCATCGTGATGCAGACGGACGAGTCGATTCTTGCCAGCTCTTCAACAGCAAGCACGTAAGAGAGGGTGTCGGCTCCGCCCCCGCCGTACTCCTGCGGAAACGGAATCCCCATCAGCCCAAGCCCTCCGAGCTTCTGCACGATCTCGTAGGGGAATCGCTTCTCCCGGTCCAGCTCCTCAGCCACCGGCTTAACCTCGGCGAGCGCAAACTCCCGCACCGTGTCCCGCAGCAGTCTCTGCTCGTCAGTGAGATCGAAGTTCATGGGCGGGCAGCCTAATCGGCCGGTGAGGAGGGCCGGGGTGTCCCTCCCGCGCAGCGGCGTCCTGTTTTTCGCCTGGCAGACATTCTCGGACGGCGGACTAGTCCGCAGGCGAAAAACCCAGCAAGCGGGAGGGACACCCCGGCCCTCCCCCCACCAACCCCTAAAGCTGCAGCGACTTCACCTGCAGCAACTCCTCGATCGCATACCGCCCGTTCTCCCGCCCGTGCCCCGACTGCTTGTACCCCCGAAACGGCGCCAGCGGATTGAACGCCCCGCCGTTGATCTCGATCTGCCCGGTGCGGATCCGCTTCGCGACCCCGATCGCGCGGTCCTGGTCCGCCGACCAGACGCCGCCGGCCAGCCCGTAGTCGGTGTCGTTGGCGATCCGCACCGCGTCGTCCTCGCCGTCGTAGGGCTGGATCGCCAGCACCGGGCCGAAGATCTCCTCCTGGGCGATCGTCATCTCCGGCGTCACCTCGGAGAAGACGGTGGGGCGGACGAAGAAGCCCTTGTCCAGGCCCTCCGGGGCCGCGGCGCCGCCGGTCAGCAGCTTCGCCCCTTCGGCCTCGCCCTTCTCGATGTAGCCGCGCACGCGCTCGCGCTGCACCTCGGAGACGAGCGGGCCGAGCCGGGTCGATTCCTCGAACGGGTCGCCCGGGGTGAAGCTCTCGGCGGCCTGCGTCGCGATCTGCTCCGCTTCGGCCAGCTTCTCGCGCGGCACCAGCATCCGCGTCAGGGCGCTGCAGGTCTGGCCGGAGTTGAGGTAGCACTTGCCGACCCCGTCGGGCACGGCCTTGCTCAGGTCGGCGTCGTCGAGGATCACGTTCGGCGACTTGCCGCCGAGCTCCATCGCGACCGGCTTCACCGTCGCCGAGGCGAGCTCGGAGACGCGGCGGCCGGCCCGGGTCGAGCCGGTGAAGGAGACCATGTCGACGCCGGGGTGGCCGGCGATCGCCTCGCCGACCTCCGGGCCCGTGCCGGTGACCAGGTTGAAGACGCCGGCGGGCAGGCCGGCGGCCTCGATCACCTCGGCGAGGATGAAAGCGTTGAGCGGCACGACCTCGCTCGGCTTCAGCACCACGGTGCAGCCGGCGGCGAGGGCGGGGGCGACCTTGCAGGCGATCTGGTTCAGCGGGTAGTTCCAGGGGGTGATCGCGCCGAGCACGCCGACCGGCTCGCGCAGCACCCGCGAGTTGCCGATCTCCTCCTCCCAGCGCACTTCCTCCATCAGGTTCGGCATCGCCGCCGAACTGGGCGATCGGCAGCCCGGCCTGGATGATCTTGCTCAGCGTCAGCGGCATCCCCAGCTCCTGGGAGATCGTCGCCGCGATCTCATCGGCGCGCTCGGCGAGGCCGGCGGAGATCGCGCTCAGGTAGCCGGCCCGCTCCTCGCGCGAGGTCTGCGACCAGGAATCGAACGCATCGCGGGCGGCCACAACGGCGCGATCGGCATCCGCGGCCGTGCAGGCCGGGATCGTCCCCATCGTCTCCTCGGTCGTCGAGTTGACCACCTCGAGCGTCTCGGAAGCCTCCGGCTCCACCCACTCGCCGCCGATGAAGATCCTGTCCTGCGCCTGAACCTCAGCCGCCGTCGCCATCTTCGTCTCCTCCTGTCGCTGGTACCGAGACGCTCAGCGAACTGCATCAAATTCTCTACCTGCCAGACCGAGAATTTGATGCAGTTCGAGTCAGGCGGCCTTTGCGAGACCGGGTCCCGGCAGGGCGCGGGCGTCGCGGGCGTGCAGGACCTTGCCGCAGCTTTCGCAGACGCCGCGGTCGCTTACTGCGCCGCCGCACTCCTTGTGGACGATCAGCATCGGCGGGCCTTGCGGGTCGGGGGAGTAGCGGTCGCCCCAGTTGAGCAGGGCGATCAGGGCCGGCCAGAGGTCGAGCCCCTTCTCGGTCAGGAAGTACTCGTAGCGGGCCGGGCTTTCCTGGTAGGCGCGGCGCTCGAGGATGTCCTCCTCGATCAGCCGCTGCAGCCGGGCGGAGAGCACGTTGCGGGCGATGCCGAGGCCCTTCTGCAGCTCGTCGAAGCGGCGGTTGCCGTTCATCACGTCGCGCACGATCAAGAGCGACCAGCGCTCGCCGACCACTTCCAGCGAGCGTGGCGATCGAGCAGACCTGCCCCGGATAGTCATTGCGCAGCACAAAGTGATCTTGGCACACTGGGTTGCATCAAGCAACTAAGTCGGCTAGGGTCCAGGCCAAGCAGTTGCATCAAGCAACCCACCCGGTGACTTCGCATTTAGTTCCGCATAGCGAGATAAAACACGAAGTCACGAGAAGCGAACGGAGGCGCTGCGATGAAATTGATCTCCAGACATAGGCATCAGAGCCGAGTCAAGGCTCCGCGGATCGCGATCAGCCAGGCCGAGATCACCGCCGATCTGCTCTATCCGGCGACTCCCCGCTCGGCCCGGGCGCGGACCGAGGCGCGGGGTCGAAGGCTGGGCAGGTGAGCGCCGAGGGCATCGCCGAGCAGGGCGGCAACGCGGTCGACGCGGCGCTCGCCTTCGCCGAGTTGCGGCCCGGAGATCACCCGCGAGCGCACCCTGGTCTGGCAGGACCCGGTCCCCACCGCGGCCGCCGGGGCGACGATGACCGGCATGGAGTACATGGAAGCGATCGTCGCCGGTGAGATGCCGCCGCCGCCGATCGCGGTGACGATGCGAATGCGCCCGATCGAGCTCGGCGACGGTCGCGCCGTCTTCGAGGGCGAACCGGGGGAGGAGCACTACAACCCGATCGGCGTCGTCCACGGCGGCTACGCGGCGACCCTGCTGGACTCGGCCCTCGGCTGCGCCACCCACACCACGCTCCCCGCCGGCGTCGGCTACACCTCGCTCGGCCTCGAGGCCAAGTACGTGCGGCCGATCACCCGCGACACCGGCCGCGTCCTCTGCGAGGCCAACGTCCTCTACCGCGGTCGCCGCCAGGCCACCGCCGAGGCCAACCTCACCGCAGCAGACAGCGGCAAGCTCCTCGCCCACGGCGTCGCCACCTGATGATCCTCTCTTGACCCAGGTGCAACGTTTTGTGGTCCTCATGGGACCCAAATGCGTTACACCGACCGGGGTGGTCAGTCAGCGAGCGCGCGCGCCAGCGCGGTGAGCAGGCGCACGCCGTAACCGCTGGCAGCGGTGCCGGTATAGGCGCGGCCGACGTCCCAGGCGGTGCCGGCGATATCGAGGTGGGCCCAGGGAGTCTCGCCGACGAATTCCTCGAGGAAGGCGGCGGCGGAGATCGTGCCGGCCTTGCGCTTGGCCGCGGCGTTGGTCAGGTCGGCGACCGTTCCCTTCATCAGTGCCTTGTACTCGGGGTGGAGGGGGAGGCGCCAGACCAGCTCGCCGGTCTCGCGGCCGACCTGCTCGACCTCGCCGGCGAGCTCGTCGTCGTTTGAGATCACCGCGGCGTAGGTGGAGCCGAGGGCGATCATCACGGCGCCGGTCAGGGTGGCGATGTCGACGACCCGGTCGGCTCCCTGCTCGATCGCGTAGGCGAGCGCGTCGGCGAGGATCAGGCGGCCCTCGGCGTCGGTGTTGTTGATCTCGACCGTCTTGCCGTTGTACTGGGTGATGATGTCGCCGGGCTTGATCGCCATGCCGGAGGGCATGTTCTCGGTCGAGGGGATGACCGCGATCAGGTCGATCTCCAGGCCCAGCTCGGCGATCGCCCCGACCGTCTCCAGCACCGCGGCGGCGCCGGACATGTCCATCTTCATCTCCTCCATGCCGCCGGCTGACTTGAGCGAGATCCCGCCGGTGTCGAAGGTGACGCCCTTGCCGACGAGGCCGAGGGTCTTGCCGGAGCCGCCGCCGCGGTAGCGCAGCGTGATCAGCTTCGGCTCCTCTGCGCTGCCCTGGCTGACCGCGACCAGGCCGCCCATCTTCTTGGCGGCGATCTCCTCGCGCCCGAGCACCTCGACGCTGACGTCGTCGTGGGCGGCGGCGATCTGCTCGGCGCGCGCGGCCAGATAGGACGGGGTGGCGACGTTGCGAGGGCAGGCTCTGCAGGTCGCGGGCGCGGTTCTGTGCCTCGGCGCAGACGCGGGCCACCTCGACCTCGGCGGCGACCGAGTCGGGCGCGAGCAGCGTCAGCGACTCGAGGGCGGGGGGCGTAGGGTCGTCGGGGTCCACGCTCTTGAAGCGGTCGAAGCGGTAGGCGCCGAGGATCGTCCCGGTGACGATGCCCTCGGCCAGCGCCGGGTCGTCGTCCGCGACCCGGCAACGCCCAGGCGATCGAGCTTGCATCGAGCTTCGCGGCCTCTTTCGCCGCCAGCGCGGCCGCGACGCGAGCCTTCTCGGCGTCGAGGTCCGCGCGCTTGCCGAGGCCGACCACGAGTGCCCGCGACGGGCTCTCCGGGTGGACCAGCACCAGCTTCTTGAAGCCGCCCTTGGCGCCGGCCGCGCCAGGCGCGTCGGCGAGCGCCGCCGGCAGATCCTCGCCCTCGCAGAGGCCGACGACAAGCAGATCGGCGTCGGCTGCGGCGAGCTCGGCTTGGCTGACGGAGACCTTCATCGAGGCGCGAGTCTATGACGTTGCGCACGGTGGCTGGGCTGAGCCGCGCGCTATCGTCCAGGTGTGGGCCAGGCGGCCCTGATCGAGCCGAGATCCGGCATAAACACTCAGAGAAAGGCAGCCATGCCCAGCACAGTCATCCTCGGTACCGCACGCACGCCCTTCGGCAAGATGGGCGGAACCCTCTCCTCACTCGACGCCACCGACCTCGGCGGCCACGCCATCTCGGCGGCGCTGGAGCGCTCCGGCGTCGATCCCGAGCAGGTCGAGCAGGTCGTCTTCGGCCAGGTCCTGCAGGCCGGCCAGGGGCAGATTCCCTCGCGCCAGGCCCAGATCAAGGGCGGCATCCCCAAGGAGGTGCCCTCGGAGACGATCAACAAGGTCTGCGCCTCGGGCATGCGCTCGGTCGGCCTCGCCGACATGGCGATCCGCGCCGGCGACACCGACGTCGCTGTGACCGGCGGCATGGAGTCGATGAGCCAGGCCCCGCACCTGCTGCCGGGCGCCCGCTTCGGCTACCGCATGGGCCACGTCGAGACGATCGACGCGATGGTCCACGACGGCCTCACCAACCCCTTCACCGAAAAGCAGATGATCAACGAGGCGAGCGAGGTCTCCAACGAGCTGGAGATCACCCGCGCCGACATGGACCGCTTCGCCGAGCGCTCGCACCGGCTCGCCGCCGAGGCCACCGACGCCGGCCGGCTCGCCGACGAGATCGCCGCGGTCACGGTCAAGTCGCGCAAGGGCGAGCACGCGGTCGAGACCGACGAGGCGATCCGCGCCGAGACCACGGTCGAGACGCTCGCCGGCCTGCGCGCGATCGGCGGCGAGGACGCCACCCACACCGCCGGCAACGCGCCGGGGGTCAACGACGGCGCCGGCGCGATCGTCGTCGCCTCCGAAGAGTGGGCGGAAAAGGAGGGCCGCACGCCGCTGGCCCGGGTGCTCGCTTACGGCACGGTCGCCGACGATTTCCCCTACCTGGCGAAAACTCCGGCCAACGCCGCCAAGCAGGCGCTGGAGAAGATCGGCAAGAGCCCCGAGGACGTCGACCTCTGGGAGATCAACGAGGCCTTCGCCTCGGTCGCGATCAACTCGGTGCGGATGCTCGACGTCGACAAAGACAAGGTCAACGTCAACGGCGGTGCGATCGCGCTCGGCCACCCGATCGGCGCCTCCGGCGCCCGCATCGTCGGCTCGCTCGGTTTATGAGCTCGGCCGTCGAGGCGGGGGCTTCGGCGTCGCGGCGATCTGCTCCGGTGGCGGGCAGGGCGACGCCATCGTGATCGAGGTGGCCTCGCAGTACGCGGCCGCTGCAAACCGGCGCATCTCGGGGTCCTCGGTCGCTCGGATCGGGTCACGCACCAACTGTGCGCTCCCCTCACCTCGCTCCCTGCGTCCCCCGACCTGCTGGTTTTCACGGCCGTCGGGGGATGTAGATGAGCAAGCAGCCGCCTTTTTCGACCTGGACAAGACCCTGATGGCGGGGTCATCCGGGATGCAGTTCGCCCGCGTCGCCGCGCGGCACAAGCTGGTCAGTCGGCGCCAGCTCGCAAGCTGGGGCTTCGAGCACCTGCGCTACCGCCTGCGCGGCACCACCGACGAGCGCACGACCGAGGTCCTGCGCGTCGCCCGCGAGCTGATCGCCGGGGTGCCGGCGATCAGCTTCGAACGGATGAACCCCGAGGTGATGGCCGCGATCCTGCCGCGAATCTACCCGCAGATGCTCGACGAGGTCCACTCCCACCAGGACGCCGGCCGTCCCACCTTCATCGTCAGCGCTGCCGGCAGCGGCGTGGTCGAGCTCCTCGCCACCGTGCTCGGCATGGACGGCGGCGTCGGCACCCGCTACGGGGTGGGGGAGGACGGCGCCCTGACTGGCCGCTTCGACGGCCCCTTCGTCTACGGCAAGGGCAAGGTCGAGGCGATGGAGACATTCGCCGCCGAGCACGACATCGACCTTGCCGCGTCTTACGCTTACTCCGACTCGATCTCCGACCTGCCGATGCTGCGCGCCGTCGGCAACCCGGTCGTGGTCAATCCCGACCCGCCGCTGGCCGAGATCGCCCGCGAGGAGGGCTGGCAGACGATGCGCTTCGAGCGCCTCGGCCGCCGCCTCGTAGCCGTCGCCGTGACTCTTCTGGCGACCGTCGCCGGCTTCGGCGGCTCCCGCATCGCCGCCCGCCGCAAGCAGCCGCCCCGCCGCTTCCCTGCCCGTCGCTGACCTGGTGCAACGTTTTGTCCGTGTATTAGCCGGATAACGCGTTGCACCCGGTGGGTGCCCTAGACTCCGGGCATGGCGATCGAGCCCAGGACAAGCCCGGCTACGAGGAGCGCAAGGCGGAGTTTTCGACCATGTCGGGGCATCCGGTCGCGCCGCTCTACGGGCCCGAGCACGCCACCGAGGAGCCCGAGGAGACGATCGGCAGCCCCGGCGAGTATCCGTTCACCCGCGGGCCCTACCCCTCCATGTACCGGGGGCGGCTTTGGACGATGCGCCAGTTCGCCGGCTTCGGCACGGTCGAGGAGACCAACGAGCGCTTCCACTACCTGCTCGACCACGGCCAGACCGGCCTCTCGACTGCCTTCGACATGCCGACCCTGATGGGCTACGACTCAGACCACGCCCGCAGCCTCGGCGAGGTCGGCCGCGAGGGGGTCGCCGTCGACACGCTCGACGACATGGAACAGCTCTTCGACGGCATCCCGCTCGGCGGCGTCACCACCTCGATGACGATCAACGCGCCGGCGGCGATCCTGCTCGCCTTCTACGTCCTCGTCGGCGAGCAGCAGGGGGTGCCGCCGGAGCAGCTCGGCGGCACGATCCAGACCGACATCCTCAAGGAGTACATCGCTCAGAAGGAGTGGTGCTTCCCGATCGAGCCGGCGATGCGCCTGGTCACCGACATGATCGAGTGGTGCTCCGAGAACATGCCGCGCTGGCACCCGGTCTCGATCTCCGGCTACCACATCCGCGAGGCCGGCTCGACCGCCCAGCAGGAGCTTGCCTTCACGCTCAAGGACGGCTTCACCTACGTCGAGCGGGCGCTCGAGCGTGGCCTCGACGTCGACGACTTCGCCCCCCGCCTCTCCTTCTTCTTCAACGCCTATATCGACTTCTTCGAGGAGATCGCCAAGTACCGCGCGGCGCGCCGGATCTGGGCCCGCGAGATGAAGGAGACCTACGGCGCCAAGCGCGAGGAGTCGATGCGGCTGCGCTTTCACGCCCAGACCGCCGGCGTTTCGCTGACCGCGCAGCAGCCGCTCAACAACGTCGTCCGCACCTCACTGGAGGCGATGGCGGCGGTGCTCGGCGGCACCCAGTCGCTGCACACCAACTCCTTCGACGAGGCGCTGGCGCTGCCGACTGAGGAGGCGGTTCGGGTGGCGCTGCGCACCCAGCAGATCATCGCCCTCGAGTCCGGCGCGACCAACACGCCCGACCCGCTCGGCGGCTCCTGGTTCGTCGAGAAGCTGACCGACGAGATGGAGGAGGCCGCCTACGGCTACTTCGCCCGCATCGACGAGCTGGGCGGGATGGTCGAGGCGATCCGCCGCAACTTCCCCCAGCGCGAGATCGCCGACGCCGCCTTCACCTACCAGCGTGAGATCGACGAGCGCAAGCGCATCGTCGTCGGCGTCAACGATTTCACCCAGGAGGGCGAAGAGCCGACCCCGATCCTGCGCATCGACCCAGCCCTCGAACGCAAGCAGACCGATCGCCTCGCCGCGACTCGCGCTAAGCGCGACTCAGCCGCCGTCGAGTCCGCCCTAGCCGACCTCAAGCGCGCCGCCGCCACCGAGGAGAACTTGATGCCCCCGATCATCGCCGCTGCCCGCGCCCGCGCCAGCGAGGGCGAGATGATCGCGGCGATGCAGGAGGTCTTTGGGACCTACACAGAGTCGCCGGTCTTTTAGCTTGAACTCATGACGAACGAGAGGTTGATCGAGGAGGCCGGTAGGCGACTGGCCAGGGCGGCGCCTGGAGCGCGGGTGATCCTCTTCGGCTCGCGCGCCCGCGGCGAGGCCCGCCCTGACAGCGACCTCGACCTGCTCGTCATTGAGCCGGGTGAGGTCACGAAGCGCCGAGCCGAGTCGGCTCGCCTGCGTCGTGAGCTGCGCAGTCTTGAAGTTGCCCTCGACGTCGTTGTCGTCAGCGCTAGTCACGTCGACGAGTGGGGCAATGTTCCAGGCACGATGGTCAACGAGGCGCTCCGGGACGGCCGTGTCCTCGTCGATGCCTGACTTGATGCTAGCCCCAGAAGATGCAGGTGGGATCGTTGTCGAGCTCGCGGAGCAGCGGCGCTAGGTCACGTACGGGGTCGATGAACGGGTACTCCAGTCGGCGGTCGTTTCGGTCGCGCGCGTAGAGCGTCCAGAGGCGGGTCGTCGGGTCCCAGCCGAAAGTGCAGATCCGCCTCCTCGTCCAGTCTGGGCCAATGCCCTTCCGCCAGGGTGGGCGGCATTCGTAGATCGTGATCGTGTTTCCACGGACCGTGTACTCGATCCTCAGCTTGTCGTCATGTTCGGCAGTCACCTTCGTCGTGCAGTAGGTCGCGACGAGCGATATCGCGGGATCCAGTACCTCGGCGGGCAGCGCCATTGGTCCAAACCTAATGCGGTACGGCGCGTCAGCGCACCGTCGCTACCAGGCGGATCTCTCGTGGCCGGTCCATCGACTCCGATCCCGCCGACGCTCCGCCTTGACGTTGGCGGTCAGCTTGTGCGGCTTGCACAGCAGACAGCCGTTGCGTCGATGCTTGGGGCGTTTGCGCTTGTGGTGGGCCACTGATTCAGCTTGACACGGATTGAGGTGCTCGGCTCGGGAATCGCTGCACCGCGGCGCGATGGTCAGCCAAGGCGGCTCGCACCTCGCCGGCTGCCGCACCGCTCATTCCTCGGGGATCTCGATGCCGAGCTTCACCAGGGCGGTGGCGCCGTCTTCCTCGTGGCTGGCAACGCCGCTGCGGATGCGCTCGGCGGCGATGGCAGCGGCTTCGTCATCGGCTCGGCGCGACTCGAAGGCCTCGGCCGTCTCGTCGATCTTGGGAAGAAGAGGCATTGCAGCAAGGCTACGTCGCGCACCCGATGGGTTGTGTTGCACTCACCCCCGCCGCGAGTGGCGCCGGGGGAGGACTGCGATCGCAAAGGTTGCGGACGCCTCGTGGATCAGGTCGACAGGGATTGCCGTCGTCGCGACCTTGCCTCGCGGTGGCGTGCTCTTCCCAAAGAGAGCGATGGAGATCAGCTGCCCGCGGGGGTCGTGGCGAGCCTTGTACCGAATGCCTGCGTAACCGGCCTCTTGTAGCGCGAGCGCCCAGCCTTGGGTCAGGTCGTAGTCGGTCGTCGAGTGGATCTCGGCGGTGAGACCCACGAGCCCAAGGACGGCTGGCTCGGTCAAGTCGACGACCTCCGCTTTTGGAGGGCGCAGCCTGGAAAGACGCTGCGCGTCGACCAGTGGCTCCGGGATCGCCCCACCGGGCCGTAGCAGGCGCCCGAACTTCTCGACAAAGGCGCCAATCGGCTCCTCGGCGAGGTAGCAAGTGCCGGACTCAGCGAGGTTGAACCTGCCATCTGGGCCGACATCGAAGAACCAGGGAGCAGCATCGGCCGCATGGATTCGCCACAGGGGCTTCGCCCCGAGCTTCATGCTGGGGAGCTCGGGCAGATCGTCTGGGGGCGCGGAGAGGCCGCGCGGCGTCAACGCTTCAGCTCGGCCACGGCGCGGTGAGCCGAAAGGAGCAGCGGCTCGATGTCCGCGTCGGCGAAGCAATCGACCGGCGCCCGGTTGCCAAGCTCCGGTTGAGGCGCGGTGGCAAACGCCGCGAGCGTCCACGAATCGAGCCCCGCATCGCCGAAGATCTCGTTGAGCTCCTTGAGTGCCCCGAAGGGTACCCCGCTGGCCGCATCGAACTGCCAGCGCGGGTAGCGAATCAGCCCGGCATCGTCGCGCAGCGCGATTACCGACCCGCTGACGACCCGCTTGCGCAGCGCCTCCCGGCTGACACCTCCGAGCAGAACCCGAGCCTCGGCACTGGTCAGCAGCTCCCCAAGTGCCCGCTCCCAGGCCCCGCCCGCAAGCACGACCATCGCCGCCCGCCGGCCAAGAACCTCAGCATCGTCAGCCGAGCTCGGCTGCCCACCGATCTCGGTAAGCGTGCGCCGGAACTCCTCGACGGTTCGATCTAGAAGGGCTGGGTTGGCTGTCATGGCTACCTAGCGTAGCGTCAACCCCGTCAACGTTCAAGGAGGGATTCAGGGATCCACCGAGCAGACCTAAGGCCCCGATCGTCGTCGCCGCCCGCGCCAGCGAGGGCGAGATGATCGCGGCATGCAAGAGGGTTTCGGCACATACACCGAATCCCCGGTCTTCTCGCCCGCCTCTACAGCAACCCCCTAATCGCTTCGTCAAAGACAATGGGGTCTTCGAGGGCGAAGTGGCGCAGGGGCCGGGCATCTCCACCCGTTGCTCCGATCAGGAACGAAGGGGTGCTGTCCAGTTCCTTGGCCCCAGCCATGACTTCGTCGGATTCGATCTCGCCGGCCATGCCGTCGGATGCCCGGTCTTCTGCCCAAAGCAGCAAGCGCACATCCGCCTGTTCGGCGATCCCTTCAAGGAAGGAGTCATCGGCGTAACGAGTGAACTCGGGGCGCTGCTCCCGGTAGAAGAGATCAATGAAGTTCCACATCCTGTCCTGCCGCCCCGCCGCCAGCGCCGCTATTTGCTGTCCGAGGAATTCGGAGTCGTCGGGGGTGTCGGCTTTTAACGAGCGGAACAGGATGCGCAGCTTGCCGCCGCGGACCCAGTGGCGAATCAAGAAGGGGAGGGCCCCCAGCATCACCTGCCGAGACTCTTTGCACTGCAGGTCACCGAAGAACTGAAGCGTGACCGGTGCTTCGGATCTTCCAAGGAGCGGGCCGTGCTGCGGGATCCCGGCCAGTAGAGCCTCGGTGCGCTTGATCGCCTTTGATTCCGCGGGCGAGGCGGTCGCTTTGCCGACGGATGAGTCGTAGCTGCTGAGTACGAGGACGAGCAGACCCACCACGACAAGGGCAAGCAAAAAGGGCAGATAGTTCAACTTGTCTTCCCTCAACCCTTGCATTTCCACGACCTTACCGCGATACTGACCGAATGGTCAAGGATTCCTACGTATACGGATACAGGCTGATCCCATGACCCTGCGGGCCAGAGTTCTCTTCGTTTGCCTGCTAGCCCTCCTTGCCTCGTCTACTCTTGGCGCTGCCTACGCCCTAGCGTGTCCCTACTATCCACCGATCGACGATGGGAACACCCAAGGTGGCAGTAACACTGCGGCCCCAGGCATCAAAGACTGCAACACGGGTTTCCCGGTCAATTGCGCCACCGGCAACCAGTTCGAGGAACAGACCGATCTCGTCCTAGGCGGCCGCGGCCCCCTCCTCACAATCAATCGCACCTACAACTCCCAGGCAGCCGCGGAAGGGAAATCCGGGGCCTTGGGCTACGGGTGGTCTGGTCCCTACAGCTCCCACCTCGAATTCAACAAAGAATCCGGTGCCGTCACCGTCGTCCAGGAAAACGGTGCCACCGCCGCCTTCGCCCTCGAAGGCGGCAACTACGTCGCCGGCGGCTGGATCCAGGCCACCTTGGCCAAAGAAGGCACAGGCTACGTCTTCACGCTGCCTACACAGGAAAAGCTCAAGTTCAACTCTGAAGGCTGGCTGACCGAACAGAAAGACCGCAACGGCAATACCCTCATCGTCAGCGCCATCGCGGGCTTTCCGTTCAAAGTCAAAGACGCCGCCGGCAGGGAACTGATCTTCGGTTACACGGAAGGCAAGATGACAAGCATCGAAGATCCAATGGGCAACAAAGTCAAATACGTCTACGAATCGGGCAACCTCGCCTCAGTAACCCTGCCGGGAGAAGAAACCCCGCGCTGGAAATTCAAATACGACGCCTCCCATCAGCTAACCGAAATGACCGATGGGCGTGGGGGCATCGTCAAAACCGAATACGACGAAAAACATCGGGTCAAAAAACAGACCGACCCGATGGAACGCGTGCTCAAATTCCAATATGAAGAATCCGGCGGTAACAAGACCACAACGATCACCGAGCCCAACGGGTCTACCACCTTCGAGAAGTTCAACGACGCCGGCGAGCCGCTGGAAGTGATCAAAGCCAAAGGCACGGGCCTCGACCGAAAAACGACCTACGAATACAACTCGGCCTACTTGCTGACGAAAGCCACCGACGCCCTCGGGCATTCGACGACCTACGAATACAACGCCGCCGGCGACCTCATGCTCGAAAAAGACGCCGAAGGCAACGAATCCAAATGGACCTACAACACTACCCACGACGTTGAAACCGAAACGACGCCGAAGGGCGAGAAAACGACCTATAAACGCGACGCCAACGGCAATGTCGAAGCGATCGAACGCCCCGCGCCCGGCGAAACGACCCAGAAATCGACCTTCAAACATGCCGCCAACGGCGACCTGGAATCCGCGACCGACCCGCTCGGCCACGAAACCAAATTCGAATACGACACCTATGGCGACGTCAAAGCCGTAACCGATCCCGCGGGCGACAAGACGACTTGGACCTACAACAAAGACGGCCAGCAGCTGACCGAAGTTTCCCCCCGCGGCAACGAAGAAGGCGCCAAAGCCGAAGAATTCGAAACCAAAACCGAACGCGACGCCCAAGGGCGCCCGATCAAGATCACCGACCCGCTGGGCCACGAAACCAAATTCGCCTACGATAAAAACGGCAACCTCGAATCGACAACCGACGCGCTCGGCCACACGACGACATATGTCTACGACGCCGACGACGAGCGCACCGAAGCCAAAGCGGCTAACGGCAACACGACCAAAGCGGCCTACGACAGCATGGGCCAGGTCAAAAGCCGCACCGATGGCAACGGCTACACGACGAAATACGAACGCGACGCCCTCGAGCAGCTGACCGAAACGATCGACCCGCTTGAACGCAAAACGAAATCAGAATACGACGCGGCCGGAAACCTGAAAAAAACCGAAGACGCGCTTGGTCGCACGATCACCTACAGCTACGACGCCATCGATCGACCCAAAGAAGTCAACTACTCAGAAGAAGCGACTCACGACATCACCTACAAATACGACAAAAACGGCAACATCACCGAAATGGTCGACAGCACGGGAACGACGACCAAGGTTTACGACCAGCTCGACCGACTGACTGAAGTGACCAACGGCAAAAAAGAAGTCGTTAAATACAAATACGACCTCGGCAACCAGCAGACGGAACTCGTCTATCCCAACGGCGAAACGGTCAAACGCGCGTTCGACAAAGCGGGGCGGATGGAAAAGGTCACTGATTGGCTCGGCAAGGAAACCACCTTCGGCTATAACCGCGACTCGCAGGTCAAAGCGATGACCTTCCCCGCCGAAACGACGAACGTCGACGAATACTCCTACGACAAAGCCGATCAGCTGGCAGAAGTCTCGATGAAGAAGAAAGCCGAAGTTCTGGCCTCGATGGCCTACACGCGCGACAAATTCGGCCAGATCGAAAAATCAACTGAGACGGGTTTCCCCGAAGTCCCCGAATATAAATACGAATACGACACCAAGAGCCGGCTGACCAAAAGCAACGGCACTATCTTCGAATACGACGCGGCCAACAACGTGACCAAGATCGCTCCGACGACCTATACCTACGACAAAGCCGACCAGATCGCAACAGCGAGCAATGCGACCTTCGAATACAACAAAGTCGGCCAGCGGATCAAAGAAACGCCCACCGGCAAATCAGCCATCCCCTATTCCTACGACCAAGCGGGGAACCTGATCTCGACCAAAAACGGAGCGATCGAAAACACCTTCAAATACGACGGGACGGGCCTGCGCACGACCGAAACCAGGGGTGCCTCGACCTATCCAATGGTCTGGGACATCACGGCAGGACTTCCGCTCATGCTCCGTGGTGGGAACGACTACTTCATCTACGGCCCGGGGGGCCTGCCGATCGAGCAGATCACGTCGGGCTCGGCGACCTATCTGCACCACGACCAGTTGGGATCGATCCGGGTTCTAACGGGCTCTAGCGGCACAGTCACCGGCACCTATCGATACGGACCGAACGGGGCGGTTTGGGGACACACCGGGACCGGAACGTCCTCGATGGGGTTTGCTGGCCAGTACCGGATGCACACCGAAAACCAGCTGATCTACCTGCGGGCTCGAACCTACGATCCGGTGACGGCGCAGTTTCTCAGTGTGGATCCTGTGGTTGGTGCCACCGGTGAACCGTATAGTTATGCCTCTGATAATCCGGTAAATGCAGGAGATCCGAGTGGACTCGAATCGTACTCGGGAGGCTGTCCATGTCCTCCTTGTCAAGGGGAGGATCCTCCTCGCGCACCCGGGTATTGGTTGCCAGATCTAACCTCCTCGGGTCAACAGGATTCAGGTCCCGCATATCAGCTGCCTGAGATAATCGTTTCAGCCCATCAGGATTCCAGAATGTGGGAGATTGGCAGAGAGGCGCTTCCGATGGTTGTTGGAGGCCTTATTTTCCTCGCGGTGCCAGAGGTGTTTGTCGCGGCAGAGGGATGGGAGCTCGCCGGTTTGGTGGCCGAGTACGGGAATAACGTTATCGGTGGCGCGGTGTCAGGGGTGACAGAGGGTGCGGTCGACGCGCTGCTTCATGGGAAGTCGTTGCGAGACATCCAGTTTCTGAAGAACGCTGCACTAGGGTCGATCTGGGGTTCTCTAGGCGCATCGGGCGCGTCGAGGGTGCTAGGAGCAGGAGGGAGGGTCTGGGGGGCTGTCGCGGGTGAGGAGCTTGCAAAGGGCTATGGGCTCTATCAGGAGTGGGTCAACGAGAGATTCCGGTAAGCAAAGGCGCGGGCGCAGCCTACGGTTCGTTTTCCCGTTCGTGTTCGAGTGTCTCCGTTGAGAGGGTCGGTCGACTATCGGCTTGGTCGGTTGGAAGACCCAGCCCGCCAGTGTTCCACGTGATCTGGGGGAAGGCGCTCACTTCGCTCGGCGTCCCGTGACCAACGATTTGACCGTTAGGACATTCCCCACCGTCGGCTCCAAGGCCAGTCGTCATGGGACGGCTTGGCTGGTCGGCGCTAGTGTTCCCGGCTGATGGAGGCCGCAACAGCCCGCAAGATCCGCGTCGTCGTCGCCAAGCCTGGCCTGGATGGCCACGACCGCGGGGCCAAGATCATCGCCCGCGCCCTGCGCGATGCGGGGATGGAGGTGATCTACACCGGGTTGCACCAGACGCCGGAGCAGATCGCCGAGACGGTGATCCAGGAGGATGCAGATGCGGTCGGGCTCTCGATCCTTTCCGGCGCCCACATGACGCTGGTGCCGAAGGTGGTCGAGCTGCTCGCGGCGCAGGGGGTCGATGACGTCCTGGTCACGGTTGGGGGGACGATCCCGGCTGAGGACATTCCGGAGCTGAAGAAGCTCGGCGTCGCCGCGATCTTCACTCCCGGAGCGGGTACCGACGAGATCGTCGAGTTCATTCGCGAGCGGCGCCAGCGAGCGCGCACGAAGCGTGACGGGGCGCACGCCAAACGTCGCACCGCTTGATGTATAGATAGACTGATTGACTGGTCAGTCAACCAGCTTTGAACTCAGCCAAGGAGGCTTGAAACTTGAAGATCTGCGTCCTGGTCAAGGAGGTTCCGGACGCCGCCGTTCAGAAGCGCATCGACTCAAGCACGATGCGTCTGGACCGCAGCGGCGAGAAGAACCTGAACCCCTTCGACACACATGCCATCGAGGCCGCCATGCAGATCAAGGAGGGCGGCGCGATCCCGGTCGAGGAGGTCATCGCGGTGACGATGGGCCCCGACTCCGCGGTCCGCGCCCTGCACAAGGCGGTAGCGCTCGGAGCGGATCGCTCCGTGCACCTCTCCGACGACGCCCTCGCCGGTTCCGACGTCTGCGCCACCGGCTACTCGCTGGCCAAGGTGCTCGAGGCCGAGAGCCCGGACCTGGTCCTGCTCGGCCAGCAGTCCGATGACGGCGAGTGCTACACGATCGGCGCCGTCGTCGCCGACCACCTGAAGATGCCCTCGCTGACCCAGGTGATCAAGATCGACGTCGCCGACGGCAAGCTGCGCTGCGAGCGCCAGGCCGAGTACGGCTACGACACGGTCGAGGTCGAGCTGCCCGCCGTGATCAGCGTCGGCGACGCGATCAACGAGCCGCGCTACCCGAGCCTGAAGGCGATCATGGGGGCGAAGAAGAAACCCCTCGACGCCAAGGCGACCGGCGACGTTGGCATCGAAGGCGGCATGGTCGGCGAGGCCGGCTCCAAGACATCGGTCCTCGCCCTCAACCCGCCGCCCGCCAAGCAGGCCGGCGAGATCATCGAGGACGAGGACACCAACGAGACGGTCGAAAAGATCGTCGCCTGGCTCGACGAGAGGAAGCTGATCTAGATGGCAGGCATCCTGACCTACGCCCTGCACGACGACGAGGGCAACTTCAACAAGAACTCGCTCGGGGCGATCTCCGAGGCGGCCAAGCTGGCCGGCGAAATCGGCGGCGAGGCCGCCGCGCTGGTGGTCGGCGACATCGGCGACGACGCCTGCGCCGCGCTCGGCAACTGGGGCGCGGCGAAGGTCTACCGCGCCAAGGACGTGCCCGAGGGCCTCGCCCAGCCGATCGTCGACGCGATGGCCAAGGTGATCAGCGACGAGGGCTTCAGCTACGCCCTCTTCGGCGGCGGCCTGCTCGGCTTCGAGATCGGTGCCGGCCTCACCGCCCGTCTCAACGCTGGCGTGACGATGGAGGTCACCGAGGTCAAGGCCCAGGACGGCAAGCTCGTGGTCGAGCGCCCGATCCTGCAGGACTCCCAGATCGCCGACGTCGGCTACGTCTCGGAGCCCGGCATCATCATCGGCCGCCTCAACGCCTTCGACGCCAAGGAGAGCGGCGGCACGGCCGAGGTCCTCGACGTCGCGGTCGAGCTCTCGCCCTGGTCCTCCAAGGCCAAGCTGGTCCAGCGCGGCGAGCAGCGCGGCGCCGACGTCAACATCGAGGACGCCGAGATCCTCGTAGGCGGCGGTCGCGGCCTCGGCGCAGCCGAGGGCTTCAAGCAGTGCGAGGAACTGGCCGAGGCGATGGGCGGGGCGGTTGCCGCGACCCGCGCCGTGGTCGACGCCGGCTGGTACCCCTACGCGGCCCAGATCGGCCAGACCGGCAAGACGGTCGCGCCGAAGCTCTACCTGGCCGCCGGCATCTCCGGCGCGATCCAGCACAAGGTCGGGATGCAGAGCTCGGAGAACATCCTCGCGATCAACAAGGACCAGAACGCGCCGATCTTCGAGTTCTCGGATCTCGGCGTGGTCGGCGACCTGCACAAGATCGTCCCCAAGCTGACCGAGGCGATCAAGGCGAAGAAGGGCGGCTGAGCGCGAGCTCGGTCGTCCCGTCACGTAAAGGAGAGGCAAGCGATGCCGGCAGTTGCACCGAGTGAGTTCCCGCCGCCGTTCGACCCGGCCGACGTAATCGGCCCGCCGACCGATGCCGAGGACGAGCGCATCGAGGTCGGCATCGCGATCGTCGGCGGCGGGCCCGCCGGGCTCGCCTGCGCCAACAAGATCATGCAGCTGCTCGAGCACGAGCCGGAGCTGACCGAGAAGCTGGGCGAAGTGCCGGTCGCGGTGATCGAGAAGGGCAAGGTGGCCGGCGCCCACCTGCTCTCCGGGGCCAACGTCGACCCCTCGGCGATGCGGGAGCTGTTCCCCGACCTCGACCCGGCTGATTGGCCGCCGGTCTACCAGGAGGTGACCAAGGACGCCACCTACTTCCTCACCTCGAAGGCGGCGATCCCGCTGAAGCCGGCACCGCCCAACTTCCGCAAGGAGGGCTACTACACCCTCTCGGTCTCGAAGCTGGGCCGCTTCCTGGCCGAGAAAGCCGAGGAGGCCGGTGTCTACATCCTCTCCGAGACCGCCGCGACCAAGCTGCTGGTCGAGGACCGGATCGTCAAAGGCGTTCGCTCCGGCGATCGCGGTCGCGGCAAAGACGGCGAGGAGCTCGGCAACTTCGAGCCGGGCTCGGACGTCGTCGCGAAGGCGACAGTGCTGGCCGAGGGCACGATCGGCCACCTCACCTACGCCGCCTACGACTACTTCGACATGCACGGCTCCGACCCGCAGGCCTGGGAGCTCGGGGTGAAGGAGATCTGGGAGGTGCCGAAGCCGCTGGACAGGGTGATCCACACGCTCGGCTGGCCGCTGCGCTGGAGCCCCCGCTACAAGGAGGCCGGCGGCAGCTTCATCTACCCGATGGGTGAGGACAAGGTCTGCTTCGGCCTCGTCGTCGGCCTCGACTACACCGACGCCACCTTCAGCGTCCACGACGCCCTGCAGCAGTTCAAGACCCACCCCTTCATCGGCAAGATCCTCGAGGGGGGCAAGCGGGTCGGCTGGGGGGCGAAGACGATCCCCTCCGGCGGCTACTGGGCGCTGCCCAAGCGTTTCTCGGTGCCCGGCATGCTGGTCGCCGGCGACGCTGCTGGGATGGTCAACATCGCCGAACTCGCCGGCGTCCACTACGCGATGCACGCCGGGCATGTACGCGGCGGAAGCGATCGTCGAGTCGCTCAAGCAGGACATCGACTCGGTCAACTTCGAGAGCTACGACAAGAAGGTCCGCGACTCGGTGATCGAGAAGGACCTCTATCGCTCGCGCAACATGAAGCAGCCGCTCGTCCAAGGGTCTGATCTTCGGCGGCATGATGGGCTCGGCGATGGTCGCCACCAAAGGCGCCTTCCCGGGTGGCCATTGGAAGGTCGAGGACAACGCCGAGGTGCCGGTCGAGCATCGGCAAGGCTGCCGAGAAGTACCCCAAGCCCGACAACGAGCTCACCTTCGCCAAGCTCGACTCGGTCTTCCTCTCCGGCAACGCGACCCGCGACGACGCGCCCAACCACGTCCGCATCCAGACCAAGGTGCCGACGTGAGATCGCCCAGACCTGGGTCTCGATGTGCCCGGCCCAGGTCTACGAGATCCCCGAGGAGCAGCTGGAGAACGGCGACGCCAACGGTCGACGTCCACGTCACCGCCTCCAACTGCGTCCAGTGCGGCGCGATCACCGCCAAGGGCGGGCGGCTGACGCTGCCCGAGGGCGGGGACGGGCCGCTTTACCAGGAGACGTAGCGCCGCCCGAGTTAGAGGCGGCACAGTTTCTACGCAAATTGAGCGCCACACGCGCGTCGGCGGCTCCTAGAGTCGAACCATGATCGTCGCTGGGTCAATCGCGGCCAACGCGGCCACCGGCGCTGGCCTCGCGGCTGCGTCGATCGCAGTTGCTGGATTTCTGCTTCATGCGGGTCCGGCTCTGTCCGGAGCTCCCGAGGACAGACTGCGACGGATGACGGTCATCGGCGGATTGATCGGCCTTGGCTGTGCGGTATTTGTAATGTTTTTGTCTGCGGTGATCGGCTAGGATATTGGGCATGGGCGAACTCAAGGCACTGGCTCTTGTCGGCACGGCTCTTCTCTTTTTGTCAGCTGTCATCGATGTCATTTTGTTGACGATGCGTGCGAACGGCACGGTGTTTGCACTCGCCATCGTTTTTGTGGGGGTAATCGGGAGCGTTGCCATGGTTCTTATGAACAGGCACTACGAAACGCTTGAACGGCGTCGGCGTCGCGAAGCGACGTTGCTGCTGCGCTGACGCCGATCAGCCTGCGGCTGCTGCTGGGCAGGCGGCTGGGTTCAGGGGGCCGGAGAGAAGGAAGACGCCGGCGGGGTTGACCCGCAGGACCGGGATGGCTGCGGCGTCGCTGGCGGTCCAGTTGAGCTGGGGGGGTGGGAACGGCGAGGCGGGGTCTTCGGGGGTTATCACGATGGCGTCGAAACGGCCGTTGTCGATTCGGTTGCGCCAGCGCTGGCAGGTTTCGATTTGGGTCAGGGCGCCGTTTGGGCCGGGTTCGCCCAGGTAGCGCACTTCGTTGCTGAGGTCCTCGCTGTAGAAGAGGTACTGGCCGTAGGCGGCAGGGGTGCCGTAGATGCCGATCCGGATGTCGCGCTGGTCGCGGGCCCAGGTCTGGATCAGCTGCCACTGGTTGGACGCGCGGAAGCCGGGATTGTCCAGCGGGGGCGCGAGGTCGGCTCGGTAGCGGTTGTCGAAGTAGTGCTGCTGGATGGGGTAGCCGGCAGCGACGACGAGCGCCAATAGCGAGGTGATGGCGAGTGCTCGCCACCTTCGCTCTGGCCCGCTCTGGAGACAGATCGGCGCCAGAACAGCCACTGCGCCGATCGCTATTGCCAGCAACGGCTGTGGCTGGACCCACTCGTCTGACGCAATCGAGGCGACGAGGATCAGTAGGGCGTAGGCGGGGGCAAGTACGCGCCGGGCCATCCAGCGGGTCTCGCAGAGCGGCAGGAGGATCAGGCCGATGGCGATGCCCGGGGCGGCGTAGCGCAAGTTGGAGGCGAAGCCGAAGGGGCCGCCGTCGGGACCTGAGGCCGAGACCGGGTTGAAGACGTGGGCGACGAGCGTGGCCGCGCCGGCCAGGGCGAGGATGCGGATCAGCGGGCCGTGGCGGCGGCGCAGGCCGAGGACGATCCCGGCCAGCGCGGCGAAGAGGACGACGAACCAGAGCGGGCCGAGGGTTTCCGCGAAGCCGGGGAAGAAGAAGTCGGTCCAGGCGTGGCGGTTGGCGACGTACTCGGCGATCGAGTGCGCCGGACGGGGGTAGATCGCTTCCTGGTTTGGACCGGGCAGCGGGCCTGCGTTCAGCCAGGGCAATGGGTTGCCGGCATGGATGAGGTTGCGCAGATACCAGAAGCCACCCGTCGTCGCCAGGCCACCCAGCCAGATCGCCGCCCGGCGGCCGATGCCGCCTCTTCCGCCGGCAACCAGGATGCCGACCGTGATCGCCCCGACCGGAACGAGCATCGTCACCTTGGCGCCGATCGCCAGCCCGGCCGCGAGCGCTGCGACGGCGAGTGGGCCCGGGGCGATTACGAGCCCACCTCGTCTCCCCGCGGCTGTGGCCTCGCTAGCTGCCGATTGGCTGTTGACGAGGATCGCGATCGCCGCGAGCAGGCAGGCGAGGGCGACGACGTCGCTCGGCGCGTTGCCCGCCTGGACCAGCATCATGTCCGAGTCGAGGACGACGACGGTGCCGAGCAGCGTCGCCGCCGCGAGCCCGAACGGCCGCCCGACGCACCAGGCCGCAAGCAGCGCCACGCCCATCCAGCCGAAGTTGACCAGCGGCGAGAGCAGGTCGTTGCCGAGCGCGACCATCCCGATCGCGTGCAGGAGCTCGGAGTTGAGCGGGTAGTACCAGACGGCGAGCTTCAGGGGGTCGGTCTGCAGCAGGCCGGTGACCGAGCCCGTCTGGGCGAACCAGGCGGCGAAGGGAAGGTGGTACCAGGTGCTGTCCTGGCGGTAGATGCCGACGTCGAGGCTGTGCAGCACCGGCCCGGCCCAGTGCACTGCCGTGAGCAGCGCGGCAACCGCCGCCACGACCAGGCTGAGCCGGCCCACCGGTGGCGCCGGCGGAGCCCCGCCGGCGACCCCGGGCAATCGCGAAAAGCGCAGAGCCAGGGCGGTGGCGACGGACACGACAAGCAGCGCAGGCGTGTTCAGCAGGCCGAGCAGGCCGAGCAACTCAGCGGCGACGACAGCTAGGGCCAGCCAGAGAACGATCGTGCCCAGGGTCGCGGGGGCGCCTCGCCAGTCCGGAAGCAGGGCAAGGCGCAGGCGACGAGCGCCGATCGCGAAGGCCGCGACCACCACGCCGAGAAAGAAAATGCTACTCAAGTAGTCGACGGCATTCATGGAGACGCAACTGATATAAGCCCCCGTCCGGGGCGCTCAAAAAGCCCGGCAACGCTATTCCAGGAGCCGTTGCCGGGGAATCTCGCACGAAAGGTTGGGCATGGGAATCGAGTCTCCTCCAGCTCGGAGACACCGAGCGATGTCGACGATCGTGGCGCTGGCCGCACTCGGCGGGTTTGCGGCGCTGGCGATCTCGATGAGCGGCCGTGGGGATGCAGCGTTCCCCGGCGGCAACGGCAGGATCGCCTATGCCTCCGGCGACTCCTATTCCTACTCGAGCGCCGCGATCTGGTCGGCAAATGCCGACGGGGGCTCCCCGACATTGCTGGTGTCGGGCGCCGGTGTTGCATCTCCTTCCTACTCGGCAGATGGCACCCGGATTGCCTTTGACCGTGAAAGCGGCATCGCCGTGATGAGCGGAGGCGGCGCCGGGGTCACCCAGCTCCTCTCCGGAAGCAGCTCGCAGTCGTTCCAGACCGAATGGCAGAAAAACTACGTCGGCTCGGGGAAAACAATTCCGGTCGTCAGGATCCAGACCTTCACCAGCGAATGGCAGACCTTCGACCACCCTTCGTTCTCTCCCAACGGCTCGCAGCTCGTCGTTGCCGAAGCCAGCGGCAAGCGCAGCAACAAGAGCATCTGCGCGGTCGAAGCGCCGGGCGAACAGACCTGCCTCGGCTTCGGCAATCCGGACGCCTACTTCAACTACGAATACAACTGCAATGCGTGCGGGTCGCACCTGATCTCGATCAATTCCCAGACCGGCACCCTGATCCAAGCAATCACCCCGCTGACAGGGGAACGCAGAGACACCAAGCCGGCTTACTCGGCCGACGGCAAAATCGCCTTCTCGCGCAGTGGCCAGGGTGGAGCGTCGATCTTCGTCATCGACGCTCCGGGAGCCGCACCGCGACGCGTTACGACCGGCCAGTCGGACCGCGCACCGGACTTCTCACCCGACAGCTCGAAGATCGCCTTCAGCCACGGATATGAAGACATCGGAGTCGTGGGTGTCGGCGGAGGTGCTGTGCAGCTGCTCCCGGTGCCCGCGCCGGAAGGCGCCGGCGGCTACGTCAACTCCCCGGTCTTCTCTCCTGATGGTTCGCGGATCGTCTTCCGGCGGGGGGTCTATGGCCCCGCGGGCAAAGACCAAAGCGGCCTCTTCCTCATCGGCCTCGACGGCTCCGGCTTCACCCGGATCGCCGCCGACGGGTTCGCGCCCAGCTGGCAGCCGCTGCCCCCGCCGCCGCCACCGGCAGCCCGCCCCAAAGCGAAAGCCAGGAAAGGCAAGGTCCGGCTCAGCCGGAAAGGCAGGGCGAAGATCGGGACGATCACCTGCGGCGGCACGCCCTGCAAGCTCAAGGTCCTCTCTGCCAAGTTGAAAGCCGGCGAGACGTCGTGCACCCAGGTGAGAACGCGACTCGCGCGGAAACTCGGCCCGGGGAAACGCGCCAGGCTCGGGATCAAGGTCTACGGCAAATGCCTCACCGCCCTGGAAGCGGCGGGTAAGGGCCGGCTGGTGACCAAAGTCAGGGTTAAAGACGCGCTCGGCAAGAAAGTGCTGACGCTGAAATCGACCCTGGTTCCCGCCAAAGCGAAGAAAAGGGCGCACGGCGGGAAATAGGCGTGCCGGCAGCGGCTAACCTCGCGCCGTGCTGGCGCTCGGGATAGTCGTGGCGGTCGGGGCTTCGCTGCTCTACAACGCGTCGATTGCCTTTCAGGCACTGGAGGCGCGCGGCGTTTCGCACGAGCATTCGCTGCGGCCGTCGTTGATCGGGAAACTGGTGCGGAACCGGCGGTGGTTGGGGGCCACGGCGCTGGGGCTGGTGGGGTGGCCGTTGGAGATCGCGGCGCTGCTGTTGGCGCCGCTGACGGTAGTGCAGCCGTGCCTGGCGAGCGGGCTGATCTTGCTGCTCTGGCTGGGGGTGACGGAGGCTGGGGGAGAGCGCCCGGCCTGCGGGAGCGCGTCGCGGTCGCCGCGATCATCGCTCGGGGTCGCCGGGGTGGCACTGGCGGCGCCCGAGCGGACGACGGACCACGCGGGCACCGGGGCGATCGCCCTGGCGCTCGGACTGGTGGCGATCCCGATCGCGGCGCCCTACCTGTTGCGCGGCCGGACGAGCGCGATCGGGCTGCTTGCCGTGATCAGCGCCGGCTGCGGATACGCCTGGACGGCGATCGCCAGCAAGCTGCTCACCGACGAGCTCGCCGCCGGCACGCTGCTGATCGCGGTCGCCTGGCTCGCCACCGCGGCGGCCTCCGAGGGCCTGGCGCTGCTGAGTGAGATGAGCGCCCTGCAACGCCGTCCGGCCACCCACGTAGCCCCAGTCATGTTCGCCGTCCAGATCCTCGTCCCGGTCGCTGCTCGCGCCGCTGATCTTCGGCGAGTCCTGGGGCGACACCCCGCTCGGTGGCGCGGTGCTGGTCGCTTCGATGGCGGTGGCCGTCGCCGGCACGATCTGCTGGCTGGATCCCGTGCCGTCGGCGCGGTGATCGAACAGGCCCGAGAGCGACCTGACCGAGAGCTCGGACCGGAGCTTGGCGTGCGGATGCACGCGAGCCGACCGACGCGTGGAGCATGCGACTGCGTCAGGTCGCTCTCGCTGCTAGCCTAGCGGCCGCCGTTGGGTCCGCCGAGACAACCCGGTCTCGACGCGGCAAGTTCGCCATCGGGTTCGACCATCGCGACCGCGCCAGGCTCTTCGAGCTCTGGGCCGAGGTGCTCGACTCCGAGCAGTGGTCGGAGGGGCGGATGCTGGACGCCTTCGAGCGCGCGCTGGGCGGAGTGGAACGGGCTGCCGAGCCTCGGCCTCTCCAGCTGGGCCGGCGGCGCGCTGGCGGCGCTCGAGTTCGCCGGGGTGCGCGGCGAGACCGTGCTCTGTCCGTCCAACACCTTCATGGCGACGCCGCTGGCGGCGATCAAGGCCGGCGCCGAGGTCGAGTTCGTCGACTGCAACCGCGACGACCTCTGCATGTCCTTCGAGGACTTCGAGCGCAAGGCCGAGCGGCACAGGCCGAAGGCGGCGATCCTCGTCCACATCGGCGGCCACATCGCCTTCGACGCCGAGCGCATCGCCGCCTACTGCCGCGACAACGGGATCTTCCTGCTCGAGGACTGCGCCCACGCCCACGGCGCCGACTGGAGCGGCGGCAGGCCGGGCGGCTTCGGCGACGCCGGCGTCTACTCGCTCTACGCGACCAAGACGGTCTCGACCGGCGAGGGCGGCGTGCTCGTCTCCGCCACGAGGAGCTGATCGAGTTCGCCCGCAAGTTCCGCAACTA
Source organism: uncultured Solirubrobacterales bacterium (assembly GCA_963778715.1). Classification (GTDB taxonomy): domain Bacteria; phylum Actinomycetota; class Thermoleophilia; order Solirubrobacterales; family 70-9; genus VRUE01. Next base: position 69,269 of record CAVZVK010000014.1, read on the forward strand.
CGGCAAGTTCGAGCACGAGGTCGACGGGCTCAACTTCCGCATGAGCGAGTTCACCGCGGCGCTCGGCCTGGTCCAGGCCGACCGCATGGAGGAGATCGTCGCCTGGAAGAACGCCGTACGCGCGCGAGCACCTCGACCCCCTGCACCCCTCCCGCCTCGAGCTGCCCGAGGGGATGACCTCCGGCCTCTACAAGTACGTCGTCTTCGAGCAGATCGAGAAGTCGACGGGCCGCGTCTACGAAGAGCCCTGCCACCGCATCATGGGCCGCGCCGACGACCTGCCCAACACCGACTGGGTGGCCGAGAACCACTGGTGCGTGCCGCTCTACTACCGGCCCGGAGAGCCGCGAGGCAGCGCTCGGCGAGAAGGAGGACGCATGAGGGTCCTGGTCACCGGCGGCGGCGGCTTCATCGGCTCGCACGTGGTCGACAGCCTGATCGAGCGTGGCGACACGCCGCGGATCTTCGACCTCAGCGCCTCGCCCTACCACTCGCCGCTCGAAGTCGAGACCTTCACCGGCAGCATCACCGACCCGGCCAACCTCGACCTGGCGATGCGCGACTGCGACGCGGTCATCCACCTCGCCGCCGTCGCCGACGTCGGCCACGTCCTCGCCGACCCGGTCCTCGCCGAGGAGGTCAACACGCGCGGCACCCTCAACGTGCTCGAGGCCGCCTGCCGGGCCAAGGTCGGTCGCGTCGTCTACGGCTCGACCACCTGGGTCTACAGCGACTGCGTCGAGCAGGACGTCGACGAGGAGACGCCGATCCCGGCGCCGCGCCACCTCTACACCGCGACCAAGCTCGCCGGCGAGACCTACTGCGCCGGCTACGCCGAGCTGTACGAGCTCGAGTGCACCGTGCTGCGCTTCGGCATCCCCTACGGCCCGCGCGCCCGCGCCGCCGGCGTCGTCGCCAAGTTCACCGACCTCGCCTTCGAAGGCAAGCCGCTGACGATCGCCGGCGACGGCAGCACGACCCGCAGCTTCATCTACGTCGAGGACCTCGCCGACGGGATCGTCGCCGCGCTGGCGCCCGAGGCGGCCGGCCGCACCTACAACCTCTCCGGCGACGAGGTGGTGACGATCCTCGAAATCGCCGAGCGGGTGCAGGAAAACACCGACAACTGCGAGATCGTCCACACGCCGCCGCGCCCCGGCGACTTCCCCGGCAAGGCGATCTCCAACGAGCGCGCGCTCGAGGAGCTCGGCTGGAAGGCGGAGACGAGCTTCAAGGAAGGCGTGCGCAAGTACGTCGAATGGGTGCGCAGCAGCACCCGCCCGCCCGACCCGGTGCCCGGCAAGCAGCCCTCGCTGAACGGCAACGACCACGCCGCCGGCGCGCTGCTGGCCGGCGCCGCCCGCGCCGAGGAGCGCGCGCCCCGGGTGCTGGTCCTCACCGCCGACATCGGCGAGGGCCACGACCTGCCGGCGCGGATCATCAAGGCCGACCTCGAGGAGGAGGTTCCGGGGGCCGAGGTCGAGATCGACAACGGCCTCGAGGCGATGGGGAAGGTCTCCGCCGCGGTCGTCCGCGACGGCTCCAAGGTTCACCTTCCGCTGGATGCCCTGGCTGTTCGACGTCCAGTACTGGCTGATCACCAAGTTCGCGCCCGACCCGCTGGCTCTTTCACCACCTCGGCTACGCTGCTCGGCGGCCGCGGCCTGCTGCGCGCTGATCGAGGAGCACGACCCCGACGTGGTCATCTCCACCTACCCGGGCGTGACCGCGGTGCTCGGGATGCTGCGCGAGAACCGCCGCCTCGAGATCCCGGTGCAGTCGGCGATCACCGACCTCGCCGGGCTTGCGCTACTGGGCCCACCCCGGCGTCGACCTGCACTACGTCACCCACCCGGAGTCGATCGAGGAGGTGGAGAGGCTGGCGGGCCCGGGCACCGTCGAGTGGGTGCGGCCGCCGATCTCGCGCGAGTTCCTGATGCCGCGCACCCGTCGCGACGCGCGCGAGGCGCTCGACGTCCCGGCCCACGCCCGGGTTGTGCTCGTCTCCGGCGGCGGCTGGGGGATCGGCGACCTCGAGGGGGCGATCGACGCTCTGCGCTCTCCGGCGACGACACCCTGGTCGTCTGCATCACCGGCCGCAACGAGGTCGCCCGCGAGAAGCTCGAGCAGCGCTTCGGCGACAACGAGCGGGTCCGCATCCTCGGCTTCACCGAGCAGATGAGCGACTGGATGGCCGCCGCCGACGCGATGGTCCACGCGACCGCCGGCCTGACCGTGCTCGAGGCGCACATCCGCGGCTGTCCGGTCGTCTCCTACGGCTTCTCGGCCGGCCACCTGCGTGCCAACAACGCCGCCTTCGAGCGCTTCGGGCTGGCCGAGGTGGCGCGCTCCGAGCACGAGCTGGAGTCGGTGCTGCGCCACCTCAGCCGCGAGCGGCGCTCGCCGGACTCCTCCTTCGCCTCGCTGCCCTCGATCGCTTCCCGGGCGCTCACGGTGCGCCCGCGGGTCCGCCCGCAGCCGGTCTGGCGCCTGCGCGCCGAGCGGGTCGCGACCGCGGTCAGCCTCGCCGCGATCGCCGTCGTGATGCTGTTCACCGTGATCGACCGGGAACGCCCTACAAGGTGATCGCCAAGCCGCTCGAGGGCCGCATCCACATCGGCAAGGACAACGACGCGGCCGCCGCGCGGCGGGCGTCGCCCCGGCGGGCCCGGCCCAGGCCAAGACGGCTCACGCCCAGCCGGCCTCGGCTCAAGCGGCCCCTTGATCCGGGCGCTGCTGGGAGCCGGGGTCTCCGCCGCGGCGGTGCTGCACGCCGGCCCGGCGCTCGCGCCGCTCGTGCCAGGGCTTGGGCGCGGCGCTGGGGATCGAGCGCGCACGATGCCCGGCGCGGACGGCGTCGCCCTCACCTTCGACGACGGCCCGCACCCGCAGGGGACGCCGGCCGTGCTGGAGACGCTGCGCGAGCACGGCGCCACGGCGACCTTCTTCCTCGCCGGCGAGCAGGTCGAGCGGCGTCCGGCGCTGGCGGCCGAGATCGTCGCCGCCGGGCACCGGGTCGAGCTGCACTGCCATCGCCACCGCAACCTGCTGCGCCTCGGCGTCCGGCGAGTTCCTCGAGGACGCCGAACGTGCCCGGGCGGCGATCGAGGAGGCGGGCGGGCAGGCGATCGCCGACTACCGCCCGCCCTACGGGATCTTCAGCGCGGCGACCCTGCGCGCGGTGCGCCGCCGCGGCTGGCGGCCGGTGCTCTGGTCGCGCTGGGGCAAGGACTGGCGGCGGGACGCCACAGCGGAGTCGATCGCGCGTCGCTCAAGCACCGGCATCGAGGCCGGCGACATCGTCCTCCTCCACGACGCCGACTACTACAGCGCGCGCGGCTCCTGGGTGCGCACCGCGGCAGCGCTGCCGCTGATCCTCACCGAGCTCGAAAGCCGCGGGCTGAAGTCGAGCGTGCTGCGCCGCTGAGAAGGTGGCGCGAGCGTCCACTGCTCGCAGCCGGCGAAGGCCTCGTCGAGGCGCTGCGCCATCGTGCTCCGGGGCCGGTCCTGGTCGAAGATTTCCCTGGGCATTGGCTCTCCGTCCTGTAGGGGGCGTTATGGAAGCTTCGCCCCTCCGTCGGACGAAAAACCGCGCAACTGCGCGAAATGGGTATTTCGGCGTCGATTTTGTACCAAAGTGGCAGTGCACGCTGAAGACCAATGCGTTTACGCTGCTTGCCTTGCGAGGAGCACTCCGGCCCATCAGGCCGGGTTGGACTATGGCGTAAATGCCTGGGAATCAGGCGAGGGGAGGAAGGCGATGGGAACGCTGGAGCGGGGGAAGGCGAAGGTGTTTGGGGGAGTTCTTTTCGCTCTGCTCGTGCTTGCCCTGGTGGGGGTGGCACCCGCGTCGGCCGATGTTCGTCCCTTCGAAGTCGCCGAATACCGTCAGGACTTCGACGTCCCAAAGAGCCAAGCCGAAGAATCGCTGGAAGTTCAGGACAGCGTCAGCGAAGCCGACGTCGTCAGCGGCCTCGAAGAACGCCTTGGCGAAAGCTACGCAGGAATCTGGTTCGACAATGAAAAAGACGAATACGTAGTGCCGCTGCTCCCTGACGCCAGC
>CAVZVK010000015.1:0-55772 GCA_963778715.1 uncultured Solirubrobacterales bacterium
CGAGGTTGTCCTCGGGATGGTCGCCGAGCCGGGCAAAGAAGTAGCCAAGCGCCAGGGCACCGAGCATGTTGACGACGAAGGTGCCCCAGGGCCAGCCGCCGGGACCATGCGGCGTCGCCTGGGCTAGGCCGACCCGGGCCAGGGCGCCGATCACTCCGCCGAGGTAGATCGCAACCAGACGGCGAAGCTCGAATTGGACGATGCGCATGGTGATTAGCCCCCCGACGACCCGGTGCGGGTGGCAAGGCCGTCCACCATCTCCCGCACTGCGGCGATCCGATCTGCGGAGATTGGCAGGTCGGACGCGCGGCGCTGCAGCTCCTTGGGGTCGGCAAGACGATGGCGGAGCACCTCCTCGATGAACTCCCAGTCGCGCTCGCGACCCGCCACGCACTTGGAAAGCAGGAGGTCGTGGACTTCGGGACACCAACCCCTGGCACCGCCGGTGTTCTCGCTCTCAACCAGCACCAGCCGCCGCTCCCAGCCAGCGGGCATCGTGGCGGTCTCGGGCCCGACCGCGTGGGCGTAGTAGCCGTAGGTTGCGTCGAAGTAGGAGCCATCGCCGAGGCTGCCGTCGATCTCGTCGGCCCGCTCGGGGTGATTACGCGGGTAGACGTCCGCCTCGCGCGAGACGAGCAGCGACTCGGGCGCATCGGGAAACTGGCCGAGGATCGCCTGGCTGCCGACCACGACGATCTCGCTGTCTTCCGTCACCGCCGCCGCGGCTCGCAGAACGTGCTCGAGCTCGGCCCGTCTCAACGTTCCTACCGAATCGTCTCGATGATCCGCTGGCGCTCCTGCTCGTTGAGGACGCCGGCGAAGGGGCTGTTCTGGCGCAGGTCCCTGCCCTCTTGGGTGTCGGCAACGATCGCAGCAGCGATCACGTCGATCGGCCGGGCGAGGAGCACGCGCCAGCGTTCTGCATAGCGAGGGTGCAGCCGCCCCGCCGAGGCAAGCTGCTCGATTCTGTCCCTTGCCTCTTCGACCAGCTGATCGTCAAGGCGTTCGGCGAGAAGCGCGTGGTAGGCGATGGCGCGGCGCTCCGCTGTGCGGTGAGCATCTGGCAGCGAGGATCGCGCCCTTCGCTCAGAGGCCTCAGCTGTGCCACCGGCCTTCGATGCAGCGTCCTTGCGCCGCTTCAGCGCCGCGGCAAGCAGGTGCCGGCGATGGCCTTCCCGCACGAGCTCGTCGATTGCCTCACGCAGCTCGATGACGAACTGCCGCGGCACCTCGCGGCGGCCGTGTGGCGTCAGCACGATCGGGATCTGGTGGGCGGCTACCCAGCGGTCCAGCGCCGTTTGGCTGACGCCGAGAAGATGGGCGGCGCGGGAGCGCGAAAGGGTCGAGCCGAGCTGCGCCTCCAGGTCGCGGCGCACAGGCGCGATGTCCGCTGCGGCCTCCGGAATGCGCTCGGCGCGACGCAGCCGCACGATGCCCTCGACCAGCCTGCTGCTCGCAGCCACGTTTGCCATTGCCAAAGGATAGCGATCCTACCTTTAGGAAAAGCCGCGCTTTTTCTCAACATAATCTTCATCGAATTTCATCGATGAATCATGCTAGGGTCCCGCCCGATGACCGACCTGCCTGTAATCGAGTGCTGCACGCCGCTGGCGGGGTCGTCGCTTTCCGACGAGCGGGCGGTCGAGCTGGAGGCGGTGCTGAAGGCGCTCGCCGACCGCCACCGGCTGCGGATCGTCAACCTGCTGCTGCGGGCGGGCGGCGAGCCGGTCTGCGTCTGCGAGGTGCAACCGCTGCTGGGGCTCTCGCAGGGCACGGTGAGCTACCACCTAAAGCAGCTGGTCGAGGCGGGCGTGATCACGCGCGAGGGTCGCGGGACCTACAGCTATTTCAGCCTCGTTCCGGGAGCGCTCGACGCCGTGCGCGAGGTCTTCTCGACACCGACGCGGATCGCGGTCGAGTCCGATCCCGGCGTCACCCCGGCCGCCTGCTGCTGAACGTGGACGGCCGCCCCGACCTCCGGCGCCGCGCCGCCGCCGAGGCTTTCGGCGCCTTCGCGCTGGTCTTCGCCGGCTGCGGCGCGATCGTCACCGACACGGTCCACGCCGGCGTGCTCGGCGCGGTCGGCGTCTCGCTCGTCTTCGGCCTGGTGATCATGGCGATGGTCTATGCCACCGGCCACCTCTCCGGCGCCCACCTCAACCCGGCGGTGACGCTCGCCTTCGCCCTCACCCGCCACTTCCCGCGCCGCGAGGCACTCGCCTACGTCGCCGCCCAGCTGGTCGGTGCGCTCGCAGCTGCGGCTCTGCTGCTCGCCGTCTGGCCGAGCCAGCCGGCGGACCTCGGCACCACCCTACCCAGCGTCGGCGACGGCAGCGCCCTCGTCTATGAGGCCGTGCTGACCGCCTTCCTGATGTTCGTGATCATGGCCGTCGCCACCGACACGCGGGCGGTCGGCGCCGGCGCGGCGATCGCGATCGGCGGCACCGTCGGCCTCGACGCCCTCTTCGGCGGCCCGATCACCGGCGCCTCGATGAACCCGGCCCGCTCGATCGGCCCCGCCCTCGTCTCGGGCGAACTGCACGACCTCTGGATCTACATCGTCGCCCCGATCGCCGGCGCCGCCCTCGGAGCGCTTGCCTACCAGCTGGTCAGAGGGGAACATCCCGACTGATGGCCCGCGTCCTCTTCGTCTGCCTGCACAACGCCGGCCGCTCGCAGATGAGCGAGGCGCTCTTCGAGCGCGCCGCGGCCCGGCACCACGAGGCGCGCTCGGCCGGCACGACGCCAGGGGAGCGCGTGCACCCGGAGGTGGTCGAGGCGATGAACGAGCTCGGCATCGACCTCTCCCGGCGCGTCCCCCACAAGCTCAGCACAGCCGACGCCGAGTGGGCCGACGTCGTGGTGACGATGGGCTGCGGCGACGAGTGTCCTTACATCCCCGGCAAGCTCTATCTGGACTGGGAGCTCGAGGACCCGAAGGGCCGCCCGCTCGAGGAGGTCCGCCGTACCCGCGACGAGATCGAACGCCGCGTAACCGAGCTGATCGGCGAGCTCGACGACTGAGCGACCAACTGGGTGTAGGTATTAGGGCAACTGCTCTCGAGACTGAACCGTACGTTCGAGTTTGCGACGGCTGTGCATGGCGCGAAGCATGACGATGGCGATGCGCGTGAAGGCGACGATCGCCACAACCATCACCAAGAACCCCCATGGGCGGTGCTCCCCGGGAACCCATGTATTGGCCCCATAGAATCCCACGACAAAAGTTGGCACGAGGAGTGCCGTCGCCAGGATCTCCACACGGCGCTGCACCGCCTCGTCACGCTTGCGCTGGGCTTCCGACTTCTTGATGTGGAGCAAGTGGAAGGAGCTACGCAGCGTCTCGCCTAGCATCGATAGAGCCTCTAGGGCTTTGTCGACCTTTTTATCGACGGCTATCACCGCCTCGTGATCCGTCGCCGGCAACCATGCCTTGTCCTCATCGCCGCGAAGTCCCGGCACGTTCAGTGGGTTGAGCCAGTCACGCAAACGCGCCCGGGCCCCCCAAAGATCGTTCAACTCGTCCTGATCCTCGCTCAATTCCCGGGGCTCCCCATCGGACTTGTACAACTCCAGCTCCCATTCTTCCAGGGCAGCGAGGAAGCGTCGGTGGGTGGGGGCGTAGGTGAGCGCCAGCTCGTGCATTACGAATATTCCCAGGTCGCCCGCATTACCGCCACGGCACTTTGCCCACCGCTTCTCTATCGCCGCTCGCACATCGTTCCGCAAAATCGGTGCAAGGCCATGCTCCACGGCATCGCGACCCCGGTAACGGCAAGCGTCATGCCAGCGCGTAACTAGCCAGTCGGCCCCGGCCAGGAGCTCGACGGGCTCGTATATGGCTTCCGCGGAGGGAGTGAACATCGCCCTTGGACCGCCACCGTTCCGCACCTCCGGTGCATAGACGGCGAAGCTCGACGCCAGCCGCACCTCCCCTCCGTGCCATACCCGACCTTCCGGGAATTCGTCGGGACAGAGCAAATCGGCGAGCATCTCGGGCTCCAGCCCGTTGCAGGTCGGCTCCAGAAGCTCAAACAGCACTCCTGCATCCGCAGACCGGGTGACATCGAACCAGAGGATCGCCCCTGATGGAGGGGGAGCATCCAGTCCACACTTCTGGGGGGCATTGCCAGGGACCCATACGGTCGCGCTGACAAGCTGGTCCGCCCCGTTAGACAAGGCCGTACTGTGACTCGCCGCGTCTCGGCCCTCCAACACTGCTGCGGCATGCTAACCGTAGAAAGGTGGAAATCGCAAAAACAGTACAGTTCGACGAGATGAAGCTCTGCCGAATTTCGAACTCCCACGGTGCTTCACTCGGCATCGTTGAGGGCGAGGAGGTCGTCGACCTCTCCGGCGCTGAAGTGCCTGCCGAACCGTCCGTGGTCCTTGCCGAGGTAGGCCGTGATGGCCTCGAAAAACTTGCGGCCGGGGCGCCTCGCCTCCCCCTCGCTAACACCAGGCTGCTGGCGCCCGCCGCACCGCGCAAGTACCTGGCGATCGCGCTCAACTACACCGACCACATCGCCGAGATGGGGATGGAGGCGCCGGAGGTACCGGTCTTCTTCAACAAGCAGGTGACCTGCGTGGTCGGGCCCGATGCCGAGGTGCACATGCCGAAGGTCTCGACCTTCCTCGACTACGAGGCCGAGCTGGCGATCGTGATCGGCAAGCGCTGCCGCCACGTCCCAGTCGAGCGCGCCCACGAGGTGATCGCCGGCTACACCTGCGCCAACGACGTCAGCGTCCGCGACTGGCAGGGACGGGCGCAGACGATGACGATTGGCAAGTCCTTCGACACCCACGGCCCGCTCGGCCCCTGGCTGGTCACACCGGAGGAGGTCGGCGACCCCCAGGACCTGCGCGTCCGCTGCTACGTCGACGACGAGTTGCGCCAGGACGCCAGTACCGCCGAGATGGTCTTCGACTGCTTCCAACAGGTCTCCCACCTCTCCGAAGCCTTCACGCTCGAGCCCGGCGACGTGATCGCCACCGGCACCCCCGCCGGCGTCGGCATCGGCCGCCAGCCGATCCGCGACAACCTGCTCCAGCTGGGAAGCACGGTCCGGGTGGAGATCGAGCGGATCGGTGAGCTGGTCAACACGGTGGTCGAGGAGCCCGAGGGCTACCTGGCCCCTCCTCCATCTCTCAGTCACTAATCGTTGTTTTTTGACTTTTCGACTGAGATCGGCGTAGGCTGGCGCCAAATTCCTCTGGGAGGAGCGGCAGATGAGCGCCATCGGCAAATTGTTCGGGACTCCACCGGACCACAAAGAAGAAAAAAAAGAACACGAAATCGTCGAGGCGCCTGAGTTCGACGTCACCCAGTACGCAAAGAAACTCGCGGTGGTGCTTGGGGTGCTTGCTCCGGCCATCGCGGGAGTGTTGAAAGCGCTCAAAGTCGAGCACGTCAGCTCGGGCATGGTGATCGGAGCCTTCGGCGTGACCGCGGCCGCCCTGCTCGGCGTCAGCCTCGTGATGGCCGTCGACATCGGAGCTCGCGCGTATCTCACGATCGGCAAAGCAGGGGACAAGACAACAAAAGACGACACTGCGAAAGGAGATCTGGTCGCGGCAGTGTCGGGCACGATGGTTTGGCTCGAGGGCGACGACGATCCGCATCCGCTGCTGGCGATCTCCGGAGACGGCAGCGAGGCGAGCTCCTACCTGGTCGCCGCCGGCTCGACGATCGAGCGGCGCGGAGGCGGCAAGGACATGGCAGCCGTGGACGGGCCGCCGGAGTGGCATCCCGCCAGCGCCGTGCGTGCGATCAGGCCGCGCAAGTGGCCCTGAAGGGGACAGGTCGAGCCGGTGGCCGCCACACATAGCGACGCCCCCCGCAAGGATCCGATGGAGCGCCTCGAAGGGATCGACCACATCGTCGTGCTGATGAAGGAGAACCGCTCCTTCGACCAGATGCTGGGCTACCTGATGCGCGACGGGCTGCCCGAGGTTCGAGGCCTTGAAGGCAACGAGGTCAACCACGCGGACGGGGTGAGGTACGAGTCCTTCGAGTGGGGCCGCGACCAGACTGTCTTTCACCCCGCGATCGACCCAAGCGGAAAGATCCTCGACCCCTGCCACTCAAAGGAGTGCGTGGCCGAGCAGCTGTCGGAGGGGAACGGCGGCTTCGTCGCCAACTTCCTGAAGACCCGCAAGATCGGAGGCAAACGGGTTCCTCTCCCGGAGGAGCTGCGCGGGGTGCCGATGGGCTATTACACCGCCCGCCACCTGCCCGTCTATGACCACCTGGCGCGCAATTTCTGCGTCTGCGACGCCTGGCACTCCTCGATTCCCGGGGACACCTGGCCCAACCGCCTCTTCGCCCTGGCCGGGCGCGAGGGCGAAAAGATCGGCTACAAGCGCGGGCTATGGGGCGAGATCCTCGCCTGGCTGCAGGGCCTGCCGAAGGTGAAGGGCCTGCGGGACGCGCCGATCTACGACGTCGCGGCCTTCACCCGGCAGCTCGACAAGAGCAAGTGGCGCTGGTACTCCCAGGACCCCGCCACCCTGCGGGCCGCCGACGGCGAGTACCGCAAGATCCGCAACCTCAACCACGACAACTTCGCCTACTTCGACCGCAACCGGCTGAGCTGGAAAGAGGACCTCATCGACGGGCCGCTCGACACCCACGCGAGCTTCCTCGACGACTGCGCCAACGGCGAGCTGCGCCAGGTCTCCTGGATCGACCCCAACTTCGCTGACCTGCACGTCCTCCACCCCAACTCCAACGACGACCACCCGCCGGCCGACATCAAAGCCGGCCAGGACCTGGTCCTCGAGGTCTACGAAGCACTCGCCAACAGTCCCAGATGGGAGAAAACCCTGCTGGTCGTCGTCTACGACGAGCACGGCGGCTTCTACGACCACGTTGGCCCGCCCCCGGCACCGCCCAGGTCGGAATTCGCGACCCTGGGTGTGCGCGTCCCGGCGCTGCTGATCGGACCCCGCGTGCCTCATGCGGTTTGCCACGAGACCTTTGAGCACACCAGCCTGATCGCGACGATCCTGCGCCGCTTCGCCGCCGACCCGGCGGCCGCGCTGGCAAGGATGCCGACCAGGGTCCAGCAGGCGCCCCACCTGGGAGTTGCCCTCGCCGACGATCCCCGTCACGACCTTCCGGGCACAGCAGAGCTGCGCAATCAGATGGACCGGTGGCGGATCGACTCCCGTGACGCCCGCCGGGGCAAGGGGGGACCGGCCGAGGCCGGAGAAGGCGCCGGGCACAAGACGGTCCTGCACGACTTCCAGGAAGAGTTCCTCAAATTCGCCCTGGCCATGCGCGACAAAGGCCTGCCCGGCGGCCAGCCCTGATTCCTCGAGCTAGGGCGAAACCGAGCTACCGCCGGTGCACGTCCGTCGCGGTCGCCTGGTCGCGGGGGCGGACGACGATCTCGTCGACGTTGACGTGCGGCGGCTGGGCCAGGGCCCAGCGGATGCACTCGGCGACGTCCTCGGCGCTGAGCGGCTGCATGCCGTCGTATACGCGGCGGGCCCGATCCTCGTCGCCATCGAAGCGAACCAGCGAGAACTCGGTCTCGACCATGCCGGGAGCGACCTCGGTGACGCGCACCGGCTCACCCAGCAGCTCCTGGCGCAGCACCCGCAGCATCGCCCGCTGGGCGTGCTTGGCGGCGTTGTAGCCGGCGCCGCCCCGGTAGGGCTCGATCGCGGCGATGCTGGTGACGCCGACGACGTGGCCGTCGCCGGACTCGATCAGCCGCGGCAGCAGCGCCCGCGTCATCCGCATCGTCCCCAGCACGTTCGACTCGTACATCTGCAGCCACTTTGCTTCGTCGGCCTCGGCGAGCGGCTCGAGGCCGAGGGCGCCACCGGCGTTGTTGATCAGGACGTCGCAGGCGCCGGCGGCGGAGACGAAGCTCTCAACCGAGGCCATGTCGGCAACGTCGAGCGCAATCGCTTCACCGCCGATCTCGGCCGCCAGCTGCTCGAGCCGGTCGAGACGGCGGGCACCGAGGATCGTCCGGTAGCCCTCGCCGGCGAGCACCCGCGCCGTGGCTGCGCCGATGCCACTGGAGGCGCCCGTGATCACCGCCGTCCTCATCGTCGCCCGACCCTAGCGTCTGGCTCGACCGGGGAGCCCGGGCGGCTCAGGTGCAGAGCCGCGCCAGCTCGCGCTCGTAAGCACGGGCAAGCGGCGCCGGGTCGTCGAGCAGCGCAATGTCGACCATGAAGCCGACGGTCACCTCGCCGGCATAGCTGAAGATGCTGACCGTCATCCCGAGGTTGCCCGAGCAGGGCGCCCAGACGAGCACGCCCTCGACCGGCACGCCGGCGAAGCTGAGCCGCTGGCGCGGGCCCGGCACGTTGGTGACGACGAGGCTCGCCTTGTCGGTGAAGAAGCCGATCAGGCGGTCCTCGATCCAGGGCGGAGTGAGGCCGATCGCGCCGACCATGCCGTAGGCGATCGGCGCCTCGTGCGAATCCTTGATCGCTTCCATGCGGCTGTTGACCTCGCGCAGGCGCTCGGCCGGAGCCAGCTCGCCGATCGGCAACTCGAGCAGGATCAAGGCGAAGTCGTTGCCGAGCTCGGCCGGGACCGGCTCGTCGGGCGAGCGCAGGTTGAAGGGGACCATCGCGTGGATCTCGCCGGGGAGGCCGCTGGCCGGGCCGAGGGTCTCATGCAGCGCCGCGGCGAGCGCGGTCACCAGCATGTCGTTGATCGTCACCTGGCGGCGGCCGCTCGAGGCCTTGACCGCGGCGAGGTCGAACGGCGCCGACCAAGCGACGCGGCGCGTGCCCAAGAGCGGTGCGCGCAGGCGGGTGGGCGCGTCGGAAGGCGATGCGACCAGCTTCGCCACAGTCGCCGCGTCGCGCAGGGCGCCGCTCGCCAGCGCGCGTAGATGGTCGGGATGGGCGAGCGACTCCATGCTCTCGTGGACGACCGCCCCACCCAGCTTGCGGCCCGCGGAGATCGCCCCGGCCGGGAGCCCGGCGAGACGGCGCAGCGTCCCCGTCCCGTTCTGCTCTGGGGCAGGGACATCCGCGTCGGACGCCTCGTCGGTGACCGAGAGCATCACACGCGAGAGCGCGATCCCGTCGGCGATGCAGTGGTGGATGCGCCAGAGCACGACGGAGCTGCCGTCGGGACCCTCGATCAGATAGACGTGCCAGAGCGGCCGGTTGGGGTCGAGCGGCGCGGTGATCAGATCGCTGACCAGCTCCTCCAGCGCGTCCCGGTCGCCCGGCGCCGGCAACGCCCGGCGGTGCAGATGGGCGCCGATGTCGAAGCCCGGGTCGTCCTCGAACGCCGGCCGCCTCCCGAGCGGATCGACGACCCGCTGGCGAAAGCGCGGAAAGCGCCCCACCAGCCGCTCCTCGAGCAGCTCCAGGACATCGTCGTACTCGGGGATGCCGCCGAGCAGCGAGAGCGAGTTGACCACCATCGGGTTGGTGGCGCTGTCCATGTGCAGCCAGGCCGCATCGGCAGCCGGCATCGCGTGGCGGGTCGACGAGGTCATCCGCATCGATGATGCTGCCGCCACCGCTCCACTACATCCGTATTTCCCCACGTGTCGGGCGCGCTTCACGATGCGGCGGCAGTGCGCTTAACCGTGTCTTCACTCTTCTAATCACGATTAGTCAGAGGATTTGCGAAATCTGCTGATCGAGAGAGGGGTCGACAATGCTCACCAGGAATCTTGCGCTGATCTCGGAAGTCGAGGGTCACGATCCGTCGGATGTTTCGCGGGTTGCCGCGGCGCTGCAGCGCCAAGCGACGCGGGACCTTGGACCGATCTGGGAAGTCTCGGCGACCGTCGACGCCTTCCCCCGGCTCGAGGACGTACCGGTCGGCTACTGGCCGATGTTCGTCCGCAACGACATCGAACACGAAGGCGCAGAGGGCATCCACCTCGACGAACACAGCCAGCCCTACGCCCTGATCACCTACTCCGACAGCTGGTCGCTCACGGCCAGCCACGAGATGTGCGAGATGCTGGTCGACCCGGGCGGCAACCGCCTGATCCCGGGCCAATCCCCGAAGTCCGATCAGGGCCGCGTCGCCTTCCTGGTCGAGGTCTGCGACCCCCCGGAGGCGGCGGAATTCGGCTACACCGTGAACGACATCCTCGTCTCCGACTTCTACACCCCTCGCTTCTTCGATCCGGTCGCCGTGGAGAGCGTCCGCCACAGCTTCACCGGCGCGATCAAGAAACCCCGCGACATCCTTCCCGGCGGCTACATCAGCTGGATCGACCCCGTCTCCAACCGCCTCTGGCAGGAGAAGTGGTTCGAGAACGGCCGCGAATTCGCCGAAGGACCGCGGATCGAAGGCAACATCAGGAGCCTGCGCGCCGAGGTCGACAAGTCGACGCCGCACCCCCAGCTATCCAAGGGCCTCGACAGCACCGACCCGACCCTGCAGGCCGCGATCGCCGTCGGCGAACAGACCGCCGCCGCTGGGAGCGCCCGGGCGGAGCGGCTGCGAGAGGAGATCTCCGCGGTGCTGGCCAATGCCTGACAGCCCTGAGGACTGGCTCGCAGCGTGCGGCTCAACGCATGCAGTACATGCAGGCGGCCGGCATGGCGAGGGTGGGAATCGAACCCACGACACCACGATTTTCAGTTGCGATCCTCAGGACGCGAAAAGGACCAGATAGAGGGTCCCAAAATGGCTCTAGACCGGGAAGTACGACTGCCCCACGAAGGCTACCACGCCTCCATATTTGAGCCTCGATCCCCGTAGATACCCGGGATGTCAGTTGGATTGTGGCTCGGAGGGAATGATTGCGAGCCACCTCCGTCGCGACAGAAAGCGGTCACGAAGATCTCGCGGAAGCGGTCAGGCGGGCCTGGCGGGACCAGCGCTCGCGCTTAGGGGTCGGATCAGTCCGAGTCGGCTTCGGAGCCCTCGGGCGGCTCCTCGAAGCTCGTCAACTCGGGGTCAATGCCCTCGCTGGACAGCAACTCCGCATCCATGCGCAGGATGTCCAGCATGCTTTTCCCCTCGGGCAGGAGGTAACCGGGCGGCAAGCTCATTGGTTCCATCCCACTACCCTCCTAACTAGCTCATAGATTTCCGTTGAAAGCCAGGGTGGCCTTCCGGTGGCGCCCCGTCGCCGACGATTGATCAGCAGCGCATAAACCTCAGCGACGATCTCGTGGGTGTACTCGCGCTGACGGTAGTCAGCGGAGCGGACGTTTTCGGCCATTGAAGGGGGCGCCAGCGCGAGGAGCTCCCGGCCCCGAGACACGTCCTCGCTCGTGGCGCGGTGAAAGGCAAGCGCGTGGCCCCACTCGTGCCAGGCGACCCTGGCTAGCGCCCATCCCAGGCTGTGCTGGTCGAGATCCTGAAAGCTGGGATGGGCGACGTTGAGTAGCACCAGCCTCAGTTCGGGAATCCAGAGGCCGGCAGCGGCATCCTGGCGCTGGCGCTCTGCGGCCGGGAAGCTCGCGTAGCCCGCAGAACGGCGTAGTTCGTCGGTGTAGACCCCGAGCGGGCAAGCAATAGCGTTGCGGCCCTCGGCCCTGATCGCCTCCAGCAAGCTGCGATCCGCGGAGGGCAGGTCGGCCCAGGCGCGATCTACAACCCGCTTGGCAAATGCGAGCCGCTCGGCGTCGTTCATCGATCCTCTGCCCTCCCCGAAAAAACCAGCATCGAAGCGGGACGGTATCGACAAGCGACTCCATCGAGGCCTGGTGAACGCGGGTCATCACCCGCGATGCAGCCGGAATGCGCAGGCACGACAGCAGCCAGCCAGCGGCAATCGCCGCTGATCGCGTGGAACCTTGAGTTCCTAATTTTTCCTCTTGCCGTACCCAGCCCATATCCTGCAGCTGCTCGCGCAGTAGCAGTCGCACAGTCAACGCAAAAAGGAGCTGAGTCGAGTGGCAGTAGCCAAGCAGCGGAAACTGCGGCTGAGTTGGTTCTTGGTCAAGCCGACCATCGACTTCGCCGACGTTGACGCGATTGTCGAACCGCCGAGCAAGGGAACCTTGCATGCCTACCGCGTGCCGGCGCTCCACAAGGAGCGCGACTCCCTCTTTCTCAAGGCCTCCCACCCCTCCCCTCCGCGCTGGCTCTCTCTCGTCGAAGGCCACGTGGATGGCGGCGGGTTGCCGGCAATACTCGGAGCATCGAGTTCGGGTGTGTTGCTGGTACCGGCGTCCGACCAGCTGCTGGCAATCACCTTCGGCTACGGGCGCCATCTCGTGCGCCAGGAGGCGGTCGTGCAGGACTTCGGCCTCAAGGTCGTCCTCAACAGCATCGACCCGGCTCAGATAAAGAGTGTCGATGCGCGTACCTTCGACGAGCTGACTATCCACACCAAGCGCGGTGTCAGCAGAGACTCCTCGCTTTCCGTGTTCGCACTCGACAACTCTCGTGACCTCTTGCGGGCGGTGACCGGTCGATCGTCTGCCGGCGGACTGGGGTCGCTAAGCGGATCCTCGGCGCCGCAGTCAACTCGAATGTCGAACTGCCGCAGCTGCCGGAGATGGCAAAGAACCTGGTTGCCGCCTATAAAGCAAAGCGTTACAAGGAGAACTTCGAGTTCATCGACCAGATGCGCGGCGAGCAGGACCCGACCGTAGTTGCGGCACTAGACCAAAAGCTGCTGGCAGCCCTCAACAACCCCGACGGAGACGCACTTGCCGCGATGCACCTGGCGATTCCGGAGGCTGTGGACTGGCAGGAGATCGCCAGCGTGCGCTTCTCCTTCAAGCGCAAAAAGCACGAACCCACTCCCGACCCGAAAGTCACGCTCTACCGCGAGCTGCGAGGTGTGGGCCAGATCACCCTCGAGCGCCTGAAGTCCGACAAGGTCGAGGCGGTGAGTGCAGTTGACGAAGACGAGCTGCGTGGCAAGTGGAGAGTCTACGACTGCGTCGTCTTTGAGACCGACTACGACAATCACCTCTATGTCCTCTCCGGCGGCGACTGGTTTCGAATCAGCAAGGCCCACCGGGACAAGGTCGAGGGTTTCGTCCGGGGTCTACCCGAACTGAAGCTCGACCTTCCTGTCGCGGATCTGAGCAAGGATGAGGACGTCTACAACGCTGCGGCTGCGACAGCGATTGGAGGGGTCTGCCTCGACAAAAAGCTGATCGGGCTGGGCGGGGTCGACAAGGTCGAGCTCTGCGACATCCTCACCAAAGACGGGACCTACATACATGTCAAGAAGCGGGGGCGCTCTTCGACTCTCAGCCACCTCTTCGCCCAGGGCGTGACCTCAGCAGAGATGCTCCTGAACGACCAGCAGTTTCTCGCCGACGCCGCCGAGCGTGTCAAGGAAGCCGACGCCGCATTCAACGGAGTGGTTCCCACGAAGCTCGGCGAGCGCGAAAAGATCAAGGTTGCCTTCGTGGTCCTCAGTCGCGGCCAGCGCCCCGAGAAGCCCTACGGCCTGCCCTTCTTCAGCTCGGTCAACCTAATGGCTGCGGCTCAGCGGCTCCAGAATGCTGGCATCGAGGTGAGGGTCCGCGAGATCAAGGAGACCTAGGATGGCTTCCCGAGTCTCGGCCTTGCGCGGCCGCTGACGTCAGCGGCTGGTCCCGCCCTCGGAGCCGGGAGCTCGCCGAATACCGGAGAGGTTCATGCCACGGCCTCCTCAGGGCCTTCGGGAGGCCAGGAGACACCCTGCTCCTCGGCCCAGGCAAACGTCGCCCGCGTCCGCCGCAGTAGTTCCTTCAGCGCCTTCGGCTCGCCACGCTCCAGCGGGAAAGTCCCGGCCACGACGCGCTCAATGCGCCGCTTCGCCGCCTTCGCGGCCTGGGAGTCGATCTCGGGGTGGCGGGCGAGGAAATCGAGCACGGCCTCAGCGCGGGCGCGGATTCCCATGGCAACGGCCGCCGTAGTCCCCTCAAGGGCGAGCGCGTGAACGGCGGTGACCGCCACCACCTTCGCCTGGACGACGAGGCCGTCCCGGGCGGCCCGTGACGCGTCGACGCCGGTGCGGATCTGGGAATCGGCGAAGCATTGGACAACCTCCAGATCGCGCGTCTGCTCGGGCCCGCTGGTCGCCGCCAAGATTCGCTCGACTGGGACGTCGAGCAGGACTCGACCTGAGTCCCCGTCGATAACCCGGTAGGCCTCGGGGACCTCAACAAGCGCCGCAAGGGACGCCACCGCGGTCATCAACGACGGAAGGGTCGCCTCGGTCTCGGCGTGGACCGTCACGGTAGTGCCATCCGGGCTCAGCTCAGCCACCCGGTACCCCGCCAATGCAAAGGTTGCCTCGACCAGCTGTGCCCTGACTCGCGGATCGGACCTGACGGCGACCGCGTCGATCTCCACATCGGCGGCGACCACACCACACAGGTAGCCAGCGTCGACGCCGATCACCGAGTCCCCGAGCGCCTCGGTCCTCTCTTCCAGCTCCTCGACGGTCCACCGCCGCCCGCTTTCGAGATCCTCGACCTCCAGGGCTTCGGCATCCCAGCGGTACTGAGCATGACCAGCCGCGTTTCGCAGCTCGACGTCGGCGGCCTCGCCGAGCGCCCGAGCGAGCTCTGAGTCAGACGCCCGCAGGCGCTGGAGAAGCGAGCCGAGCATCGGCGGCTCCTCCTGGCCGAGAGTCTTGCCCTCGAGCACCGCCTGCATCCTCAGCACCGCCCAGGCATAGGAGCGAAAGCCCGACTCGGAGATCTCCAGATAAGCGTTCATGACCTCGCGCAGAATCAGCTCCTCCTCGATCTCCTCGAGCGCGGAGGCATGGCGGATCAGGCGCATCCCCGCCTGCACGCGTGAGGCCGCCGCAAAGAGCTTCGGTCCTTCCTTGGCGCTGCGGTCAAGCGCGGCTCCGACCGCCTCGCGGTCGAGCGCGACGGCGCTGCCGACGAGCTCGGCCATCGCGGTGGCGCAGCGCTGGGCGAGCAGAGGCCGGTCGATCGAGGCGAGGCTCACCGCCGGCAGGATCAGCATCGCCCCGGCGACCGGCTCCAGCTCGCCGGGCAGGAGGTGGCGAAAGTAGGTGGTGGCGGCATCGGCGAGCTGCTCATAGCCGCCTTCCTCCCCGGCGAAGGCGCCGAAGACGCGGCCGGGGCTGACGAAGCCGCCCTCCTCGACGTATAGGCCAGACCTGCCCGTGACCAAGGCGATGCGGGCATCCAGGTCGGTGCTCTGCAGGAGGACATCGACCCGTTCGCGGAGGTCGGCATGGGCCGAGCCCCGGTAGATCGCCTCCTGCAGGCGCCCTTCTGCCTCGCGTACCTCCTTGATCGTCAGGGCGCTGAGAGTTTCGAGAAACCGCAGAAGCATCTCGACGCCCCGCCCGCCGGCGGCGATCAGTTCCTCCTGGAGCTCTGGTTGAGCGGGGACGATGTCGAAAGCCGCCAGCTCGAAGCTCAGGTCACGTAGCTCCTTCACTAGATCGAGCTCGGTGGCGACGGCCTCGCGCACTGGGGCACCGAGGACTTCGGCGTCGTCGAAGTCAAAGGCGCTCAGCCGCTGGCAGGCGAGCCCGGCGTCATCGAGGAGGTCGAGCACCTTTGATTGCACGACCGCCCCGGCGAGCTGCTCGCCGGTGATTCGGGCACCCGGCGGGCGCCCGGCACCGCACTCGCGCCAGAGCTCTTCGGCCCGCTCCAGGAGTGAGGCGAGGATCGCGCGCCGGGTGACGGCCAGCTCCGTGGATTCCTCGGAGGCCGGAACCTCGGCGCCGCAGACCTCGCACTCTCCCGGCTCGCGGGCTTCCTTACAACCCGGGCAGTGCCCGGCTTTCATCGCCAGACTCAGCGTGAACGAACCGTCGTTGAACTGGGTGGGACCGTGTACCTCCATAACGCGAGCCTAGAAAGGACTGCGGCGGGCCATAACCAGAGACGCCGGTCCCACCCGGAAAATCCGGGTATGGCCGAGCTCCTTCTCGCCCCTTACCTATCTATCCCCGGGCAGGTGGCGATCGGCCGTTGGCGGCTCGTCCCGGTCCGACACGTCAAAGACCTCGAGGAGCTCGCGCCAACACCGCTGCGCGCATCCGCGGAGCGCCTGATCGATGCCTACTCCTACGAGAATCTCGGCGCGGTCGTGCATCTCGACGGCGAGCAGGTCGGCCCGGGATACGTGCCGGGCGGGATGCGGCCACTCGCACATGCGCTTCTCGTTGGCGCGCTCGCGGCCAATCCCACCATCGCCGGCGAGACGACCGACGCCAACGCCGGATGGGCGATGCAAACGGTCGAGAACGCGACCTTGATCGCCCATCCCCTCGACGAGATGGGTGGCTACGCCGTGGAGATTGGCACGCTGCGCCGCGTCACGAAGATCACCGGCGCCGAAGAAGGCAAGCCGCTGCCGAAGGTGACCCCGCCACGCGAGCTTCCCGAGCCGATGTTCGGGTCCTTCGACGGGGAGCTGGCGGCGGCCGCACTCAGCTGCCTGTCCGGCGAGGACCTGGCCGCTCGGCAGCTTGACCGCGCCCTGGACTGGTATCGAATCGCCTTCGCCAACTCCGAAGCGATCACCGCCGACGTGCGGGTCGGGGCGGCGCGGTCGGCGCTGGAGGCGATGACCGGCGCCGGCGACTCCACCCAGCAGCTGGTCAGGTCCTACGGCCGCCTCGTCGACAAGGAGGACGCTCCGCGGAGGACCTACGGTCCCGAGCAGGTCTGGTGGGCGAAGGGAGAGGCCCAGTTGACCGAGGAGGAGTGGTGGATTACGAGGCTCTGCGGGCTTCGCAACGCGATCGTCCACGGTGACGAGATCGCCACAGAGCTGTGGGAGCACGACGGCCACCACCAGGTAAACCAGATCCACGATCGTCTTCTCGGCGCCCTTCGCGCCTTCCTGGCCGGGATCGCCGGCGACCCGCTCCTGCGCACGAGCTCCTCCGAGCGGATCTTCCCCCGGGCTCAGCAGAAGGCCGAAGCCCGGGAAGGCCTGGGCTGATGGAGGAGGGCTTCAAGGAGCGGCGCTTCGTCTTCTTCAACGAGAGCGACCGACTGCTGCGCAAGGGAGCAAAGGGGTCGGCGAAACGGCGACTGGAAGACGACTTTCGCAAAGCAGCGGAAGAGGACGCCTCGCTCTTCGGGTTTCAGTGCCTCGAGGGTCCGGTGTCGGTGTTCCTGCACATCCATCCCCCGAGAAAGGGCCAAGTTCCCCAGCTGCCCCCGGTGGCGAAGGCCTACCTGGACGCGCTGGAGGGAATCGCCTACGGGAACGATCGCCAGGTTGAGCACCTGGTCGTCTTTCAAGACGCGCTCCGCCATCCGCTGATGAGCGAGGACGGCGAAGTGCCCGACGGCGCCGAGGAAGACGTCGGCGCAGCCGTGTTCGTCGAAGTCGAGCCGATCGAGGACTACATCGCGCGCTATGACAGCGCCTACCGCAGCACCCTCTATCGACGGGGTCCCACGCCATGGCGACAGCAGTTCGGCGTGGCCGACTGGAAGAAGCTGCACGAACTCCGTTGGCAGCACAAGCGATCCCCACAAGCGGCCAACGTCGGGCTGTTGCGCCAGATGGAGGAGCGGGCGCTCCGGGACGGGTTCCTCGCTGACATCGACCGGCCGGGGCCCCTGCCCGCGGTGACGGAGCAGATCCATCGCTTCCTGCCACTGCCAAAGCTCCATCGATTCCTGCGAGGCCGCAGCGGAGCGATGCTTCTCCTTCCTCTGCGCGGACAGAAGCCGGGAAGCGGCGGCGAATGGGCGGCCGTCCTCGACAAGGCTCTCGGGAACTTCGCGCAGACCAGGGCCGGGCTGCCCTTTCGCGGCTTCGTCGCCCTGGACATCGCCGTTCGGGGCGAATCGCTGGAGGGAAAGGACCTCGACAATCTCGCGCACTCGATCCTGATCCCGCTCGAGGAGAGGCTTTGCGTTCGCCGGGGAACCGTGCTCGGGTATCGCGTCTACACCGCGGTCGGCAAGCCCGACGGCGTCCAAGTTCGGATCATCGACCACTCCAAGCTCCTCGACCTCAAAGCCACCCTCCATGAGAACGAACTCCATCCACCGCTGATGGACCGGCTGGAGGCGTGGGGGCGGAGCCTCGAAGACGAACAGGCCTAGACCGGCCGACGAGAACGCCTCAGGGCGCCCTCACAGTCTTTGGAGCCCGTGCCGGTGTCAAGCGGGTGAGCGAAGACACCGGGAAACCGGTGCCAATCTGCGTCATTCTCCTTATGGGCAGGGGTCCGAGAATCCCAACCCCAAGGG
Source organism: uncultured Solirubrobacterales bacterium (assembly GCA_963778715.1). Classification (GTDB taxonomy): domain Bacteria; phylum Actinomycetota; class Thermoleophilia; order Solirubrobacterales; family 70-9; genus VRUE01. The sequence continues at coordinate 18,118 of CAVZVK010000015.1, forward strand.
GGCCCCAAATGCCCAGAGAAGGAACCGGAACCTTCGAAACCCGTTTCCTCGTCGACGGAACCCGAGCCTTTCACCTGCGGGTATCGGCCGGCGGCGACCGCATCACCCTGGTCCTGCACGAGCGCGCCGGCTGTGCCTGTGGGTGCGGGGGTGGGTGGGATGAGCCCGGGGCGCGAACCGAGCTCGGAAACGTCATCGCCAGGGTGCGCGCCGGCGTCTGGGAGCGGCCCGTGCCTCCCCAAGCCTACGAGGCGGGGGAACGAGGCGGCCGAGCGACGCCTTATGACGACTACGCCCAGTCCTGGCTCCAAGGCAAGGTCGAGGGGCTGATCGGCGACCGCCCCCTCGCCCCCAACAGCGAGCTCGACTACCGCTGGCGGCTCACCTTCTCGCGCGCCTTCTTCGCCCGCAAGCCGGTCGGGGAGATCGATCACGACGACGCCCTCGCGTTCAAGGCACACCTGATCGCGACCTCGCGGCGAAATCGCGAGGCGATCGAAGCCGGGGCGGATCTGCGCGACCGTCGTGGCCGGCGGCTCGTGCCGCTCTCGCCGGCCTCGATCAAGAAGATCATCCAGATTTTCGCCGCGGTTCTCGACGAGGCGGTTGAAGACCGCCTCCGCCTCGACAATCCGGCCCGCTCGCGGCGCATGCGAATCCGGGTACCGAAGCCGAAGCGACCCTTCCTCGAGATCGACGAGCTCGCCGCCTTCCTGCTCGCGGCCCGCGACCAAGACGTTCCCCTGCCCGACCTCCACGCTCTGGACCTGGAGCGGGGGTCGACGGCCGACGAGGTCGCCCGCCTGGCCGCCGCCGGCCTACGCCCCAGTCAGATCGCCGAGCAGCTGGCGACCTCGAAGGGCAACGTGACCTACCACCTGCACCGCCTGGGGCTCAAGCTCGGCCGGGCGTATATCGGCTGCCGGGCGATCTGCGAGCTCCTGGGCCGCAGCGGCCTACGGGTCAGCGAGCTCTGCGACCTGAAGATCGGCGACGTCCGCCTGCACGGTCCCGAGGGAACGAAGTTTCGGATCGTCGACGCGAAGACCGAAGCCGGCGAACGCGTCGTCGAAGCCACGCCGACCTTGACGCAGGTCCTGATCGAGCATCTCGATCGACTCCGTCGAGCCGGAATGCCGACCGGGCCCGGCGACTACCTGATGCCCAACTCCCACGGCGGCAGGATCAGCCGCCAAAGGGTGGGGGCGATCGTCGGCGACGCGGCCGAGCTGGCGAGCGAGCGCCTCCTCGCGCTCGGCTTGCCGCCGCTTCCGAAGACGACCCCCCACGCCCTGCGACGCACCTATATCTCGGTCGCCTTGGTCGCCAACAGCTACGACCTCGAGTGGGTGATGGGACAGGTGGGGCACGCTGATTCGAAGATGACGATGGACGTCTACTCCCAGCTGCAGCAGCGCGTCAAACGCCAGCACGGCGAGAATTTTGACCAGCTGGTCCGAGGCGCTGATGAGGACCTCGCGGAGCACCCCGGTGCCGGTGCAATTGGCGACGAATTGGCGACGAGGCCGTCCCCGGCCGGATCGAGCAATATTCCGGGAGCGATGGGAAGCGGCTCAATCCCGCTTCCCATCTAGCTTTCCTCGAATGGCGAGGGTGGGAATCGAACCCACGACACCACGATTTTCAGTCGTGTGCTCTACCAACTGAGCTACCTCGCCGGGATGCGCGGTGGGCGCCGCGCAGAGCGAAGGCTAGCGACCGGGAGGCGGCGAGGCTGCTTGCATTCGATCGATGAAATGGCTGCGGGGAGCGATGGGATTGGCGGCGCTGCTCGCCATCGCGGCCGCCCTCGTCTCCGGGGGGTCGGGGACAGACTCGGTTCGGCAGCGCTATCTGCCCGGCCCCAACGCGCTGCGGACGGTCGCTCGCTTTGGCAGTGAGCGAACGGTCGCTTTCCGCTCGCTGGGGGACGCCAACTCGGTCCGCGCCGATCCCGGCTGGCTTGCGGCGGCGCGGCCGCTGGGTCGCGACGCTCCCCGCTGGGCGCGGCGGATGTACGGGCGATCGCTGCTCGTCCTGCACGCACTCACCGACGAGCGCACTGGAGCGGTCGTCGCCGGGCCGCGCGAGGGGTGGAGCTACGTCTGGCCTCGCGACGCGAGTACAGTGGCCATGGCGCTCGCCGCTGCGGGCTACCGCAACGAGGCGAGGCACACCGTGGACTTCCTGCGTGGGCTCGATCTCGGAGCCGCGGCGCGGTTCGACTGCGACGGCACTGCGATCGGTGGGCGCGCAGCCCAGGGCGATGCAACCGGATGGGTTGCTGCGGCCGCCAAAGCCGTGGGGTTGCCGGGTGCGACGACCAGCTGGCCCTGGCGGGGACTGGACGACTACCAGGAGAACGGCGGCGGCGACTTCCTCGCCAACGCGATTGCCTCCGGTGCGCCGCATATTCGAGACCTGTTCGGGACGCCGTCGGGCAGGATCGCACGCCAGGCCGGCGATCCCTCCTCGGGGCTCGACTCCGCTGCCGCCTGGGCCGTTCGCCCGTTCCCGCATCCCGCCCTCTACCCGCTCGTCCGTCGCACGCTGCTGCGGCTGGTGGCGACCAGCGGGCGCTTCGGCATCGTCCCGTCCGAAGACTGGGACGGCGGCGTGGACCCCTGGACCGCTCCCACAGCCTGGATCGCCTGGAGCCTTGCCTCGCTTGGCGAGCAGCGCGCGGCCCTCCAGTTGATGGCCGAGCTGCGCCGGGCGGCAACACCCGCAGGAATGCTGCCCGAGCGCGTCGACGCCCGCACCGGCATCCCAACCTCGACCACCCCCCTCGCCTGGTCGCACGCCTTCGCCATCCTCGCCCTGCGGGAGCTCTGGCCGTGAGGTGCAACGCGTTGTGGCCCTGCTGGGTGAACAACGCGTTGCACCTGGGCCGGCCTGCCCTTTAGAGCGACTCGAGGGCGAGCTCGACCGCCTTGCGGGGCCGACTCGGCGTGAAGCACGCCCGGGGCGCCCTCCATCCGCTCGCGGCCGCTCAAGCGTCCAGCTGCGCAGGGCGATCACGGGGCGGCCGAGGTCGCGGGCGAAGCCGATCTCCGACAGCGTCCCCCACTCGCCGCCGATCGCGATCACGGCCTCGCCGGAGGCGACGACGGCGAGGTTGCGGGCCTGGCCGATGCCGGTGGCGACGACGTGGGTGCAGATACGGGTTGGCTTCGGCGGCCGAGTCGCCGGGGACGATCCCGACCACGGTCGCCGCCGGCTCCAGCCGCGCCGCGCGCACGCCGCCTCCATCACACCGGCGCCGCCGCCGCAGACGAGCGTCACCCCGGCCTCGGCCAGCAGCCGCCCAACCTCCTCCGCCAGCCGCCCAGACTCCGAGCCAAGCTCGCACGCGACTGGAGCCGATGACGGCGACCTGACGCGCGCGCTCGGAAGGGAGGGAGTGGGCCTCGACGGAACCTCCCTGCTGTTCGTGACGGCGAGGCCCACTCCCTCCCTTCACTGGGCTCCTCTCATCTGGCCCATCAGCTCCAGCGCGCCCTGCCTTGTGCAGCGGCTCGTTGAGGTTGCCGCACTTGGGGCTCTGCACGCAGGAGGGGCAGCCGGACTCGCAGGGGCACTCGGCGATCAGCCGCTCGGCGTCGCCGAGCAGGCGCTCGAACTGCTCGTAGCCGCGCAGGGTGATCCCGACCCCGCCGGGGTGGCCGTCGTAGATGAAGATCGTCGAGCGGCCGGTCTGGAAGTGGACGTTGGTCGAGAGGCCGCCGATGTCCCAGCGGTCGCACATCGCGATCAGCGGCAGCACCGCGATCTGCCCGTGCTCGGTCGCGTGCAGGGCGCCGAGCAGGACGTCGGGCGGCAGCGCGCCGGCTGAGCCGGTCCGGCAGCACGTACCAGAGCGCCTGGGTGACGAAGCTGCTGCTCGGGCAGCTCGAGGGCGACGATGTCGAAGGGCTCCTGGTCGGAGATCGAGACCCGCTGGAAGGCGATCACCTGCTCGGTCACCGAGACCTCGCCGAAGTGGAGCTCGACCCCGGCGGTCGTGCGCTGCTCGCGGATCCGCTCGATGTAGATCTCGGTCTCCTTCTTCGGCCGCGTGTACCAGTCGCCGTCGAAGCGCGGAGACGACCGCCCGGCGCCCGTCGATGTCGAGCTGCTCGACCTCGTAGGAGCGGCCGAGGTGGAGGTAGACCGCGCCGGGGTGGATCGTCGTGAAGGCGCGCTCGGCCTCGACCAGGCCGAGCATCTCGCCCGGAGTCGCGCTCGATCACCGCGACCGAGTCGGCCGAGGCCGAGCGCAGCGGGATCTGCGCGGCGACGAACTCGCTGCGCCGCGGCATCAGCTTGCCGCCGCGCGCCGGCGCAGCTCGCCCGGCGCTCGACCAGCCGCTCGGCCCGCTCGCGCCAGCCCGGCGCCGAAGAACTCGTCGTCCTCGTCGCTCAGCGGCAGCTCGTAGGCGGCGGCGACCAGGTGGCGCGCGGCGATCTGCTCGTTCTCGTGGTCGAGGATCGCCGCCTCGACCGGCCGGCCGATGAACTCGTCGGGGTGGCGGCAGAAGAACTGGTCGAGCGCGTCCTGGCCGGCGACGTAGACGGCCAGGCCGCGGCGGCGCCGCCCGGCCCGGCCCCACATCTGGCGCAGGCTGGCGACGGTGCCCGGGGAAGGTGACGCAGATCGCCGCGTCGAGCTCGCCGACGTCGATGCCCAGCTCGAGCGCGTCGGTGGCGACCACCGCGAGCAGCTCGCCGGCGGCCAGCCGCGCCTCGATCTCGCGCCGCTGCTGCGGCGTGTAGCCGCCGCGGTAGGGCGCGATCCGCTCCGCCAGCTCCGGCTTGCCGCGCGCGCTCCAGCTCCTCGCGGGCGAAGCGCTGGATCAGCTCGATCCCGCGCCGGCTCTTGAGGAAGCAGATCGTCCGCACGCCGTGGGAGACCAGCTCGGCGAGCAGCTCGGCCGCCTCGCGAGAGCGCCGAGCGCCGCGTCCCGGTCGCCTTGTCGATCAGCGGCGGGTTCCACATCGCGATCTCGCGCCCGGCGCGCGGCGCGCCGTCGTCGTCGATCAGCTCGAAGGGCGTCGCCGACCAGCCGCTCGGCCAGCTCGACCGGGTTGGCGATCGTCGCCGAGGCGAGCAGGAAGCGCGGCTCGGCGCCGTAGGCGCGGGCGACCCGGCGCAGCCGCCGCAGCACGTTGGCGACGTGGGAGCCGAAGACGCCGCGGTAGGTGTGGGCCTCGTCGACGACGACCCAGCCGAGGTTGGCGAGGAAGTCGCCCCAGCTCTTGTGGTGGGGCAGGATGCCGACGTGGAGCATGTCCGGGTTGGTGAGGACGAGGTTGCTGCGGCGGCGGATCGCCGGCCGCTCCTCGCGCGGCGTGTCGCCGTCGTAGATCGCCTCGCGCAGGCCGGGCGGGCGCAGCGTCGCCGAGCTTGCGCGCCTGGTCCTGGGCCAGCGCCTTGGTCGGGTAGAGGTAGAGCGCGCGGCGCTTGGGGTCGCGGGCGATGCCGTCGAGCACCGGCAGGTTGAAGGCGAGGCTCTTGCCCGAGGCGGTGCCGCTGGTGATGACCAGGTTCGAGGAGCGCGGCCGCCTCGAGCGCCTGGCGCTGGTGCGAGTAGAGCCGCTCGACGCCGGCCCGCTGCAGCGCCTCGGCGAAGCCCGGGGTCGAGCGACTCGGGCAGCGCCACCGGCTTCGCCTTGCGCTCCGCCTCGGCGCTCTCGGCGACGATCCGCCCGTCGCGGCGCGCCGGGATCGATCGCGATCGGCCCAGGGCGTCTCCAGCAGGCTCTTCGCCATCAGGCGGCGCTCCGCACCGGCCGCGCGATCCGCCCGGCCACCCGCATCGCCTGCAGCGAGCTGCGGTCGTGGATGCGCAGGACGTCGGCGCCACCGCGCACCGCCAGCGCCACCGCCGCCACCGTCCCCCACTCGCGCTCGCCCGGCGGCAGCCGCTCCTCCCAGGAGCCGGCGAGCACGGCGCCGATGAAGTCCTTGCGCGAGAGCGAGACGTAGAGCGGCAGGCCGAGCGCGCGCAGCTCGCCGAGCCGGCGCAGGATCTCCAGGTCCTGCTCGGTGGTGAGGTCGAAGTCGAGTCCGGGGTCGATCGCGATCTGCTCCTCGTCGACCCCAAGCCTCTGAGCCGCCTCGACTCTCCCCCCGAACCAGGACTTCAGGTGGTCGACGACGTCGCCGTACTCGGGCGCCGGCCGGTCGACCCGCGGCGGCCCCTCGATGTGCATCAGCACGTAGCCGCAGCCGCTCTCGGCGACCAGCTCGAACATCTCCTCCGAGCCGCCGGAGATGTCGTTGACCGCGACCGCGCCGGCCTCCAGCGCCGCGCCGCGCCACCTCGACCGAGAAGGTGTCCGCGGAGACGGCACGCCCGCGCCCGCCAGCCCTTCGATCGCCGGCACCAGCGCCGCCGCCTCGTCCTCGGCCGCGCACCGGCGGCCCGCTTCTCGCCGCGACCGCGCCCACGTCGAGCATGTCGAAGCCCGCCTCGACCAGCGCCAGCCCGTCGGCGCACCGCCTGCTCCGGCGTGCCGCTGCGCGCCCCCTCGAACATCGAGTCGGCGGTGACGTTGACGATCCCGGCGCCGAGCGGCTGGGCCAGGTCGAGGGTCCGATCGGCGAGGCGCCAGCGCATCTCGGCTACCGTAGCGACCGCACCGATGCCCCTGCGATGCGTCTACACCGACCTCGACGGCACCCTGCTCGGCAGGGGCAGCTCGCTCTTCCGCGACGCCGAGGGCGGCTTCTCGCTGGCCCAGGCGCGCGGGCTGGAGGCCTGCCACCGGGCCGGGGTCGAGGTCGTGATCATGTCCGGCCGGCGCGAGCCCCAGGTGCACGAGGCCGCGCGGCTGATGGGCCAGACCTCCTACATCTACGAGGCCGGCTGCGCCTTCGCGATCGACGGCGAGACGACGCTGCTGACCGGCGAGATGGTCCCCGACGAGGACGGCACCATCTACGAGAAGATCGAGGCGCGCGGCATCCCCAAGCTGCTCTTCGAGCACTTCGAGGGGCGGCTCGAGTACCACGCGCCCTGGCACCACGGCCGCGTCCTCTCCCACCTCTTCCGCGGCAAGGTCGACGTCGCCGAGGCCAACGAGCTGCTCGGCGAGCACGGCCACGACGACCTGCGCCTGCTCGACAACGGCGCGATCGGCCGCGAGATGCCGGCGATCGAGGGCCCCACCCACGCCTACCACCTGGTCCCGCAAGCTGGTCAGCAAGGCCGGCGCCGTCGCCGCCCACGCCCGCGCCCGCGGCTACGACCCGGCCGAGTGCATCGCCGTCGGCGACTCGGTCGAGGACCTCGAGGTCGCCGCCGCGGTCGGCCGCTTCTTCGTCGTCGCCAACGGGCCCGAGCGCGACCCCGGCCTGCGCGCCGCGCTCGCCGACTGGGACAACGTCACCGTCACCGAGGGCGCGCATGGGCGACGGCTTCTACGAGGCGGTCGTCTCGACCCTGGTCGAGCGCCGCTGAGCCTCCACTAGTATCGGCACGATGGAGCAGGCGACCGTCGCCGAGCAGGAGTACCTGGAGATCATGTTCTGGCTCGAGGAGGCCGGGCTGCCGATGACCGGCGCCAACATCGCCCGCGCGATGCAGCTCTCGCCGCCGACCGTGCACGAGATGATCGGCCGCCTGGTCGACGACGGCTACGTCGAGCGCCAGGCCGACAAGTCGCTCGACTTCACCGAGTCCGGGCGCGAGCACGCCAGCCACATCGTCCGCCGCCACCGCATGATCGAGCGCTTCCTCACCGACGTGCTCGGCATCCCCTGGGACGAGGTGCACGAGGAGGCGGAGCGGATCGAGCACGCGATGTCGCCGGTGCTGGAGGAGCGGATGCGCGCCGCGATCGGCGACGCCACGACCTGCCCCCACGGCCACCCGATCGTCGAGGGCGCCCGCGAGCAGGGCTCGCTCCTCGCCGACGTCGAGCCCGGCGCCAAGGTCGTCGTCCTGCGCTTCGAGAACGAGGCCGAGGAGCTTCTGCACTACCTCAAGGACGCCGGCCTGGACCCCGGCCTCGAGGGCACCGTCGCGAGCTCCGGCGAGGAGGGCGTGACGATCGCCTCGGCCAACGGCTCCCACCAGGTCTCCCGCAGCGTCGCCGAGACCGTCTCGGTCCGCGCCGACCCGGCGCCGCCGCCGCGGGCGGCGATCCCCGAGCAGCTCGTGCTCTCCAGCGACCGCTACGGCCGCTGAGGCGGGTTGCTCAGGCGGGTGAGCCGGCCCGAACGCGCTCCAGCGCCCGGGCGATCCGCGCAACGCCCTCGGGAATCCGCTCCGGCGGCACGCTGGCGAAGGAGAGGCGAAGGCTGTTGGCGCCGCCGTCGATCATGAAGTCGGGGCCGGCGACGAAGGCGACGCCCTCGCCCTTGGCCTCGGCCAGCAGCGCGGTGGTGTCGGTGCCCTCGGCGAGGTCGAGCCAGAGGAAGTAGCCGCCGCCGGGGACGACGAACTCGGCCTCGGGGATCTGCTCGCGCAGCGCCTCGACCAGCGCGTCGCGGCGGTCCCGCAGCGCGCCTTTGACGAACTCGATGTTCTGTCGAGACCGCCGGAGCAGCAGAGCTCCAGCACCACGGCCTCGGCCAGCATGTTGGGCGAGATGTAGGTCTCGTTGGCCCGCTTGGCCAGCTTCGCGATCTCCCCGGCCGGGCCGGCCAGGTAGCCAACCCGCACGCCGGGGCTGACCGTCTTGGAGAAGGACGAGGCGTGGACCACGCGGTCCGCCCTGTCGATCGCAAGCATCGTCTCCAGCGCCTCGCCCTCGAAGGGCAGCTCGCGGTAGGGGTCGTCCTCGAAGATCCAGAAGCCGTGCTCGGCGGCGAGCTCGACCAGACGCACCCGCTTCTCGGCCGAGAGCGTGCAGCCGGCCGGGTTATGGAAGTTGGGGATGACGTGCGCGAGCTTGATCGGCCCCGCGGCAAGCGCCGCTTCGAACTCGCCGATGTCCAGCCCATCCGACTCGAGGCGCACCGGCACCAGCTCGACTCCGAGCCGCTGCAGCATCAACAGCGTGCGGTCATAGGTCGGCTGCTCGACGACCACCCGGTCGCCGGCCTCGAGCAGATGATCGAACAGCATCCACCCCGCCTCCAGCGACCCGTTGGCGACCATCACCTGACCGGCATCGAGACCCCCGTGCCGCTCGGCGATCCACTCGCAAAGCCCCGGATGCCCGATCCCGGTCCCGTAGGAGAGCGCCTTTTCCCAGTCCTCGGCAAGCGCAACCGCCGCCGCGTCCCGCACCGCCTCTCGCGGCAGGATGTCCGCGCTGGGCGCGCCCCGGGCAAAAGAAATCGTGTCGCCAGCCATCGCCAGCGAGCCTAGCAACGCCCCCACCCCGCCGATCCGCCCCTCCAAGGGGGCGAACCTAGGGCGTGTCTGAGCTTATGGGTGAATATGACCCCGAAAACTCAGACACGCCTGCGGGTTTGGAGGGATCGAGAGCGCCGGCTGACGAGATTGGCGGCTCGACAGCACGGCGTCGTTTCCCGCCAGCAGCTTCTCGCGCTCGGGTTCGGGGACGAGGCGATCAAGTTGCGGCTCGACGTTGGGCGGTTGCACCGCTTGCACGCGGCGGTGTTCGCGCTCGGTCATTCACGTATCGATGAGACCGGGTGCCGGTGGGCGGCCGTGCTCGCCTATGGCGACGGCGCATTGCTCAGCCACCGGAGTGCGGCGGCACTTTGGGGCCTTGCCCGTCGCCGATCGGGACTCATCGACATCACGGCCATGACCGGGCGACAGGGCGTAGACAGGCGGGCCGGCCTCTTCATTCATCGGGGACGCTTGCACCCGGACGACCGCACGGTATGTGGCGGATTGCCGGTCACAACCGTCGCACGGACGCTCTTCGACCTGGCTGAATTCGTGACGCTCAAGCGCCTCGAATCCGCCTGGGAGGAAGCTGACCGCCTGAACCTCTTGAGTTGAACGCAGTCGAAGCAAGTCTGCGAGCGTGGCTACGGGAGGCGGGCGCTCCGCCCGATCCGGCGCCTGCTCGCCGAGGCCCGTGCCGCCGAGGTCACCCGCTCCCCACTGGAGGATGAGTTCGCGGCCTTCTGTCGCAAGCACCGCCTGCCGCCGCCGGCCTTCAACACCACCGTCCTCGGCTACGAGGTGGACGCCCTCTGGCCGCGGCAGAAGATCGCCGTCGAGCTGGACAGCTGGTCCTTCCACCGTCACCGAGCCGCGTTCGAGCGCGACCGAGCCCGCGACACAGCCCTCCAGGTAGCCGGCTACCGAACCATCCGCATCACCCACCGCCGCCTGCACAACGAAGCCACGATGGTCCTAAACCAGCTTCGCGCGCTACTAGGATCGAAGAGCATCTCGCTCACACCCAAGAACCAATCTGGGTAGGGGTGGAGCGTCTTGTACTTTTTCGTCGGTTCGCTCGAGGCGCCAGCAACTCGAGGCTTCACCGAAAAAGTTAAGCGGAACCCCTACCCAGATTGGCTCTCGAGCTACGAGCCGCGCAGGACTTCGACTGCGATCTTGGCCGTCTCAGTCGGGCTTTCGCCGACCCGCACGCCCTTCGCTTCGAGCGCGTCCTTCTTCGCCTGGGCGGTGCCCGAGGAGCCGGAGATGATCGCGCCGGCGTGGCCCATCTGCTTGCCGGGCGGCGCGGTGAAGCCGGCGATGTAGGCGACCACCGGCTTGGAGATCTCGGACGCGATGAACTCGGCGGCGCGCTCCTCGGCGTCGCCGCCGATCTCGCCGACCATCACGATCAGCTCGGTCTCGGGGTCGGCCTCGTACAAGCGTCAGGATGTCGATGAAGTCCGAGCCGATGATCGGGTCGCCGCCGATGCCGACGATCGAGGAGTTGCCCTCGCCCGGCCTGCTTCAGCTCGTTGCCGATCTGGTAGGTCAGCGTGCCCGACTTGGAGACGACGCCGATCTTGCCCGGGTCGAAGAACTGCGCGGGGATGATGCCGACGTTGGCCTTGCCGGGCGAGAGCACGCCGGGGCAGTTCGGCCCGATCAGGCGCACACCCGCCTCCTTGGCCTTCCAGTACGTCTTGAGCATGTCGAGGACCGGGATGCCCTCGGTGATCGCGATCACCGTCTCGACGCCGGACTCGATCGCCTCGTCGATCGCCGGGGCGGCGAAGCGCGCCGGGACGAAGATCATCGAGGTGTTGGCGCCGGCCTGCTCGACCGATTCGGAGATCGTGTCGAAGACCGGAACGCCCTCGACGTCCTGGCCGCCCTTGCCCGGCGTTACGCCGGCGACGAGGTCGGTCCCGTAGGCGCGGTTGCGCAGGCCGTGGAAGGAGCCCTCGCGCCCGGTCAGGCCGGAGACGACGAGCTTGGTCTCGTTGCCGACGATGATCGACATCAGCCGCCGGCCCCCGCCAGCTCGACCACGCGGCGGGCCGCGTCGAGCATCGTCGTCTCCTGATGCAGGTTGGGCAGGTCGGCCTCGGCGAGGATCTTCAGCCCCTCCTCGGAGTTGGTGCCGTCGAGCCGCACGACCAGCGGCAGCTTCAGGTCCATCTGCGCCGAGGCGGTGACGATGCCGTTGGCGATCTCGTCGCAGCGGGTGATGCCGCCGAAGATGTTGAAGAGGATCGCGCTCACCTTCGCGTCGGAGACGATCACGGTCAGAGCGTCGACGATCGCCTCGGCCTTGGAGCCGCCGCCCGCGTCGAGGAAGTTGGCCGGGGCGCCGCCCGCCTGGGCGACCACGTCCAGCGTCGACATGCAGAGCCCGGCGCCGTTGGCGAGGATGCCGACGTTGCCGTCGAGCTTGACGTAGGTGAGGCCCTTCTCCTTCGCCATCGCCTCCTGCGGGTCGTCCGCGGTGTCGGCGATCTCGGCCAGGTCCTGGTGGCGGAAGAGGGCGTTGCCGTCGATCGTCACCTTGGCGTCGAGCGCGACGACCTCGCGAGTGGCGGTGACGATCAGCGGGTTGACCTCGATCAGGCTGGCGTCCTCGGAACTCGCCACCTCGGCTAGCTTGACCAGTACCTCGGCAGCCTGCTCGCGCACGTCCTCGTCGAGCCCGGCGGCGTCGACGATCGGCCGCGCCGCTGCAGCGTTAAAAGGCTTGGTCGGGTCGATATGGCGCTTGACCAGGGCGTCGGGGTCCTCGGCGGCAACCGCCTCGATATCCATCCCGCCCTTGGCCGAGACCATCGCCAGCAGCTTCTTCTCGCCGCGGTCGAGGATCACCGAGGCGTAGTACTCGGCGGCGATATCCGAGCCACCCTCGATCCAGACCTGGTCGACCCGGAAAGGCCCCTCGCCATGCGGCCCGATGATGTCCATGCCGAGGATCGCGTCGGCGTAGGCCCGCGCCTGCTCGACGTCCTGGGCGATCTTGATCCCGCCGGCCTTGCCGCGGCCGCCGATCAGCACCTGGGCCTTGATCGCGCAGGGGTAGCCGATCCGCTCCGCTGCGGCGACCGCGTCGTCGACGTTCGCGGCGACCTCGCCGCTGGGCACGGCGACGCCGTGCTTGGCGAACAGCTGCTTGCCTTGGTACTCGAGAAGGTCCATGAAGAGGAGGCGCGCCGCTCTGGCGCGGGCGGCAGCCTACTGGAGATGGCAAGCGGGGCGCCGCCCGGGAGAGGCGATTCGCATAACATGCCGCGGCCGCATGCCCCTTCCCAGCCTCAAAACCATCAAATGGGTGACCACCGACTGCTACGGCACCCTGATCGACTGGGAGAAAGGCATCATCGACGCCTGCAAAAAAGAGGCGGAGAAAGACGGCTTCAGCTTCTCCGAGGAGCCATTCCTCGCCCGCTTCATGGAAGTCCAGGCCGAAATCATGGCCGGCTCCTACGAGCTCTACGCCGAGGTGCTGCGCCGCACGATCGTCAAGGTCGCCGGCGAGCTTGGCTGGGAGATCGAGCCCTCGCGCGCCCAGTTCCTGCCCAACAGCGTCGCCTACTGGCTGCCCTTCCGCGAGGCCAACGCGGCGATGGACCGGCTCGGCAAACGCTACGAGGTCGGCATCGTCTCCAACATCGACGACAAACTGCTCGGTATCTCGCGCCGCCACCTGCGCACCGAACTCGACCTCGTCGTCACCGCCCAGCAGGTGCGCAGCTACAAGCCCGATCCGGTCCACTTCAAAGAGGCGGCCCGGCGCATCGGCGGCAAGAAAGGCTGGCTCCACATCGGCTGCAACTACACCAACGACGTGGCGCCGCTGCTGAAAATGAACGTGCCCGTGATCTGGGTCAACCGCCATGGCGAGAAACTCGAGGGTCGCAAAGCCCCCAGCGCCACCGTCAAAACGTTCCGCGACGCCGCCAAAAAGCTCGGCGCGTCCTGAGCGATCTCTAGCGTTTCGCAACTTCAGCGCGGGTAGCTGTTACGACCCATAGGTCGGCCGCTGCGCCGCCTGCCCACTATGTATCGACTCGAACAAAGCAGGGCGCTTCGAGGCATCTCGCTATGCCTGTCCGCGGGCGTGCTGGCGCTGTTCTGCCTGCTCACCGCCGGCGAGCGCACCGGCAGCGCCGCCACGGTCGCCGATCGAACGGCCCAGCTTCCTGGTGATTCAGACCGACGACCAGACCCTCGACCAGCTCTACGCGAGCTTCGGCCAACCGAAGCTGCAGGCGATGCCAAACACGCTCAACATGATCGCCAAGCGGGGCGAGACCTTCAATCGCTACTACGTCTCCTACCCCCTCTGCTGTCCCTCGCGGGTCAGCCTGCTGACCGGCCGCTACGCCCACAACAACGGGGTCAAAGGCAACGTACAGCCCAACGGCGGCTACTTCGGCTTCTCCTTCCGCGGCGCCTACACCCACAACCTCGCCACCTGGCTGCAGGGCGCCGGCTACCGCACGATCCACGTCGGCAAGTTCCTCAACGGCTACGGCGACGAACCGTATTCGAACGGCACCGAAGTGCCGCCGGGCTGGAACGCCTGGCACACCGTGCTCAACGCCGACACCAACCACTACTACTACGGCTACAAGCTCAACAACAACGGCGTGGTCGAGGGCCCCTTCGGCGACTCGGGCAGCTGGGAAACGCGCGAATACGGCCAGCGCGACGACATCGGCTGCCCCTACGCCCCGCTCAACGGCCTGCCCTGCTACTACGAGACCGACCAGCTGACCAACTACGCGATCGGCGAGCTGCACGAAACGCCGCTCGAACAGCCCTTCTACCTGCAGGTCGACTACACCGCCCCGCACGGCGACTTCCGCCATCCGGCCGGTCCCGAGCCGGCGCCGCGCCACTACGACTGGTTCAAGGGCGCGCCGCTGCCGCACAAGCGCGACCAGGGCTTCGCCGAGGGCAACGTCAGCGACAAGCCCAGCTTCATCAAGGAAGCCCCCTACCTCTCGCTTGCCGACATCCACACCTACCGCATCTACTACGACAAGGCGCTGGAGTCGCTGCGCTCGATCGACGACGGGGTCAAACTGCTGCTCGACACGCTCGGCACGCAGCACCGCCTGCGCAACACCTACGTCATCTTCACCTCCGACAACGGCTTCTTCTATGGCGAGCACCGGCTGATCGGCGGCAAGTTCCTCTCCTATGAGCCCTCCACCCACCTGCCCTTCCTGATCCGCGGCCCGCACATCAAGGCCGGCACCGAATCCGACGAGCTGGCCGCCAACATCGACATCGCCCCGACCGTCCTCGAACTGGCGGGCGTCGAACCGGACAAGAGCATGGACGGGCGCTCGCTGACGCCGTTTCTCCACGACCCCGACCTGACCACGCTGCGGCCGATTCTCTTCGAGTCCTTCGTCGAGACCAACGACGTCAGCGACGCCGGCGCGATCGCCGAACCGGGATCCCAGAGCAGCCCCGCATCGCGATCGACCGACGTCCCGGCCCTGCACCGTTTGGGCGCAGCCGCGTCGCGGACGCGCCAGCCTGGCGCCAGCGCCTCGATCCTCGCCCCGCCCAAAGACTACGAGGGAATCCGCCTCGGCCCCTACAAGTACATCGCCTGGCCGGACGGGGAGAAGGAGCTCTACGACATCGAAAAAGACCCCTACGAGCTCAACAACATCGTCCGCGTCCCCAACTACTTCCCGATCCGCAACTACCTGCACCGCGAACTGCGGGAGCTCGAGGACTGCGTCGGCCG
This sequence comes from uncultured Solirubrobacterales bacterium, assembly GCA_963778715.1. GTDB lineage: Bacteria > Actinomycetota > Thermoleophilia > Solirubrobacterales > 70-9 > VRUE01. Next base: position 33,172 of record CAVZVK010000015.1, read on the forward strand.
CACCTGCCGCGAAGAAGCCTCAGAAATCCCGCTGACGCGGCGCGAACGCCAGCACGAGCTGCTCAAGAAGCTGCGCGAACGGCGCGAAAAAAAGAAGGAAAAACAGCACCGCAAATAGGCGTCGGGTCCCCGACGCCTATTTGATGACGGCCAGCGTGTCACCGCTGGAGACCGAAGCGCCCTCGGCGACCTTCAGCTCCTCGACCTTGCCGGCACGATGGGCGACGATCTCGTTCTCCATCTTCATCGCCTCGATCACGCAGATCAGATCGCCCTCCTCGACGCTGGCGCCCTGCTCGACGGCGACTTTGAGCACCGTGCCCTGCAGCGGCGAGGGCAGCGACTCGCTCGAGGCGGCTGCGCCGCCGCCGGCCTTGCGCTCGCGCTTCGGCGGTTTCTTGCCGCCGGTTGGTGCAGCGGCGCCAGTGGCAGCCTCGCCGATCACCTTGACGTCGAAGAGCTTGCCCGAGACCTCGACCTTGTAGTCGCGGCTGGCCAGCTCGGCGCCGTCCTCGGCCTCTGGCGGCGCAGCGGCCTCGGCCGGCGCCGTCGTCTTCAGCCAGTCGCGGTCTTCCATCAGGTCGCGGCAGGTCTCGCCGTCGATCCACTGCCTGCTCGCGAGCAGCGCCTTGTGGAAGGGGATCAGGGTGGTCAGGCCGCCGATCTCGTACTCGTCGAGGGCGCGCAGCATGCGCCGCGTGGCGTGCTTGCGGTCGACGTCCCAGACGATCAGCTTGGCCACCATCGGGTCGTACATCGGCGTCACCTCAGAGCCCGCTTCGACCCCGGAGTCGACCCGCACGCCCGGTCCCGCCGGCTCGCGGTAGGTCGTGATCGCGCCTGGCGCTGGGGCGAATTTCTTGTGCGCGGCCTCGGCGTTGATCCGGCACTCGATCGCCCAGCCGCGCAGCTCGACATCATCCTGGGAGACCGAGAGCGGCTCGCCGGCGGCGACGAGGACCTGCTCGCGGACGATGTCGATGCCGCTGACCATCTCGGTCACGCAGTGCTCGACCTGGACCCGCGTGTTCATCTCCAAGAAGAAGTACTCGTCCCCCACCTGCATGCCCTCGACCGTGCCGGCACCGCGGTAGCCGACCGCGGCAGCCGCATCGGTGGCGATCTTGCCGATTCGCTCGCGCATCTCGGCGTCAACGTGCGGGCCGGGCGCCTCCTCGATCACCTTCTGGTGGCGCCGCTGGACCGAGCAGTCGCGCTCGCCGACGTGGATCACGTTGCCATGGCCGTCGGCCAACACCTGGACCTCGACGTGGCGGGGGTCCTCGAGATAGCGCTCGACGTAGACGCGCGAGTCAGAGAAGAACTTCTCGCCTTCGCGGGCGGAGCCTTCAAAGGCGTCCTGCAGGTCCTCGGGCGTCATCGCGACGCGGAAGCCCTTGCCACCGCCACCGCCGGCGGCCTTGCAGGCGACCGGATAGCCGGCTTCCTCGGCCTGCTTGCGGGCGGCATCGATGTCCGGCGCAGGCTCAGTCGCGCCCGGCACAATCGGCACCCCTGCCTCGGCCATGATCTCGCGCGCCTTGGTCTTCGACCCCATCGCGTCGATTGCCTCGGGCGGGGGGCCGATGAAGACAATTCCGGCCTCGGCGCAGGCGCGGGCGAAGTCGGCGTTCTCGGCAAGGAAGCCATAGCCCGGGTGGATCGCCTCGGCCCCGGCCTCCTTGGCGGTCTCGATGATCTTGATGATGTTCAGGTAGCTCTCAGACGGCACCGCCGGCCCGATCAAAAAGGCCTCGTCGGCCTCGCGCACGTGCGGCGCATTGCGATCGATCTCCGAGTAGACGGCAGCCGATCCGATCCCCATCTCCTTCAGGGTCCGCGCGACCCGGATCGCAATCTCGCCGCGATTGGCTATGAGCACCTTCTGGAACACGGCGGCGCAGTCTATTCAGAGGCCAGGCGCTTGTAGCGGCTGGCGACGTACTCCTCGACCCAAGCTGTCGAGCTGCGCCAAGTGCCGTCTGCTGCCTTGGCGGCCTTGAGGCGACCGCGGACGGCCGCGACGCGCAAGGCGTTGGCGGAGAGTCCGTCGGTCGCCAGCGCTGGGAGCGGAACCAGCCTGGCGGGACCGGCGATCGCGGGGACGACGAACTTGTAGAGGTTGTCGAGGATCGCTCGGGCGAGGAACTCGCCCAGAGGCCCAGGGTCGCCATCGTCGGCGCGGCGCAAGGCAGCCAGATACTTGGAGCGATCGCCCTTGTAAATGATCGCCGGGGGATAGCCGAGGCGAACCAAGAGGAGATTGAGCAGCAGCCGTCCGGTGCGGCCATTGCCGTCGAGGAAGGGATGGACTTGCTCGAAGCGCGCATGGAGGATCGCCAGCGCCTCAGCGATGCTCTCCTCATCCGCCTTACGCAGTGTCTGCGCATCGGCGACCCAGTCTCGAACGAAGACCGGAACCTCGGTCCAGTCGGGCGGGCGCATCCCACCGGGAAAGGACTCGATGTCGTGCTCGCGGAACGAGCCGGGCCGCTCCCGCGGCGTCGCCTGTGGGTGCGGCGCCACATCCCACGCCGGCGTCATCGCAAGGGTGTGGACCTGGCGCACCTCAGCCAGCGTGATCGCCTTGCCGCTCGCCCACTCTCCCGGCTGGATGCCGTGCCCGTAGACCCAGTCCGCAGCGTCCGCGTAACCGCGCACCTCCAGGTATTCGCTCAGCTCCTTGTTGCCCACCGCGCGCCCCTCGGAGAGCAGCTGCTCGACCTGTTTGAGCACGAGCGTATTGCCCTCGATCGCGGTGGAATGGTGGGCCTCCTCCAACCAGATGCCCCGCCAGATGCCCCCGGCCTTTTCCGGCGAGGGAAGCCCACCCAGCTTCTCCCGAAGCTCTCCAATCTGGACCTGCAGCCGTTTGTAGATGTCTGCGCGCAACGGTCGTCCGCGACGGGTCGCGATTAGTTTGTTCGGCTGAGCCATATATTAATTGTACCGAACAACTTGAATTTGTTCGGCTGAGCGCCAGATAATTGTTCCGAACACATTCCTGGAAGAGCCCGACGGTTAGGGTGCCGACTTCATGCTGATCGAGCTTCAGAGTCATTCGACGGTCTCCGACGGCCAGTTGGCGCCCGCGGAAGTCGTGGCGCAGGCCTGGGAAGCGGGCGTTACGACGCTGGCGCTGACCGACCACGACGCGATCGCTGGAGTGCCGGAGGCCGAAGAGGCGGCGCAGGGGCTGGGGGTCGAGCTGGTGCCGGCGATCGAGATGTCGTGCGTGCACGAGTACGCCGAAGACCTGCACATCTGCGGCTACTGGGTCGACCTGGAGAAGATCGCGCCGGCCTGCGAGCGGGCGCAGAAGGAGCGGGTCGACCGGGCCGGGGAAATCATCGAAGGCTGCGGGGCTGGGGCTTCGAAGTCAAGCTGGAGGACGCGATCAAGGAGGCCGGCGACGCCCTCTCGATCGGCCGCCCCCACATCGCCCGCGCCGCGGGCGCGACCGGCGACCTCGGGCCCTTCTTCGAGGAGTACCTAGTGCCCGGCGGCAAGGCCTTCGTGCCGCGCAGCTGGCCGACCGCCGAGCAGGCGATCGAGCTGATCCGCGAGGCCGGCGGCCAAGCCGTGATCGCTCATCCTTACTGGGACATCGAATCCCGCGACGAGGTCGATGACCTGATCCGCTCGCTGGGCGCGGACGGCATCGAGGCCTTCTACCCGACCCACAGCATGGAGCAGACCGAACACCTGCTGGAGCTTTGCGGTGAACTCAACCTCATCCCAACGGGCTCCTCTGACTACCACGGGCCAACGCACAAGACGTTCGCCAGCTTCGGGGCCTACGACACCTACGGCCTCGGCAAGCCTGAGGTGCCACCCCGGCCGGCGGCGTAACCCTTCCAAGTTTTGGCAGGAGGGACGATGCCCCCTCCCCAAGCACTCAAGAGCGGCTCCTGCCGCTCGTTTGGGGAGGGGGCATCGTCCCTCCCCTAACGCTTCTGCGGAGGGTCAAGATGCGGCTCTTTGCAAGCGCTGAGGTGCTGCCCTGAGGTGTGAAAGCTGATCGAGAACTTGATTTGGGCTGAGCCGGTTTCGTTGAGCTGCTGCTTGGCCTTGCCGGTTGCTCGGATGGTCAGGCGAGCTAGGTGGCAACCCCGGTCTGGGATGCACCTGGGAGAGCGGATTGATTTGCGGACGTGGTGGACTTGGCCGCCGCGGAGTCGCAGGGAGCCGAGGGTGCCGCCGGTGCTTACGGTTGCGGTTGCTGTGCCGCGCTTTGGATTGAGGCGGATCCGCACGCGCAGCTTGGGTGGGCTGGTCTTGCGCAGGATGACCCGGACGGGTTCTTTTTCTTCGCAGGGTGGAATCGGGTCCGTGAACTCGCCGAAGCGTTCGATGCGGGCGAAGTTGTCGACGGCCTGGTCTTCGACCTCAAGCACCTGGAGGCCACCGCCACAGTCGATCGCCAAGCCTTCCGGGGTCATGAGCGAGCCTGACCTCGGCGTTGGGTTGACCAGACCGGCCTGACAGACCGTAGTACAGGTCTGGAACACGGGCTGCCCGTCGGCAACGCCCTCACCGAACGCCCGAAGAAATTCGCCGCTGGCCGAGAAGACATCGATGCGGTGATTGACAATCGTGCTGACGTTCAGGTTCCCTTCGCGATCGAACGCTAGCCAGAGCGGATCTCCAATTGCACCGGCAATCGGTTCTTCGAGGCCGGCATGGCAAGCGGTGACTTTGGTGCAGATGTCGCCTTCCCCGCCACCGGCGCCTTTGACTCCTTTGCCAAACGCAAAGAGGAATTCGCCGTCCGGCGTAAAGACATCGATACGTTGATTGAGTTCGTCAGCGAGGTAAAGCCGTCCGATGGCGGGCGAAAAGGCAATCCCGCGGACGCGAATCACCCGGCCCGCTTCCCCACCGGTCAAGCCTTTCTTGCAACCAGTTTCGACTGTGCAGATGTCGCCCCCGCCACCGAGCTTCACTTCCCTTCCGAAAGCGCGGACGAACGAGCCGCCAGGCGTAAAAACATCGATCCGCGCCAACCCCTTGTCAGAGACGAAGAGGTTGCCCGAAGCCGGATCGAACGCCAGCCCGGACGGTTCGGTCATCTGCCCAGCGCCTTCTCCGGTGCTCCCAAATTCCCTCAGGAAGACACCTTCAGCCGAGTAGACCACGACCCGGTTTCCACCTAGATCGGCCGCGTAGACATCCCCATTCGCGGCCACCGCGACCCCTTCAGGTTCGGTCAAGCTGCCGAAGAACCGCACGAACGACCCATCAGCCCCGAACTCGTCCACTCGCCCATTCAAGTAGTCGGCCACATAGGTGTGCGAGTTCGGCCCAATCGCAATCCCACCTTCAGGCTCGAACTGCCCGGGCCCGCTCCCCCACGATCCAAAACTAGACACCGGCCCAAACGCCCCCGCGCCGGCGGGAAACGCCAGCACCACGAGCAGCACAACCAGACTGGACCCCCGCCGCATAGCCATCAGCCTAAGCAACAACCCCAAACGCCGAAGTTGCGCCTTCCGGTGCGCCTTGTGGACCCAAGAGGTCCATAAGGCGCACCGGGACGGGGGAGGCCGCGCTCGCGGGCGCGCCGGCTGCGGTCCCCTGCCGCGCGGAGCCTGGGAGCGGCCGATGGCCCCTTCACCCAAGCTGCCGCGCCGAGGGCGGCGGCCGCGGCCCCATGGCCCACACGAACCTGGAGGGCTGGTGAGCCGATGACCCGCTCCACACAAACACTCCAGCGAGGCTCCCGCCGAGCGTTTTGGGAGGGGCCAAATCGCGTCGCGACGAACCTGAGCCAGCGGGAGCTGGAGCTGTTTGCGCAAGGCGCGGAGCCCCTGCGGACGACATGCCCCCGCCGACCAGTCCTGTCGCCGCCGCCCCGCTACGACCACCTAGGCAGTGACCGCAGCCGCCGGGATCAGGTCCCGCGACTCGAGGTACTCGAGCAGCTTCTGCGCCGACTCCTCGGGCGTCTCGTTCTCGGTGTCGCAGACCCAGGCTCGGGTTCTCGGGGACCTCGTACGGGTCCGAGACGCCGGTGAATTCCTTGATCTCGCCCGCGAAGGCTTTCGCGTAGAGCCCCTTGACGTCGCGCTCGGCGCAGGTGTCGACCGAGGCCTTGACGTAGACCTCGATGAAGCGGTCGCCCATCAGCTCGTGCGCCTCGTCGCGGATCTCCGCGTAGGGGGAGATCGCCGCGGTGATCACCGGCACGCCGTTGCGGCTGAGCAGGTCGGCGACGAAGGCGATCCGCCGGATGTTGGTGTCGCGGTCCTCCTTCGAGAAGCCGAGGCCCTTGGAGAGGTTTTCGCGCACGACGTCGCCGTCGAGGATCTCCAGCTTCGAGCCGCGCTCGCGCAGGTGGCCCTCCAGCAGCCGTGAAATCGTCGTCTTGCCGGCACCGGAGAGCCCGGTGAACCAGAGGGTGAAGCCCTTCTCGCCAGCCATGCTTTTTCAGTCCTCCTTGTAAGCGTCGATCAGGATGTCGGCGACCTCGTCGCGCGAGAACTCGTGCGGCGGCCTTTCGCCGTTGCCGAGCATCTCGCGGACCTTGGTTCCGGAGAGGAACAGGTGCGCCTCTTTGTCGTGCGGGCAGGTCTTGCCGGAGGCAAGCCCCTCGCACTCGTTGCACCAGAAGGTGTGCTCGAACATCAGCGGCTCGATCCCGAGCTCGTCGATGTCGATCTCGTCGAAGATCTTCTGCGCGTCGTAGGTGCCGTAGTAGTCGCCGGCGCCGGCGTGGTCGCGGCCGACGATGAAGTGGGTGGCGCCGTAGTTGCGGCGGACGATCGCGTGCAGGACCGCCTCGCGCGGGCCGGCGTAGTGCATCTTCGCCGGCTTCACGCCCAGCACCACCCGGTCGTTCGGGTAGTAGTTCTCCATCAGCACCTCGTAGCAGCGCATCCGCACGTCGGCGGGGATGTCGCCGGCCTTGGTCTTGCCGATCAGCGGGTGGATGAAGAGCCCGTCGCAGGTCTCCAGCGCCGCCTTGGTCAGGTACTCGTGGGCGCGGTGGATCGGGTTGCGGGTCTGGAAGGCGACGATCTTCTTCCAGCCGCGCGCCTCGAAGTCGGCCTTGTGCTCGGCCGGCGTCTTGTAGCGGCGCATGAAGGCCTCCTCGTGGTCGGGCAGCGCGTCGACCTCGATCGGGCCGGCGATGCAGCGGTTGCCCTCCTCGTAGATCGCGGCGACGCCGGGGTGCTCCTCGTCGGTGGTGCCGTAGACGCGCTCGGCCTCGCTCTTGACGTCGCGCTCCCAGATCTCCTCGACCGTGATCCGGCCCAGCGGCTTGCCTTCGTCGCTGGACAGCGCGACGACGTCGCCGACCTCGCACTCGAGGTCGGTCGCCAGCGTGATCGGGATCGGCCAGTAGTCGCCGTCCGCGGTGCGCATCTCGGCGCAGACGCGCTCCCAGTCGGCGGAGCCCTGGAAGCCGGTCAGCGGCGCGAAGCCGCCGTTGCCGATCATCTCGAAGTCGGCCGTGTGGCGCTCGTCAAGGGTCAGGGAAAGCTCAGTCATCGTCTCGCTCATGCGTGAAGTCTCACCAATCGGGTCGGGGAAAGGGAATTACGGAATGGAGTTATCGGGAGGCGCGCTGGCGCCGCTAGTTGATCCCGCACTCGGTCTTTTCGAGCCCCGCCCAGCGGCCGTCGCGCGGCGAGCCGCCCGGCCCGACCGGCTTGGTGCAGTGGGTGCAGCCGATCGACGGGTAGCCGCGATCGTGGAGCGGGTTGTACGGGAGGTGGTGCTCACGGATGTAGTTCCAGACGTCGCGCTCGGACCAGTCCGCGAGGGGGTTCAGCTTCCAGAGGTTGAATCGCTTGTCCCAGCCGAACTTCGGGGTCTTGGCGCGGGTGGCTGGAGTCCTCGCGGCGGACGCCGGCGAGCCAGCAGTCTACGGAAGAGAGGGCGCGGCGCATCGGCTCGACCTTGCGCAAGCCGCAGCAGGCGTCGGGGTCGCTGTTCCAGAGCTCGTCGCCGTAGCTGGGCGGCCTGCTCCTCCAGGGTCAGGTTGTGGAAGCGGTCGAACTCGATCCCGAGCGCCTCGGCGAGCCGGTCGCGGGTCTCGTACGTCTCCGGGAAGAGGACGTCGGTGTCGAGGTAGAAGAAGCGCGCCTGCGGGTTGATCTTGCGTCGCCAGGTGCGCGGTCACCGAGCTCGTTTTCTGGAACGAGCAGGCGATGTAGTGGCGCTCGCCGAAGGTCTCGAACATCCACTCGATCGCCTGCTCGGCGGAGCGGTCCTCGAGCGTCGGCGGCGATCGCCTGCCGGGTCCTGGAGATGCGTCGGACGCGCTGCGGCGACCGGGTTCATATCGCGCACTCGCCCTCGCCCGCGCTCGACCTTGTAGGGGCTGGAGCGGTTCCAGTCGATGAACTGCTGCATCGTCTCGAGGCTGAACTCGGCGGGCAGCGTCAGCTCCTTGACCTCCGCTTCGAAGCGCTCGGCGCCGATCCGCTCGGCGAAGGCGTTGAACTCCTCGCCCTCGCCGGAGCGCTCCGCCTCGTAGAGCCGCACCCAGCGCTCGACCGCCTCGGGCACGCGCTTGGCGGGCAGCCGCGACTTGAGCCGCGTGCCGAAGATCACCTCGCCGCCCTCGTATTTGCCGCCGATGTGCGGGATGTAGGCGGGGATCTGCCGCTCGCCGACTTTCAGCGAGGCGCCGTAGAAGCCGATGTTGGCGATGTGGTGCTGGCTGCAGCCGTTCGGGCAGCCGCTCATCTTGATGTGGATCTTGCTGGTCAGGGCGTCGGAGATCTCCATCGCCTCGAGCCGCTCCTTGATCGCCTGGTTCAGGCCCATCGAGCTGGTGATGCCCATCTTGCAGCTGTCGGTGCCGGGGCAGCTGACCACGTCGGTGATCTCGCGCGGCGCCGGCCTCGCCGAGGCCGAGCTCGGCCAGCCGCTGCCAGACGTCGTAGAGCGCCTCGTCGCGGACCCAGCGCAGGACCAGGTTCTGCTGCACGGTGCTGCGCGCGTAGCCGCCGGTGAACTCGCGCATGATCGCGGCCAGGCCGCGGAACTGCTCCGGGGTCAGGTCGCCGCGCGTCGATCTTCACCTCGACCGCGGAGAAGCCCTCCTGGCGCTGCGCCTGGACGTTGCCTTCGACGAAGCGGTCGAACTCGGTGCGGTCGCCGTTGGGCGAGGCGGCGGCCGGCGGCGCCGCGGGGGCGTTGGCCTCCTCGTCGTCGTCGAAGCGCAGCCGCTCGACAGTCGGCGTCGAAGTCCCGCTCGGCGACCCAGTCGCCCTCGAGCTCCTCGTCGACCTGCTCGCGGAAGGCGTCGATGCCGATCTTGTCGATCAGGACCTTGATCCGGGCGCGGGCGCGGTTGGCGCGCAGCCACTCCTGGCGGTCGAAGATCCGCAGCACGGCCTCGGAGACCTTGAGGTAGTCGCCGTTGTCGGCCTCGACGAAGTCGTAGAGGGTCGGCGCGACGCGGGCCATGATCGAGGTGCCGCCGCCGACCCGGACCTCGAAGCCCTTGACGCCGTCGCGTTCGCGCGAGAGGAAGGCGATGTCGTGGATGCCGGTGATCGCGCGGTCCTCGTCGGAGCCGGTGAAGGCGGTCTTGATCTTGCGCGGCATCAGCTGCGTCGTCGGGTGGCGGACGAAGTAGCGGGCGTAGGCGCCGGCGTAGGGCGTCGGGTCGAAGATCTCGTCGGGGGCGACGCCGGCCCAGGGGTCGCCGGTGACGTTGCGCACCGTGTTGCCGCAGCCCTCGCGCGAGGAGAGGTCGGCCTCGGCGATCTCGCGCAGCAGCGACTCCATGTCGCGCAGCGGCACGTGGTGGATCTGGATGTTCTGCCGCGTCGTGATGTGGCCCTTGTTCAGCGGCGCGTACTTCTCGACCACGCTGGCGAAGGCATCCATCTGCTGCGGGGTGACGCCGCCGAAGGGCAGCTTGACCCGGACCATCTGCACGTCGGGCTGGCGCTGGCCGTAGACGCCCTGCTTGAGGCGGAAGCCGATGAACTCGTCTTCGACCCGCTTGCCGGCGAGGAACTCCTCGGCTTCGTTGTCGAAGTCGTCGAACTCGCGCTCGATGATCGGGATGACGTGCCCGGGGACGTTCTCGATACGTCTCCGGGTTCTCCAGGGTGCCGGTGCGGCCCTTGCCCCGCTGCTCCTTCTGCTGGTCTACGACGACCTCCACGCGAGGAAAATAGCAAAACCTGACAGGGATTAGGGTATTTAAGCTTGGTCAGCTCTGGAGGCAGCTTCTTGCGGGCGTGGAGGATCGATGCGGCCTCGCCCGACTCGGCGACGTCGCCGTCCTCCGGCTCGAGCGGCAAGCCCCGCCTCGGCCCAGCCGACGATCCCCTCGCTCAGCTTCGCCGCGTCGAAGCCCGCGGCGGCCAGAGCCTCGGTCGCCATCGTCGAGCGATTGCCGCCGCGGCAGTAGAGGACGACGGGCCGATCCTTGTCGATCTCGCCGGCCCGCTCCGCCAGCTCGGCCAGCGGCAGGTGCGTGGCGCCCGGCGATCCGCCCCATCTCCCACTCGTGGTCGGCGCGCACGTCGACCAGCTGCGCGCCGTCGTCGACCAGCTTCTGCGCCTCCTCGCGCGAGATCTCCCTGCCCTCGCTCCATCAGTCGATGTCCGTCCCCTCGATCAGGAACGCGACCCGCACGTGGGCGCGGTACTCGTCCAGGTTCTCGCCGCGGATCCCGGTCGAGACGATGTCGACCGCCCGGATGTTCCGCAGCGTGCCCTGGGCCTGGCTCAGCGCCTGACGCGCCGCGTCGTCGGTCGACGTTTTAGAGCTGCCGACCAGCTCGATGATCTTCACGACAGCCATCTGCTCTCCTCCTTCGACGTCCTCGACAGTGCCCTTCGCGCCGACCCCTTCGAGCAGCGCTGCCCGCTGCCACGGGCCGATGGCCTCCTCCTGGCCGCCGGCTGCCGGCGCCGTCTCCGCGCGGAAACGCTCAATCGCCGCGGCGATCGCCGCCCCCTCGTCCTCACTCGGGCTCCGGGCCATGTAACAAGCGTAGTTCACTCGCCACGTCCGTCGATCCACGCCTGCGGGCACCGAATTAACGTAGTTGGCACTCGATTGGCACACATTCGTGCCTGATGCGTTACATTACTTCAATGGAGGTGATGTAACTTGGCCCGCATGAAGCGACTGCAGATATCGATCGAGCCCGAGCTCGACGCGGCGGTGGAAAGACGCGCCGAAGAGGAGGGGCTCTCGAAGGCGGAGGTGATCAGACGTTGCGTGCGGGAGGAGATACGGCCATTGCCGCCCATAGAGGAGGATCCGCTGTTCAAGATGTTCGGGACCGTCGAAAGCGATCCCGACAGCAGCATGACCGTCGACGAGGTCGTATATGGCCCGTCAAATCCGGACCCATGATCTTTGCCGACACCTCCTTCCTGGTCGCTGGCCTGATCGGGCGGGACGAACATCACGAGGCGGCCGTCCAGCTATCCCGTCAGATAGCGGGAAGGCGCGTGGTGACCACCAACCACGTCCGCGGAGAGGCTTGGACATGGGTCAGGCGAAGGGCCTGGCACGGCAAGGCGGCCGAAATGTTGGACAACCTCGACGACCCCGCCGGACACGTCGGCGTCAGCGGCGTGTCAGAGCAGATCGAAGCAGAGGCCCTGCGCTGGCTGCGCCAGCACGACGAGCGCGAGTACTCGTTCGTCGATGCCACCAGCTTCGCCTACATGCGTGCCAAGGGGATCACAGAAGCTCTCGCCTTCGACGGAGATTTCGCCGCCGCTGGCTTCATCGAACTCCGCCCGTAGAACACAAACGGCCCGGACCGGCGAGGGAGGCGCCTGGTCCGGGCTCGTGTTTGCTTTTTCGGCCGCCGCCGGAAGGGGGCCGGCGGCGTGTTGGTCGCTGGTAGGGAGGTCCGGCGACCGCTGCACAGCGTTTGGCCACCCACATAAAAACATAGCCCTACTAGAAATGCAAGGCAGATCCTAAATTTTCGGCCAAAAACCTTACCTTTAAGCCAAAAACGCTTGTGTTCCAAAAGAATCAGCCATACCATTGAGCCATTCCGAAAGTCCTAAGCAAGCGCGGAAGTGACGTAACGGCCGGCTATCGTCCCAACTCGATGATGAGGACGCCGTGGGGGGACGCGAGCACGCTGCGCGATCGCAAGCTGCGACCGGGCCGGCGGCTGCCAGCGGAGGAGGTGGCACGCAACCAGCGCGAGCGGCTCTTCGCCGCGCTCGTCGCAGTCGTCGCGGAGAATGGCTACGAGGCAACGCGGGTCGAGGATCTGCTCGAGCTCTCGGGCGTCTCGCGCAGCGCCTTCTACGAGCACTTCAGCGACAAGCAGGACTGCCTGCTGGCGGCAGTCGGCTCCTTTCTCGGCCCAACCGTCGGCGGGATCTCGGGGGCCAACGGCCAGCCCGCCGGGGAGGAGCGGGCCCACCAGGCCTTCGACGCCCTGATTGCCTTGATCGTCGAACAGGCCGCGGCCTCGCGGATGTGTTTCGTCGAGATCTTCGCCGCCGGGGCGGCCGCGGTCGAAGAGATGGACCGTGCCATCGACACCTTCCAGGGCTTCGTCTCCACGACCATGGAGGGGGTTCCCGGCCGTCAAGAGATGCCGCTCGAGATCGTGCGGGCGCTGATCGGGGGCATCCGCAAGGTGATCCACACACGCCTCTACCGCGGTGAGGAGGTCGAACTGCTCGAACTGGCGCCGGAGATGTGGGATTGGGCCATCGCCTACCTGCCACCGCCAGAACCACTGCGCCGCCCGCGCGGACGGCCTTCCGCCCGTGGACCGCGCCTGGAGGGCTATGACCAGGCCGAGCGCATCCTGCGCGCACTCGCTTCGGTGGTCGCCGAGAAGGGCTACCAGGCGATGACGGTCGGCGACATCGCTGCCCGCGCCTCGATCTCCCTCTCCACCTTCTACGCCAACTTCGCTGACAAGGAGGAGGCGATGCTAGCCGCGGTCGACAGCGGCTCTGCGCAGATGCTGGCCTCGACCCTGCCAGCCTTCCGCCGCTCCTCCGACTGGCCCCACCAGGTGCGCGGCGCCTTCGGCTCGATGTTCGCCTTCTGCGCCGCCGAGCCCGAGTACACGACGCTCGGCGCGGTCGACGTCTACGCCGCCGGCAAGCGGGCGCTGGAGCAGCGCGACCGGGTGATGGAAAGCATGGAGGCGCTGCTTGTCCCCGGCTACGAACGCAACCCGGACGCCAGCCCAATCGCCGCCGAGGCGATCGGCGGCGCGATCTACTCGATGATCTACGACCAGGTGCGCCGCGGTGGCGCCGAGAGCATGGGCGAGATCGCCCCCCTAGCCACGTTCATCACTCTCACACCCTTCCTCGGCGCCGAGGAAGCCTGCGCCGTGGCGAACAGCGAGGGCCGCGCCCGCTAGCCGGGTTCGTCTTCGTCGGCGGCGCCGAGGCCGTCGACGGGTCGGCCGTGCTTGGTGATCGAGCAGAGGGACGGGCCGGGGTCGAAGGGGTCGGTGAGGGCACGCCCGGCGGCGATGCCGCGGACCGGGCGTCCCGGTTTGGCCGGACTTCCACGTCCGCACTGGATCGAGAAGTCCTTGGTTCCGTCACGGGCGTCGATCACGTCTTCTCCACCGCCGCCGTAGAAGCGGTCGGCGCCAGGCTGGCCGAGGATCGCGTTGGCCCGGCTGTCACCAACGAGGACGTCCCAGTCAAAGGAGCCCTCCATGTCCTCGTCGGTCGGTGAGAGGTGGACTTTGTGGCAACCGGGGATCGCGTCGATCCAGGCGGCGTGGGCTGGAAAGGAGACGTGCAGGACACCGGGGTGCGCCGGGGTCTCGGCGAAGGAGGCGTCGTCGCGGCCGGGGCCGCCGACCAGGGCGCCACCGGCGCAGCCGCCGCCGGCCGCCAATAGGTCGCCGTCGGCACCTCCGTAGAGGAACGTCGGGCCCGGCCTGCTTCCGATCAGACCGTCGGCGCCGCCCTCGCCGTAGAGGCGGTCGGCGCCGAAGCCGGCCTCGATCAGGTCGTCCTCTTCACCGCCTTTGATCGTGTCGTTGCCGAGCCCGCCGGCGATGCGGACGTTCTGGGCGCCCGCCAGCGAGCCTTCGACCACGAGGCTGTCGTTGCCGGGGCCGAGGTCGGCCATCACCCAGCGCGCCGGCCCTTCGGTGGCGCAGCTCACCTGCATGGCGCTGACCCGCGAGCAGCCCTGGCCGACCGCGATCCCCTTGGCGGCGCTCACTCCGAAGGTGGAGACGTCTTCGTTGAAGGCGACGACGAAGGCGTCGTGGCCTCCGCCCCCGACCAGCTCCAGCCCCCCACCGCCGCCCGAGACGGGGTCGACTTCGACGTAGGCCGAGGCCTTCGGCTTCGCTTCCCGCCCACAGGAGGACGTGCGCCCCTTTGCACCTTGGCAGCGGTCGGTCCCCTGGCCGCCGGCGAGATGGTCGGCGCCACCGCCACCGCGGATCACATCGCTGCCGGCGCCGCCGTCGATCGCGTTGGCCTGGTGGTTGCCGACGAGGACGTCGTCGAAGGCCGAGCCTTCGAGCGCCTCGAAGCGGAAGAGGCGGTCGTGGCCGTCGCCCTTGGCGCGGTGCTTTGCCAGCGATACCTTGACGCCGCCGCTGCGACCGGCGCCGACGTCGGTCGCGAAGGATGCGATGTCGCCGTGGCCTGGGCCACCGTCCATGCGGTCGTAGCCGTAGTCGCCGTGAACGAGGTCGAAGTTGCCGGGGCCGCCGCTCGTGGTGTCGATGCCGAGGCTGCCCGCCACTTCGTCGCCGTCGCCGCTGCCGCCCAGCAGCTTGTCGTCGCCGAGATCGCCGATCACCCGGTCCTCGTCGCCGGCGCCGCCATCGGCGATGTCGTTGCCGCGACCGCCGTGGATCAGGTCCGCCCCGGGCCCGCCGCAGAGCAGGTCGTTGCCGAGGCTGCCGAGGATTTCGTCGTTGCCCCCACCGCCCCAGATCACGTCGCGCCCGGGCGTCCCGCGCAGCACGTCGTCGCCTTCGGTGCCGACGATCTTCGCCCGCCGCCCATGGCAGCGCGGCGTTTCTTCTTCTTCGGCGGCGGGAGCAGCGGCGGCGAACACCAACGCAGCGACCGCCACCCCTGCGATGGCAAGCCTCATTCGAGGTTGATCATTACATGCTTGATCTCGGTGTAATCCTCGAGCGCGTAGACGGACAGATCCTTGCCGTAGCCGGACTGCTTGAAGCCACCGTGCGGCATCTCGGAGACGAGCGGGATGTGGTCGTTGATCCAGACGCAGCCGAACTCGAGCGCGTTTGCGACCCGCATCGCCCGGCCGACGTCGCGGGTCCAGACCGAGGAGGCGAGGCCGTAGCGGGTGCCGTTTGCCCACTCGATCGCCTTCTGCTCGTCGCTGAAGGGCTGCACGGTGATCACCGGGCCGAAGATCTCGTCCTGGATCATCTCGTCGCTCTGCTCGAGGCCGGCGACGACGGCGGGCTCGAGGAAGAAACCGGGCAGGTCGGGCTGGATCGCCACCGGTGACGATCTCGGCGTTGCCGGGCTTGCGCTCGAGGAAGCCCTCGACCCGTTCGCGCTGGCGGGCGGAGTTGAGCGGGCCGAGGGTCGTCTCGGCGGACGTCGTGTCGCCAAGGACGAGGCCCTTGGCTTCGCCGGCGAGGCCGCTGACGACGTCGTCGTAGACGCCCTTGGAAGCGAGCACCCGGGTCGCCGCGGTGCAGTCCTGGCCGGCGTTGTAGTAGCCGGTGCCGGCGATCGTCTCCATCGCGGCCTCCATGTCGGCGTCGTCGAAGACCACCACCGGCGCCTTGCCGCCCAGCTCCAGGTGTACGCGCTTGAGCGTCTCGGCGGCGGCCTTGGCGATCCACTTGCCGGTCGGCGGCGAGCCGGTCAGGCAGACCATGCCGACGTCGGGATGGGTGACCAGCTCGGCGCCGGTCGGCTCGCCGTGGCCACCGATCGCGTTGAAGACTCCGGCGGGCAGGATCTCGCCACACCACTCGGCGAAGAGCAACGTGCTCAGCGGCGTCGTCTCGGCCGGCTTGAGCACGACCGTGTTGCCCGCCGCGAGCGCCGGGCCGATCTTCCAGATCGCCATCATCAGCGGGTAGTTCCAGGGCGTGATCTGGCCGACGACGCCGATCGGCTCGCGGCGGATGAAGGAGGTGTGCGCCTCCATGTACTCGCCGCGCGGCGCGACCCTCCATCGTCGCGCGCGGCGCCGGCGAAGAAGCGCAGCTTGTCGGCCATCACCGGGATTTCGTCCTCGACCACGGCGCTGCGCGGCTTGCCCGCGTCGGCCGACTCGAGGTCGGCGATCTCCTCGCCGCGCTCCTCGATCAGGTCGGCCATCCGCAGCAGCGCCCGCGCCCGTTCGCCGGGCGGCGTCGCCGCCCAAGCCGCGAAAGGCGCCCTTGGCCGCGGCCACGGCGGCGTCGACGTCGGCCTTGGTCGAGAGCGGCGCCTCGGCGATCGCCTCGCCGGTGGCCGGGTTGACCACCTCCTCGGTCCCGCCCTCGGCCGGGTCGACCGCCTTGCCGCCGATGAAGTTCTGCAGCTGTCTCGTCGGCCATCGTTGCCTCCATCGGATCTCGAGTTCGAGACGCCTGCCCTCGACGCGGGGTGCAGCTCATGCCGACGCCTTCGGCGACGCGCCGGGTGGGTGACCTCGCCGGCGGCGACGTTGACGCCGGGACGCAGGCCCGGGTCGCGCCGGATCGCGCCGGCGACGCCTTCGTCGGCGAGGGCGATCGCGTAGGGCAGGGTCGCGTTGGTGAGGGCGTGGGTCGAGGTGATCGGCACCGCGCCGGGCATGTTGGCGACGCAGTAGTGGGTGATCCCGTCGACCTCGAAGGTCGGGTCCTAGTGGGTGGTCGGGCGCGAGGTCTCGAAGCAGCCGCCCTGGTCGATCGCGACGTCGACCAGCACCGCGCCGGGCTTCATCAGCGCCAGCTGCTCGCGGCGGACGACGTACGGCGCGCGGGCGCCGTGGACGAGGACGGCGCCGATCACCAGGTCGGCCCGCGGCAGCATCTCCTCGACCGCCAGCGTGGTCGAGTAGACGGTCGAGCAGCGCGCCGGCGAAGGCGACCTCGAGCTCGCGCAGGCGGTCGATCGACTTGTCGAAGACGAAGACGTCGGCCTCCATCCCGATCGCGATGAAGGCGGCGTTCATGCCGACCACGCCGCCGCCGATCACCATCACGTTGGCGGCGGCCACGCCGGGGACGCCGCCGAGCAGGATGCCGCGGCCGCCGAGCGGCTTCTCCAGCATGAAGGCGCCCGCCTGGGTGGCGATCTTGCCGGCGATCTCGCTCATCGGCGCCAGCAGCGGCAGCCGTCCGCGCGCGTCCTCGACCGTCTCGTAGGCGACGCAGGTCGCGCCCGAGCCGCAGAGGCCGCGGGTCAGCTCGGGGTCGGGGGCGAGGTGCAGGTAGGTGAAGAGCAGCTGGCCCGGGCGCAGCATCTCGACCTCGAGCGGCTGGGGCTCCTTCACCTTCAGCACCATCTCGGCCTCGCCGAAGACGCTCGCGGCGTCGGGGGCGATGCGGGCGCCCTGCGCCTCGAAGTCGCGCGTCGCCGATCGCGCTGCCCTCGCCGGCCCCGGCCTCGACCAGCGACCTCGTGGCCGTGTTCGACCAGCTCGCGCACGCCCGCCGGGGTGATCGCCACGCGGTACTCGTCGGGCTTGATCTCCGCCGGGATCCCGACCTTCACGTCGACCAGCTCCCTCGCTCGCAGCGCCAGCCAGAACTCGATCCGGTCGTGGGCGCGCGAGAGGTCGCGGCCGGTCAGCTCCTCGACCCGGCGCATCCGGTAGCGCAGCGTGTGGCGGTGGCAGTAGACCTCGCGCGCGGCTTTCTCCCACTGGCCGTTCTGCTCGATGAAGGCCTCGAGCGAGCGCAGCAGCTCGCCGCCGTACTCCTCGTCGCCCTCCTCGATCGGGCCGAGGACGCTGTCGCAGTAGAGCTTCAGCGCGTCGTCGTCCTGGATCGAGAGCAGCAGGGTGAAGGCACCGAGGTCGCGCCAGGAGGCGACCTCGGGGGCGCTGCCGTTGCCGATCGCGGTCGCCTCGAGCGCGCAGCGGGCCTCGTGGAAGGAGTGGCGCAGCTGCTCGGGCGGGGCCGGGCGGCTGGCCGCGGCGCGCACGGCGCCGCGGTCGACCGTGAGCGCTTTGCGGGCCTCGGCGGCGAGGTCGACCGGGTCGCGGTCGGCGGCGTCGACGACGGCGCAGAGCAGCTCGCGGCGGCCGCTGGCGTGGGGCGCGACCACGGCGGGGCAGGCGTCGGCGGCGAGCGCCCGCTCCAAGGCCGACTCGGCGGCGGCGGGGTCGTCGAGGGC
This sequence comes from uncultured Solirubrobacterales bacterium, assembly GCA_963778715.1. Classification (GTDB taxonomy): domain Bacteria; phylum Actinomycetota; class Thermoleophilia; order Solirubrobacterales; family 70-9; genus VRUE01. The sequence goes on from CAVZVK010000015.1 coordinate 51,430, forward strand.
GAAGACGAGCACCGCGGCCTCCTCGCCGATGCCGAAGGGCTCAAGCCGGCGCCGCAGCTCGGATGGCTCCAGGCGCCCGCCCAGCGCCCCGGCGAGGACGTCGCCGGCGAGGCGACGCTCGGTCTCGCGGGCGACGCGGCGCCGCATCAGCTCGAGCGCGACGACGGCGACAGCCTGCTGCAGGATCAGCCGCTCGAAGTCGCCGAGCCCGCCGGAGTCGCGGACGATCACGACCCAGGCCTGCGGCGGGCCCGCCCCCGGGCGAGATCACCGGGTGGGCGAGGGCGCGCCCGGCGACCGCCGGGTGGGCGGGGACGAAGGGGTGGCCGTCGGCGGTGTGGGAGAGCGCTTCCTCGCGGATCGCCTTCACCGCCTCGGCCGAGAGCTCGCGGCGGAAGCCCCGCCCGGCAAGGCGCTCGCCGCGGCCGCCGAGGATCGCCACGGTCCCGCCGACCGCCGAGGAGATCGTCGCCACGATCTCCTCCAGCCCGCGCTCTTCCAGCACCAGCCGCTCGAGCCGGCGCTGCACGGCGATGCCGCGCTGCAGCACCTCGTACTGCTCGTTGACGAGCCGGGCGAAGGCCTTCTCGGTGATCGCGATGAACGGGGTCGAGTAGGGGACCTCGAAGAGCGGGAAGTCCCGTTTCTTCGCCTCGTCGACCAGCGCCTTGGGCAGCTTGTCGTGGTTGAAGCCGGTGCCGAAGCCGAGCCCGGCGAGGTTGTGCTCGGCGAGCAGGCCGACGAAGGCGCGCTGCTTGGCGGCGGAGTCGAGCGGAATGCCGGTGGTCAGCATCAGCTCGCCGCCGGAGAGCCACGGCGTCGGGTCCTCCAGCTCGGAGATGTGCACCCAGCGCACCGGCGCTTCCGCCGCGTGGGTGCCGGCCGCGAGGTCGAGGTCGAGCTCGTCGAGCAGGCTTTGGACGGTGAGCATGGCGTTCCCTATCGCCCGACCCGCTCCCAGGCCTCGCTCAGCACGCCGTGCAGGACGTCGTGGATCTCTTCGAACTGCTCGGTGTCGGCGATCAGCGGCGGCGCCAGCTGCACCACCGGGTCGCCGCGGTCATCGGCGCGGCAGATCAGGCCGCGCTTGTAGAGCTCGCCGGAGAGGAAGCCGCGCAGCAGGTCCTCCGACTCCTCGTCGTCGAAGCTCTCTTTCGTCTCGCGGTCCTTGACCAGCTCGATCGCCTGGAAGTAGCCGGCGCCGCGCACGTCGCCGACGATCGGCAGGTCGTGCAGCGACTCCAGCATCTGCCGGAACTCGTCCTCCTTGGCGAGCACGTGCCCGCAGAGGTCCTCGCGCTCGAAGATGTCGAGGTTGGCCATCGCCACCGCCGCGGCGACCGGGTGGCCGGCGAAGGTGAAGCCGTGGGCGAAGGAGGCGTCGCCCTCCATGAACGGCGCGGCGACCGCGTCGGAGGCGATCAGCGCCCCCATCGGCGCGTAGGCCGAGGTCAGCGCCTTGGCGACGGTGACGATGTCGGGCACGTAGCCGAAGCGTTCGCAGCCGAAGTAGTGGCCGAGCCGGCCCCAGGCGCAGATCACCTCGTCGGAGATCATCAGCACGTCGTAGCGGTCGCAGATCTCGCGCACCCGCTGGAAGTAGCCGTCGGGCGGGACGAAGCAGCCGCCGGCGTTCTGGACCGGCTCGAGGATCACCGCGGCGACGGTCTCCGGGCCCTCGAACTCGATCCGCTCCTCGATCGCGTCGCCGCCCAGAGCGGGTGGCGGTCCTCGGGCCAGCGGTAGAGGTTGGTGTTGGGGACGTGGCAGCCGCCGGGGACAGCGGCTCGAACTGCGAGCGCAGCTCGGTGATGCCGGTGGCCGAGAGGGCGCCCAGCGAGGTGCCGTGGTAGGCGATCTCGCGGGCGATCACCTTGTGCTTCTGGCCTTTGCCGCGCGCGCGGTGGTAGTTGCGGGCGAGCTTCAGCGCCGACTCGACCGCCTCCGAGCCGCCGGAGGTGAAGAAGACGCGGTTGAGGTCGCCGGGCGCGAGCGAGGCGAGGCGGGCGGCGAGCTCGATCGCGCGCGGGTGGGCGTAGCTCCAGAGCGTGTAGAAGTCGAGCTCGTCCACCTGGCGCGCGGCCGCCTCGCCGAGCTCGGTGCGGCCGTGGCCGGCGTTGACGCAGAAGAGGCCGGAGAGGCCGTCGAGGTAGCGCTTGCCGTGCTCGTCGTAGACGTAGCAGCCCTCGCCGCGGGTGATGATCGGGATCTCGTGGTCGGGCGCCGTAGGAGCCCATGCGCGAGAAGTGCATCCAGAGATGGCGCCGGGCCAGCTCCTGCAGGCCGCTGTCCACCGCCGAATCCCGTTCCGGTCGCGACGCTACGGCCATGTCAGTCTCCTCTCATGCTTCGACGATATGGACAACGCTAGAACTGGTATAGCGCAACTGCAATGTTCACTAGGGCATATCCGAGGCAAGTGGCTTATACGAATAGTACAAGTCGGTGCCTGCCTTTTGGGACAATCGCCACTTGTGCTCATCGGCTGGCCGGCGTACTTTCAAACGGTCGCCGTGTACGAAGCGGCGGGCTCGACGGAGAGGAGTTGGGATGGAGAGTGCAGCGGTTCCATCGTCCGACAGGCCCGTTCCGGTCGCTCCCGGCGCGCCCAGCAGCGGCGACAAGGGTCTGAAGGCGAACGCGATCGGCTTCGTCTCCAGCGTCGTCATCGGCGTCGCCTCGACCGCCCCCGGCTACAGCCTCGCCGCCACCCTCGGCTTCATCGCCGCCGCCGTCGCCCTGAAGTCGCCGGCGATCCTGCTGATCAGCTTCGTCCCGATGTTCCTCGTCGCCGCCGGCTACTACTACATGAACAAGGCCGACCCGGACTGCGGCACCAGCTTCTCCTGGGTGACCAAGGCGATGGGCCCGCAGCTCGGTTGGATCGCCGGCTGGACGATCGTCGTCGCCGACGTGATCGTGATGGCCAACCTGGCCCAGATCGCCGGCCTCTACACCTTCGAACTCTTCAGCTGGACGTCGGCGGCCGAATCGACCGCGGCCGTGACAGCGGTCGGGGTGATCTGGATCGTGATCATGACCGCGATCGTCGTGATCGGGATCGAGCTCTCGGCGCGCACGCAGGTTGGCCTGCTGGCAGCCGAGATCATCACCCTGGCCGTCTTCGCGGTGGTCGCCCTGGTCAAGGTCTACGCCGGGCGAGCGCCGGGGCGGCCTCGGTCACCCGAGCCTCTCCTGGATCAACCCGTTCAGCGCTCAGCCCCAGCGAGATCTCCGCCGGCATGCTGCTGGCGGTCTTCATCTACTGGGGGTGGGACACGACCGCGACCGTCAACGAGGAGACCGAGGACCCCGGCGAGGCGCCGGGCCGGGCGACGGTGATCAGCACCCTGATCCTGCTCGGGATCTACCTGATCGTCGCGGTCGCGGCCCAGGCCTACGCGGGGATCGACCAGCTCGTCGCCAACCAGGAAGACGTGCTCAACGCCCTCGGCACCGAAGTCTTCGGCTCGCCGCTGGACAAGATCCTGATCATCGCGGTGCTGACCTCGGCGGCGGCCTCGACCCAGACGACGATCCTGCCGACCGCGCGAACCACGCTCTCGATGGCGCGCGCCAACGCGATGCCGAAGAGCCTCGGCAAGGTCCACCCGCGCTTCCTCACCCCCCACATCTCGACGTGCTGATGGGCGTCCTCTCGATCGTCTGGTACGTCGGCCTGACCCTGGTCAGCGAAGACATCCTCTTCGACTCGCTGGCGGCGCTGGGCCTGATGATCTCCTTCTACATCGGGCTCACCGGCTTCGCCTGCGCGATCTACTACCGGCGTGAGCTCTTTCGCAGCGTCAAGAACTTCTTCTTCGTCGGCGTCGGCCCGCTGATCGGCGGCGTGATCCTCTTCTACCTGCTGATCAAGAACGGGATCGAACTCTCCGATCCGGCCAACTCCGAATCGGGCAACTCCTGGCTCGGGGTCGGGCCGCCGCTGGTGATCGCCGCCTTCTTCCTCGTGCTCGGGGTCCTTCTGATGTTCGTGCAGTGGCGCACGATGCCGGAGTTCTTCAAGCGCAAGCCCGAGGTGGTGCCCGCCGGGTTCCTCGAGGGCGAAGCGGCGCTGGAGCCGGTCCCGATCGCACGCGACGAGGGAGGGAGCTGAGATGAGTCAGATAGTCGTCGGATACGACGGCTCGGACTGCAGCCGGGCCGCGCTCGAGGAGGGGCTCAGGACCGCAAAGGCGCTGGGTGACCAGGTTGTCGTCGTCTTCGGCTATTCACCCCCGGGGCTCTGGGGCGGCGAGATCGTCGAACACGAGGAGGCGATCGAGGAGCGGGGCGAGAAAGTGATGGAGGAGGCGAAGCACCAGGCCGAGGCTGCGGGAGCG